>CAVVLH010000015.1:0-181494 GCA_963748805.1 uncultured Alphaproteobacteria bacterium | reverse complement strand
CAGCCTCCTTCATATTCGACAAAACAGGAAAGTTGACGGTCGCGCCGCCAAGCGTCACCAGCGGATCGGCCGCCAGCATCTCAAGGCCGCGCCAGTCCAGCGAGGCCTCCTGTGACAGCGCCGCAAGATCGACGGCGTAACGCGTGCACAGATCCTTGATGGCAGCCGTCAGATCTGCCGGTTCCAGCGACCGCATCCAGCCCGATAGAAAATCGTAGAGCTGATATTTTTCGGACGTCGTCGGGACATCGAAATGCCTTTCGCTGCGGCCGACCATCAGGCTGATGCGCCGCTCACGGGCGATCACCCGTTCGAGCGCAAGCCACCAGGCCTCGCCAATTCCGTCGGGGAACGCTGTCGGCACGTAGACGGTGAACGGAACGCGATGTCGCGATAGCACGGGATAAGCGTATGCGGCGACGTCCCTGTACATGCCGTCAAACGTCAGACAAACAAACCGCCGCCGTGAGGCCAGCGTAACCGCCCTGCGGCAGACCTCGTCGATCGAAACAATATCATATTTCCATCGCTTCAAAGCGCGGACCATTCGATCCAGAAACGCCGGCGTGATCTCGTTGGACAGCAGCGGCTGAAATCGTCCGGCATGACGAGGCCGAACGCGTTCAAATCGCAGAATGACGCCCGCGCCCTGCCGTCTGAACCACGCGTGACCACGGAAATAAGCGAGTTCCAGTTTGAGGCTCGTCAGAAGTCCGGTAGCAGATGACAACGTCTGGTCTTTCAGCGCGTGTTTCAGATGAGGCCGCGGGCTTCGTGGCGGGCCGGGCTTGTGCCCGTCGCGGCGTTATAGTCATTACTCTTTGTTGACATTTATTTGCAAAGGTCGCGCGAGGTGAAAAGTTAAGTAATCCCTTACACGGATATTTGCGGACAGGTATTGCGATGACCATGGCTGCCGCGATCGAAAGCCGCAAGGATGGCGCGTCGGCGTGGTCGAAATCAAGCCGCATCGCCGCAGTCGATATATTTGCCGATATTGACCAGGCTGAGACAGTCTGGCGAAGTCTGGAAAATCAGCACCACCTTTCCACGCCGTATCAGCGATTTGATTTCCTGCGGCCCTGGCAACAGAACGTTGGCGCACGCGAGGGCTTAAGACCTCTCGTCGTCGTCGCCTATGACCGCGACCGCGTGCCGTTGTTGCTGCTCCCGCTTGTGTTCAAGCAGGGCTGGGGCGTCCGGAGCGCCCACTTCATGGGTGGCAAGCATGCCACTTTCAACATGGCGATATGGAATCGGGATTTTGCCACTGTGGCGTCCCGCGCCGATCTGGATATTGTCTTTGCGGCAATCCACGAGCGCGAAAGCGTCGATGTCCTGGCATTCCACCAGCAACCTCTCGTCTGGCAGGATCTGCCAAACCCGATGGCCTTGCTGCCGCACCAGACGTCCGCCAACGATTGTCCTGCCATGACGATGGTGCCAGGCACGCCCGAGACGACGCGCATCAGCCATTCCATGCGCCAGCGCCTGAAGACAAAGGAACGCAAACTGAAGGCGCTGCCGGGTTATCGTTACCAGCTGGCCGCCAGCGACGCAGACGTCAAGCGCCTGCTCGATGCGTTCTTCCGGATCAAGCCGCTGCGAATGGCGGAACAGAAATTACCAAATGTGTTTGCCGAGCCCGGCGTCGAGGATTTCATTCGCGACGCCTGCATGACGGCGCGGGCGGATGGCGGACGCGTAATCGAGATCCACGCCCTGGAAAACGATGGCGAAGTCATCGCGCTGTTCGCCGGCGTCGCTGACGGTTACCGCTTCTCGATGATGTTCAACACCTACACGGTGTCGGCAATTTCACGTTACAGTCCCGGGCTCATTCTGATCCGCCACATCATCGATCACTACGCGGAGCACGGCTACCGTACTCTCGACCTCGGGATCGGATCGGACAGTTACAAAAAACTGTTTTGCAAGGCGGACGAGCCGATTTTTGATTGCTTCGTTCCGCTCGGCCCGCGCGGCTCGGCGGCGGCCACAGCAATGTCGGCCGCCAATCGCACCAAGCGTCTTGTGAAGCGCAACCCGTCACTTTTGCGCCTGGCGCAGAAACTACGTCGCGCGTTCGGCTGAGGCGGCCTCATTTGCATCGAAACTGAAATTATGCCGCCGCGACCCGTGGCGCAGGCTCGACCGCGTCCGGCGGCAGGACCGGCTTGCTCAGCATCGTCACGTCGCTGAAGCCGACCGCCTTGAGCTGATCGCACATCAGGTTGCGCGCCTCCGCAGCCATGGAAGCATCCGGCACCACCACCGCGCGCGCCTGCGACGTCAGCAACTCGGCAGGCAGGTCCGAGGCACTTCCCGCATCCAGCAGGACATGATCATAGACCTTCAAGAGCGCATCGATCGCAAGGCCAAGCCGCGGCGATTGCAGCAAGGTGCGGTCCGATCCCGGCCGGCCTGAACTCACAAGATGGGCCCGCGACATCAGGTCCTTGGTGATGACTTGGGTGAACGAGGCCTCACCCTGCATCATTTCCACCAATCCCGGCGCGTTCGGATCGACAGATGCGGCCGAGAGGGTCGGCGAAGCCGCCGCCAGATCGACCACAATCACCCGCGCTCTGCGCGCGATCAGGCGCGCGATGGTGAGCGCGGTCAAGGTAATGCTCTCGCTCGAGGCGGTGCCAAGGATCGTGACCTTGCGCGCCGCCTCACCGGCGGCAAGCACCCTGTCGGCAAGTTGCTCGACCTCGGAGAGTTCGGATTCGGCTTCCGGCGCCAGCGGGACCGCAACGGGCTCAACGGCAGGCTCGGATTCGAGGGCCTGCCTGGGTTCAGCTGCAGGCTTGTATTCGGCCGCAAACCTGGGTTCAGCGGGAGGGCCAAAGACCTTCGCGACCGGCTCGCGAAGCGGCGCCGAGACCGACACAAACGCGGCCGCCGCGCGCGGGATCGTCATGCGCAGCAATTCTGACGTGACGATCAATCCGGTGGACAGCATCAGCGTGGCGAGCGTCGCAATCAGCACGATCGGCAGCTTCTTCGGATAGGCCGGGATGTTGGATACGCTGGCGCGGGAAATGATCCGGCCGTCCGCCGGCGCGGCCTCGATGTTCTCCCGGGTGGTCGCCTCACGATACTTCGCCAGATAAGAACTCGAGAAGATCGCGCTGCGCCTTGGCCTCTCGCTCAAGAGCCCGAAGCTGAACGTCCTGGCCGTTGGCGGAGCTCGCCTGTTTCTTCAACTGATCGAGATTGGCGCTGAGGCCCTCGACCCTGCCGCTGGCAATTCGCGCGTCGTTGTCCAGCGAGCGCGAGAGCTTGCTGGCCTCGTCGCGAATTTGCCGATCGAGATCGGCAAGCTGTGCCTTGAGTTCCTTGATCCGTGGATGATTGTCGAGCAAGGTTGACGATTGCTCGGCCAGTTGTGCGCGCAGCGTCACGCGCTGTTCGCTCAACCTGCGGATCAGCTCCGAATTCAATACTTCGGAAGCCTCGATCGGCTTGCCGCTCTGAAGCATTTCGCGGATCAGACGCGCCTTGGATTCGGCGTCGGATCTCAGCGCGCGCGCGTTATTCAATTGCGTGTTCAGCTCGCCCATCTGCTGATTGGAGAGCGTGGTATTGTTGGTGCCGACAAACAGGCTGGACCCGGACCGAAAATCCTCGACGCGGGATTCGGCCTCCGCCACTTTCTTGCGCAGGTTGTCGATTTCACCCGCGAGCCACTGCCCCGCCGATTTAGCCTGGTCGCGCCGCGCGACCTGCTGAAGCACCAGATAGCCGTCGGCGATGGAGTTGGCGACCTGCGCCGCGAGATCAGGATCGCGCGACTGAAATTCGATGACGACGACGCGGGACTTGTCGACCGCATAGGCGGTAAAGCGATCGTAATAGGCATCCAGCACCCGCTCTTCAGGCGTCAGCGAGATCGGATCGCGGCCGATCCCGATCAAAGCGAGCAAGGATTTCAGCGGGGAGAAACCTCGCAGCACCGGATCGAATTCCGGCAGTTCAGCGAGCTTGTTCTTCTTGATGACGTCGCGCGCGAGATCGCGCGACTGCAACAACTGTACCTGGCTGGTGACGGCTTCCGCATCGAGCGCATTGCGGTCGTCGTTGCGCTCGCCATTGGGCCGCAGAAAGACATTTTCCCGCCCATCGATCAGGATCCGCACCTCGGACTTGTATCGCGGTGTGATCAAATTGACGGCCGTAATCGACAGCACGGCCGCGAGCACCGTCGGAACGATAATCCAGTTCCGCTTGCGCGCGAGCGCCTGACCGATCGCCACAAAATCCAGCTCGCCGACTGGCGCCGTCGCCGGTTCGTCGACGACCGCTGGAATTTGGGGGCCGGCCGGCGTGGCTACAGCCTTGCCCGAACGCCAGAACGCTAAACCCATCGCTCACTCCCCGCGAGACGCTACGACTTTACCGGATACGGCGTGATTACAGTCCATTAAGGTTGCCGCTGGGTTAATTCCGGCTGTTTTGGTGCTATCGACAGGGCCATCCATCCGCCGCGGTCATGTTTTGTTAACCATGAAAGTCCTTAATCGGAATCAAGAATTGACCGTGGGTTCTCCGATGCGAGGCGTTCGCGCCCAAACAGCTTGTGTTATGGCCGCGCTCGCGCTTGCGGGCTGCATGCAGACGGGCAATCAGGTTGCGATGGGCCCGCGCAGCGACCTCGACGTCGTGGCCTATGGCCAGCCTTCTTATTATTCCCCCTCGCCGGTAGCCTCCGCCAATTCCGGCGGCGCGATCAGCGCGCTCCGTGCGAGTTTCGCCGCCTCGCCAGGCGGCGCTTACGCGCCGGTCGAAAACGCCTACGCCGCCGCTCCCATCTCCGCCCGGCACGATGCGCCCTACCACCTCGATGCCGGCGACAGGCTCCGCGTCGTGGTGTTTGGCCAGGAAGGCCTCACCAACACCTATGCGATCGATGCCGGCGGCGCGATCACCATGCCTTTGATCGGCGCGGTTGCCGCGCGCGGGCGAACGCCGGCGGGATTGGCCGCCGAGATTTCCGCGAAACTCCGCAACGGCTACATCCGCGAGCCTTCGGTGGCGGTCGAGGTCGAAGCCTATCGTCCGTTCTTCATCCTCGGCGAGGTCGCCGCTCCCGGCCAATATCCCTATGTGCCGAACATGAGCGTCGAAAGCGCGGTCGCGATCGCCGGCGGCTTTTCGCCCCGCGCCAAACGCGACAGCGTCACGCTGACCCATACCGAGGCCTCAGGCTCCAGCCGCACCATCGTCCCGCTCGGCACTCCGATCGGTCCCGGCGATACCGTCCTCGTCGGCGAACGCTGGTTCTGATCGATGTCCGAGAGACCAGACCGGCCCCTTCGCATTGTACACGCGGTGCGTGCACCCGTTGGCGGAATCTTCCGCCATATCCTCGATCTCGCCAATGGACAGGTCAACGCAGGCCACCACGTCGGCATCATCGCCGATAGCCTGACCGGCGGCGAGCGCGCGGCCGCCGCACTTGCCGAAATTGCGCCGCGGCTGAAGCTCGGCGTACGGCGCCTGGCAATCCACCGCGAGCCGCACCCCGCCGACTTCCTGGTTTGGGTGCGCTTCATGTACCTGATCGCGCATCTGAAGCCCGACGTGGTGCATGGACACGGCGCCAAGGCCGGCGCCTTCATCCGCATGATAGGCCGCTCAAAACGCTTCATTCGCGTTTACACCCCGCACGGCGGTTCGCTGCACTATCCGCTCAACACGTGGCGGGGCGCCTTCTACAGCCGCATGGAACGCGCGCTCATGAACAAGACCGAGCTGTTTTTGTTCGAGAGTGCGTTCGCCCGCGACACCTACCAGCGCACCATCGGTGTGCCGACGACGGGTTTGGTGCGGTGCGTTTTCAACGGCGTGACCGCGGCCGAGTTCGATCCTGTAGAACTGGCGCCCGACGCTTCCGATGTCGCTTACGTCGGCGAGTTCAGGCACATCAAGGGTGCGGATCTTCTGGTCGATGCCGTCGCGCAGCTGCGTGCCGACGGCAGAGCGGCAACGGTGACACTGGGAGGCGACGGCGAAGAACTTGGTTCGCTGAAGACCAAGGTCGAAAAAAGCGGGCTGACCGAAGCCGTTCGTTTCATCGGCCACGTCAAGGCGCGCTCGGGCTTCTCGAAAGGAAAACTCCTTGTCGTTCCCTCGCGCGGAGACTCGATGCCATATGTCGTGATCGAAGCCGCTGCGGCCGGCGTTCCGATGATCGCGGCGAATGTCGGCGGTATTCCCGAAATATTCGGCCCCCACACGGATGCGTTGTTCGCGCCCAACTCCGCCGGTGCCATGGCGGACGCGATTGCAACCGCGCTGGAGGATCCGGCCGGAACTGCTGCCCGCGCCAAAACGCTCCGCGAAAAAATCTTCATGCACTTTTCGCAGAAGGCCATGGTCGAAGGCGTTCTCGCCAGCTACGGCGAGGCCTTTGCCAGACGTTAACCATCCCTGACAGCCGATAACCGTTTCTTCCGATTTCTCATCTAAGCCGAAGCTTCAGGATCAGGCGCGCTCTGCGCGCCTGCCTATATGCATTGCGGTCGAGAGCGGATGGAAGACAGTGGAACCGGTTAATGCACGCTCGATGTTGGACGCCGCCGCGGCCTCAGCGACGGCTGCCGCAGGGGTTCCGGTCGAACGACGCCGCAGGCTTTCGCAAGCAGCCCTCGTGGTCGCCAGCCAGAAAGTCCGCCGGGCCTACTCGCCAATCGTGATCGCCGGCGTGGTGCGCATCGTCGATTTTACGCTGTTGAGCGTCATCGGGATCGCGCTCTATCTGGGTTATGTGGCTCCGCTCGCAGGCTTTCACTGGGAATATATCGCCGCCATCCTGATGATGACGCTCGCAGCCGTGATCTGTTTCCAGGCTGCCGATATCTACGACGTTCAGATTTTTCGCGGCCAGCTTCGCCAGATGACACGCATGATTTCGTCATGGGCGTTTGTCTTTCTGCTGTTCATCGGCGTGTCGTTCTTTGCCAAGCTCGGCAACGAGATATCCCGGCTCTGGCTTTCCGCGTTCTTCTTCATCGGCCTTGCCACCTTGATCGCCTCGCGCCTGGCGCTGCGCGCGCTGGTCCGCTATTGGGCCCGCCAGGGCCGGCTTGATCGACGCACCATCGTGGTCGGCTCCGACGAGAGCGGCGAGCAGCTGATCCGGGCCCTGGACGAGCAGGCCGATTCCGACATCGACATTCTCGGCGTATTCGACGACCGCAGCGACGATCGCGCGCTCGAGACCTGCGCCGGCAAATCCAGGCTCGGCAAGATCGACGATATCGTCGAATTCGCCCGGCGTACCCGGATCGATCTCGTGCTGTTCGCCCTGCCGATTTCAGCGGAAACCCGCATTCTCGAAATGCTGAAAAAGCTGTGGGTGTTGCCCGTGGACATCCGCCTGTCGGCGCACACCAACAAGCTCCGCTTCCGTCCGCGCTCCTATTCTTATCTCGGCAAGGTGCCGACGCTCGACATGTTCGAGGCCCCGATCACCGACTGGGATCTGGTCATGAAGTGGATGTTCGACCATTTCGTCGGCGCCATCGTGCTGCTCTTGGCCGCTCCCGTGATGGCGCTGGTTGCGCTCGCGGTCAAACTCGACAGTCCGGGACCGGTACTGTTTCGCCAGAAACGTTTCGGGTTCAACAACGAGCGCATCGACGTCTTCAAGTTCCGCTCGCTCTACCACGATCAGGCGGACCCCATGGCCGCCAAGGTCGTGACCAAGAACGACAGCCGTGTCACCCGCGTCGGCCACTTCATTCGCAAAACCAGCCTCGACGAACTACCGCAACTGTTCAATGTGGTCTTCAAGAGCAATCTGTCGCTGGTCGGCCCTCGTCCGCACGCGGTGCAAGGCAAGCTGCAGAACCGGTTGTTCGACGAGGCCGTCGACGGCTATTTCGCGCGTCACCGCGTCAAGCCCGGCATCACTGGATGGGCGCAGGTCAACGGCTGGCGCGGCGAAATCGACAATGAAGAAAAGATCCAGAAGCGCGTCGAGTTCGATCTCTATTATATCGAGAACTGGTCGGCGCTTTTCGACCTCTACATTCTTCTCAGGACGCCTTTGGCCCTGATGACGAAGAACGAAAACGCCTATTAATACTGCACCTCGACCTCGTCAGGTGCTTGTCGCGTGAGTTTGAGTATTTGAAATGTCGATGGCGTACACGGCGATCGCCGGACCGGTCGCGGCAATAACGGCATCGCCGCGTCTTTTGGCCGTCCAGCGCCTGCTGGTATGGCTGGTTGCGGCCAGCGGCGCCGTCGTCTTCATCGAACCAAGCCCCTACGAGATCATGACGCTCGGCGGAGCGGTGCTGTTCTGTGCCACGGGCTTGCGCATGCGGCTCGTGCTGGTGCCGCTCATTCTGCTGCTCACCCTGATCAACCTCGGCTACAGCATCGGCGCCATTCCATTCTATGACAAATCCGAAGTCGCCAACTGGATTGCCACGTCCTGGTATATGGCGGTCACCGTGATGTTCTTCGCCATGGTCATGTCGGAGGACACGGCAGCGCGACTCGACATGCTTCGCAGCGGACTGGTCGTGGGCGCGGTTGTCGCTGCCGCCTCGGCCGTTGCAGGCTACCTAAATCTGGTACCCGGCGGTTACGACCTGCTGACACTTTACGGGCGCGCACGCGGCACCTTCAAAGACCCGAACGTGCTGGGCGCTTTCCTGATCCTGCCGGCCTTGTTTGCCTTGCAAAGCGTCGTCTCCGACCATTTTGCCAAAGCATGCCGCAACGGGATTGCGTTCGGCCTCATGGCGCTTGCGATCCTGCTTGCCTTTTCACGCGCCGCCTGGGGCGGGCTTGCGATCACCGCTGCATTCATGCTGGCGATGATGATCTTGACCAGCCGGACCCATGCGCAGCGATCTCGGATCGTGATGATCTCCGTCGTGGCGGTTGTCCTGCTGGTCCTGTTGATTGCCGTGCTGCTGTCGTTCGACTTCGATCGCCGATATGTTCAAGCAGCGCGCGAGCTTCGACCAAAGCTATGACGAAGGCCGCTTTGGCCGGTTCGGCCGCCATATCCTTGGCGCCGACATGGCGCTGGACCTGCCGTTTGGCATCGGCCCGCTGCAATTTCACAACTACTTCCCCGAAGACACCCACAACTCCTATCTGAACGCCTTCATGTCGGGCGGCTGGCTGGCTGGCCTTTGCTATCCGACCCTGATCGGCGTGACGGTGATCATGGGATTTCGGCATCTGCTCAAGCCTGTGCCTTGGCAACGCGCCTATCTGGCGGTCTTCGCGGCGTTTCTCGGCACCGTCGGTGAGGCCTTTGTCATCGACACCGACCATTGGCGCCACTTCTGGATGATGCTGGGCACGCTGTGGGGCCTATTCGCCGCGGCGCAGGCTTACAAGACGCAACCCAATTCAGCCGTCGGTGATCACGCCTCGGCCTCGACCTGAAACGTCAGGCCAGCGTGATCGACAAGCCGCTTGATGAGCTTGTGCTGCATGGCCACGCCCGGCGTCCAGATCCCCGCGGGGACGTAGGGCGTGTCCCGCAACAGGCAGATCGCGCATTCGGAAATCATCTTTGACGTCGATCCATAACCGGGATCGCGATCGCCTTTGACCGATGCGCGAACCTGACGGCCGTCGGGAGCAACTCCAACGAAGAGCAGATCGTAATATCCGCTCTCGCGTTCTTCCTTCGAGGGCCCCTCGCCCGGCTTTGGGATGGCCGCCGAAGCCAGATTGTTGTTCGCCGCCATGATGCGCTTGGCTCTCGCTTCACCTTCCTCGCCGGGCCCGGCGATCTGCATCTCGTCGTAGACGAAATCACGCCCGTAGGGGAAACCCAGCAGGGCGTTGGAGCGATGCACGTTGCGTGTGTTGATGTTCGCCATGAAAAATGGGGTCAACCACGTCTGCAAATCTTCATCGAACACGGGCCGGTTGCCCGGTGGCTGCTTCGGGCCGGTGAAACCCGGCGTCAAAGCGAAGGGATCGCGTACCAGGGCCAGCAGGCTCGGGTCTCTTGCTGCGGCTTCAAATATCGCCTTACCGCTTGCCGCCGTGCCGCCCGAGAAGGTCCCCTTCATGGCGCGAACCCGTCCCTTGACGCGCGCAACCGGTGCGCCAAAGGTTTTCTTCGCGGCCTCCTGACAGGTGAACACGCCAAGTTCGAACGGAAGCGAGTTGTAGCCGCAGGAGAACATGATCCGCGCGCCGCTATGTTCTGCGGTTGCCTGATGCGCATCGATGATTTTCCGCATCCAAGGCACTTCGCCGCACAGATCGAAATAGTCGGTGCCTGACGCCGCACAAGCCGCCACCAATTCATTTCCGTACAACAGATACGGGCCTACCGTGGTCACAACCGACCGGGTCTGATCGATCATCGCCTTGAGCGAAGCCGGATCGCCGGAATCGGCCACGATAAGCGGCGTGTCGGCAGGCGCCCCAATCGCGTCACGCACGGATTTCAGCTTGTCCAGGCTGCGTCCGGCCATGGCCCATTTCAACGACGCGTCGTTCTTGTAATGCGCCGCCAGATATTCGGCGACGAGCTGGCCGGTAAATCCGGTTGCGCCATAAACGACGATATCGAATTTCGCAGATTTCATTTGTATTCCCTGGAGATAATTGAGCGACTTACTTCTTGCCGTACGATACACCCATGCCGGCCCGCACATCGCTCTGGATACCATAGGGCGCGATCGGATAGCGCAAGCCATTCTTGGCGAGTTGTTTCATGCCGGCGATCGCCTTGCCGAGATCGGACGGCTTGAGCGCCATCAGCATTTCCTCGTCGGGCACGCCGCCATAGCGCCGCTCGGCAAAACATGGCAGCGACAGCGACGGCTCGCCGGTCTTGAGCGCCCGTCCCCACGAATCCGCGCAGGCGGTCTCGCCGACCACGCCCCATTCGAACTTTTTGTAGCCGGTATATTGCAGCCCGTTGATCAGGATGATCATCTGGCCCGGCGTGGCATAGACGAGACAAATATCCGGCGGGTTGAGCCGGCCGCTGGCGAGCGGAGAGACTGCCATCGCCTGATACTGGCCGAAAGGAACGACGTCGAGCGCTTGCTGGCGTTTGCGCGCGTCCTCAGCCGTGCCGTGCCACACCCCGACATAGTTTGCGCCTTCGAGCCAATTCTCGTCCTGTGGGCCCAACCCGATCACCGCGCGACATTGCGCGCCGACGAGATCGTCCGCCGTGATGCCCACGGTCCAACCGAGCCGCGAAGCCATGCTGACGATCTGATCGGTGGTATGGATCGCGGTCGGCCGCCTGATCTTCGGGATATCCGCCATTTCCTCGATGGTCGCAAACATCTTCAGGCCGATCACCGTCGTCTTGAGACGAAGCAGATTGTTCAGATCGGCCGCCATGCCAGTCGGGTCGAAGGTCTCCAATGATGTCTGCTGTTGCATGGCGTTTCCTCCGAGGGGCGGCGCTTTTGACCGTGCGCTGTGACGCGATCCTAGCCCGATTGCGCTGATGTTGCGACCACCGGGCCAAAGGCTAGTTCTGGCCTGGTCCCGGCAGGAAATCGTCGATCTTTCCAGTCACCCGGTACGCCGCCAAGCCAATCCACTCGCGCATGGCGACTTCGGTGCGCTCCAAACCATTCATGGCAACCGAGGAAAACGACAACGCCTTGGATGGACTGGCGCGCCAATCGACGGGATAGGCCTCAACTTTAAACCCGGCCTTGCGGAACAAGCCGATCGAGCGTGGCATATGGAAGGCCGATGTCACCAACAGCCAGTGCTCGCCTTCCTTCGGCCTGGCGGCCGCTTTGGCGAACTCCGCATTTTCAACCGTATTGCGCGAAAGCCGCTCGGCGGTCAGTCGCGCCTTGGCAACACCGAGGCTCTCGAGCATCGACAAGGCGTAATCGGCCTCCTTTGCGGAATTGTCGCCGATCAAGTTGGCGTTGCCGCCGGAATAGACGATGCGGGCATTGGGATATTGACGGGCAAGCTCTGCCGCCGCGACAAGACGGTCGCCCGAACGGTCGAGAATCGGTCTGCCATAGGCCGCCGACAGATCGGGCTCGATCCCTCCGCCCAGTACCACAATGCCATCCGGGGCGCCGCGCCCGGGGTCCCATGGTGGGAACCGCTGCTCAAGCGGCAGCATCAACAGCTTTCCGACCGGCGAAAATCCGCACAACGCCAAAAGCACCACCGAGGTGGCCAGAAGTCCGCGGCCGAGCACGGCATACCGAGTGAGCAAGAGAATTGCGCCCAGCACACCGGCACCTATCAGGAAGTTCACCGGTAACAACATCGTGCCCAGCGTTTTCGAGAGCAAAAAAAACACGCAAGCCCCCTGTGGAGTAGGATTTGACATTCGCTACGGATACAGCGTCATACGCGACGTCCCTTCAATCCAGAAGACCCGCCATGAAACATCATCACCTGCAAGCCAGTCCTGAAGCCTGCCATTGGGGCTTCTTCGAAGCCAAATTGCGCCCCGCCCTCACCATCGAAAGCGGCGATGAGATCACAATCGACACCGTCAGCGGCGGGCCTGACGTCGTGCCGGATCGCAGCCGTTTTCACGTTCCTCCGGAATTGGACGACATTCACGCCAAAAGCGAACGGATGGTGCCGGGTCACATCCTGACCGGGCCGGTCGCGGTTGCGGGCGCGGAGCCCGGCGATGTGCTCGAAGTCGAAATCCTCGATATCCAGTTGCGTCAGGACTGGGGCTATAATCTCATCCGGCCGCTGTCCGGCACGTTGCCGGACGACTTCCCCGAACCTCGGCTGATGAATATTCCGCTGGACAGAACGCGGATGGTGGGCCGGATGCCGTGGGGACTTGAACTGCCACTGGCGCCGTTTTTCGGCGTCATGGGGGTCGCGCCGCCTCCCGCCTGGGGCCGCATCACCTCACTGGTCCCGCGCGCCATGGGCGGCAATCTCGATAACAAGGAGCTGACGCCGGGCGCGAAGCTCTATTTGCCGGTATTCGTACCGGGCGCCCTGTTTTCCTGCGGTGACGGACACGGCGTTCAGGGCGATGGCGAAGTCTGCGTCACCGCCATCGAAACAGCTTTGCAGGGACGCTTCAAATTGACCCTGCGAAAGGATTTGCGGCTCGGCTATCCACGGGCGGAAACGCCGACGCATTATATGACGATGGCCATGGATCCCGACCTCGACCAATGCGTCGTCAAGGCCTTGCGTGACATGATCGTCTTGCTCGGTGAAAAACGAAAGCTGTCGCGTGAAGATGCCTATACGTTGTGCAGTCTGGCGGCTGATCTTCGGGTCACGCAGACGGTTAACGGCTCCAAAGGCATCCACTGCATGATCGCCAAGGCAATTGTTCACGGGTGAACACTACCGCAAGCCCGCTGGACTTTACCGTTAAGCCATTGGATTCGGTGTCCCGACCGCGTACTTTGCATCCGCCGGGCTAGTGTCCCGATTCCGAAGTTCGTATCTTTTTACGGAGCCACGTTTCGAACTTCGGAATTGAAAGGACACCAGCAAACCTATTGATCTAGTGCGGCGTATTTGAAGTTCCTATCAGTTTCGCTGCAAGTACGTTATAGGAACTTCAAATTCAAAGCCGCGCTAGAAAGCGATATCTACTAGTGTGGCGACACTGACGTTCCTTTCAGGGCTGCCGCGAGTTCTTCGAAGGAACGTCAAAGTCGAAAGCCACACTAGAATCATATGGTTGCTAGTGTCCCTTTGGTTCTGACATTCGTAAAAGTGGCCGCCGTGATAGGATACGAATGTCAGAACCGGGACACTAGAGCTCCTTTGATTCCGAAGTTCGCATCCGAGGTTGCTGCAAATGCTTGCGACCTTCGGAATCGAAGCTCTAGGACCAGAGGAGATTAGGAGGATGGAGAGACGCCTGGCCGCCATCGTCTGCGCTGATGTCGCCGGCTACTCCCGCATGATGGGCGCCGACGAGGAAGGCACGCACGCGACTTTCAAGGCCCACCGCAGCGCCATTTATCCGATCATCCTCAATCACGGCGGACGCCTGGTAAAGAATACCGGTGACGGGTTCCTGCTGGAATACCCCAGCGTTGTCGGCGCGCTCCAGTCGTCCATCGATATCCAGACGCTGATGGCCGAACGCAACAGCCAGTTGCCTTCGGATCGGCTCATGCAGTTTCGTCTCGGCGTCCACATGGGCGATGTGATGGCCGATGAGGACGAGGTTTTCGGCGACGGCGTCAACATCGCCGTTCGGCTGGAATCCGTCGCCACTCCCGGCGGCGTCGCCGTTTCCGGGAAGGCCTACCAGGAGGCGAGCAAACATATCCACGTTCCCCTGATCGATGCCGGAACCCGCCGCTTCAAGAATATCGAGGATGCGATCAGCGTATGGACCTGGGATCCGTGCGGGCCGGAAACCGATGACCCGGAGCCTCACAACAGGTCGAATTTTCCGGCCCAGTATCGAACCGCCATCGTAGGCGTGCTTCCCTTTGTCAATCTCAGCGACCGAGCCGAGGAGTACTTTTCCGACGGTCTCACCGAAGACCTTATTCACGCTTTGTCGCTGCAATCTTTTTTTCGGGTTCTGAGCCGGAACGCGACCTTCTCGTTCAAGGGCAAAGATCTCAGTACCCGCCTGATCGCGCGCGAAATCGACGCAACCTATCTGATCCAGGGTTCGGTGCGGCGCGCCGGCAACAAGATCCGGGTGACGGCGCAACTGATCGCTCCCGAGAGCGGCGAACAATTGTGGGCCGGCCGATATGACAGCGATATCGGCGACCTGTTTGCGATGCAGGACGAACTCACGACGAATTTGTCGGCTGCGATCGCACCGGAAATTTTCCGCGCCGAGGCTTCAGCACCGGCCCGGCCGTCAGCCGACCCGACCGCCTGGGACCGGTTCCTGAAGGGCCTCTCCCGTTATTACAGGCATACGAAAACCGACTTCGAAGCCTCGATCGATTTGTTCAGGCAGGCCACCGTACTCGATCCGACGCTTTCCATTGCCCGCGCCTATCTCGCCACCATCATGGTGCAGGGTATCCAATACGGGTGGATCCAGAGCACCAGGGAATTGTGGACCGAGGCGATGGGCCTTGCGGAAAGCAGCGTCCAGCTCGATCCCCGCTCCTCCTTCGCGTTTGGCCTGTTGTCTTACATGCACGCGATGGAAGGAAATCATGACGCCGCCATGGAAGCGGCGAAGCGAGCGGTCAGACTCAACCCTTACGACATGGGCGCGCGAGGGATTCTGGGACTGTGCCACTTTGCCATCGGCGAGCATGAACAGGCCGTTGAGCTGTTCTCCACGGCCGTACAGCGCGGCAACAGCGACCCCCGGTACAAGTGGACCGCGTTGCTTGCCTTCGCCCATTATCTGTTGAGGCAATATGACGCCGCTTTGTCCTGGACGCGCGAAGCGATGTACCTCAATCCAAATCACCTTCAGGTGCTCTCGGTCAGGGCCGCAACGCTGGCGCAAATGGGACAGGCCGAAGAGGCCGCAAAGGCAACCCAGGTTCTTTTGAATTGTTTCCCTTCTGTGACCGTCGAACGGCATTTGAGGAATTTCCGCTGGAAAAATCCCGCGGACATTGGCCACTACCGTGAAGGGCTTTTGAAAGCGGGCGTCCCTCCGGGCTAGACCGGCACCGCCGATCTGAAGTGCTGCGATGGAGCACGAACGTCGGAAACCGGGCGCTAACCGCGTGTTCCGAACGCGACGTCGGGACCAAATCAGACAAACCGTGGATGAGATGCGCGCGGGCGTTCGAAAAATTGCGCGGTGCGGTTGGCCTGCGTAGAGTTGACACTGAATCGGATTATGCTGAAGCTCCTCACACCTAGAGGTAGAGCGATGCCGGCTGATATTTTGATTTGTCATTCGTCTCCAATCCGAAACAGTTCATTTGACGATGCCGTATTTTGAGGATTGATCGCCATGTCAGACCCGAACGCTCCCGGCACCGATCAACCGATTCCCGTTTCGCCCAACAATCCCTGCCCGTTTTTGCGCGGTCTCGTCGCAGGCGGGTATGTCGGCGGGCATATCGTGCCGCTGCGGAAGCTGACCGGGACGATTGAATCCGCAACCGGCAAAAAGGGGCTGCAAGAGCGCATCGCCGGGATGAAAATCTATACCGTCGCGCTGATCGCCAACGGTTTGAGTTCGCTCGGTCTCCTCAGGAGTTGGTGTTCGGGCCCTGTCCTTGACGAACTGCGCAACGGACCGCTGGACAAGCACGGCGCCGGTTCGCAAATCCTCGAAGTAAATGGGGAGGTAGATGATTCCGAGATCGAGCGACTGGCCGATTTCGGTTCGGACTACACCCTGCCGGCGGCACCGAACGCGGGCTGAACTCGAAGCAGATAACAAAGTATATGAACGCCAACTTTGCGCGCGCCAAAGGGCACCGGCGCTGGGTTGATCGCTTATTGATGAATGGCGAATGGCCGGTCCTGCTCGACATCATGGGCAGAGGCGATGGCGATAGTCGTTACCTCAGCGTCGCCGAAGTCAGAACCTTGTTTGTCGAACAAAAGTTTCCCGAGCGAATCTCGGCAAGGTTGGCGCAGCCTTTACCAGTTCGAGGTCGCCTCGCCACTCTCGCCGAAAATATCACCGCGGGATCTGTCGTCGCGCTATCTCTTCTTCTGGGGCTTCCTTATCGCTGGCCCCGATGGCTCAGATTCGTTGTCCCGTTGATTGCACTTTTCGTGCTTGCGGTCACACAGTTTCCGGATCAGTTCCGCTGGTTGCTGACCAAACTGCCGGGCCAAGCTGCACAGCTCGCGGAATTGCTGCCCCCTCCTTTGCCGCATATGCCACCGACCAAAACAGCACGCTGGCTAGACCAGAACTGGTCGACCGAAGACCGGCAATGGTTTCACCATGTCAGTCAGGGCACCAGGACTTTTCCTGTGCCGTACGCCTGGTTTATGGCGCTGGAGCAACCGCGAATTCACCTGTTTTCGAGATCGGGTCTGCTGAGCGACACGGCCTATCTCGAACGCTTCGGCTTCATCCCGGATACGAAAACGGCCAACGCCGACAAGGCGACGCTGAGCACCTATGGCTATGCGGACCCGGCCAACGCACCGGCATCGACGCCGTCGCTATCGAGTAAATGGCCCGCTGAGAATACCGACAGCCTTCCGGTCGGCTTTGCGCGCCTATCGGTAGCCACGGACCCGGCAACTGGCATAGCTCAGCCCGACCTGATCGGATTGACCTGCGCCGCCTGCCACACCGGCAGCCTTCGCTACAAAGGCACCAGCATCCGCTACGATGGCGGCCCGGCGATGGTGAACCTGCTAAATCTCGAAAAGGCCACCGGCCTTTCCATCGCCTATACGCTGCTGCCCTGCTTTCCACTGTTTCCCTGCCGTTTCGACCGTTTTGCCGCGCGCGTGCTCGGCCCCAACGCCACCGCGGCACAACGTGCCGAACTGAAGCAAGGCCTCACGGGCGCAGGAGCCTTCGTGAAGGCGCAAGCGGACGCGCTAACGAACCTGTACAACAGGGTGGGCCAGCAGGACACCGAAGAAGGTTACGGCCGTCTCGATGCGCTGAACCGGATCGGTAACCAGGTTTTCTATACCGACATGGTCGCAAACGGCATCACCGGACTCGATAAGAACCTGCACGTCCGCGACGCGCCGGTCAGCTTCCCGCCGATCTGGAACGTGCCGTGGTTCTTGTGGGCCCAGTATGACGCCTCGATCGAGCAGCCGCTCATTCGCAATGCCGGCGAAGCGCTCGGCGTCTCCGCGCTGATCAACCTCTCGCCCGACACTGCGGACAGCACCCGTTTCCGCTCGTCTGTCGACGTCGAAAATCTCCACGCGATGGAGACAATGATCGCTGGCCCAAATCCGTTTGCGCAAACACCAAGAGGTTTTGGCGGTTTGACGTCGCCGAAATGGCCCTCCGACTTGTTCGCCGGCAACGACGCGTGGAAGATTGACCCCGCCAAGGTCGCGCGCGGCCGGAAAATCTATGCCGAGATTTGCGCTGAGTGCCATCTCGGCCCGGTCAACGATCCCGTATTCGATGCGCAGTATCCTGGCAAAGGTTTCTGGGACGATCCCCATTGGGAAAAGGACGGGGACAGCATGGTTTTCGACGAGGTCCAGAAGGGCGTCGCCGGAATGGGCACCGACCCGGGTCAGGCCCGTGTCCTGGCGCTGCGTACCGTCGAGGTGCCGAGCTTCCTCGACTTCCAGCCGGCGCGCGACCTCGGACAGGCCTGGGGATGCGCTAACCTGCCCGGTCCTTCGTATGAAATGTCATATGCGCTGGCACTCATGATCGCCGTCGACCGCACCGCGAGAAAGTGGATGGATGACCACAAACTCTCGGATGCCGAGCGATCGGCGATTTGGGGCACACGAAAAAATTGTCCCAACGCCGGCAACGCGCAGGAGACGCACTATCGCGTACGTCCCCTGAACGGGGTTTGGGCGACCGCCCCCTATCTTCATAACGGTTCGGTGCCGTCCCTCTATTGGATGCTGACGCCGGCGGCGGAACGGCCGAAGCAATTCTGCATGGGCACGCGCGACTTCGATCCGCAGCAGGTCGGCTTTCACGTTGACGCGGGGGAAAAACAGTCGTGCCGCCACGGCGAAACGCTATTTTCTGCCGTCGATTCCCAGGGAATGCCGATCCCGGGCAACAGCAACCTCGGTCATTCGCTTGAGGGGACGCCGGGACCCGGCAAGCCCGGCGTCATCGGTCGCCTGCTGACCGACGACGAACGTTATGATCTGATCGAATATCTGAAGACGCTGTAACCGGCTGAACAAATCAAACGGCGACCGAAGCGTTCGCTACGGTCGCCCGAATATCAAAACCAGTAAGTCGCCGGTTAATTGGTGCTGCTGCCGGCGCTTGCCTTGGTCCGCCTGGTCGGCGTCGCCGCAGGCGTGCTGCTCGACGACCCCTCAGTTGCGCGGGCTCCGCCCCATGGATCGGCCGGAGGCTTGTCCGGAATGTTGCTGAGCGAGTTCTTGTAGGCTCGATCCTGGTTTTTTTCGGCCTCGATCTGCGATGGCGACTTCGGCGGATCCGAAGGCGGCGGCGGCTGCGCCTTTTGCGCAAGAACGGGGCCGGTGAGCAATAAGGTCAACAAGGCCGCGGAAAGAACTCTCATCCGTAGAAGCTCCCTTTTGATTCCCTACATATCATTGCGCCCGAAGCGTCGCCAACAAGCGCTTGGGCAAATTCTCTGGCAAATTTTGGGTCGCACGCTGCGCTAATCGCCGCACCGGATGACCCTCGCAAAGCCACATTAGGCTTTGGAGGCTTCGGCCTTCGCCATCGTCCGTCGTACGAATGGTATTATCGTAAGCATCGAGTCGCAGCCGATATCAAATTTTAAGGATGCTTCGATATCTTAGGCAAATTTTAAGGAGGATTTATATGACGATCGCATTTGGAATCCCCTTCAGACTCACGCGATTGAATCTCGGCCCGAAAGCGGCCCTGAGCGCGGCATTGTTGATCGTGGTCAATGCGGCGCTGCTGGTGGGGGCCGGATATTGGTCGCTCACGCGCGACTTTAACGGCCGCGCTGAGCGCGATATCGATCTCAGCCTTCGCACCCTTACGCTGGCATTCGGCGAGGCCTATCCGGACACCAAGATCAGCATTCACGACGGTGTCGTGGAACGCGTCGAGGTGCCGCGGATGCCGGAGTTCAGCGACCATCGGATCGTCGATCGGGCGACTTCCTACGTCGGTGGCAATGCCACGCTGTTCGTCTATGACAACGCGGCGAACCAGTTCGTCCGACGAACGACGAACGTGAAAAAAGAAAATGGCGAGCGGGCGGTCGGAACCCAGCTCGCGGCAGACCATCCCGGACAAGCCATCCTACGTCGCGGTGAGGCCTATAAAGGCCCGGCAATCCTGTTCGGCCGCCGCTTCTACACGGCGTATCAACCGGTTTTTGATCCTGCCGGCAAGGTCGTCGGCATCATCTATGTCGGAATAGCGATGGCGGAACTCGACGGCGTGCTGTGGCAGGCGATTGATGCCATGGCTGTTGCGGCCGGCATCGCCGCCCTGCTCGCCCTCATCGCGACGGCAGTCCTGGTCCGCCGCATCACCAAGCCGCTCAAAGCCGTCGCCAACTCCCTCACCGTGCTGGCCGAGGGCAGGATCGACGTCGAGGTGCGATACGCCGACCGCCACGATGAGATCGGCGTGATCGCGCGAACCATCGACATCTTCAAGACCAACCGGATCGAGCGGCGCCAGCTTGAGGCCGAACGCATCAACGCAGAAAAGTCGGCCAACGAACGGCGCAAGGCGGAACTCAATCAATTCGTCGAGGATTTCCGCGCCACCATCGGTGGAATCATCGAACAGGTGATGAGTTCGTCCGGCCACTTCGAGGAAGACGCCGAGCGGCTCTCGGTGACGGCCCACAGCACCGCCGAAATGTCGGGCCGATCGGCCGATACGTCGAGGCAAGCCTCCGAACATGTTCGCCGCGCCGCAGCCGCGTCGAACGAACTATCGCAATCGATCGTCGAAATCAGCCGGCGCGTCCAGGATTCCAACAGCGTTGCAGCCGAAGCGGTCAAGCAGGCAACGGCCACCGACCAGCGGATGGCCGAACTTACAGCGGCCGGCGACCGAATCGGAGACGTGGTCAAGCTGATCACCTCGATTGCGGAACAGACCAATTTGCTCGCCCTCAACGCGACGATCGAAGCCGCGCGCGCCGGTGACGCGGGCCGGGGTTTTGCCGTGGTCGCCCAGGAGGTCAAAGAACTGGCGGGCCAGACCGCCAAGGCCACCGACGAGATCAGCTCGCATATCGTCAACATGCAGCGCGCGACGGAAGAGTTGGTCGATGCGATCAAGGCGATCGGGCTGACGATCGAACGCATCAGCGAAATCACCGGCGCGATTTCCTCGGCCGTCGAGCACCAGGGAGCGGCCACCCAAAGCATCGCCCACGGCGTCGAGGCGGCTGCGGGCGGTACCGTCGATGTCGCTGAAAACATCGAACGCGTCGCCCGAGGGGCGAGCGAGACCGAGACGACCTCGGGCCAGATGCTGCAATCGGCCAAGGCGCTTTCGGAGGTGAGTGTTCACCTCCGGGATGAAGTCGAAAAATTCCTCGACAGCGTTCGCGCGGCTTGACGTCGGGCGGCGCTAAAGCGCGATGAGATTTGGTTAAATCGTCATCGCGCTTTAGTTCTTCGATGAAGCATGATCTCCGCGCAAACGCGTTCCGCGTTTGTCGCGAGGGAAAACCGCTTCACACTTTTCCGGATCATGCTTTAGCGGTCCGATAGTAACATTCGCATCCGGTCTCGGTGGCCATGCCCGGATCTGCTGAAACGTGCTAGGCTACTGCGTGGTGCGGTCTCTATCGGCGCGGGGAACGCTGGCCGGATGCGCAAGATCGGGTTCAAAGCCTTCGGAGCATTGCTGACCCTTAGGCGTCATTCGAGGCGGCATGCCAACTGGACGCTTTCGATCGCGGTCTTCTCGACGCTGGTCACCATCGGTCTCGTTGCGCTTTACCTGATGCAGGAGACGCCCGGGTACCCTTAAAGGCTGCGTACGCCGCGGGCTCGATCAGTTCGCGCTTCGCGATGCCGTTGCGGCTGCATCGGCCGTGTATTTCCTCGCCGATGCCGGCTTCGACCGATCGACGGACACCCGGGATGCATCGTGGTGCGCCTCGGCGGCATCGTTCATCGCCGCAACCATATCGTCGAGGACGGTCTTGTATTCTCCTATCGCCTCGACAGGCGGCGTTTCCGCCTTCTCGGCAGGCGGCTCTGGCGGGGGCAACGGGGCAATCGCTTCCGGGTCGAAGCGCGCTCGCTCCAGTTTGTTGCCGACAAACCAGGCGCACAAGATGCCCGTGACCTTGTCGTCATCGAAGATATCGGTGTTGACCGTATCGACCGTCATGACCGGACCGCCGGATTTCAGGATGACAAGGTCGCCCGGCTTCAAAACGGTCATCTTCGAAAATCCACCGTAAGCGCGAGAGAATCGTGTTGCGACTTTGCAACGACGATAGCAAATCGACAGACCGTCATCACCGCTGCATCCGGTCGCAATGAACACACTCGCGGCATCACGGACACACCCGAATCGATGCAAGCGGCAGAGTCACAAAGCAACACCCATAACTGCAAATAAACGGTCGCCCGTGCGTCTCAAAATTTTAACATAGACTATCACCGCTAACTGATTCGCGGCACGAACATTGCTTTAAACGAACTGGCTGAAAAAACTCAGGAGTGCGGCATGAGACGCCTCGTCCTTTGTACAGCGTTCGGTTTCCTGATTAGCGTAGCGAACGCCCGTGATCTCGGGCAGTGGGAAGCAACAGACCCGGATATCCGGCAGTGGTACCAAGCACTGATGCAGCCGGATAATCCCGCTGTCTCATGTTGTGGCGAAGCGGATGCTTATTGGGCGGATTCGTTCGAAGTCGATGGCGACAAATATGTCGCGATCATCACCGACTCCCGACCCGATGCACCGTTGCGTCGCAAGCACATCGATATCGGAACAAAGATCGTCGTTCCGAACCACAAACTGAAATACGACCAGTCCAATCCGACCGGTCACGGCATCATCTTTTTAAGCAGAGGTGATTACGTTTATTGCTATGTGGCACCCGGCGGCGTTTAAACCCTACGATGACGCCCACCGGATCTTGATCGCACGACGAGGCGAGCGCAGCTGACGCACGTCCGGCATGAAGATTGCCGCCCGGAGGAATTTGCGCCGAGCGGACGGAACTCGAGGAAATGGGCAGCGCTCCAAACCAGCGGCCGATGGAACGATTGACCGACGACGACGTTGTCAAGCCGAACAGTCCCCCCAAGAATGTTCACCCCGGAGAAAAGCCCCGTCCCCCACGGGGCTTTTCTTTTTGCGCGAGGAATGTGCATAAGGCTCCATGGCAAAAACAAAAGTGACCTTTCGCCCCAAGCGCATCGCCGAAGATGACTGGAAAGTCATCGCCGAATACCCTGGCCTGGAACCAAGAGAAATTACCGGTTTCACGAGCAAGGCCGACGTTGACGACTGGATGAACGGAGAACGCAAGATCGCGTGGCTTCGCTCTCAGGGCTACGCCAAGTAGCGACTTCCGGTTCTCGCCCGGCCCCGGGCCCAATATCATCGATTTCGGGTGATAAATGGTCGGAGCGAGAGGATTTGAACCTCCGACCCCTAGTCTCCCAGACTAGTGCGCTAACCGGGCTGCGCCACGCTCCGATGCCGTTCCATTAGCTTCGATCAGGCTGGCGCGCAAGGCGGCCGGCCCGCCTCACGGGGCATCTAGCAAAAGATCAGCTGCAAATAGATCAGCCACTTAGCCCAATCGCCTCGGATTCGGCCCCAATTGCCTTCAGCCTTCCTTGAGCGCGGAGTCGAGCAACCGGCGGCAAGCGATCAGGTCCTCCAGCACCCCCCTCAAACGCGCCAGATCGACCACCGGCGCGAGATCGGCAACACCGGGAATCTCATCCTCGTCGAAACTTTCGACGTCTGCGCGGCGGCCACGCTCCGCAAACCTGGGAATCCCGCTTTCCCCGGCGCTGTCATAATCGTCGTCATCGAGGTCAATCGGCGGGGTCGCGTCGTCATCCTGCTCCAGAATGCTCTGGCCCACCACCTCCTCGATGGCGCCGAAGGAGGCGACCGCGGATGCATCGGCGAGCCGCTGCACCGATGCGATGCCATGCTCCTTCAGGATGCGCTGAACGCCACGGATGGTATAGCCTTCGCCGTACAGCAGACGGCGGATTCCCCGCAGCAGGTCGACATCGTCGGGCCGATAATATCTGCGCCCGCCGCTTCGCTTCATCGGCTTGATCTGGGAGAATCGCGTTTCCCAGAACCGCAAGACGTGTTGCGGAATGTCGAGATCGTCGGCGACCTCGCTGATGGTTCGGAAGGCATCCGGCGCCTTGTCCAAATGCTCGCTCCTCTATCCCTCGCGCCGGCTGAACAACCGCGGCCTATGCAGGTTTGGCGCCGTTGTTTCCGCCGCCGTGGCCGTTGATGCGCTGCTTGAGAATCGCCGACGGCTTGAACACCATGACACGGCGCGGCGAGATCGGCACCTCGGTTCCGGTCTTCGGGTTGCGGCCGATTCGCTGGCCCTTCTTGCGCACCATGAACGAGCCGAACGAGGAAAGCTTCACCGTCTCGCCCTTCTCGAGGCAATCGGTGATTTCTTTCAATACCAGTTCGACAAACGCGGATGATTCCGTGCGCGATAGCCCCACCTTCTGGTAGACAGCCTCGCACAGATCAACCCGCGTGACAGTTTTTCCGGTTCCGGTCATCGCCTGCCCCACTCTCGGCGAACAAGATATTCGCTACTGAAATTATGAGCTTAAATACGGACGGTCAACAGCCGTCCCACCTTCATAACATGAAAGAAAAATGCAAAACATCGGGATTAATTTACCCGGTGCTTACCAACGGATCAACACCGACCCCCAGGTGAATCCGCCGCCCATGGCCTCCAAGAGGACCAGATCGCCCTGCTTGATGCGGCCATCGGCAACCGCGACCGCCAGCGCCAACGGAATCGACGCCGCCGACGTATTGCCGTGCCGGTCGACCGTGAGCACCACCTTCTGCGGTGCAATGTGCAGTTTGTGCGCCGAAGCATCAATGATTCGTTTGTTGGCCTGGTGGGGAACGAACCAGTCGATATCCTCGGCGGTCATGCCGGTCGCCTCAAAGGCGTCGACGATCACGTCGGTGATCATGCCCACCGCGTGCTTGAAGACTTCGCGCCCTTCCATCCTGAGATGACCCACGGTCTGGGTCGAGGACGGACCGCCGTCGACATATAGCTTCGATTTGTGCCGGCCGTCCGACCGCAGATGGGCCGTCAAGATACCGCGGTCGGAGGACAGGCCCGGCTGGGGCTGGGCGTCCAGCACCACCGCGCCGGCGCCGTCGCCGAACAGCACGCAGGTGCCGCGATCGTTCCAATCGAGAATGCGCGAAAACGTCTCTGCGCCGATCACAAGCGCGCGTTTGAAGGCCCCGCTGCGCAGGAAACTATCGGCCGTGGCAAGCGCGAAGACGAACCCCGAACATACCGCCTGCAAATCGAAGGCCGCGCCGTGGTGGATGCCGAGCCCGTCCTGAACCGCAACCGCGGTCGCCGGGAAGGTGTTGTCGGGCGTCGAGGTTGCCAGCACGATCAGATCGATCGATTGCGCATCGACGCCGGCATGGTCCAGCGCCGCACGCGCAGCATTGATCGCCAGATGCGAGGTGAACTCGCCATCCGCGGCAATATGGCGTTGGCGGATCCCGGTGCGTTGCACGATCCATTCGTCGGAGGTGTCGATCTGTGTCGCCAATTCGGCATTGGTCAAGATCCGCTGTGGCAGATAAGAGCCGCAGCCGAGCACGACCGAGCGTATTGCAGTCACCAGATAGCCTCCTGGGTAGCAGGCCCTTGGGCTAACACGTGCCACCGTTGCGTTTAAGCATTTGATTGATCTTGTTGAGGAGATCGTACCGGGCCATCTCATAACCAACATCGACGGCATAGGCAAAGCCGTCGGCGTCGGTTCCGCCGTGGCTTTTGACCACCACGCCGTTCAGACCGAGCAGGACACCGCCATTGGACTTGTTCGGGTCGAGTTTGTCACGCAGTGCCCTGAACGCAGGCCGCGCCAGCAAATAGCCGATCCTGGAAAGAAAGCGGCGCGACAGCGCCTCACGCAGAAATTCGCTGATCTGGCGCGCCGTGCCCTCGGCGGCCTTCAGGGCGATGTTGCCACTGAAGCCTTCTGCGACAATCACGTCGGCTGCGCCGCGTCCGATGCCGTCGCCTTCGACAAACCCGATATATTCGAGCTGCGGCAAGCTCATTTCGCGCAGCAGTTCCGCGGCCTCGCGGATTTCCTCCCGGCCCTTGATCTCCTCGACCCCGATATTGAGCAGGCCGACGGTCGGCCTCGTCAGGTCGAACAAGACGCTTGCCATGGCGCTGCCGAGCAGCGCCAGCGTCACCAGGTGCTGCGCGTCGCCCCCGATGGTGGCGCCGAGGTCGAGCACGACGGAATCGCCGCGCGCCGTCGGCCACACCGCCGCGATCGCCGGGCTGTCGACGCCTGGCAGCGTGCGCAGGCAGAACCGGGCCATCGCCATCAGCGCACCGGTATTGCCGGCGGATACCGCGACATCCGCCTCGCCTTTTTTCACGGCTTCGATCGCAAGCCACATCGACGAGGTCTTGCGGCCGCGTCGCAAAGCCTGACTTGGCTTGTCATGCATGCTGACGGCGACGTCGGTATGGACGACCGAGGAGACCGCCTTCAAAGCCGGGTGTTTCGCCAACTGCGCATCGATTGATCCGCGATCACCGAACAGCAGAAACTCGGTGTCGGGATGTCGGGTCAGTGAAATCGCGGCGCCGGGAATAACGACTGCCGCGCCGACGTCACCCCCCATGGCGTCAAGCGCTATTCGAACCTTTTGAGGCATGAACGTCCCGGAAACCCGACCTCTCTTCGGACTAGAGCTCTGATTCCGAAGTTCGCATGATATCGCGGCAACCCTTGATGCGAACTTCGGAATCGAAGGAGCTCTAGAAACTTGTTGAGTCTAGCGCGGCCTTGAATTTGAAGTTCCTACCGCCACGGTGGTGGCGATCGGCAAGGCACGATGCCGCGCCAAGCCGGGCCGCGACAATAGCGTTTCCCCATACCGACACAACCTCTTGACCGCCGTCTTTTGCAGCTCAACTTGTCCGGCAGCATGATCGGGGTTTTGAAGTTAGTGATAATTACTTCAATTACTTAGTACACAATTCCGAGAAGTTGGCCTAGCGCGGCTTTCGGTCTGAGCCCTTAAGAGCTCCCATCGTCCCCGGGAGTCTTGGGGCGCTTTTTGGCGAGCGAGGGCTCGCCGTTCGATTGCAGGGCCTTCAGCGCCGCAAACGGGTGATCGGCGGGATCGACGATCTCCGCAGGTGGTTCAAACGTGGCGTCGGGCCGGCGTGGATAAGGATCGACCGCGAGAAACAGCGCATCGGTAGCAAGCCTTCCGAGATCGATCACGCCGTTGTCGATGGGCTCCGGCGGATCGGGGATTTCTTCGTCGCTTGCCGCGGCTTCTTCGGTCAAAGCCGACAAACTGGGAATTTGCTCCGAAGGCGCAAACATCAGGTCGATCACCTCGTCGATCTCGTTCTCGATCGGATCGAGCGTAACGACGCAGGTCTGCCCGATCCGGGCACGCACCTCGCCTGTGACATGCACCCGTCCGCCGCCCTTGAGCGTCAGGTCGAATGAGGCGCTCGCCGACATGATCTCATGCAAGCCGGCGATGTCGGCCATCGCGGCGCGGATTGCATCACTGGCCTCAAAGGCGCGATGCAGTCCGGTATCTGGGATTTGCGCCACGACAACGGGGACGCGCCAGGGATCAGCGGGATTTATCGGTTATCATCGCCCTTCGAAATGGGACCGCCGGCCTGGTCCGGAGCTGGAAAGCTCCATCCGGCAGCCAGGAAGGCGGCGTCGTCAAGGCCGTCCAGGCCGGCCATCACGGCTTGCGCATAGGTAGCAAGCCGGCGCGCATTTTCCATGCCCTCGCCGTTCAGGATATTCTTTCGCAAGGCGTAAGCGGGAGCATCGGCGCCTGCGGCAAACGCGGCATCATAGGCTGCGGCGCGGCCGTAAAACGCCTCGCCGAACGCCTGCATGCGCTTGGGCACGGTGAGGTCACCGACACCCATTTCCCTCAAATTCGCGTCCATATCCTCGCAGAACCGATCAAAAAGGGCTTGCGGGGCACTCGCCGCGTTTTGAGTCATTCGAAATCGCCGCAAGACCATCCACAAATGCAGCACCAGAAGGTCGAAACGGCCATTAACCGTATCGGGCACGCCCAAGTCCCGGTAAAACAACGGTTCTCGTGCCTGCGTCACGATCATGCCATAGATGGCCTCAATGGTGCCGCGCAGCGACGCGCGGGGTTTGCCGAATTGATTGAATGGCCAAAGCATTGTGGGTTCCGTTTGCGCGCCCTGAGAGCCCGCGATTGTTGCAAACAAGCGCCCTGCCGGGTACGTCAAGGCCTTGCGCGACGCAAGGGGATGGGACGCGTTCCGGAATGATCAAGTCCAGCCTGACAGACACGACGCGCGCCTTGACGGCGCGATGGCGGGGCTTGCGGACCACCGCGGCGGTGGTCTTGCTGTGCGTCGTCATTGGCGGTTGCGGCGAGCAGTTCCAGAAAGGCTATATCCTGCCGCCGGGAGCGCTTGAACAAATTCCGATCGGCGCGAGCCAGGATCAAGTGCTGATCGTGATGGGAACCCCTTCCACCGTCGCCACGCTCAACGGTGAAGTATTCTACTATATTTCCCAGCGCAGCGAACGCCCGATCGCTTTCATGAGTGATCGCATCGTCGATCAGCGCGTGATCGCGATCTATTTCGACAAGAACCGCCAGGTGCGGCGCCTCGCCAACTACGGACTGAAGGACGGCATGATTTTCGACTTCATCAGCCGCACCACGCCGACCTCGGGCCAGGAGATCAACTACGTGGCCCCGCTGTTCAAGGCGCTCAATATCGGTCAGGGAAACAACAATTAGCCTCGCCGGCGTTCTAACCGGCGGCTTCGTTCTCCGAATCGAAAATCCCGCGGACTTTTGGCCCGCGGGATTTTTGCATTGATGACCGAGGTCTTAATGAGCCAGGATCGCCAGCAATAACAGCGCCACGATATTGGTGATCTTGATCATCGGGTTCACGGCAGGACCCGCCGTGTCCTTGTAGGGATCGCCGACGGTATCGCCGGTCACGGCGGCCTTGTGGGCATCCGAGCCCTTGCCGCCATAGTGACCGTCTTCGATGTACTTCTTGGCGTTGTCCCAGGCGCCGCCACCCGAGGTCATCGAGATCGCCACAAACAGGCCGGTCACGATCACGCCCAGCAGCATCGCGCCTACGGCTGAGAACGCCGCCGACTTGCCGGCCACGCCGCCGCCTGCGATGGCGTAGATCAGGAAGTAGACCACGATCGGTGACAGCACCGGCAGCAGCGATGGAATGATCATTTCCTTGATCGCGGCCTTGGTCAGGATGTCCACGGCCTTGCCGTAGTCCGGCTTGTCGGTGCCCTGCATGATGCCGGGCTTTTCGCGGAATTGACGGCGCACTTCTTCGACGATCGCGCCGGCGGCGCGGCCGACGGCCGTCATGCCCATCGCACCGAACAGATACGGCAGCAAACCACCGAACAGGAGGCCCACGACGACGTACGGGTTATTGAGCGAGAAGTCCGGATTGACGCCCTTGAAATAAGGGTGCTGCGCGGCATCAGCGATGAAGAACTTCAGGTCCTGGTTATAGGCCGCGAACAGGACCAGCGCGCCGAGACCGGCCGAGCCGATCGCATAGCCCTTGGTGACGGCCTTGGTGGTGTTGCCGACCGCGTCGAGCGCGTCGGTGGACTTGCGCACTTCCTTCGGCAGGCCGGCCATTTCCGCGATGCCGCCGGCATTGTCCGTGACCGGGCCGAAAGCGTCGAGCGCGACGATCATGCCCGCGAGCGCAAGCATCGTCGTGGTCGCAATCGCGATGCCGAACAGGCCGGCAAGGCTGTAGGTGACGAGAATACCGGCGATGATGACGATGGCGGGCAACGCCGTTGATTCCATCGAGATCGCCAGGCCCTGGATCACGTTGGTGCCGTGACCGGTGACCGAGGCTGCCGCAATCGACTTCACGGGACGAAAGTCCGTTCCGGTATAGTATTCGGTGATCCAGATGATCAGCCCGGTCACGACCAGACCGACGACGCCGCATTCGAACAACGCCATGCCGGTAAAGTCCACGCCCGCGAGCTTGCCGAAGCCGATCAGCGCGTAGATCACAACGGCGACGCCTGCGAGCGACAGGAGGCCGGTGGCAATCAGGCCCTTGTAAAGCGCGCCCATGATCGACTGGCTGGCGCCGAGCTTGACGAAGAAGGTGCCGATGATGGAGGTGATGATGCAGATGCCGCCGATGGCGAGCGGCAGCGTCATCATGTTGGCGAGGATCGGCGTCTTCGCAAAGAAGATCGCCGCCAGCACCATGGTGGCGACCGCCGTCACCGCATAGGTCTCGAACAGGTCGGCCGCCATGCCGGCGCAGTCGCCGACATTGTCACCGACGTTGTCGGCGATGGTGGCCGGGTTGCGCGGGTCGTCCTCAGGAATGCCGGCCTCGACCTTGCCAACGAGGTCACCGCCGACGTCAGCGCCCTTGGTGAAGATGCCGCCGCCGAGACGGGCAAAGATCGAGATCAGCGACGCGCCGAAGCCGAGCGCGACCATGGCGTCGATAACGGTGCGGCTGTCAGGCGCCAGATGCAGCGAAAATGTCAGGAAACCGAAATAAAGCGTGACACCGAGCAGCGCGAGGCCCGCAACCAGCATGCCGGTGATGGCGCCGGCCTTGAAGGCAAGTTCGAGGCCGCCGGCAAGCGAGGTCGTGGCCGCCTGCGCGGTGCGGACGTTGGCGCGGACCGACACGTTCATGCCGATGAAGCCGGCTGCACCCGACAGCACAGCGCCGATCGCAAAGCCGAACGCAACCAAAATGCCGAGAAAATAAGCGAGCAGCGCGAAGATCACGACGCCGACCACGCCGATCGTGGTGTACTGGCGCCGCAGATAGGCCTGCGCGCCTTCACGTACCGCAGCCGCGATCTCCTGCATGCGCGGATTGCCGGCATCGGCTTTCATAACCGACACGGTCGCCCAGATGGCGTAAACGATAGAAAGCACGCCGCAGAGCACAATCAACCATAATGCTGTCATTGAACTTGCCTCGGATCTCTTGAGATGTCCCCCACGCCACCGCTGTAACCGCAATGGTCGCACAAAAAGCAGGCCCGCCCTGCCCAAAAGGGGGCCTGAAATCGGCCGGGACCATGCCAAAATCATATCCCCGGCGCAACGTCGGGGGCTGCAAAAACGGTCGATTTCGAAAGGTATTTGCACCGAGCCCGGCCATTTCCACCAAAATCCTAGAAATGGCTAAAGGACTTGCGCGTTAGCTCCAGTTCCGCACCCTTTGCATCCAGAAACGTCGGAGCGCCATTCCCCGCGACAATGCTCCCGATCCGGTTGACCGCGATCCCGAAAGCGCTGGCGGCCTCGGCAAATGCGTTGAAGGGCCTCCGGGGCAACCGTGCACAGAATTTCGTAGTCATCACCGCCGGACACGATCTCACCAAGGCTGACCGCTCCCGCCGCAAGCGTAGCCGACGCGGCCTTCGACAGCGGAATGGCAGCTAGCTCAACGGTGGCCGACACGGCAGACGCCGCGCAGAGCTTGGCGAGATCGCCTGCCAACCCGTCCGAGATATCCATGGCCGCGTTGGCGTGCGCGCGGACGGCTGCCGCCAGCGCATTGCGTGGCTGTGGCACGCGATAACGGCCGATCAACACCTCACGTGAGGCAGCATCGTTCGCAAGCGCCGTCGCCACGCTGCCCTTTCTGAGAATATCGAGGCCGAGCGCGGCATCGCCGATCGTCCCCGTGACCACGACATGATCGCCGGGCCTGGCGCCGCTTCGATGAATCATCCTGCCTTCGGGGACACGGCCGAACGCGGTGACCGAAACCATCAGCGGTCCCGGCGTCGATACCGTGTCGCCGCCGAGAAGCGGGCAATTAAACGCACTCGCATCCTCGCCTAATCCGCGCACGAAGGCCGCAAGCCAGTTCTCGTCCACCTTGCGCAGCGCCAGCGTCAACACGAAGCCGGCAGGTGTGGCGCCCTTGGCCGCCAGGTCGGACAGGTTCACCCGCAAGGCTTTCTGCGCGATGGTTTGCGGTGGATCGTCGGACAAAAAATGGACGCCTTCGACGATGGCGTCGGTGGTGACGACGATGTCGTCGCCGAGCGCTTTGAGAACGGCGGCGTCATCGGCCAGCCCGAACGCGCCCGGATCGGTCGCCAACGGCTTGAAGTAGCGCGCGATCAGGAAATCCTCGCCGGATGCTGGCGCACCGGGAGCAACCACCTCAGCCACCGGCTCGCACAAATTCGCTGGCGCGGAACTGTCGCGCGATCTGATCGAGAACCGCATTCACCATGCCGGTCTCCTCCGCTTCGACAAAAGCGTGCGCGACGTCGACATATTCCGACACCACGACACGGCCAGGCACGTCCTTGCGGTGTTCCAGCTCATAGGCGCCGGCGCGCATCACGGCGCGCAAGATGGCATCGATCCGCTTCAGCGGCCAGCCTTTCGACAGCGCTTCGTCGATCAGGGGGTCGAGCTTCGCCTGATCGCGCACCACACCCGATACCACGTCGCGGAAAAACGCGGCTTCCGCCGGAAGGTAGGTTTCGCCCTCGACCTCGTTGCCCAGCCAATGGCTTTCGAACTCGGCGAAGATGTCGTTGATGCCTGCGCCTGCGATGTCCATCTGATAAAGCGCCTGTACCGCCGCCAGCCTGGCCGCGCCGCGCCGGTTGGCTTTGCGCTCGGGCCCTTTGGCGGGCTTTCGGATCTGGTTCTTGTCGTCGTTCATGATCGCTGCTGACTAAGCCGGCGCTTGATCCGCAGCATCGCGAGCGCCGCGCGCGCAGCATCGCCGCCCTTGTTGAGTTCGGAGGCGCGCGCCCGCGCCCACGCCTGCGCTTCGGTGTTCACGGTGATGATGCCGTTGCCGAGCGGGAACCGTTTCGCTACCGCCAAGTCCATCAGCGCGCGCGAGGACTCGGTCGAGACGATCTCGAAGTGAATGGTGTCGCCGCGGATGACGCAGCCCAGCGCAATCGCAGCATCGTAGGGCTTGCCGCCCGTCTCCGCAGCCTCGAGGGCGATCGCGATCGCGGCGGGAATTTCAAGCGCGCCGGGAACCGTCAAGACGTCGTGGCCGACGCCGGCCGCCTTCAGCTCGGTGACCGCGCCTTCCAGCAGCGCATCCTGAATGTCGTCATAGAAACGCGCCTCGACAATCAGCGCGCGTGCGCCGGAAATGTCGGTTGGGTCTTTCAACGGCGCGCGCCGCGCATCTGCCATTCTTCTATCCACCGGGTTACGTCATTCCGGGATGGTCCGAAGGACCAGACCCGGAATGACGGCTACGCCGTCACTTCATTTCCGTCAACCGCGCCGCATAGCGCGCCATCAGATCGACCTCGATATTAACCTCAGTCCCAGCGCGCCACGACGACAAGGTCGTGACGCTCAGCGTGTGCGGGATAATCAGCACGGAAAAGGCAGTATCCTTGACCGTGTTGACGGTGAGCGAGACGCCATCCAGCGTGATCGACCCTTTGGGCGCGATAAAACGCGCCAGTTCACGCGTGGTGTTGAGTTCGAACCGCGCCATGTCGGGCAGGTCCTCCCGGCTGAGGATCATAGCTATGCCATCGGCGTGACCCGCGACGATATGGCCCCCGAGTTCGTCGCCGATCTTCAGCGCCCGTTCCAGATTGAGCCTGGTGCCGACCGTCCAGTGCTTCGCCGTGGTCATCCCGAGCGTCTCGGCAGCCGCATCGACATCGAACCAGGTTTTGCCGTGCGCGACACCGGAAGCCACCACCGTCAGGCAGACGCCGTTGCAGGCGATCGAGGCGCCGTCGGCGATTGTCGCACGATCATAACGGCAGGCGATCCGCAGCCGATGCAACTGCCCCTGCGCCATCGGGGTCAGGCTTTCAATCTCGCCGATATCGCTGACAATGCCGGTAAACATTCAGAAACGCTCGTAAACGGTAAGAGTGTCGGTACCGAGGCTTTCGCTAGCATGAACGCGAAACGCCTGCGACTGGGTGATTGTGGCGAGCGGCAATGCATCCAGTGCCGCCACGCCATCGGTGCCGATCGCCTCGCTCCCTCGCAGCAGCCAGAACTCGTCGAGCAGCCCTGAAGCGACGAAAGACGATGCCACGCGCGCCCCGCCCTCGACCAGAAGCCGGGTGATGCCCCGCTCCGACAAGGTATGCAACACCGCCGGCAGGTCCAATCCGGTCGGCGTCGACGCCACGCGGAGGACCTGCGCGCCGGCCGCCCCCAGCATCGCGGCCGCAGGCGCCTCTGCTAAATTCGAAGTCACCACCCACAGAGGTGTATTGCGCGCCGAATGGACCAGGCGGCTCGTGCCCGGCATGCGCAACGAGCGATCCAATACCACCCGCACCGGCGAGCGCGCTTCCATGCCGGGCAGACGGCAGGTCAACAGCGGATCGTCCGAGAGAACGGTGCCGATTCCGACCAGAATGGCATCGCATTGCGCCCGCAACAGATGCATGCGCGCGTTGGCCACCTCGCCCGAAATCGCTACTGGTTTGTGGCCGGCGCTTGCGATCTTGTCGTCGGTGGAAACAGCGAGTTTCAGGATCACATGCGGACGGTGTTCGCGGACGCGCCGGAAATGTCCGGCATGAGCGTAGGCTGCTTCGGCCGCGCAAAGTCCGACATCGACCTCGATCCCGGCATTTCGCAGCTTCGCATGGCCCTGCCCCGCCACTTCCGGATTGGGATCCTCGATCGCCGACACCACGCGTGTGATCCCCGCGGCGATCACGGCATCCGCGCAAGGCGGCGACTTGCCGGTATGCGAACAGGGCTCGAGCGTCACATAGAGGGTGGCGCCATTCGCCGCGCTGCCGGCCTGCGCCAGCGCCACCGGCTCGGCATGCGGACGGCCGCCCGGTTGGGTCCAGCCGCGACCGACGATGACGCCGTCCTTGACCACCACCGCGCCGACCGCGGGATTGGGATGCGTGCGTCCAAGGCCGCGCCGGCCCAGCGCCAGTGCCAACCCCATAAAGCGCCGGTCGGCTGTTTTTGAGTCCATCGCGTTTCCGGCCGAATGCTCTTCCACGCCGGGGAAGATCATTTGCGCAACAAGGCGATCCGCGCGTCGTCGTCGCCGGAGAGTTCGCCGAGCACCGCCTCGAAATCCTTGGCCTCGCGGAAATTGCGGTAGACGGAGGCAAAGCGCACATAGGCAACGTCGTCGAGCTGGCGCAGATGCTCCATCACGATCTCGCCGATCGCTTCCGACGAAACCTCCGCCTCCCCGCCGCTTTCGAGTTCACGCACGATGGCGGAAACCATTTTTTCCACCCGCTCCGGATCCACCGGGCGCTTGCGCAAGGAGATTTGCAGCGAGCGCACCAGCTTGTCGCGGTCGAACGGCACCCGGCGGCCGTTGCGCTTGATGACCGTCAATTCGCGAAGCTGCACGCGTTCGAACGTGGTGAAACGGAAATTGCAGGCGATACACACGCGCCTGCGCCGGATCACGGCGGAATCTTCCGTGGGACGGGAGTCCTTCACCTGCGTATCGAGACTGTTGCAGCTTGGGCAACGCATTCGGAAGAGACCTTACTGGTAAATCGGGAAGCGGTCGGTGAGCGCCTTGACGCGCTCTTTCATCGCCGCTTCCACGAGTGGCGCCGAGCCGTCCTTGGATTGGGCGACCGCATTCAGCACCTCGGCGATCATGCTGCCGACCTGCTTGAATTCGGCAATCCCGAAGCCGCGCGTGGTGGCGGCCGGCGTGCCCAGCCGAAGGCCCGAGGTGACAAACGGCTTTTCCGGATCGAAGGGGATGCCGTTCTTGTTGCAGGTGATGGCGGCGCGCACCAACGCCTTCTCCGAGACGTTGCCTTTCAACCCCTTGGGCCTGAGGTCAACCAGCATCAGATGGTTGTCGGTGCCGCCGGAGACGATATCGAGACCTTCGGCGCGCAGCGACTCCGCCAGCGCCTTGGCGTTTTCGACGACGTTTTTGGCGTAGATCTTGAAATCCGGCCGCAGCGCCTCGGCAAAAGCAACCGCCTTCGCCGCGATCACATGCATCAACGGACCGCCCTGGAGGCCGGGGAAAATCGCCGAATTGAATTTCTTGGCGAGCGCCTCGTCGTTGCACAGGATCAGGCCGCCGCGCGGACCGCGCAGCGATTTGTGGGTGGTGGTCGTCGTCACATGCGCATAAGGCACGGGCGAGGCATGAACTCCGCCGGCCACAAGGCCTGCGAAATGCGCCATGTCGACCAGCAGATAGGCGCCGACGCTGTCCGCAATCTCGCGAAACCGCTTGAAGTCCCAGGGGCGCGAATAGGCCGAGCCGCCGGCGATGATCAGCTTGGGCTTCACCTCTTCGGCTTGTCTGGCGACCGCGTCCATATCAATCAGATGGTCGTCGCGGCGCACCGTGTAATGCGAGGCCTTGAACCATTTGCCGGACATGTTGACCGGCGAGCCGTGGGTAAGATGTCCGCCGGCAGCGAGATCGAGCCCCATGAAGGTGTCGCCGGGCTGCAACAACGCCAAAAACACCGCCTGATTCATCTGGCTGCCGGAATTGGCCTGCACGTTGGCGAAGCCGGCGCCAAACAGCTTTTTGGCGCGCTCGATCGCGAGGCTCTCCACCACGTCCACCCACTCGCAGCCGCCGTAGTAGCGATTGCCCGGATAACCTTCGGCATATTTGTTGGTGAGTACCGAGCCCTGCGCTTCCAGCACGGCGCGGCTGACGATGTTTTCCGACGCGATCAGTTCGATCTCGTGGCGCTGGCGGCCGAGTTCGCCTGATATCGCGCCTGCGATCTCGGGATCGGCTTCCTTGATCCCCGCGGTAAAGAAGGCATTGGACGTGGAAACCGCCTTGGCGGTGCTGGAAGAAGAGCTCATCGGCAAAATATCTCCACCGCCGCGACCAGAATCGGCGTCGCGGTCGGTCCGTTATGGCGGTCAGAAAGGGTTTTGCGGGATACCATATCGCCCGGCTATGGCCAAGTCCTTGCGGTATACGCCTGATATTTATGCAAGATATGGTGGGGATAGCCGGATTTGCCAGAGTTCCCCGACAGGCATGGCTAAACCCGCCCCCGGCCCAATACGCACCGGAAGGTCGCTGATTTCCCACCGTTCTGGGAACGGAGGGCGCAGGGAAGACCGGGCGTCCGATGCGCCCGCAGCCTCGTATGCAAAGGTAGAAAGCATACGAGTTAGTCACCACAGGTTCACCGGATCGCTTCCGGCCTTCCCTGCGCAATGGTTTTAACGGCTTCCTTCGTGCTCGCCCCGGAGACCGGCTTTGTTGTCTCCGTCCCCGCGCAATGCAAAGCATTGTCGCGAGTTGAACATCAGCATCGGGATGTCAGGCCCACACGACTTCGCCGTCCGCACCGATGCGCGTCGTCGTCGCGCAACTTGCGTCCATCGCATCCCGCACCCAACGTTCGTGACGACCGCGAAGCGCCCCTCTTGAGAAGCGCGGGATGGCTGGAATCAGTAATGCTGTGTCTAGCAATCGGCGAAGCGAAATATTTTTATCCGAAGGGCTGGACACAAGCGAGGCCTAGCGCGCGGGCACGCGCACTGATTTGCCCGTCGGGCAAGCTGGCGAAGCTGAATTCCGGCGAAGGCTGTTCCGGGATCAACATTCGGTGCAAGACATGTAGCGCAACTGATAACGCGGTGTTTGAACTTACCAATTCAGATGGTCCGCGACGTCCGCTTTGCCGCGCTGACGGACTCAAGGCGGACATCGCGACAAGTCCGAAATATGCCAATAGCGATGCGTTTCGAATATTAGAGCTGAGTTCATTCTGGACCAATACCGGGAACGCGGCACTCTGGGGCCCCGAGCTCGTTTTTGAAGCACTTCCTAGCATCATGAATTGCCCCGTGTTGTGCGAGGAATTTTTGAGACCAGTCCCGCGAGTTGGCCTTCTGGACTGCTTCCAACATAATCCCGCGCTGAGGATCATTTCGAAGCGTTCCGACAACGATCCCGCGCCCGACGCCGACGTAACCGCAGCTAGTGCGGTACGCGAATATCGTCAGATACTTGGCGTCGATTGGTCCCTTGATGACTCGATCCACTCGCGCTTTCATCAGTGTGACAGACGGGAAAGTTTCGTCACGCGCTAAGGCCACATTATCCGTTGCGTCATAGATGGTTACTTCGATGACCACCGGCGCGTCGATATCTGTCGGGACATGGTCGAAAAAGATGCCTTGTTCCGGTGTATCCCTAAACAGACACGCCACCGCGCTAGTGCACGCAACGCAATATGCAATCAAACAAGCAGCCAATGTACGCATATAGGCAAGCCAGTTGTTGATTATTGCGCGACGATGCCAACTCTTTGCGATGTCCGCAATGGGTCATTGCCATCACTTTGATCCCGGGCCGCTCGCTTCCGGTCTTCCCTGAACTCGCGGACATCCGCAGGGTCATCCGGCATGTCACAAGAGTGCCATGAGCGGAAATGGTGGGTATCTATTGAATGGCTTAACCAAGCTTGAGAGGCATTCGCTTTTGCCGCGAAAAGAAAACCGCCCGAAGGCGGCTAACCGTTCTTTTCGCTGAAAGGGACTCGGATTAATCCAACCGCTGGCGATCAATCCGATCGTTGTGACGGTACGTGTTGCACAGATCGCCTGCAACAGATGCGTTCGCTTGCTTCAAAGTTTCAGGCGCGCTTGATAGCTAACCCCGTCCGCAGCGATAAGACCGCAAACTTCTTCAATCGCAAAAACGTGAAAGCCGCGAAGGCAAGCTACGCTCAGCCGCAGCTCTTGATGTCGTTGGCGAGGCTCCAGGTCTCCTTGGTCCTCAGGTTCATCGTCCGGTAGACCCGGCCACGAAGATCCTTGGGGCATTCCTTGGGGACCTCGACCAGGCACATGTTGACCTTGTCGAACACCTGGGATTTGACGATCGAATTCTCCCGCTTGAGCGAGACCTGAACGCCCGAATTGGAGAAGCGGACGATGGTGCCGGGATCGGCGCCCTTCTTCGGCCGCGCGGCGAGGTCGTCACCATACCGGTCGGTGATGGAAGTGATCGTCGTCTCCGCGCACTCGCCCACCTTGCTCGGCAATTGCGAAATGCGCTCGGTGCCCGGTATCACCTCATCTTCCACGGGGTCAGGCGCCGGCTCCCACCGGTCGGGCGGCGCGGTCCCGGGATTCAACCGCTCTTTGGTCGGCGGCGTTTGATCGGCAAACGATGTCAGAAAGCTTGGCTGCGAGCAGGCGCCAACGGCAAAGAGGGACAACAGGCCCAACAGAGGCAAACGATTAATGCGGGGTGGCTGCATCAGTTTGCAGGCCGGCCAGCGCCGCCCTTCCCGACCAAGCACCCGAACGTGTGATTCACAAAAAGCTCCCTGCCCTTCGATACGCCGTCACATCACCGGGATCTCGCGCAAAGCGCGATCTTCCCGATGATATGACAGGCGATAATGCCTAATTCGGCAATTTTAAGGGCGCAGTCAAACACCGGCCCGGACCATAGTCCGAGCCGGGCGTGCTTTTACATGAGCTTTTCGGAAAGCAGAAGTTTAAGGCTTACAGCCCGGTATAGCCGGCCTTGACTGGGTTGCTCGATCCGTCGAGTTCGCGCAAGTAAGTGAGACCGCATACCGTCAGCCGGTGCATGTCTTTCTCGCCCGCTTCGAACAGCGTCGTGACATATTCGGTCACCTTGGCCCGCGCTTCGGCGCTGGCGGCCGCCGAACGGTTCAGCAGGAGATCATAGGTCATCATGATACGGTCGATGGCGGCTTCCATGAATTCCTCGCGTTCTGATCCAAATAAATTGAGATTGATCCGTCAGGCGCTCTCGGCTGTCACGAATGTCAAACCCACTCCACAAGCGCCTCGAATTGAGCGATCGCCTTGTTGGCCAGCCTGATCTTGTTGAGTTCGCCGCGCTCGAACAGCTTGATGACGATCGCAAGCAGTCGCTCGTCGGTCGCAAAGCTGTCGGAGATGGCGCCGGTCCGGCACAGGTAGTTCGCCGCGATTGCATAGGCATCGCTGACCACCCCGACATTCATGACCCGTAGTCCGCGCTCGACGAGCATCGCTGTTCTCCGATACCTGTCGTTAATTACGCTGGACCGCAAAAGTTCCATCTTCCCGCCTGGCATTTTGCAGGTGCAAAACGACAAAACGCACCGGCTTCGGAAAATTCCGAACCGGTGCGTCTTTAGGGGGAAGGTTCTTTCAGTCCGTTGAAGGCTGCCGGTCTTCTTGGATGCCGGCTTGGCCCAAACAGAACTTAAAGCGATATCAGAGGCGATAGAGGATCTGGTCGGTCCAGAACCGCTCGAGGCGATGCAACGACTTGTTCAGCGTCGCGAATTCCTCGTTCGAGATGCCGCCGACCTGCTCCACGGTCTTGACGTGCTTCTGGTAGAGCGTATCGACGATGCGGCGGATTTCCTGGCCCTGAGCGGTCAGGCGAATGCGGACCGAACGGCGATCGACGCGCGAGCGCTGATGGTCGAGGAAGCCGAGTTCGACCAGCTTCTTCAAATTGTAGGAGACGTTGGAGCCGAGATAGTAGCCGCGCGTGCGCAGTTCGCCGGCGGTCAACTCCTTGTCGCCGATGTTATAGAGCAACAACGCCTGCACCGAATTGATATCGGCACGGCCGCGCCGATCGAATTCGTCCTTGATGACATCGAGGAGGCGGCGATGCAGCCGCTCGACCAACGTCAAAGCTTCGAGATAGAGCGGCTGAACCGGAGCTTGCCCCGGCGCGCGCTCGACGGCTTCCGCCGCCGTTGCAACGGCTTTCATCATGACACTTCCCCTGTTGTCGTTTTATCGACTTATTCGACGAAACTTTTGTCCCGCCTGATAGCTGCAACTTAAGGGGTGCGTTTGAAGATCAGCTTAAATAAGAGAATAAAGAGATCATGAATTTAAGACAGTGAATCGCGGATTAAGCCTGCAATATAAGGGCTTTTCGCAACCTTTCATTGACGATGGGAGGGCTCCGTTCACGCTTCGTCTGACGAGGCTGTCACATATGGAAACAGCGGCGAAGAAGGCCGAAACGCTTACGTAACGGGTGTGGCAAACAGGCTGTAAGGTGACCGATTGGTTACCGCGATTTTCAAAGATTTCAGCAGCTATGGCGGCCGTTCGCGGGCGGCCATCCACGCCAGCGCGAGGTAAGCCGCCAGCATCACCGCTTCGGCGGCGACGACCGCAAGGCTGCCGCCATAGATCGCGGGAAACATCAGTTCGATCACCGTCATCGAGACAACCGTGATCAGCCACACCACCGCGCCCCAGGGCGTCGCCAGCCACAGTCCGACCGCGGCGACAAGCTCAATGACGGCGAAATAGACCGTCGAGGCCTGCCATGCCAGCGACTGATTCTCGAACGCCTCTTCTTCGCCGCCGACAAAACCCGTCACCTGCGCCCAATGATAAAGACCCTTGGCGACGGAGACCACCGCCATGATGCGCAGGAACAGCACCAGCCGGCGTGTCCAGACGTTATCGCCGGATTCGATGCGCTCAGACGATATCGCTTCGACCGATATCGCATGGTCTCGGGAGGAATCGCGCGTATCTGACATCGGTTGTGTTGCCGGCCGGCGTTAAAGGTGGAATTTGGTACGAATTGTCGGGGATTGCTGTTTTCGGGGTCAGTCTTCAAGGGCCAGTCTTTCTAGGGGCAGTCATGGCCCCTCGGCACGGCAAAATCAATTGGGCGCGAGTTGCCTGCGGTGACGAAAGCGGGACAAAGTGCTACGGTTGATGACAACCCATAGCCAGCCGTACTTCCAGCCTGTTTGGAGACAACATCAAATGGCGATCAAATTTGGCCGTCCGATCGAAATGCGCGACACGCCGCGCCGGGAGACTGCCCTCTCCGCCCCGAGCCTCGATCTCGCCATCCGCCCCCGCCGCAACCGCAAGGCGGAATGGGCGCGCCGCATGGTGCGCGAAAACGTGCTGACGACCGACGATCTGATCTGGCCGCTGTTCGTCTCGGATGGCCATAACAAACGCACCGCGGTCGCCTCGATGCCAGGTGTCGAGCGGCTCAGCGTCGATCAGGCGGTGCGCGAGGCCGAACGCGCGGTCAAACTCGACATCCCCTGCATTGCGCTATTTCCCTATACCGATCCGAACCTGCGCGACGAGCAAGGCTCGGAAGCGGTCAACGCCGACAATCTCGTCTGCCAGTCGGTGCGCGCGATCAAGAAGGAGTTTCCCGGTCTCGGCGTACTCTGCGACGTCGCGCTCGACCCCTATACCAGCCACGGCCATGACGGGCTGCTGGAGGACGGCAAGATCCTCAATGACGCCACGGTGGCGGTATTGGTGCGGCAGGCGCTGGTGCAGGCGGAAGCCGGATGCGACATCATCGCGCCGTCGGACATGATGGACGGGCGCGTGGGCGCCATTCGCGAAGGATTGGACGCGGCGGGATTCCTCGACGTGCAGATCATGTCCTATGCGGCGAAATATGCCTCCGCCTTCTACGGTCCGTTCCGTGACGCGGTTGGCTCGGCGAAAACGCTCAGCGGCGACAAGCGCACCTACCAGATGGACAGCTGCAATTCCAACGAAGCGCTGCGCGAGGTCGAACTCGATATCGCCGAGGGCGCCGACATGGTGATGGTCAAGCCCGGCATGCCCTATCTCGACATCCTGCGCCGGGTCAAAGACACTTTCGGCATGCCGACCTTTGTCTATCAGGTGTCCGGCGAGTACGCGATGCTGATGGCGGCGATCGGCAATGGCTGGCTCGATGGCGAGCGGACGATGATGGAAAGCCTCACCGCGTTCAAACGCGCCGGCGCCGACGGCATTCTGACCTATTTCGCGCCGCAGGCGGCGGAACGGTTGAAAAAGGGCGGTTAGCTAGTGTGGCTTTGGTTCTGAAGTCCGCATGACGAACTCGAAGCGATCATGATGCGGACTTCTGTGCCGCTACACTAGTCGACAGGCTCGACTGCCGGTAGCCTTGGCGCCAATGCAATTGCGAACGGCAGGATGACGGCGGCGGTTATCGCCGTGGCGATGACGGCGGCATGTACGCCCAACGCGTCACCCAAGATACCGAACAGAATAGGCGCCGTCGCGCTGGCGCCGATCGTGCCGGTGTAGAAAATGGCGAACGCCTTTTCGGTGCGGCCGGCCGGCGCCAGTTCCGGCACCGTGCCGTACAGCACCGAAGACGTGCCGTTGAGCAACAGCCCGACAACGGGCAACAGCACAAACACGCCGGCAAGCGGCAGCACCAGGACGGCCAGGATCGCCACCGCCGTGCCGGCCTCGGTCAGCAGCACCGTGGCCAGCACGCCTAATCGCGCGCCCAACCAGCCGCAGGCAAATTTTCCGGCGGCGCCGCCGATGAACACCAGCGCCAGCGCCTGGCCGATCGTGGAGAGCGAGGCGCCCTGCTCTTGCAGCAAGAACGGCAGAAAGGTCAGAAATGCCATGCGGACGCTGGAGTCGAGCATCCCCACAGTCAGCAGCAGCGCGAATCCGCCGCGCGCGCCGGTGGCGCCATGTGCGGTTTTCATTTCCGACTCGACCGGCCGCAGGTTCGCCGGCAGGAAGATCGCCACGGCTATCGCGACAACCACACCAAGTGCTGCGATCGCCCACAGCATGTGATGCCAGGACATCCACGCCAGCAACAGCGAAGCACCGCTTGGAATCGCGGCCTTGCCGATATCGCCGGCGAAATTGTAGGTGCCGAGCGGACCGCGCGCATCGCCCTGATAGGCGCGCGAGACCGCGGCTGACGCGATCGGGTGCTGTGTAGAGAGCCCGCATCCGACCACGACCAGCGCGACGCATAATCCGATGAGGCCGGCCGAATAGCCTGCGATCACGTAGCCAATGGCCGCCAACGCAGTGCCGAGCGCCAGCGTCGTGCGCCCGCCAATATGTTCGGCGACGCCGCCCATCGGCACCTGCAATCCCGCCATCGAAGCTGCCGCCAGCCCGCGCAGAAACGCCAGCGCGCCGTAGCCGAGCGCAAACTCGGCCTGCCATATCGGCAGCAACAGGTAGATCAGGTCGGTGTAGCCGTCGTGCAAAGCATGCGCGGCGCAGGCGGTCCACAGCGTCCGCATGCGCGACGGGACTGCATGCCTATCGGCCTTTGCGGCATCAGCGTCTAATGTCGTCATGGGGAGAATTCTTCCCAATTCTGGCCTCAAGCCAGCCGTTACAGTTGCTTATGAGCTGGCATAGTCTGCTGGCGGCAGACCTTCAACTGAGCTATTTTCCCCCCGAGTGGGAGAAAAAGTCACCCCTGAAATCGCTTGTGAAAGTTACCCTTGGCCAGCGAACACGACTTGCCCCTGAACGCGATCCGCGCCTTTGAGGCCGCCGCCCGGCGCGGCAGCTTCGTGGAGGCCGCGAAGGATCTGCATGTGACGCATTGGGCGATCGGCAAGCAGATCCGGCTGCTGGAAGACTGGCTGGGTGTACCCTTGTTCGAACGGCGCACGCGCGGCGTCGCGCTGACGGACCAGGGCGCGGACCTGCTGACCGACGTCAGTTCGGCACTCTCGCGTCTGACCTCAGCGACCGGCCGGTTGAGAGGACCTGACCCGGCACGGCGGGTGTCCGGCGTGGTGCGCGTCAACGTGTTGCCGAGCGTTGCCTTGCGCTGGCTGCTGCCGCGGCTGTCGGAATTCCAGGAATCCTTCGCGAACGTCGAGGTCAAGATCTCGACCACCTCGCGCAAGCTTCGCTACGTCGGAACCGCTTTCGACATCGGCATACGTTCGGGCGTCGAACATGGACCTGGCATTGCGTGCGAGACCTTGATGCCGGACCTGCGGCTTCCCGTCTGCGCCCCGCGGATCCTGCGCGACCGCCCGATCGAGACCGCGCACGACCTGCGGCGGCATACCCTGTTGCATTCCACGACGACGCGACCCGCCTGGGCGAAATGGTTTTCGGCGGCCGGTGCACCCGGCCTGGTGCCGGCGCGGCATCTTGAGCTCGACCACACCTATCTTCAGCTCCAGGCGGCTGTGGATGGCCTTGGCGTCGCCCTGGGATCGCTTCCATTGATCGAGGCCGATATCGCCGCCGGCCGGCTGGTGTGCCCGCTTGCGGCCCCCGAATTGCAGGATGACGATTATCAACTCGTCATCGCCGAGGATCGCCGCCGCGATCCCGCGATCAAGGCTTTCCGGAGCTGGATCCTCGCCGCCGCCAAGGAGCCCTTGACCGGCGGCAAAACGTCCCGCCACGGAACAGAAGCAGCGCGCAAGCAGACAAAGCGTGGCGAGCGATAATCATTCGCAAGCCGACACAAATATTGAGGTCCGGTTACCTGAGAAGGGCTTGCAACCGTCTTGCCGGTTCCCATGTCCTGTCCGACTTCCCCAAGAGGACGGATCATGTCGTATAGCGGTTCTGGAAATACCGGCGGCGCGTCTGGCGCTGGCGGGGCCTCTGGTCCTGGCGGGACTTATGGTCCTGGCGGGGCCTGGCGCAACGACGGCGGAGTTCCGCCGCAGGCGTTCGATCCCGAGCTTGAGCCGGAATTGTTTCGAGGCGTACTGACGCGGCGGGTGTTCGCGTTTCTGATCGACCTGGTGGTGCTGTCGGTGCCCGTCATCTTCGGCTACGTCTTTATCGCGGTGTTCGGGCTGTTGACGCTCGGACTTGGCTGGGTGCTGTTCTGGCTGGCATGGCCGGCCTCGGTGATCTGGGCCATCGTGTATTACGGCGCATCGCTGGGCGGCGCCCATTCCGCCACGCTGGGCATGCGGGTGATGGATCTGGAGCTGCGCACCTTCTACGGCGCCCCCGGCTATTTCGTGCTGGGTGCCATGCACGCCGTGCTGTTCTGGGTGTCCGTATCGTTTTTGTCGCCGCTGGTGGTGCTGGTCGGGCTTTTCAACGGCCGCCGCCGTCTTTTGCACGATATTGTGCTGGGAACCGTCATCATCAACACGTCCGTGCGCGCTCCCGTGGGGCAACCGGCACGAACGTATTGAAATACGGACCGCCCAATGGATAAGCGGGCGGAAATTTCGTGAAACAGCTCGGATGGCAAACGGTTTGCAAACCAATTGACCGTTAGGCTTGGCGGCGCGATGCTGCGTTCAGTTCTCGTACCGCCTCGCCTTTAGGACCGACGACATCCCGTGACCCAGCATTCGCGTGATACCCCGCAATTCTATCTGACGGCACCCTCGCCCTGCCCCTATCTGCCGGGGCGGCACGAGCGCAAGGTGTTCACGCATCTGGTGGGCGACAAAGCCGGCGACCTCAACGACCTCCTGACCCATGGCGGCTTCCGGCGCAGCCAGTCGATTGCCTATCGTCCGGCCTGCGACCAGTGCCGCGCCTGCGTTTCCGTCCGCGTCGTCGCCAACGAGTTCCGGCCCTCGCGCAATTTCCGCAAGATCATGGCCCGCAACGCCGACATTGTCGGCGAGCAGCGCAGCGCGGTGCCGACTTCCGAGCAATATTCGATCTTCCGCGCCTATCTGGACCAGCGGCACCGGCATGGCGGCATGGCCGACATGACCGTGCTGGACTATGCGATGATGGTGGAAGACAGCCACGTCGAGACCCGCCTCATCGAATATCGCCGCCGCGGCGTCGATACCGCGGTCAACGGACGCGGCAACGAGCTCGTCGCGGTGGCACTGACCGACGTGCTCTCCGACGGGCTGTCGATGGTCTATTCCTTTTTCGAGCCGTCCGAGGAAAACCGTTCGCTCGGCACCTTCATGATCCTCGACCACATCAACCGGGCGCGAAGGCAGGGATTGCCCTACGTCTATCTCGGTTACTGGATCGAGGGCTCGAAGAAGATGGACTACAAGGGCCGCTTTCTGCCGCAGCAGCGGCTCGCACCTTCCGGCTGGATCCGCATCGATGCCTCCGGCGAAATGCTGAGCGAACCGCAGGATTAAGCGGCTACCGATCCCTCCCATATTCGCGCGCGCTGATTTTGACCAAGTCGCACAGCCGAAATACGGAAACGAGCACCGAGGCGCAACCTGGGTTGACGTTCTGACCTATTCCCTGACGCTGCTTACGTATCCTTCTTCGTCCTGGGCACCTCTTTTGCACGCTCGGCCGCGATCGTTAGCATTCGAATGGATCCCGATGACGAACGCGCATGAACCGACCGATCTGGTTGACGAGTTTTACCGACCGTACGTCCGCGCTCTTGGGAATCTCGTCGTATTGTTCGCTCAATCTGAGGCGGAACTTCTCTCACTTGTCGCTGAGCTTTGCGGTTCAGAGCTTGAGGCCGTTCAGTTGCTCAAAGATGCTGACAAGGCAAAGGATAGGATCATCGAGATGATCCGTGGCTTGAGCCTATCTGACTTCGACCGCGAAGAGCTCATCGGCGGCATCGGCGGCTTCTGGTCAGACAAGGAAATCCGGAATCGGCTCATCCATGACGATTGGTTCCCCAGTCTCGAAGTGGATGGAACCGGCAAAGTCGGAACAAGAGGGCTCATGCGCAAGAAGGTCCCTGCGCAGGTCTTTGGTTCACCGCGCGTTGAGGAAGTCTGGGCACTAGCGCGACGATTTCAGGAGTTCAGCTATTTGTTTTCTCATCGCGCATGGGTGCTGTCGCGCGAACGGCAAGGAGATGATCAACAAAATGAATGATAGCTCCACCCGGAAACCAAAAAGGCATGTCCATTCGGCCGATCAACGGGTGACCCAGACCCTGTCATCCGGGATTATCGTGCGGCAAGATTTCCGCACTTCGACTCGCTTCCCGTTTTTTTATACTGGTCACGAGGAATGGCCTTATGCCACGAACGGCGGGACGCTTTTGGTGGTGCAATATCGGGCCAGGCCTTACGTCCTGACTTGCCGCCACATCGCGCAGACCTACAGGTGGAATGAATTAATCGTTACGTCCGAGCGCTTTGGCGGCAAAGCCGCCGATTTAGCTCACGTAGCCTATGCCAGCAGTCCCGTTCTGCACGCGGTCGACACGGACGTCCTCGACGTCGCTGTCATCGAGTTCAGCCAGGACGTCACCTGTGACTTTTTTGCGGACGCCCCGTACTTGATTGACGAGAGAACCATCACCTCCAGCAATGGCGGCGACCAGTTGCTCGTCAACGGTGCTTTGAAAACGCCGAGCGTAATCACCGAAACCGAGATAGCGCCGAAGTTCTGCCTTCTGGAAATGGTCGACAACACCGATGTCAGCCACGATCCAACTCTGCGGCGCTGCTTCGGCGTATTCGACAAGCCCGAATTTGACGATGTCGTGGGGCTCAGCGGTAGTCCCGTATTCAATCTCACGCAGGCTGCACTCTGCGGGATCGTCGTGAGGGGCGCGATGGTGGGCGACGTATGCACGCTACGATACGTCGACATGTTCGACGTCTGCCGGCTTCTCGAGGGTGTTAATTCTCGGAGCAGCTCGACGTTCTACACCAAGAAAATCCGGATGCCGACGCGATGACGCCGCGCATTTCCTTCTCCGATGTGAAGGGAGACACCCTCACCTGTCGCGTCGGGCGCACCTACGACCGCCAATTCCGGCCTCGTCAGCGAGATCATTTGGCGGCACGCGGATTGACAGCCGAGCGCGCCGGCTATTTCTTCACCGGCGCGTAGAAGGTGCCTTCGACCTCGCAGATATCGTCGCCATTGAGCCGCTGCACTTCGATGATGGTGCGCGGCGGATAAGGCCCGTTGCCCCAAAACTCCTGCTGGATCTTGTTCACGATCGGACGGAAGCGATACATGTCCGTGACATAGACGACGAGGCGGGTGGCATCGCGCAAGCTCGCGCCTTCGGATTCGGCGATCAGCTTCATGTTGGCGAAAGCCTGGCGGATGCGCGGCTCATCGCCCACGACTTGCAGGTCGGTTTTCGGATCGATGCCGCGCATGCCGGCGATGTAGACGAAGTCGCCCGCGCGCGTCGCCAAATTCCAGGGGCCGGTCGGCTTGATCGCCCCCTCAGGCGACAGCGTCTTCACGCCCGATGGCGACAGCGGCAGCGGTTCTGCCGCGACAGGCAAAGCCCAGGTCAACGCAACAAACAAAACCAGGATTTTCTTCAAGACGAACCTCCGATCGGGATGGAAGTTCGCAGCATACTGCGCATTTGAAGATCGTGCACAGGTGTCGCTTTTCAGGAGATGAAAATCGAAGCCGTAGGACTGAATCGACGCTTACAACCCGCCGTTCCAGAAATCCCAGACCAGCTTGGCATTGAGCGCGATAATCGCGGCTGCCGTCACAATCGCCAATCCGCTCAGCCAGCGCGGCGAGACGAACGAACCCATCTTGCGGCGGCTGGAGGTGAACATCACGAGCGGCACCACGGCGAGCGGCAATTGCAGGCTGAGCACGACCTGGCTCAGGATCAACAAACGGCCGGTGGCCTTTTCGCCGGCCAGCAGCGTCACCACTACCGCCGGCACGATCGCGATCAACCGCGTCACCAGGCGCCGGAGCCACGGCGAGATCCGCCAGTTCAGAAAGCCTTCCATCACGATCTGACCCGACAGGGTCGCGGTGATGGTCGAGTTCAGGCCGCAGCACAGAAGCGCGATCGCAAACAATGTCGGCGCCAGCGTCGAGCCGAGCAGTGGCGCAAGAAAGGCATGAGCCTGATCGAGCTCGGCGACATCGGTCCGGCCGGTACGGTTAAACGTCGCGGCCGCCAGGATCAGGATCGAGGCATTGATGATCAAGGCAAGACATAGCGCGATCGTGGAATCGATGGTGGCAAGTTTGATCGCCTCGCGCTTCTCCTGGCCGCTTTCGCCGATGAAGCGGGTCTGTACCAGCCCGGAATGCAGGTAAAGATTGTGCGGCATGACAGTCGCGCCGAGAATGCCGAGCGCCAGATAAAGCATCTCGCGGTTGGCGAGAATCTCCGATGTCGGCACGAAGCCGCGGAGCACCGCGCCCCAATCGGGATCGGCGAGCGCGATCTGGACCGCAAAGCAGGCTGCGATCACCCCCAGCATCGCCACGACGAACGCCTCGATCCAGCGGAAGCCGAAGGCTTGCAGCGCCAGGATCAGGAACACGTCCGCTGCGGTCAGAATGACGCCGATCGAGATCGGAATGTGAAACAGCAGATTGAGGCCGATCGCGGTGCCGATGACTTCGGCCAAGTCAGTCGCCGTGATCGCCAGTTCCGCCGACAGCCACAGCGGTATTGATATCCAGCGCGGAAATGAATCGCGGCAGGCTTGCGCGAGATCGCGACCCGCACCCACACCAAGCCGCGTGCACAGCGACTGCAACACGATCGCCATCGCGTTCGACAGCAGCGCCACCGACAACAGCGCGTAACCGAACTTCGAACCGCCGGCGAGCGAGGTCGCCCAGTTGCCGGGGTCCATGTAGCCCACGGCGACGAGATAGCCGGGGCCAAGGAACGAGAGAAGCTTGCGCCAGAACGGACCTTTCCTGGGGGTTCCGACCGAAGCGAACATGTCCGCCAACGATGGCGTGCCACGCTCGCGGCGCCAGCCCGCTCCGCCTGACGGAAGGTCAGAAGCGGCCTTCGGGAGCGAGTCCGGGGCCAAATCGGGGGAGCGAGCATCCATTCCTTCAGAGTGTCTGATAACTGTCTTTATTGCAACTCATTTGCAACTGCATCTGATCGGCTTGGTTCCCAAATCCGATCCGGAAACGGGTGGGTTTGGCGTCCCACAACGCCGAGATCGGGGGACAAATCGCTCCTCCAGGAAATTTGGCTATGTCCGCCCTCAACGCCGCCCGCCTGCCCGCCACCTTCAACCGCCTCGCCTGGTCCAACCTCGCCGCGCAATCGGCCGAGCAGATCGCGCTCGCCGCCAGCCCCATTGTCGCGGTGCTGTCCCTCGGCGTCGGCGAAGGCGAGACCGGCCTGTTGCAGACCGCGCTGACGCTGCCGTTCGTGCTGATGGCGATTCCCGCGGGGATTCTGGCCGATCGCATCTCGCGGCGGGCGCTGATGGCGGGCGCCGAAGCCTTGCGGGCGGCAGCGTTGCTCGCCATCCTGGCCTTGATCGGGCTCCATCAAGTGACGCTGCTTCTGCTCGCGCTCGCAGGCTTCGTGGCGGTGTGCGGCACGGTGGTCTACAGCGTGGCGGCGCCGGCGCTGGTACCCTCTCTGGTAGCGCCGCAACAATTGCCCGCGGCCAACACCCGAATCGAACTCGCCCGCACCATCGCGTTTGCCAGCGGACCGGCACTGGGCGGCTTTCTGGTGGGATGGCTGGGGGCTGCGCCCGCTTTTGCCTTTGCGGCGGCGCTATCCGCGATCGCGGTCGTGTTGCTGTCGGGCCTTTACGAGCCGCCGCGCACGCCCGCGCCCCGGCGACATCCATTGCATGAGATCAGGGAGGGCGCGGCCTTCGTGATGCGGCATCCGCTGCTGCGGCCGGTCTTTGTCACCCAATTTATCTTCAACACCGGCTCGTTCCTGCTGCTCGCCATGTTCGTCCCTTACGCGGTGCGCCATCTCGCTCTGTCAGCATTCGGCGTCGGCATGACGCTGGCGATGTTCGGGGTCGGCATGGTGATTGGCGCGCTGCTGGCTACACGGGTGATGCACCGCCTCGCGTTCGGCACTGTCATCGGGCTCGGGCCGATCACCGGCTTCGTCGCCGCCACGATCATCGCGCTGACGACAGTCATCCCGTCGGCCTCGCTCGCGGGCCTCGGCTTCTTCCTGCTCGGCGCCGGCCCCATTCTCTGGGTGATCTCGACCACTACCTTGCGACAATCGGTGACGCCGCCGAGCCTGCTGGGCCGGGTTTCGGCGATCAATATCTTGAGCTATGGCGCCCGTCCGCTCGGCTCCGCATTGGGCGCCATCGTCGGTGGCCTGTATGGCGCGGAGGCATGTCTTTGTCTCGCCGTGGCGATCTTCGCGATCCAGGCGGTGGTCATCCTGATGTCGCCGGCAGTTTCGCTGGCGCGGCAACCGGACATGGTCGGAGAGTTGGCCTAGTTCTTCAGATAGCGCTCATAGCGTTCGGCCAAAGCCTGATCCCTCGAGATCGCAGGCTCCAACGTATAGAGGTCCTGCGCCTGCCCGATGCCGCGCAGCGCAAAGCGGCCGGTGGAGACGAGGTAATGCCGCCCTGCCGCGTCAAGGCCGTCGCGAAAGGCCGCCGACACCAATAGTTCACGATCGACCGACCGGCACATCGAGGAGATGCGGCTGACCTCGTTCACCGCCGGTCCCACCACCGTGAAGTCCAGCCGGTCATCGTGGCCGATATTGCCGTAAAATACCTCGCCGACATGCAAGCCGACATAGGCCGAGGTGACCGCCCTTCCCTCAGCGCCGCGCGTTGCATTGAGCGCGATCATGTTGAGGCGAAAGCGATGCTCGGCCCGAAGCGCCGCCCGTTTGGCGTGGCCCAGGTTTTCGCTGGTGAACATCGCGAGCACGCCGTCGCCGATCAATTTGAGCACATCGCCGCCGGAATTGTGGATGGCGTCGATGGCCGCCTGCGCATAATCATTGAGGAACGGGATGATCTCGTCGGGCGCGATGCTTTCGGTGATGGACGTCGACCCGCGCAGGTCGGAAAACCACAACACCGCGTTGATCTGCTCGGTGACGCCGCGCGAGATCTTCCCGTGCAGGACCCGCTCGGACGCATCGCGCCCAAGGTAGACCCGCCCCAGCGTCCGCACGATATCGACCTGCTGGGCTGACTTGATCACCAGCCCCAGCACCGGCACCAGGTCGCGCAATGCCAGCAGTTCGGCCTCGTCGAAGCCTTCGTCGCGCCGGGTCATCCAGTAGGAGTAGAAACAATCCATTTGCCCGAGCGCGCCGGTTTCGCCGAAACGGTGGACGAACCCCAGCATATGCCGGTGGCCGCTTTCCGCGAGTTCGGGGACCCTTGAAAAATCGAGCGCGGCCGGATGGGCAAGATCGAGCAGGAGCTCATCGTGCCCCCGTTCGAGCATGTGATAGAAAATCGAGCCGCGCCAGGCATCATCGCCGTCGCCGGTCGGTCCGTACTCAAACGAATCGCTCTCGTTGGTCTCGGAATCGTTCCAGCGAAACCCGCGTCCTTCGAAGATCGGGTGCAGCGTGTCGATAAAGATCATACTTCGCGACAGGACGAGGCCCGCGGCGCGGCAGCGCTCGCAGAACCCGCGGATCAGATCGTTCTCCGGCAGGCCGGTGAGGCCCTGGCTCACCAGCCAGTTGGTCAACTCGATCCGCGTTGTTAGTTCCATGGCAGGGAGTATGCCTCGCGATCGTGACGCGCGAAAGCCCGGCCTAGGTTCGGACGACGTGCGCCCCGTCTTCCTTGACAAAAGATGTCACGGGATTTTCCAGCAGGTCGAGGACGGCTTCCGAGGGCCGGCATAATTTGGTGCCCTTCGGCGTCACCACGATCGGCCGGTTGATCAAGATCGGGTGCTTCAGCATAAGATTGATCAATTCGTCGTCGCCCCATTTGGGATCGGCGAGCCCCAGTTCCGCGTAAGGCGTGCCCTTCTCTCGCAGCAAGGCGCGAACGGAAATGCCCATCGCCTGGATCAATGCGACCAACCGCGGGCGATCCGGCGGCGTCTTCAGATACTCGATCACTTGCGGCTCCTCGCCGCTGGCACGGATCATCGCCAGCGTATTGCGCGAGGTGCCGCAGGAGGGATTGTGATAGATCGTGACGGTCATGCGTGAAGCTCCTCCTCGCCCCTAGATCTTAGCAGCCAGTTCATCAACCAGAGTGCCGTGAGCGCCCCGGCGAGTTCGGCGGCAATAAAGCCCGGAAGATCGACCGGCCTTATGCCGGAAAACGTGTTGGTCAGCGAGCGGGCGATAGCGACCGCGGGATTTGCGAACGACGTGGAGGACGTGAACCAATAGGCAGCGGTGATGTAGAGACCGACCAGCCAGGGAATTGCCGGCCGGTTGAACTTCAGCCCGGCCAGAATGGTCACAACAAGACCGAAGGCGGCGATGCCCTCGGCCAGCCATTGCGGACCGCCGGTCCGAACCTTCAACGAAGCGTCCCACAGCGGCAAGGCGAACATCGCATGCGCCAGCAAGGTGCCGGCGATGCCGCCGACGATTTGCGCGAGGATGTAACTCATCGCCTCGGCTGGTTCGAGCTCGCGCTTGAGCGCGAACACCATGGTGACCGCCGGATTGAAATGCGCGCCCGATATCGGACCGAGAATGGTGATCAGCACCACCAGCATCGCGCCCGTCGGCAGCGTGTTGCCGAGCAGCGCCAAAGCGACATCTTTGGTGAGGCTTTCGGCCATGATGCCGGAGCCGACGACGGTCGCCACCAGAAACGCCGTGCCGAGCGCCTCCGCGGCCAGACGGCGGCTCAGGTCAAAGCCTGGCATGCGTGCGTCTTTTGCTCGGAGGCGGACAGCACGGCGCCAATTCCTCAATCAGCGGCGCGCAGATTTCGGGACGGCCATCGCAGCAATCCCTGAGCATGAACAATATGACCTCACGCAGATGCGAAAGCTCTGCCCTGTAGACGATCGAGCGGCTGAAGCGCTCGGCCGAAATCAAACCGGCGCGCGACAACACGGCCAGATGCGCCGACATGGTGTTTTGCGGCACGGCCAGCGCGCGGGCGATATCGCCGGCAGGGAGCCCGTTCGGCTCATGACGGACCAGAAGCCGAAAGGCTTCAAGCCGGGTTGGCTGCGCCAGGGCGGCCAGCGTCAGAACGGTTTCCTCGGATTCCATATATCCGGAATTATCGATATATAACGGGCAAGTCAATTGCCTGGAATCAATGGCTGTGCGATTCGATTTCAAGACAAGGGAGGCGCAGCCGGATGGAATGGACGTTGGCCAATCTGATCATCCAGATCGTGGCGGGCTTTGTCGGGTCACATATCGCCGCAGCCGCGGCCCATGAATACCGGTTCGGCTTCTGGCGACACAGCCTCGTTGGCCTCTTGAGCGGCGCGCTTGGCGGGCTCGCCTTGCAAAAATATGCTTCCACGGTGGTGACCGCGAGCGGAAGCCTGAACGAGCCCACTCATGTGCAGATATTCGCATTGCAAGCGCTGACGGGGGCCGTGCTCGGCGCGATCGCGATGATGACGGTTGGCCTGATCATCAATGAGCGCTCGAAAGGCGATTGAGCGGGGCATGCGCGACGCAGCCCATGACGTTACAGCGCATACGCCTGCACCGGGAGGTGTTGACGCCTCCTCCGACACCGGCGATGCAAATGTGGTCTTCCAGGAATTTTAATGGCGTCTGAACCCACCCGCCAACTTCCCCTTGTTTTGGCGCTCGGCACCACGCAGACGCTGGCCTGGGCGTCGAGCTATTATTTGCCCGCAATCCTGGCCGATCCGATCGGACGCGAGCTCGGCATGTCCGCGAACTGGATTTTTGCGGCGTTCTCGGCGGCGCTGATGATCTCGGCGCTGCTGGGGCCCCGCATCGGCCGGCAGATCGACCTGTTTGGCGGCAGGCCGGTGTTATGTACCTCCAACCTCACGATCGCGGCAGGCCTGGTGCTGCTCGGATTCACCAGCTCGGTCCCACTGCTCATCGCGGCCTGGATCCTGCTCGGCATCGGCATGGGATACGGCCTGTACGACGCAGCCTTCGCAGCGCTTGGGCGCATCTATGGCCACGCCGCGCGCGGACCGATCACCGGCATCACGCTGATGGCCGGCTTTGCCTCCACCGTCGGATGGCCGCTGACCGCGTACGGTCTCGACCATATCGGCTGGCGCAACACCTGCTTTGCCTGGGCGGCGGCGCATCTCCTGATCGGGTTGCCGCTCAACTTCTTCATGCTGCCGAAGATTGCGGGGGCGAAGGCAACCGCCGCCGATGCGGTCAAGCCGCATATTCCGATCGATCGCACCATGATCCTGCTCGCCTTCACCTTCGCGGCCGGATGGACCGTGACCGGCGCGATGGCGGCGCACATGCCTCGCATCCTCGAGGCCGGCGGGGCGACCGCCGTGCAGGCGGTAGCCGCCGGCGCGCTATTCGGTCCGGCACAGGTGTTCGCGCGCATCCTCGAAGCCACATTCCTCAAGCGCTACCATCCTCTGGTCTCGACGCGGCTCGCCTGCCTCACCCATCCGATCGGCGCGGCGATCCTTGGCGTGATGGGTGGCTCCGCATCGGGCGCGTTCGCGATCTTTTTCGGAATGGGCAACGGCATCCTGACGATCGCGCGCGGCACCCTGCCGCTCGCGATCTTTGGCCCCAAGGATTACGGCTACCGGCTCGGCCTGATCGGCGCGCCGGCGCGAATGGCGCAGGCCGCCGCACCGCTGGCATTCGGGCTTTTGATCGACCTGATCGGAATCAAGGTCCTGCTCGTCTCGTCCGCGCTCAGCCTTTCAGCGTTACTGGCACTTTGCCTGCTGCGGCCGGGTGCGGGAGAGCCGCTGTCCAGCGCTGTGGACGGCTAAAATTTACCGCGGCAGCTTGCCGATCCAGGCGAGGATCGCGGCGGTGACCGCAGCCGGTTGCTCCGGCATCAAGGCGTGGCTCGCATCAGGGATCACCACGACGGAAACGCGTTCGCCGAATTCTTCGCGCATCTCGTTGGCTGCGGAACGGGGCTTGAAGGGATCGAGCGCACCCTGAAGGTCGAGCAACGGAACTGCACCGCCCGACCACCACTCGGACTGTTTAGTGGCACGGCCGGCATCCGATTGCACTTCGTCCGCGGCCGGATGCCAACCCTGAAGCCAAATACTTGCATCACTCTTCGGGGCGAAGAAAGCCATTCGTAGATATCTTAGCCGCTCGGGATCCGGCAGCGTGAAGTCGCCCGATTTTCGTACCGCTTCCGACAACTCCTTCGCGCCATCGAATCCGGACGGATAGGCCTTGGCGGCGGCGGCCGCCATCACCACGCCACGCACGAGCTCGGGGTGATCGACGGCCGTCATGCGCGCGACCCAACTGCCAAACGCGTGGCCCACGATGATGGCTGGACCACCATCGCCCGCGTTGCGAATGACGGCGGCGACATCGCTGGCCAAATCGTGAAGCGTGAGATTTTGCATCGGCCCGCGGCTTAGCGCGGCACCGCGCGGCTGCGGCCTCAACACGCGAAAACCAGCTTTGACCAGTTCGTCCGCAACGCCGTCAAAATCCTCCGCGCCTCGGCCGCGCGAAGGCAACATGACGATGAGAGGCCCACGGCCCTCCGCGAGGACCTCGATGCGGATATCATCGTAAAAAGCGATTTCCAATTCAGGTTCAGCCCGTGCTGGAACGGGGGCGATTATCATCGATGCAGCAACGAAAATCGCCGCAGTATAGCGCCTCCGAAGACGCTGCTCGCCGGGACGCAAGATTACCTCACTCATAAAACTCCGGCGACATCTTCAAAGTGTCGCGCTGGGCCTTGTCGTGGTTGATCCAGAGCTGCGCCTTGTCCTTGGTCAGGGTGTCGGCGATCTTCTGCATCGACGCCAGCGTCTGTTCCTTGCTGACATTGTTGACGGGCACGCCGCGGTTTTCCCAATTGCTCTTGAAGTGGACGGCATCGCCGGACAGAACCACTTCGCCGGTCTTCGGCAACTTCACGAGCAGCGATTGATGCCCCGGCGTGTGGCCGGGCGTCGAAAGAATGACAAGGCTGCCGTCGCCGAAAATATCGCGGTCGCCCTCGAGCTTGGTGACGGGATGCTCCGGCTTGAAGCGCGGCGCGTTATTGGCGCCCGGCCATTCATATTCGGCCTTCTGCACGTAAAGCATCGCGTTCGGGAACATCTCGACATTGCCGATGTGATCGGGATGGGTGTGCGAGATCGCCATCGCCTTGATGTCTTCGGGCTTGACGCCCAACTGCTGAAGCTGAGCGGCGAGTTTTTTCGGCCGATGCCAGGTGACGGCCTTCGGGTCTGCCGGCGCCAGACCGTTGGGCATGTCGGCGACCGCATCGGTGATGCCGGTGTCCCACAGGAACCAGCCTTGGCTATGCTTGATCAGGTAGCAGTTGTCGACGAAGTCCATCGACTTGCCCTCATTGAGGCCGGGCGACCAGCGCGAGATATCGCCGGCGACGCCCTCGCCGCAATTGAGGATATAAAGCTTTTCGACGCCCGCCTGGGCGGACTGGGCCGAGGTGATAACGGCCGCCACGAAGGACAGGGCCGCCGCCACAAAACCGACTGTTCGCTTCACGCTGTTTCTCCCGGATTTTCTGGTTGCAAGGCTCGGTGTTGCGAGGCCTGGTTTTGTGGCCTTGCATACCAGCCTACCGTGACAGGCGCCGCGCAAACAATGGTGATCTGCGCCGTCACGTCGCATCGGGAATAGCGGTTACTCCACTCCCTTGCCGAACTTGTTCGACTTTGGCAGGCCATGCGCGAGGCGGCCGGCATCGGCGCGGTTGCCGCGCCAGTCGGACAACTCCTTCAACGTCATGCTGTGCTCACGACCGGATGAATCCTTCCACGAGAGTCCTGCCTTGGAATCGAACACCGTGACGTCGGACAGCGACGCACTGGTGTATTTCTGCAAGCGCACGCCACGGCCGCGCGCCATCTCCGGCACCTGATCGATCGGGAAGATCACCATCTTGTGGTTGGTGCCGATCACCGCGACCATGTCGCCGGTGACGGTCGAGATCGCACGCGCCTCGTTCGGCATCTCGACATTGAGCACCTGCTTGCCCTTGCGGGTGTTGCCGACGCAATCGTCCTCGTTGACGATGAAGCCCTGGCCTTCCCCGCTTGCGATCAGGAACTTGCGGCCGCCCTTGTTGACGAACAACGACACGATCGCGGCATCCTGATCGAGATCGATGAACATGCGGATCGGTTCGCCGTGGCCGCGGCCGCCCGGCAGCTTCGCCACATCGAGCGAGTAGAATTTGCCGTTGGTGCCGAACAGAAGCAGCTTCGAGGTCGTCTCGGCAAAGAAGGCGTGGTCGAGCTTGTCGTCGGTCTTGAAGGTGAGCCCAGAAAGATCGGCGGCGTGACCCTTGAGCGTACGCACCCAGCCCTTCTCGGAAATCACGATCGTCACCGGCTCACGTTCGACAAAGGCTTCCTCAATCGCGGCGAGATCGTGCTCGGGCGCATCGGCAAATTGCGTGCGGCGTTTGCCGAGCGGCGTCTTGGGTCCGAACATGTCGCGGACTTTTCGCACCTGTTCGCCGATCTTGGACCATTGCTCGGCCTCCGAGCCGAGCAGCCCCTTGATGCCTTTCAATTCGGCGCGGAGATCCTTGTCTTCGCCGCGGATTTCCATTTCCTCGAGCTTGCGCAAGTTTCGCAGCCGCATATTGAGGATGGCGTCGGCCTGGATTTCCGTCAGCTTGAACGCCTTGATCAGCACCGGCTTCGGCTCATCCTCGGTGCGGATGATCTTGATCACCTTGTCGATGTTCAGGTACGCGATCAGATAGCCGCCGAGGATCTCGAGCCGGCGCTCGATCTCGTCCTTGCGGTGGTTGGAGCGGCGGATCAGCACATCGCGCAGATGGTCGAGCCACTCCCTCAGGCACTCGGCAAGGCCGACCACCCTGGGAATGCGGCCCTTCAACAGCACGTTGAGGTTCAGCGGAATCCGGCTTTCGAGTTCGGTCAGCCGGAACAATGACTCCATCAACAGTTCGGGATCGACCGCGCGCGATTTCGGCTCGATCACCAGGCGGACGTCTTCGGCGGACTCGTCGCGGACATCGCCGACCAGCGGCAGCTTCTTCTCGTTCAAAAGTTCGGCGATCTTCTCGACCAGGCGCGATTTCTGCACCAGCCACGGAATCTCGGTGATCACGATCACCCAGGTGCCCCGCGCGCCCTCTTCCTGATTCCATTTGGAGCGCACGCGGAACGAGCCGCGTCCGGTGACATAGGCTTCCGTGATGCTCTCTTTTGAATCGACGACGATGCCGCCGGTCGGAAAGTCCGGGCCCTTCACCCATTTCAAAAGCGATTTCGACTTCGCATCCGGCTTGTCGATCAGGTGCAACGCCGCTTCACAGAGCTCGGCCGCGTTGTGCGGTGGGATCGAGGTCGCCATGCCGACCGCGATGCCCTGCGAGCCGTTGGCGAGCAGGTTCGGAAAACCGCCGGGAAGAACCGACGGCTCCTTGCCGCTGTTGTCATAGGTCGGCCTGAATTCGACCGCGTCCTCGTCGATGCCGTCGAGCAAGAGGCGCGCGACGTCGGTGAGGCGTGCCTCGGTGTAGCGCATCGCGGCCGGGTTATCGCCGTCGATATTGCCGAAATTGCCCTGGCCGTCGACCAGCGGGTAGCGCGAGGCGAAATCCTGCGCGAGCCGCACCATGGCGTCGTAGATCGCCTGATCGCCATGGGGATGGTACGAACCCATCACTTCGCCGACGATTTTCGCCGACTTCTTGGGGATTCCACCGGGATTGAGATTGAGCGACCGCATGCCATAGAGGATGCGCCGATGCACCGGCTTTAGGCCGTCGCGGGCATCCGGCAGCGCACGGCCTGTGATGGTCGAGAGGGCATAAGCGAGATAGCGCTCCTCGAGCGCATCGCGCAGCATGACCTCATGGATCTCAGCCGGCTCTTCCGGCGGTAGCTGTCGTTTTCCCATGGCAACGAATTAAACTCTGGCAATCGATCGGGCAAGAAACGAATGGAGGCAATATTGCCAGCGTCGTCCCTGCGCACGCAGGGACCTATAACCACAGGAGTTTATGGCAATAATAGCTGCCGCTGCGGCTTCAATCGAGAGGACCCAGAGTATGGGTCCCTGCGTTCCCAGGGACGACGTATCGAAAAGTGACGCTAAGACCGCCGAACTGATTCGTGCGTTACGAAACCGCCGTTTTGGCCCGTGGTCGCGTCACCGCGTTGATAAAGCCGTCTCTAGCGTCGGAATGGGTCTGCCCACGCGGCTCCAGCACGTGGCGCAGCAGAAAACGGCCTGTCAGGGCAAAGCCATCACGCAGGTCCTCTTCCGACCAGCCGGCGGCACCCTCCTCGCCTTGACGTAAAAATGCCGGCAGCCGCAGCAGGCGGTCGTGGAATGGCGCGCCGGCGCTACGCGACACCGCGCCGCCCGATTTCGGCGACACATAGATCAGGTCGGCGGTCGCGCCCGTTGCCGCGCAGACCTCGAGGTCGAGCCCAAAGCCGAGTTCGGCGAGCATCGCCAATTCAAACCGGATCAGATGCGCGGCCGCGCCGCCCACATCGTCGAAATGATCCAGCATGTAGTCGAGCATCTCGTAGATGTCTTCGTGCGGGTCGCGCTCGGGCAACAACCGCGCCAGCGACGCCAGATGGGTGATGCCATAGACCGCGTGCGAGAAGGCAAATAAATTTGCCGCCCGCAATCGCGTGCCTTCGATCACATAATATCCGAGGTGCTCATCGAGCCGGGCGCGCCACACCGCCGTGACGCTGTTGCCGGGTTGCAGCAGAGGCCGCATCCGTTTTCCGGCGCCACCGCGCACCAGACCGAGATGCCGGCCATGGCTGCGCGTCAGGAGTTCGACGATGGCGGAAGATTCGCCATGCCGCCTAACCCCCAGCACGATGCCTTCGTCAGTCCATTCCATCGGCTGAGTTTACCGGATTCTGGCGAGAGCCGCAGCCCCGCTGCCTACACGTTCAACAGGCTACGCGTTGAACCAGCCTTTGGCATCGCCGGTATAGGAGCAATAGAGACCGATCGCCGTCAGGGCGCAGGAAACGATCTCGATGCCGCTGTCGAGTTCAAAGCCATTTTCGGCCAACACCGGCAATAAGGACAACACCGATAGCACCAACAGCGCGATCAGAACCCAGCGCGGCCAGTTCTTGCGCTTTTGGGCGGCGAGATGAACGAAATAGACCAGCAGGAGAATCAAACCGGCTTCCAGGATCATCGGCCCGAACAGATCGCCGCTGGCCGAACGGTCCTGGAACGCGACCGACAGCGCGTCGAGCGTCAGCGACAGGTACAGGAATATTTCGAACCAGACGACGTTGTTTGGAATCTTCATCGCGAAGCCGATTTTCTTTTTCTTGGATACATGATCATTCGGTGGGGAACTCGAGCCCCATCTCGCGGTAACGCTCGGGATCTTCGCCCCAGTTCTCGCGCACCTTCACGAACAGGAACAAATGCACCGGCTGCTCGATGAGCTCGGCGATTTCCTTGCGCGCGTCCGAGCCGATCGATTTGATAGTGGCGCCGGCCTTGCCGAGCACGATCTTGCGCTGGCTCTCGCGCTCGACGAAAATCGTCTGTTCGATGCGAACGGACTTGTCCTTCCGTTCGGTCCAGCTTTCGGTCTCGACTGTCGAGCTGTACGGCAGTTCCTGGTGCAATTTCTGAAAGATTTTCTCCCGCGTGATCTCGGCAGCCAGATGCCGGATCGGGGCGTCCGACATCTGATCCTCGGGATAATGGAACGGCCCCGGCGGCACCATGCTGGCCAAAGTCCGGCGCAAATCGTCAACGCCGTCGCCCGAGAGCGCCGAGATCATGAAAGTATGCGCGAAAGCGAGGCGGTCGTTGGCGGCCTTGGCGAGCGCCAGCAGCTTTTCACGCGGCACCAGATCAACCTTGTTGAGTACCAGAAATCTTTGGATGCGCCACGTCCGAAAGCCTGGCGAAGATCGCGTCTGCCTCGTCATTCAGGCCCTCGTGGGCATCGAGCAGCACGCAAACCAGATCGGCGTCATGGGCGCCGCTCCAGGCGGTCGATACCATCGCGCGGTCCAGCCGGCGTTTTGGCGCGAAGATGCCGGGCGTATCGACCAGGATGATCTGCGCATTGTTCTCGACCACGATGCCGCGGATCAATGCCCGCGTCGTCTGCACCTTGCGTGAGACGATCGTGACCTTGGAGCCGACCAGCGCATTGACGAGCGTGGACTTGCCGACGTTGGGCGCGCCGATCAGCGCGACGAATCCGCAAGCTGTGGCGGGCGGCGCGGCTTGATCCGGCAACGCTTCAATCATTGCCGCCGCCAACGCCCTCGCGCGCGATCATCGCGGAGGCCGCGGCCTTCTCGGCGGCGCGCTTGCTGCCACCGGTACCTTCGGCCAATTCGAGTCCGGGCAATTCCACCGCAATGCGGAACTGCGGGTCGTGATGCGGCCCGGTGCGCTCGATTTCGCGGTAGACCGGGGTCGGCAGGCCCTTGCCCTGCGCCCATTCCTGCAACGTGGTCTTGGGATCGCGTAGCGGCCGCCGCAGCTTGTGCATCCGCTCGGTCCAGTTGCGCTCGACGAATTGAGAAGCCGCCTGATAGCCGCCGTCGAGGAAAACCGCGCCGATGACGGCCTCGCAGATGTCGCCGAGCACGGATTTGCGCAAACGCGCCCCGACGCCCGCGCCGACCGCGCCGAGTTTGATGTCATCAACGAGCCCAAGGATCTTGGCAACGTCAGCGCAGCTCTCCTTGCGCACCAGATCGGCCAGGCGCTTCGACAATTCGCCTTCGTCGGCATTGGGAAATGCACGGTAAAGCATGTCCGAGACGATCAAGCCGAGCACGTGGTCGCCGAGGAATTCGAGACGCTGGTAGCTGTCGCCGCGTTTGCGCGTGGGTTTCAACGCGGAGACGTGCGTGAGCGCGGTCGCAAGCAAAGCACTATCGGAAAACTTGTGCCCGATCCGTGCTTCGAGGGCTGCGGTCGCGGCCTTGGAGCCGGACCTTGGCCGTCGCTTCTTTTTCTCCGCCGCAGCCTCGCGCCCGGCTTCGATGTGCGGGCTCGCTTCGCCGGATGCCAATGGAGTGATGATGTCGGATGCGTCGTCGTTCATCGCACGAATTTGAATATGCGATTCCAGCGCACGGCGACCGGCCAGCGCCAGATCATCCATGCGTGCTCGCCCTCGGCGATCGAAAAGAAAATCATCTGGGCGCGGCCGACGAGATTCTCCAGAGGCACATAGCCGAATACGCGGCTGTCGCTGGAGTTATCGCGGTTGTCGCCCATCATGAAAAAATCGCCTGGCGGCACCTCGTATACTTTGGTTGTGTCGGGAAAGTCGGGGCTATCGACGCAATCGAGCGATTCGTAAGCGACACCGTTCGGCAGGGTTTCCTTCCAGCGCTTGACCCGCGTCATCGCTTCCGATCGGCCGCAAGGGTCCTCACCAATAAAGTCGCTGACGCGCTCGCGCTTCACCGGCTCGTCGTTGATGTAAAGCAGTCCCTGCTTCATCTGGATGCGGTCGCCGGGCAGTCCGATCACCCGCTTGATGAAATCGGTCGAAACGTCGTTCGGCGGACGAAACACCACGACGTCGCCGCGCGCCGGCTCCGAGCCGAAAATGCGGCCGGAAAACAGCGGCGGCGAAAGCGGAAATGAATACTGGCTGTAACCGTAGGAATATTTCGAGACAAAAAGATAATCGCCGACAAGCAGCGTTGCCTTCATCGATCCCGACGGAATGTTGAAGGGCTGGAACAGAAAGGTGCGGATGACGAGCGCAATCAGCAAAGCGTGAATGACGACGCGAATGGTTTCGCCCAGGCCGCCTTCGGATTTGGTGCTGGATGTCACGCTCATGGCTTTCTTGGCTTCCTGCTCTTTATTGGCTGCCGCTAGCGACAAAAAATGATCCTCACGCGAGCAGCCACTCGCTTCGCGGAAATGACCTGATTCTGATCGTGTGGGACTCGGTCCGAACGCGTCCCGCGTTTTAGACGGTTGTCGTGGGAGGCGCAATCAACGGCTCTATCAAAATTTCATAAGCCACTGATAAATAACATCTTTTAGTTTTAAGTGCGGCCACGCCTGTGGCCACTTCAGGCGTTACGGCCATCATCGGCCGAAATGATGACAAAAGCCTGCGCCAGCGGCCAATCGTCGGTGATGCTGAGGTCAATTTTGGCCTTAAATCCCACCGGCGTCAGCCCCTCCAGCCGGGCGAGCGCCCCGCCCGTCAACCGCATGGTCGGCCGGCCGCCTGGCAGGTTGATCACGCCCATGTCGCGCCACCAGACTCCCTGCCGGATGCCGGTTCCAAGCGCCTTGGAACAAGCCTCCTTGGCAGCGAAGCGTTTGGCATAGGTCGCCACCACCATGTTGTGGTTCTTGGCGCGGCGCTCGGCCTTGGCCCGTTCGTCGTCGGTAAAAATCCGGTCGAGAAAGCGATCGCCATGACGCTCGATAACCTTGGCGACCCGGCGAATATCGATCAGGTCGGAACCGATACCGATGATCATGCCGTTCCCGCCTTTCGCGACAGATCGGCGCGGCCTTTGTCCATCGCGGCCCGCATCGCGCGAACCGTTTCCTCAAGGCCGACGAACAAGGCCTCTCCGATCATGAAGTAGCCGATATTGAGCTCGGCGATTTCGCCGAGCGAGGCGATCCGTTCCGCAGTCGCATAGTCCAGGCCGTGGCCGGCATGCACTTCGAGGCCCGCGGCGCGGGCGAGCGCTGCGCCGGCGATAATTCGCGTCCATTCCGCTTCAGCCTTTTCGGCATGACCATCGACCACCGCATCGCACCAGGCTCCGGTATGGATTTCGATGACCGGTGCGCGCAGGCGAGCGGCCATTTCGATCTGGGCCGGATCGGCCGCGATGAACAGCGATACCCGCACGCCCGCATCGCTCAATCGGGAAATATAAGGGGCAAGCGCATTGTGTTGCCCGACCACGTCCAAACCGCCTTCGGTCGTGAGCTCTTCCCGCCGTTCGGGCACCAGGCACACGGCGTGAGGCTTGGTCGCAAGCGCAATCCTGAGCATGTCCTCGGTCGCAGCCATCTCGAAATTCAAGGGCTTTGAGATTTCCGCCTTGAGCCGCGTCATATCCGCGTCGCGGATGTGACGGCGATCCTCGCGCAAATGCGCGGTGATGCCGTCGGCGCCGGCCTCGATCGCCAGCAGCGCCGCGCGCACCGGATCGGGCCGCATGCCTCCCCGCGCATTGCGAAGCGTGGCGACGTGGTCGACGTTCACACCCAGACGTAACGGAGATGTTTTTAACATTGAGGATATTCTCAAGAACAAGCTGACCGTCCTCATCCTGAGGAGCGGCGTCTTCGCCGCGTCTCGAAGGATGAGGCCTCATTTTGGCCTCATGGTTCGAGGCGACGCAAGTGCGTCTCCTCACCATGAGGGTCATGGTATTATCCGTTGACGCGCTCGACCCGTGCGACCACGGCCTTGGCGCGCAACTGAGCGATAATAGCGCTGAGATGCTTGAGGTCATAGACCTCAAGATCGATGGTCAGCTCGGTAAAATCGGGCGAACGGCGCGACATGTTGATATTGTCGATATTGCCGTCGTGTTCGGCGATCACGGTGGCAATCTGGGCGAGGCTTCCGGGTTCGTTGACGTTGTCGACCACGATTCGCGCCGGAAAACGTTGCGGCGTCGTCTCATCGACATCCCAGCGGACGTCGAGCCAGCGCTCGGGCTGTTCCTCAAAATCCTTCAACGCCGGCGACTGGATCGGATAGATCGTGATACCCTCGCCGGGAGAGACGATGCCGACGATGCGGTCGCCGGGCACTGCGCCGCCATTGGGCGCGAACTTGACCGGCAAGTCCGAATTGATGCCGCGGATCGGTATCGCCGAAAGGCTCCGTCCGGTCGCGGCCGGCGGGTTCGCCTTGAGTTTGTCGGCAACGCCCTTCTTGGCGCCGCCGTATCGCGCCAGTCTTTCTTCCTTGTAATCGGGATACACGGCGCGCGCGACGTCGGAGGCCTTCATTTCGCCGCGTCCTACCGCCGCCAGCACATCGTCGATCGAAGCCCGCGCCAGCCGCGGCAAGGCCCCCTTCAACTTGTCGTCGGCGTATTCGATCTTGGCGCGCGCAAACAGCCGCTCGACGAGGCGGCGGCCGAGGCCGGCATATTGGTCGCGAACGGCGGTGCGCGTCGCCCGGCGGATCGCTGCGCGCGCCTTGCCGGTACGCGCCAGCGATTCCCAGGCGGTTGGCGGCGACGACTGGGCGTCCGAGGTCAGGACCTCGACCTCATCGCCATTCTGCAATTCCGAGGACAGCGGCGCAAACTTGCCGTTGATCTTGCAGCCAACCGCGCTGTTGCCGACGTCGGTATGCACGGCATAGGCGAAGTCGATCACGTTGGCCTGCCGCGGCAGCGCGATCAGCTTGCCCTTCGGCGTAAAGCAGAACACCTGGTCGTGGAACAGCTCCAGCTTGGTATGTTCGAGAAACTCTTCCGGATTGGCGCTGTCGGACAGGATCGCAATGGTATGGCGAAGCCAGGCAAAGGCCGAAGATTCCCGCTTCAGCCGCTCGGTCGGCGATCCCAAGAGGTCCTTGTAGAAGGCATGCGCCGCGATGCCGAGTTCGGCTATCTGGTCCATGTCCTCGGTGCGAATCTGCAATTCGACACGCTGTTTTCCCGGGCCGATCACGGTGGTGTGGATCGAGCGGTAGTCGTTCTGCTTCGGCGTCGAGATGTAGTCCTTGAAGCGTCCCGGCACCACCGGCCAGGTCGTGTGAACGATGCCGAGGGCGCGGTAGCAGCATTCGACATCCTGCAGCACGACGCGGAAGCCGAAAATATCGGACAGTTGCTCGAAGCCGACCGACTTGCGCTGCATCTTGGTCCAGATCGAGAATGGCTGCTTGCGGCGGCCATAGACGCGCGCCTTCAGGCCGTTCTTCTGAAAGTCCTTGGAGAGCCGACTTTCGATTTCGCCGATCAGATTTCGGTTGCGCTCGGCCAGCGAATCCAGCCGCTGCCGGACCACCGAATAGGCCTCGGGATCGAGCGTTCGGAACGACAGATCCTCAAGTTCGTTCCGCATCTCCTGCATGCCCATGCGTCCCGCGAGCGGCGCGTAGATGTCGAGTGTTTCCTCGGCAATGCGCTGGCGCGATGCCGGCGGCACGAATTCAAGCGTGCGCATGTTGTGCAAGCGGTCCGCAAGTTTGATCAGCAGCACACGGACGTCGTCTGAAATCGCGAGCAGGAGCTTGCGCAGGTTTTCGGCCTGCTTGGCTTCCCGCGACACCAGTTCGAGCCGTTTCAGCTTGGTGAGGCCCTCCACCAGCGCCCCGATCTCCTGCCCGAACACGGAATCGATCTCGGCGCGGGTCGCTTCGGTATCCTCGATGGTGTCGTGCAACAGCGCCGCGACAATGGTGGCGTCGTCGAGCTTGAGGTCGGTCAGGATCGCCGCGACCTCCAGCGGATGGGAGAAATAAGGGTCGCCGGAGGCGCGGGTCTGCGAACCGTGCGCCTTCATGGCATAGACATAGGCGCGGTTCAGAAGGTCTTCATTGGTCTCGGGATTGTAGGATCGGACACGCTCGACCAGATCGTATTGCCGCATCATGCGCGCACGCGATTTGACCGGCTTCGGCTCCAAACCCGGCACAGCCGACGAGGAGCCCGGCGAGGCTGATTCAGCCGAGGGCGATGCCACCGAGACCGAGCTCGCGGCTTGCATCTGCTCCGGGCTCTGGCGCCGATACGCCATCCTCAATACCTCCACGCCGCCACAAAGAGCGCGATCCGCCTCCCGCTTGATCGGGATAATGTAGTGGGTTCCCTGGCCTACCGGCACCCACTAGTACGCCAATTCTAGCATTCGCATCCCGTCGCAGCGGACACTTTTGCGAATGCTGGAATTAAAGGACCACTAGCAAATATACGTTTCCAGTGGAGTTTTGGATTTTGACATTCGCTTACCAAACCCGCGGCGGCTTCGATGGCGACGGTCAAATCCACTCCACCGGGCAATCGCAAGGGCGCGCCGGCTCGCGAGGGAACACAGCGACAGTCTAACGCGAAACCGGCCGTTGTCCGATTCAAATAGCGGACAACTTGCGGTGGATGTCGGCCAGCACCGAAGCAGATGGTAAACAAACGTTAGCCATCCCAAGGCAAAGAAAAAGGCCCGGAACCATGTCCGGGCCTTCTTGAATTGAATGAGGGCGGTAGAGCTGAACCCTGAGGCGAAATATAAACGTTTACTCGTCTTCTTCCGGTTGCTCTTCCGGCGGCGCCAGCCCCTCGAGACCCTTCAGCAGCTCTTCCTCGGTCATGCGCTCGACGGCGACCTCGGTATCGTCAGCATCGACGCTTGCGCCGGCCGAGCCAATCAAAGGAACCGTATCGGGCTCGGGCTCGTCCACCTCAACGAATTTCTGCAAGGAATGAACGAGCTCCTCACGCAAATCCTCGGGGGAAATCGTCGAATCAGCGATTTCGCGCAACGAAACCACCGGATTTTTGTCGTTGTCGCGGTCAACCGTGAGCTGCGATCCGGACGAAATCATACGGGCACGGTGCGCCGCCAAAAGAACCAGGTCGAACCGGTTGTCGACCTTATCAATACAATCTTCTACGGTGACGCGAGCCATAGACTGTCGCTCCGTTGGGGGGTCGGAATATGATGATTATGATGGGGTAGTTATAGGGGCAAAGGTCGTTTCGCAAGAATAATTTGTGATTTGGCCTACCTAATTTGCTCTGATAACCCACATTGGGGGCCTGGCAGCGCGGCATTTTTCGAGCTGTAACAACCTCGGCACGGACAAGAAAACGCTTCATTGCGTTGACAAAATCCACTTCCGGTTGTTTCGACCTATCTACTTTCCGGCGGCGTCTGGACATCCGCAGGGCTTCGGCTGCATCTTCACAGGTGCGCGGAGCGTTGCAGCCGCGCCAAAAAGCTTACCGGAAACCACCTTTCGAGAACTCTGTGAGAACGCTGAATGTCACCCGCTTCCAATAAGATTGCGCTCTTTATCGACGGCGCCAACCTCTATGCGACCGCCAAGACTCTCGGCTTCGATATCGACTACAAGCGCCTTCTCAAGGAGTTCCAGAGCAGGGGCACGCTGGTCCGGGCCTTCTATTACACAGCCATCATCGAGGATCAGGAATACTCGTCGATCCGTCCGCTGATCGACTGGCTCGATTACAACGGCTACACCGTCGTCACCAAAGCGACGAAGGAATTCATCGATGCGAGCGGGCGGCGCAAGGTGAAGGGCAATATGGACATCGAGCTTGCGGTCGACGCGATGGAGCTCGCCGAGCATGTCGATCAAATCGTGTTGTTCTCGGGCGACGGCGACTTCCGTTCGCTGGTCGAGGCCGTGCAGCGGCGGGGCGTGCGCGTGACCGTGATCTCGACGATTTCGAGCCAGCCGCCGATGATCGCCGACGAACTGCGCCGCCAGGCGGACGTTTTCACCGATCTGGTCGAGCTGCAATCCAAACTGGGACGCGACCCGTCGGAACGTCCCGCTCCCCGTGAGCCGCGCCATCATGCTCCGCAATTCCTGCAGCGGGCGACTACGCTAGCTTCGAGGGGCGATGGCGACGACTTCGACGACTAAGAGCGCTACGGCAAAGCCGGCCCCTCACCCGATCGAAACCGAGCCCGGCCGCGACTGCCCCCTCTGCCCAAGGCTGGTTGCTTTTCGCGAGACCAACCGCGCCCAAAAACCGCAATGGTTCAACGCACCGGTTCCCGGTTTCGGCGACCGAAACGGCAGGCTTGCGATCGTCGGGCTTGCGCCGGGCTTACAGGGGGCCAATCGCACCGGGCGCCCGTTTACCGGCGATTACGCGGGCGACCTGCTCTACGCCACCTTGATCGAATATGGTTTTGCCACCGGCACCTATCAGGCAAGGCCGGACGACGGCATGAGGCTGGTCGATTGCCGCATTGCCAATGGCGTGCACTGCGTCCCGCCCCAGAACAAGCCGTTGCCTGCGGAAATCGCCAATTGCCGGCCTTTTCTTCTGGCGGCCATCGAAAGCATGCCACGGCTCAGCGCCATCGTGGCGCTCGGCCGCATCGCCCATGAAACAACCGTCAAGGCACTGGGCCTTCGCGCCTCGACCGTGCCCTTTGGCCATGGCGCCGTTCACCAGGCCGGCCGGTTCCGGCTTTACGACAGCTATCATTGCTCGCGCTACAACACGAACACGGGCGTCCTGACGCCGGAGATGTTTCGCAGCGTCTTTGCGAAAGTGCGGGCCGATCTCGCTAAAGCCTGACCCGGCTTAAACCCGATCCGGCTCTTGGCGCGGATTTCCCTTCAGCCATTCCAGCACGTCGCCCGCGTTCCGGTCCGGCGGAAACACCGGATAGAAGACGTGGGTGATGCGGGCCTCATCAATGATCAGCGCCAACCGCTTGATCAAGACGAGATCAGCGACCTCCATGGTCGGCAGGTTCAAGGCCCGCGCCAGTTCCAGCTTCTCATCCGACAGCACCGGGAACGGCAAATGCAGCCGCGACGCCATTTCGGTCTGATACTCGTTGCTTTGCGTGGACAGGCCGAACACATGCTGTGCGCCGGCCGCCTTCAGTTCTGCAAACAAGTCGCGGAACGCGCAGGTTTGCGGCGTACAGCCGCGCGCCCCCGGAATCATGTCCCAGTCGTCGACAAGCGATATCTTGCCGGGCTCGCCGGTTCGCGGATAGGCGAACACCACGCTACGCCCCGGCAGCGCCGACAACGTGACCGAGGTGTCATCCGTTGCCATCAGGGCGATCGGCGGGATCGTTTGGCCAACCAGATGATCGGCCGCCCCGTCATCCGTCGGCGCCGGGATCTGGCTCCAGTCGACCTCAAGCAGGTTCTTCTGATTCATCTTCGTCCTTCACGCATCGCGGTTACCCTCATGGTGAGGAGCGCATCTTCGCGCGTCTCGAACCATGAGGTATTCAACAAAGTGTCCCATCCTTCGAGACGCGTCGCTTCGCGACGCTCCTCAGGATGAGGGGTCCAAATTATCCGCGGGCGCGCAGCAAGCGGCCCTTTTCCCTGCCCCAGTCGCGCTTCTTTTCGCTCTCGCGTTTGTCGTGCAGCTTTTTGCCTTTCGCCACCGCCAGCAGCAATTTGGCACGGCCGCGCTCGTTGAAATAGAGTTTGAGCGGGATCAGCGTCATGCCGTCGCGATCGATCGCGCCCATCAGGCGATTGATCTGCTTGCGGTGCAACAGCAGTTTGCGAGGCCGTTTCGGTTCATGGTTGAAACGATTGGCCTGCAAATATTCAGGGATATTGGCGTTGATGAGCCAGATCTCGCCGTTCTTGGAATTGGCATAGGATTCCGCGATCGTGGACTTGCCGTTGCGCAACGACTTGACCTCGGTGCCTGTCAGCGCAATCCCGGCTTCGACCGTATCGTCGACGGCATAGTTGAAGCGGGCCTTGCGGTTTTCCGCAATCACCTTGATGGGGCGCTCTTTCTTCTCAGCCACGTGAAATTCCGATCTAGTGTCCCGATTCCGAAGTTCGTATCATTTTACGGAGCCACGTTTCGAACTTCGGAATCGAAAGGACACTAGCAAACCCATTGATCTAGTGTGGCTTTGGTTCAGAAGTCCGCATGACGAACTCGCGGCGATCATGATGCGGACTTCTGAACCGCCACACTAGCCCTTCTTCAGGAGGTCGCGAATTTCGGTCAGAAGCTCTTCCTCCCGCGTCGGCTTTGGCGGGGTAGCAGGCGCGGCCTCTTCCTTGCGTTTGAACTGATTCATGAGGCGAATGACCAGAAAGAGCACGAACGCGACGATGATGAAATTCAGCGTGATCGTCAGGAAATTGCCCCACGCCAGCACCGCACCCTGTTTTTTCGCGTCCGCCAGGTTCGTCGCCGTCACCTGCTTCGAAAGACCGAAGAAGTAATTGGAGAAGTCGAGGCCACCGATGGCGCCGATCAAGGGCATGATGATGTCATTGACCAGGGAGGTCACAATGCTGCCGAAGGCTGCGCCAATGATCACGCCGACCGCGAGGTCAACCACGTTGCCCTTCATCGCGAAGTCGCGGAATTCCTTGAGCATCTGGGAGCCCTTTTCTTCTGCCTTATGCAAGCTGCCGGTCATGACGATTGGCTCGTAAATCCGATCGAAAAGCCTGATCCCGGTTCGAAACTAGTTGATCAGCCCCGCATGCACCATCGCGTTACGAACCGCGACGCGCGTCGGCTCCGACACGGGCACCATCGGCAGCCGCAGCGTCTCCTCCATCTTGCCGAGCAGCGACAGCGCGTATTTGACCGGCGCCGGGTTGGACTCGATAAAGAGATTGGTGTGCAGCGGCATCAGCTTGTCATGAATCTTGAGCGCGGTAGCGTGATCGCGCTTCCGCCAGGCCTGGTGAAACTCCGAACACAGCCGCGGCGCCACGTTCGAGGTCACCGAAATGCAGCCATGGCCGCCATGGGCCATATAGCCGATCACGGTGGCATCCTCGCCCGAAAGCTGGTTGAAATCCTCGCCGAGTTGCGCGCGCTGCTGCGAGACGCGCACCATGCTCGCGGTAGCGTCCTTGACGCCCGCGATGTTCTTCAGCTCGAACAGCCGCGCCATGGTGTCCACGCTCATGTCGACCACCGAACGCGGCGGAATATTGTAGATGATGATCGGAATTCCGATCGCATCGTTGATCGCCTTGAAGTGCTGGTACATGCCCTCCTGGGTCGGCTTGTTGTAGTAGGGCGTCACCACCAGGACCGCATCGGCACCGGCCTTTTCGGCATGCTCGGCGAGTTCAATCGCCTCCTTGGTCGAATTCGAGCCCGCGCCGGCGATCACGGGAACGCGACCGTCCGCCTCGTCGATGCACCATTCCACGACACGCTTGTGTTCGTCATGGCTGACGGTCGGACTCTCGCCGGTCGTTCCTACCGGTACGAGACCATGGGTTCCCTCCGCGATCTGCCAGTTCACGAGGCTGCGAAAGGCCGCCTCGTCCAGCGAGCCGTTCTTGAATGGCGTGACCAGGGCGGTGAAGGACCCGCGGAATTTCGTCTTCGCTGCCATGGACTTCTCCCTCAGTGGCGCGGCCAAACCGCACCTTTTCAGCAGTCAATTCAGCCATTCATAACGGTTATGACGCTTTGGCGAAAGCCTGTAAAACTAAGGCCTTGTTACCGCCGGCCGCGATTTTGCCGTGGTGGTGACGCAAACCACACGCGAGTGATCCGATTCCAGCATTTGCACCCCTCTGGGGCAGGCGCTTTTGCAAATGCTGGAATCAAAGGATCACCCGCAAGATATAAAGTTTCCAGTGAAGTTTAGGATTTGACATTCGCGTTTCGAATCCGCGGCTAGGGGTTTGCGAATGTCAAATCCACGCCACTGGTCCCTGCGTACCGGGTGTTTTTTCCTCATATCCAATAAACTAGACGTTGGAACTGAGGTCTTTCGTGATTTGCCCAAAGAGGGATGCCGTGACCCGATCCGCTCGCGCCAAAGCTTTGCGTTCGACCGCGATAGCGACCACGCTTGCGCTGATCCTCGGATCGCATGCCTGGGCGAACGAAGCCGCGGCCAAGCACAAGGTTCCGCTGCCAAAGCCACGTCCGATCGCCCGCAACGGCGCATCCAAAACGGCGGACAAGGCGACCGACAAGACCAAAGCCAAGCTTGGCGCGAAGACGGCGACCACGACGTCATCCCCGCTCCCCCTTCCCAGCGCCGCGATGGCGCCCGCCACGCGCCAGCATGCGGCGCTGCCGCCTGCGGCCGCTCGCAGGCCGTCGGTGCCGGCGGCGATGGCCACGACATCTTCGACTTCCAGCGACGACAAGGAAGCGTTGGAGAACGTCATCGATCTCGTGCGCAAGCACAAGCCGGCCGACGCAACCCAGGCTGAAGCGGCGATCAGCGATCCGCTGGCGCGGAAGCTTGCGGAATGGATCGTTTTGCGCAGCGAGGACAACGGCGCTTCGGTCGAGCGTTACCGCGCCTTCATCGCCGCCAACCCGAGCTGGCCCTCGCAGACCTTCCTGCGGCGTCGGCTTGAGGCGGCGTTGTGGGACGATCACCGCGACGACGCGACCGTCTGGTCCTGGTTCGAGAACGAATTGCCGATCTCGGCCAAGGGTAAATTCGCGCTGGCGCGAGTCATGATCGGGCGCGGCGACAGGGCCAATGCCGAGCGGCTGGTGCGCGATGCCTGGCGCAACGACCCGATGTCGGACGATACCGAAAGCACGGCGCTCGATCTGTTCGGCGCGCTGATCACGCCCGGCGATCACAAGGCGAGGATGGATTTCTTCCTGTATGGCAGCGAGCATGAGATCGCGTTGCGCGCCGCCAAAAGGCTCGGCGGCGCCGAAGCGGCGCTGGCGAAAGCCCGTATCGCGGGCTACCACAAGGCGGCCAATACCCGTGCGCTGCTGGAAGCCGTGCCCAGCGAGCTGCGCAGCGATCCCGGCTACCTCTTCAGCCGCATCCAGCTGTTGCGCCGCGAAGAGAAATTCGCCGAGGCCGCCCAGTTGATGATGAGCGCGCCGAAAGATCCCGGCCGGCTCTACAATCTGGATGAGTGGTGGATCGAGCGGCGGCTGCTGGCGCGCAAGATGATCGACATCGGCGAACGCCGCACCGCCTACCTGATCGCGCGCGATGCGGCGTTGCCTTCGCGCGACATCTACAAGACCGAGCAGGAATTCACCGCGGGCTGGATCGCGCTGCGTTTTCTCGACGACCCCGCGACCGCGGCCCAGCATTTCGCGCGCATCGGCGTTGGCAGCGTCAATCCCACCACCCTGGCGCGCGCGGGCTACTGGCAGGGCCGCGCGGCGGAAGCCGCCGGACGCTCGCAGGAAGCGCGCGCGGCTTTTGCGGCGGCCGCAGAACAGTCGACCAGCTATTACGGTCAACTGGCGCGCGCCAAACTCGGCCTGCCCCAGATCGAGCTGAATGGGGCACCGAGTTCCGCGCGGCCGCGGTGTCGAGCGGCTGGAGATCGTGCGCGCGGTGCAGTTGCTTTACGAGCTCGGCGAAGGCGAAATCGCCGTGCCTATTTTGGCCGATATGGGCGAGAACGGCGATCCCGATGCGCTGGCCGGGCTTGGTGAACTGGCCGCCCGCCAGGGCGATGCCCGCGGCATGCTGTTGATGGGCAAGGCCGCGCTCAACCGCGGCCTGCCGTTCGATTTCTATGCCTATCCGGTGACGGGCATCCCGCCGTTCAAATCGATCGGCCCCGACGTCGAGCCGAGCATCATCTACGCGATCGCGCGGCAGGAAAGCGCCTTCAACCCGGCCGTTGTTTCACCGGCACAAGCCTACGGGTTGATGCAGGTGACGCCGGATGCCGGCAAATACGTCTGCAAGAAATACGGCGCGAATTTCGACCTCACCCGCCTCAAGAGCGATCCGGTCTATAACGCAGCCCTCGGCGCGGCCGAGCTCGGCGGCCTGATCGACGACTATCGCGGCTCCTACATCATGACGTTTGCCGCCTACAATGCCGGCCGCGGCAGCGTCAAAAAATGGATCGATCGCTACGGCGATCCCCGCGACCCCAAGGTCGACGCCGTCGACTGGGTCGAACTCATCCCCTTCTCCGAGACGCGCAATTATGTGCAGCGGATCATGGAGAACTTGCAGGTCTATCGGGCTCGTTTCGGGGGCGGCACGCGGCTGCAGATCGAGGCCGACCTGCACCGCGGCAACGTCGAGTAGGACTTCGCCAGAATCGGGCTTTCCGCCCTCACGAAAATCTCGAGGAAGTAAGCGCCTCGGTCTCGAAGGCATCCGGGCCAAGAGAAGGCAGCACAAGAAAAATCCCCCTTCCGGCATCTGCCGAAAGGGGGATTTTCATATCAAGACGCTTGCGGCGTCGGTTACTTGTGGAGCATCGGGGCCTTGGCCGGCTCTTCCGGAGCCCAGAGGCGATAGCTGAGGGTTGCGAACACCGTCGCGCCCTTCGTCGTGGCCGAGATGTCGGTCCCGCCGAGTGCCGCCGGGAGAACCGCACCCGACGCCTTGGAGAACACTTCCTGCGTTGCCCACACCGACAAGCTCGCCGGGCCGAAGTTGTATTCGATGAGACCACCGACTGCGAACAGCTGGAAGCGTTGGGTATTGCCAACGGTGCCGAGCGGATGGATTGCGGTACAGATTCCGATCGGGCACTTGTCGTCCGAAACCTGGGCGACGTAGTAGGCAACGGGGCCTAGTGTCCACTTCCCGAAGGTCTTGGTCGCGGTGAAGTCAGCGTGGAAAATGTCACCCTGGGTGTAGTTGTCCTGCTGGTTCGCCGTATTGAATTCTTCGTAGATCGCAGCGCTCAGGTTATAGCCACCCCCGAGATACGACACGATCAACTCAGGCTGGAACGTCCAGTATTTGTTGCCGAAGTTGTAGAAGCCATTACAGCTTGCACACGCGCCCGTTGCCCCCTGAATGGTGCCGTCGGGTGCATAGATGCCGAGACCCGTCTTGACGACAACACCGCTGGTTCCGAGCTTCCAGCTCAATTCAACCGGCACGAAATAGGTGTTGTGAACGCCGGCGAACATGTCGACCTGGCCTGGAGTCAGCGACAAGGGCTGACCGACGCTCACCATGCCGAAGGGCTGCACGAGGACGGCGTCGTAGGTCGCACCGAGGAAGGTCCAGCCGGGAACGAACAGGAAGCCCTGCACGTCGACCGCGGCCTGCACGCCGTTGTGCGTGCCGATCGCGCCGGTGACCGGTCCCGCCACGTTCGTCTGATACGTGAAGATCTGATTGAACATGTAGATGCCCGGCGGCGGAACGCCGGCGCTCGCGCCGATGAAGACGCCCGGCTTTGATTGCCACTGGACACCGCCTTCATATGCGTTGGCCGGCGAAAACGCGAAAGCGGCCAAACCCGCTGCCGCCAGAAGAGCTTTAATGTTCGATTTCATGTGTCCCCTCATCGTATGAAACGCAAAACCACCCCAGGCCGTCTTTTTTTACTTATCGCTTCGTCACCGAAAGTTTCCGAACGCGACGAATCTGACGTGCCTATTTCTTGCTCTCAGAGTTGCTGCTCAGGGGGCAAAAGGCAATTTAAACTTGGCTGATGACTCTTTGTCGCAGTCCTTTTTCCAAGCGGTGTTGCAAAATATGCACACACAAGCCATCGACAAACGAATCAGCAAGCCATTGTTTTTACATTGGAATTTTTCCGATTCGCCGTCACGCATTGCGCTCTTCAAAATTCCTTGAGGCGAAATTCTCGCCGTAACGTTGTGCTTACGGTGACACGACAACGTCAGATTCGAAGCCGCCTTTATCGACGGCAACACAAGCTCAGGGAGTTCGCAGCTGAAGCGCACCTGATCAACAAACTTGCAGGACGGTCGTTTGCCAACGTAGGTAGTCGCCAACAATCACGCGGCAGCCGCGGCAAAAATTCGGGAGGAAAGATGCGTTTTTCAGTACGTGCGCCAGCGTTGGCGACGTTGTTGATGCTGTTCAGTCCTGCATTCGCAGCAGATCAGGCCGATCTCGATCGCTGCAAATTTATCGGAGAACTCAACAAGGCCGACGATGGAATCTCGGCCTGCGATCGCGTCGTCAACGACTCGAAGATATCCGCGCAGGATCGCGCCAGCGCCTTGAGCAGCCGTTGCGGATGGTGGTGGGCCAAGAAAGATTCCGATCGGGCCCTGGCGGATTGCAACCAGGCGATCGGCATCGATCGCAACTTGACTGCCGCTTATCTTAATCGCGGCAACGTCTACTTGAGCAAATCCGATCTCGACCATGCCCTCGCCGACTTCAACCAGGCGCTCCGGCTCGATCCGAAGAACGCCTGGGCCTATGCCGAGCGCGGTAATCTCTACAAAGGCCGCGGAGATTTCGATCACGCACTTATCGACCTCAATGAAGCGATCAGGCTCGATCCAGGCTATGCGCTAGCTCACTTCTCACGCGGCGATTTGTACAAGAGCGAGGGCGACATCGCCAATGCGATGACCGACATGAACGACACGATCCGTCTCGATCCCAATTACGCGCTCGCCTACTTCGTCCGCGGCCGGCTGTCCTACATGCTCGGCAACAGTCCGGCGGCACTCGATGACTTCAGCAAAGCCATCAAGCTCGACGCCAGCGAAGCGACATCCTACTTCAACCGGGGCGTCGCCTATTACGTCATCGGAGGCCGCAACCCGGACGCGATCGCCGATTTCAAGAAAGCCGCTGAGCTCGACCCCAAGGATGCCTATGCCGCGCTGTGGCGCGAACTCGCCGAGCAGCGCAACAACTCGCCGGGCCATCTGGCTGAGGCCGCCAAGCAACTCGACATGACGGTCTGGCCGGCGCCCGTGATCCGCCATTTCCTGGGCGAACTCACCATCGAGCAAACCTACGGCGCGGCCTTCGATACCGATCCGAAAACCAAGGTGGCGCAGACCTGCGAGGCCAATTTTTACAGCGGCGAGCTCGCCCTATCGAAAAAGAACAAGAAGGAGGCGCTACGCCTGCTCAAGCTTGCGGCCGACCAGTGCCCGCCAAGCTTCATCGAATCGACGGCGGCGCTGGCTGAGCTGATCCCGCTGAAGTGAGGCTTCGAACGTCAGCCGGGCATCCCAAGCCGGAATCCCGGAACTCAAGCCTCGGATGAAACGGCCGGGAAGGCCGGCGGACCGAGCCCGCGACGATGTCTACACGAAGACTTTATATGATGATGTCCGCATATGATGACGTATGCGACAGGGTGTTCGACAGCGGCCGAAAGAGCTGAGCAGGTCCCCCCATACCCCCAAGTATGTCCCCCGGGAACACTGCTCAGCTTCTTAGCGCCCTCGCCTCTCCCGCATAGAGCGGGAATTCCTGCGAACCACCGAGAACGGACGACCTCGGGAGCCCCCCTCCGTCGCAGTTCGGAGAATTACTGAAGCTTCCTGCACACGCAATCAAAAGACGGCGGTTACGGTGCCTTCTGGTCGATGTTTCCGGGAGATGTTGCACAAAAGGCACGCACACCTTAATGGGTGTGGTGACGGACGTGCACCTTTTCCGCATCGAATGGAACGGCCCGCAAACTGCGGCTTGCGGCTCGCCCCGGTGTCGGGCATATCCGCCTCGATGGAGCTGTGGCCGAGTGGCTGAAGGCGGCGGTTTGCTAAACCGTTATAGGCTTGTAAAGGCCTATCGAGGGTTCGAATCCCTCCGGCTCCGCCATATTCCTTGAAATCGTTGATCTATTTTTGCACCTTATAGGAGGTGCGCATCCTGGCACCCCATACAAACACGATGGGCACGGCTCTTAAAGAAGAGACCTGCCACCGCCGGTCTCGTTTTCTTCGTCGACGTTGTCGCGTTGAGGCACCGATGCCGCCGGGCCGCGGCGTCAGCACCGCCCCGAGCCCGCGGGCGACGATCAGATATTCGAGATGGATCGTCTCTGAGATCACCGTGCGCGGCCTGCGAAGCCGCCCGCATCGCGGCTAAAAGTTTCGGACAAGTTCGCCCACCACATCGGCGCTTGCGGTACATGGAAAAACACCGCCAGCGTTTTAGGAACAATTGAGGCCTGTCGGAGATTGCTGGTGGGGATCATCGATCAAAGGGCTGGGTTTTGAAGACACGAGAGTTTTACGTCGACGCTGCGCGCAGACTTTCCCTAATTTGGGCTGACGAAGATGACCCGCAGATCAAAGATGCACTCGCCCGGTTGGTGTCAATGTACAACGATCTCGCCAATCAGGTGAGCCAATCAGAACTGTCGCCATGCCGGTTGGACCCGCGCGATTAGGCTTGAGGGCCGCGCTTAAGCCGTATCAGCCGGCCGGCTGAGAAAGCCTGCGACGGTCGGACATCAAGACGATGTTCGGCGATAAGGGATTGGCTACCCAGCTGGCGACGCGCGCAGAATGCCCAAAATCGCTTGATATGTTCACCGATCCGGAACGAGCATCAGAGCTGCGGCCAGTCCCATGATCGCGGTCCCGATCCAACCCAGAATGATAATGTACCGGCTTGAGGTGAACTCGCCCATCACCGACTTCCTCGAGGCGATGAGGGTGATCACGACCATCAGGGGAACGGCCACCACGCCGTTAATCACCGCACTCCAGAACAGCGCTTTCATCGGACTGATTGGCGAATATTGAATCAGCAAACCGGCAAGCACGCTAACGGCAATCACGCCGTAAAATCCGCGCGCATCCGTTGCCCTTCGTTCAAGTCCGGATTGCCAGCCCATGGCCTCCGACAGCGCGTAGGCGGCCGAACCGGCGAGTACCGGCACCCCGATCAAGCCGACGCCAAGGATTCCAACGGCAAACAGCAGAAAGGCAAAATCGCCGGCCAGCGGCCGCAGCGCGCTCGCCGCCTGGGCCGCGGTTTCGATGTCGGTAACGCCGGACACGTTGAGCGTGACGGCGGTCGCCAGGATAATGAAATAGGCCGTAAGGTCGGAGTAAAGCATTCCGCTCCAGGTATCCCACTGGATACGTCGGAGCTCGGAAGGTGCAGCCCCCGGATTTTGCAAAAACGAAACACCGCGCTTGGCGTTCATGTCTTCCACTTCTTCCGATGCCTGCCAGAAAAAGAGATATGGACTGATCGTCGTACCGAAGATGCCAACGACCATGGCGGCTGCGCTGAAATTCAGCGTCAACTTCGGCCATACCGTTCTCAATGCCACTTCTCCCCAGGGAACCTCGATGGTGAACAAAACAGCGGCGTAGGCCAGCAGAGAAAGCGTCAACCATTTCAGAAAAAAGACGTAGCGGTGATACGGCACGAAGATCTGAAGTAACAGCGTCGCGACGACAAGGACAGCGGTCATGAGGTGGCGATCGAAGCCGCTGACGAGTTCTGCGACCTCCCCCATGGCAGCAACGTCGGCGGCAATGTTGAGCGTGTTGGCGATCAACAACAGCAGAACGACGCACTTCAGGACGATCGGCGGAAACGTCGACTTGATATTGGCGGCTAGTCCCTTGCCGGTGGCCCGTCCGATTTGCGCGCACATGATCTGGATCGCCGCCATGAGCGGATACGCCAGCGGCATGGTCCAGAGCATGTTGAGGCCGAATTGAGCCCCGGCCTGAGAATAGGTGGCAATGCCGCTTGGGTCGTCGTCGGCCACGCCGGTAATAAGCCCCGGACCGAGCCGCGCCAGCGGGTGCTCTTTGAGGCGACCCAACAAAGCAAGAAAAGCATTAGCCTGTTGAGGCGTCTTTCCGCTTTCCTCTGACGACCGCACGGAAATTTACCCTCGCTCCAGCAAAAAGCGATCTTAGGCGTCTGCCGCGATCATCGCAACGAGCAGGGCGGCGCCGAAGTCCCATCCGTCGGGATCGGATGTGGCCATGCTCGCATCACTACCGATTTTTTGCCGAGGCATTGGGACCCTGAGCGCGCGCTCCTACCGGTTAGAACTCGATCAACACCTTGAGCGCGTGCGTGCTGGCCGCAGCGCCAAACGTCTCGTAAGCTTCCAGCATCCGATCGAACCCGAACCGATGCGTGATAAGCTTGGTGGCATCGATCTTGCGCGACTGCACGGTCTTGAGCAGCATCGGCGTCGTAACCGTATCGACCAGCCGCGTCGTGATCGAGATGTTCCGGTCCCACAAACGCTCCAGATGCAAATCTGCCTTGACGCCGTGAACACCGACATTGGCGATGACCCCGCCCGGCGCCACGATATCCTCGCAAGTCATAAAACTCGCCGGAACGCCGACAGCCTCGATCGCGGTATCGACCCCGCGTCCGCCCGTCATCGCCATCACTTTTTCGACCGCCTTGCCGTCCGTGTTGTTGATGGCGGCGGTCGCGCCGAAGCGCGACGATATTTCCAGTCGATTGTCGTCGAGATCGATCATGATGATTTCGGCCGGCGTGTAGAATTGCGCGGTCAACAGCGCCGCCAGCCCGATCGGCCCGGCTCCAACGATCGCCACGCTCGAGCCCGGTTGAACCTTGCCGTTCAATACGCCGCATTCGAAGCCGGTCGGCAGGATATCGCTGAGCATCACCAGAGCGTCTTCTTCTGCTCCTGCCGGAATATGATAAAGGCTGGTGTCCGCAAACGGCGTTCGTACGAACTCCGCCTGCGTGCCGTCGATCTTGTTGCCGAGTATCCAGCCGCCGTTGAGGCAATGCGAATACATGCCTCGCCGGCAATAATCGCAGGTTCCGCATGACGAGATACAGGAAATGATGACGCGATCGCCGGGTTTGAAGCCAGTGACGGCATTGCCGACGCTATCGATGACGCCGACGCCTTCGTGACCGAGAATACGGCCCGGCGTGCAGGTCGGCACGTCGCCCTTGAGAATATGAAGATCGGTTCCGCAGATCGTCGTCTTCACGAGTTTGACGATCGCGTCTGTCGGGGCGAGGATTTCCGGCTTCGGTTTTTGCTCGAGGGATTTCTTGCCGGGACCGTTATAAACGAGCGCTCTCATCGTATGCTCCTTGTCGAACTGCGTAGATCGAGGAGACGATTATCGTGCGACGGCAAGGCGCCGTTGCGCTGGATCAAGAACGAACCGCAAAACGGTCGGCATTCGCCTTTACGCCCTCATTGATTTGGCTCAACACCCCCCTTGCATAGGGCGATAGCCTGCTTTTTTAACAAGGAGGCTCGCCATGACGATGCAGGGCGAAGCCGGCGCAAAGTTGTTTGAAATCCTCATCAAACGACGAGCGGTCATCATCGTTCACCTCTGCTTCGTTTTGCCGGAAGGATCGCCAGATGCGCGCACACGAAATTATGTCGCGGCACATCATCACCATCAGCGCCGACGCCTCGGTGGCCACGGCGATCGGGCTCATGCTGTCCCATCACATCAGCGGGCTGCCGGTCATCGACGCCGAGGGAAAGCTGATTGGAATCGTTTCCGAGTCCGACTTGCTTCGGCGCCGGGAAATCGGCACGGAAAAAAGGCGAGGACGCTGGCTTGGCTTGCTGGCCGGCAAGGAGCAGGAAGCGCTCGATTTCGCCCGGCAGCACGGCCGCAAGGTGAACGAGATCATGTCACCGAGCCCGGTCACTGTCGGCGAAGATACGTCGCTCGAACAGATCGTTCAGTTGATGGAATCCCACAACATAAGACGTTTTCCGGTGATGCGCGGCGAAGAGATGGTGGGCATGGTCACTCGCGCGGACTTCTTGTCCGCTATCGCGAACCGATCGCTGGACGCCGGACGCTATTCCGACAACGACAGCCAAATTCGAAACGCGGTCATCACGGCGCTTTCTCCCGCTTCCTGGCGGCCCTGCGCGCTGAACGTCAATGTTCGCGACGGAGTGGTCGTTTTGAGGGGGACCATCAAGGGTGACAATGCGCGCAAAGCCGCCATCGTCGCCGCGGAAAACGTTCGAGGCGTCAATCGGGTGGAAGACCAACTATGCAAGGTGACCTATCCGCCTCCGGAGGAAGATTATGGCGGCGGCGATTTCGTCTCGCTGGAGGAAAAATCCTCAACCACCGATGACGAGCCATTATGATCGGCGGCTAAGTGATCGGCGGCTAAATTGAGCCACGTCAAATACGAACGCATCCAAAGGTGAGAAACTGGCCTTAATCACGCAAATCAAGGCCAAAAAAATGCAAAGTACCGACGAGTTGACAGAGAAAGTACCGACGGAAGCAACGTCGCCTTCGCTCGCACCGCTCGACCCCCAGCATCTTCCGCTCGTTCAAACCAAACCGCCAGTACGCCGGTTCCGCTGGATCTGGATCGCCCTTCTCTTGCTGTCGGGCGCCGGCGGGGGCGCGGGATATTATGTCTGGAAGCTGGCCCACCCCCCGCTTCCCGTCGGAATAAGCTTCGGCAACGGCCGCATTGAAGCAGACGAAATTGACATCGATACCAAGTTCGCCGGGCGGGTAACGCAGCTCATGGTCGATATCGGCGACACGGTCGCGCCCGGCCAGGTTCTGGCGCGAATGGACACCCGCGACCTGCAACAGTCGCTGTCAAAATCGGAAGCGCAAATTCAACAGGCCCAGCGTTCGGTCGACGAAGCCGAGGCCAACCTGATCCAGCAGGAAACACAGAGAAAGCTCGCGGAACAGGAAATGGACCGCACCCGCACGCTTTTGAAGAACGGCTGGACCACGCAGGAAGTCGCCGATCAACGTCAGCAGCAGCTCGATGGTGCGATTGCCGGATTTAACGCGGCGAATGCCAGGGTTCTGGTTTCCAGGCATGTGCTGGAAGCAGCCGAACACGATGCGGGCTTCTACAAGGTCGAGATCGCCGACAATACGCTGGTCGCGCCAAAACCCGGACGCATCCAATATCGCCTGGCCAATATCGGTGAGGTTCTTCCAGCCGGCGGCAAGGTCTTCACCATGCTGGACCTTTCCTATGTCTATATCGACATCTATCTGCCGACGCTCGAAGCGGGCAAGGTCAAGATCGGCGCGGATGCGCGGATCGTTCTCGACGCCTATCCCGACCATCCGATCCCGGCAAAGGTGTCGTTTGTCGCAGAGTCAGGCGCAGTTCACGCCGAAAACCGTCGAAACGCAGACCGAGCGCGACAAGCTGATGTTTCGTATCCGGTTGCGCATCGATCAGGAGCGCCTGGTCGCGCATGCCGATGCGGTCCGCAGCGGACTGCCTGGCCTCGCTTATGTTCGTTGGGACCCGGCGCTCGAATGGCCGAAGAACCTGCAGGCTTCGCCATGAACGACAGCAACGACGCGGTTGCCGTCGTTACTGATCTATCGCATTTTTACGGATCGGTAGCGGCGCTCGACCGGGTGTCGATTTCCCTGCCCTCAGGCCGGCTGATCGGGCTGATCGGGCCCGACGGCGTCGGCAAATCATCGTTGCTCGCAATCCTCGCGGGCGCACGGGAAATCCAGCAGGGCGCGGTGCGGGTTCTGGGCGCGGACATCTCAAGCGCCGCTGCGCGCACGTCGGTATGTCCGCGAATCGCCTATATGCCGCAGGGGCTCGGCAAGAACCTTTATCCTGACCTGAGCGTGACGGAGAACATCGAGTTTTTTTCCAGGCTGTTTGCCCAATCGCGCGAAGAACGAGTCTTTCGCATCCGGGAACTCCTGGAAAGCACCGGGCTGGCCCCGTTCGCCGATCGGCCGGCCAAAAAGCTTTCGGGCGGCATGCGGCAGAAGCTCGGGCTCTGCTGTTCGCTGATCCATGATCCCGACCTTTTGATCCTCGACGAACCCACGACAGGCGTGGACCCGCTGTCCCGCCGGCAATTCTGGGACCTCATCGATCGCTTGCGCCACCGAAGGTCGGGAATGACCGTGATCGTTGCGACCGCCTACATGGAAGAGGCCGAACGGTTCGACTGGCTGATCGCGATTAACAACGCAGAAAATCCTGGCGGCCGGCTCGCCTGCGGATCTGAAGGCAAACACCGGAACGCGGTCGATCGAAGAGGCTTTCGTGGCTTTTCTTCCCCATCATCCGCGTGGCACCGGCCTCGCAAGGATCGCTCCACTGCCCGAGTCCAGCGCCGAGCCCGTGATCGTCGCCCGGGAGCTGACTTGCCGGTTCGGCGATTTCACGGCGGTCGACCGCGCGAGCTTTTCCATTCGTCGCGGAGAGATCTTCGGATTTGTCGGGTCGAACGGATCGGGCAAGACCACGACCATGAAGATGCTGACGGGACTGTTGCCGCCTTCCGAAGGCGAGGCGCTGATCTTCGGTCAAACGATGCAGGCCAACGACCTCGAGGCCCGCCGCCGCGTCGGCTACATGTCGCAATCGTTCTCGCTCTATGGCGAGCTGACGGTGCGTCAAAACCTCGCTCTGCATGCGCGGCTGTTTCAGTTGCCTCGTGCCTTTGCCAGGAAACGGGTCGCCGAACTGGTGGAGAAATGCGGCCTCGCCGACAATATGGACCAGCTGGCCTCCGAGCTCCCGCTCGGCATCCGGCAGCGGCTGTCGCTTGCCGTCGCGGTGGTTCACAAACCGGAGCTTCTCATCCTCGATGAGCCGACCTCCGGCGTCGACCCCATCGCCCGTGACCAGTTCTGGGAACTCCTGATCGACCTGTCCCGAAATCAGGGTGTCACCATCTTCGTATCCACCCATTTCATGAACGAGGCGGCGCGGTGTGACCGGCTCTCCCTCATGCATGAGGGACGCGTGCTTGCGACCGGGACGCCGGCCGAACTGGTCAAAGCAAGAAAGGCAGCCAATCTCGAAGACGCCTTCATCAGCTATCTTGAGCAAGCGCGGCCGGCTGTCGCTTCGCCGCTCGTGATCGACCAGACAGTTTCGGCCCAGCCTGCCGCCGATGCAAAGGCCCTCAAGCGGCGCGTTCCTTCCTTCAGCTTCCAGAGGCTGTTCGCCTACACGATCCGGGAAAGTCTCGAACTGCTTCGCGATCCGATCCGGTTGAGCTTCGCGCTGTTTGGCACCGCGCTTTTGATGATCGTCTTTGGCTTCGGCATCTCGACCGACGTGAACAATCTCAGCTTTGCGGCTCTCGACCGTGACCAGACCCCGGAAAGCCGCGCCTATCTGGAGGAACTGAGGGGATCGCGCTATTTCGTGGAGAAGCCGCAGCTCGCCGACGATACGGAAATCGATCGGCGCCTCAAGGACGCCGACATCGATGCAAGCATCGAAATCCCGCCGAATTTCGGTGTCGACCTCAAGCGAGGACGGCCGGCCTGGGTGTCGGTCTGGATCGATGGCGCCATGCCTTATCGTGCGGAAACGATACGCGGCTATTTGCAGAGCATGCATCAGCTCTATTTGAGCGATCCAGCCGTAAAGACGACGCAGCCGGCATCGCCACCGCCGGCCGATATCGAGGTGCGATTCAAATACAACCAGGATTTTGACAGCGTGTTCGCCATGGTGCCCTCGACGATCGCCATGATGCTTGCCCTGTTCCCGGCGATCCTGATGGCGCTGGCCGTCGTTCGCGAAAAGGAACTCGGATCGATTACGAACCTCTATGTCACGCCGGTCACGCGTCTTGAGTTTCTCTTGGGAAAACAGCTTCCCTACGTCGCCGTCGCCCTGATCAATTTTTTCGTCATGTTCTTGATGGCGATCTTTCTGTTCAACGTGCCTCTGAAGGGTAGCTTCCTCGCGCTCGTTGCCGGCGCGGTCATCTACGTCTTCACGACCACCGGCTATGGCATGCTGATCTCGACCTTCTGCAATACCCAGATCGCCGCGCTGTTTGGAACGGCGATTCTTACCATCCTGCCGGCCCAGCAGTTTTCCGGAATGATGACGCCGGTGTCATCGCTCTCGGGCATGGGTCAAATCATCGGGCTTTGTTTCCCAATGAGCTATTTCCGCCCGATCAGCGTCGGCACCTTCACCAAGGGACTTGGATTTGCCGATCTCGGATCGAGCATCCTGATGCTGCTGGTATTCGTTCCGGCGCTGACGACGATCAGTTTGCTGTTGCTTCGAAAACAGGAGCGCTAGCGTTCGATGCGAACCCTCAGCAACATTTTCTGGCTCGGCACCAAGGAACTGCGCAGCGTTATGAGCGACTGGGTGCTGCTCGGTTTCGTGATCTATTCGTTTTCGCTGGCGGTCATCAGCCAGGCGCAAAGCAATTCCCAGGAGCTGTATCACGCCTCGATCGGAATCGTCGATGAAGACCACTCCGAGCTGTCGCGGCGGATAACCCACGCGTTTTTATTGCCCTACTTCAAGCCGCCCGTCGCGGTCGCCCAGGTCGACGTCGAGCATCTGATGAACGTCGGCAAGTACACCTTCGTCGTGGACATTCCGCCGAACTTTCAGCGCGACGTGCTGGCCAGACATCAACCGGAAATCCAGGTCAATGTCGACGCAACCGCCATGGTCCAGGCCGGGCTGGGCTCAGGCTATGCCGAGCAGATCATCAACACGGAGATCGTCCAGTTTCTCTCGCATGCGGAACCGATGCCGCTATCGCCCGCAAACCTCGCCATCCGGATCGCTTTCAATCCGAATGTCGCGACCGCCTGGTTCGCCAGCGTCATGGGCATCATCAGCAGCATCACGCTTCTGGCGATCATCCTGGCCGGTGCGGCTCTGGTCCGCGAGCGCGAGCATGGCACGATGGACCATCTGATGGTGATGCCCTTGAGCCCGTTCGAAATCGCAATGTCGAAGATTTGGGCCAATGGCTTCGTCATCGCGGTGGCGACCGGCCTGTCGCTCTATTTCGTCGTCCGCCTGCTGTTGCACGTTCCGATCGCCGGCTCGATTCCGCTCTTTATGTTCGGCACGATCCTCTATCTCTTCTTCGCGACCGCTATCGGGCTGTTTCTGGGCACGGTGGCGCGGTCCATGCCTCAGCTTGGCCTGCTCTACATGCTGGTGGCTGTCCCGATGAACGTGCTGTCCGGGAATGCGACGCCGCTCGAAAGCATGCCGCCGTGGCTCGCTGCCGCCATGCAGGTCTCTCCGTCGACGCATTTTGTATCGTTCGCCCAGGCCATCCTGTATCGGGGTGCGGGCCTGGACGTGGTGTGGCCGCAATTTTCCGCGGTTGCGGGCATCGCGTCGCTGTTTTTGATCCTGTCGCTTCTTCGATTTCGCTCGGCGCTCAGTGCCGCGACAATGTAGGAGAAGCCGGTCGACGCGACATGCACGCGATGACATCATGCACGCGATGGTTCTCGTGTACGCGGCGCGCCATTGCAGCCACGGCGCGGCGGGACTGGACGACTGCCTGATCGCGAGCCGCCGCAGCCACTATGTTTGCTTACGCGTTACTTACGCCGCGCGGCGCTTCCGTGGCGCCCTCGCCTTCTTCGGCTTGGCCGGCTCCACGGTGAGGCGAGCCATTTCGCCAAACGACGCGCTCAAAACCTCGCGCTGGGCGACCAGCCAATGGCCGTCTGCGTTTCCATCCTCACGACCGCTTTCGATCCAAAGGTGGTAGGCGCGTTCACGGATAGCTTGTTCCAGGTCCTGCATTGCCATCACTCCCCTCGTGCGGGAGTATTCTGGCAAAACAGCGTTAGAAAACCCTGAATCAGCTCGCCCAGCGGCGTCGCGGGCTCATTCGCGGCGCTCAGCGACCCGCGAATTCGAACGGCGGGCAACGGCTACCCCTAACAGGAAGGCCGTTAGCAGCGAAGCAAGCGGCGCTTCGCGGGCTATGTTGCTCAAGACACTTAACGGCATACCCGGACGTCGGCCGGCTTCGATCGTCCGGCTGACGCGGCCAGCTGCCGCCTGAAGCGCCTCGGAAATTTCCGACATGGCGGATTTGGGTTCCGGAACCGGATCCAGGCCTTCGTAGATCAGAGGCGGGCTTTCATCACTCACGATCTGTCTCCCAACCGACGGTTAGCCTCATCGCCAATATTGACGGCGCAGCGGGCGGCGCGGCGGGCGGGTGATCAATAGTGCGAGGGCAAAGCCGATGCCGCCCGCAATCAGCAGCGACCCAAGCGGGTTGTCCTGCACGCTTTTCGCAAGGGCTTGCGAGCCATCCCGGAAAGTCTCGCCGCTGTTGTCATAGGTATCCTTGGCGTAACCAACCGCTGCGTCCTTGGCGTCGCGCGCGGCGTCCTTGGCCTGACCGTAAAGGTTCTGCGCTTTGCCTGCCACTTCACGGAGACGGCCATCGGCCTCCGTCTGAGCGTCGCCGGCCATATTGCCCACGGTACCTTCGACCTTGCCCGCGAAATCCTTCGCCGACCCCGAAATTCGATCCTTGTCCATGCTCTCACTCCTCCCGATCAAGTTCCGGAGAGCTAATGGATAACCGGCGGTTCGGTTCCTTCGTGCTGGGAACGCTTTTTCTACGAACTCGTTGATTTGGCGCAAAACAAGAAGAGGAAACCGCCATGAAAAAAACTTTTGTCATCGCTTTGGCCGCCGGCGCGCTTTTTGGGTTCGGCACAATCGCCATGGCGCAAACGCCCGCCGTCGGAGACGCTCCGTCAGCGACGATTGGCCAGGATGCCGCCATCGCCCGGCACCGGGAGGTCAACCGTGAGCCCGGCATGACGACGGGCAGCGCAACCTCGATCGGCACCGCCGCCCAGATCAACCGCGGCATCAGGGGCGACCGGTTGCTCCCTGAGCGGTTCGCGCCCGACGCGGACGAAGCAGCACCGGCCGGTCACTGAGGACAGCCTCGCCGGAAAGCGAGTATTTCCAGAGCCGCCCGGAGCAACCGGGCGGCATTTTGATGCGGTTGACCTTTGTGGCCAAGTCGCCGCATCGGGTCAGGATACGCTCATGGATATCGATCCAGCCGCCGGGACATGCACCGAGCTTCGACACATCAGCGTCATGGCCGTACATGGCGGATCCGTTGCAGGCGTCAGGATTCCTGCAACTCCTCAAGATCGGCAATCATCCCGCGTTCTCCGGGCTGCCATTGTAAACGCTGCCGGGTCAGCGCGCTGGAGGCCGGGGCGTCGCGACCGACAAAGTGCGTGAGCCAGCCGAAATGAGCCTCGGCCTTTTCGGGTGCGATCGACATCACCGGAAGCTTCAGGCGTTTGCCGAGAACTTCGGCGATGTCGCGAAACGATACGCCCTCTTCCGCGACCGCGTGATACCTGGCGCCGCGCTCGGCTCTCTCAAGTGCCAGCCTGTAAAGACGAGCCGTGTCGAGTACATGCGCCGCAGGCCAGCGGTTATGGCCGTCGCCGACATAGGGGCATACACCTTTTTCACGCGCGATCGCGATCGCCCAGGTGATGAGGCCCTGCCGGGCCGTGTCGTGCACTTGCGGAAGGCGCATCACCGACACGTTGACGCCGTTGGCCGCCATAGCAAGAGCCGCCTCTTCCGACGCAGCGCGAGGTATCGCGGCAGAGCTCGTAGCTTCGTCCTCTTCCGTGGCGAGCCGGCCCGGTGCACTGTTCGCCATCAGAGTCCCGGAGGTCACGATCAATGGCTTCTTGGTGCCGTTAAGCGCTGAGCCGAGAGCCAAAATGACGCGGCGATCATCTTCGCAGTTCGCCACGAATGTCGAGAAATCGTGATTGAAGGCCAGATGGATAACACCGTCTGATTTCGCAGCAGCGCGTTTCAAGCCGTCGAGATCTTCGAGCGATCCGGCGATCACTTCGGCGCCTGTCGCTGCCAGAACGGCGCCCTTCTCTTTCGAACGCGAAAGGCCGGACACCTGATGGCCGGCGGCAATCAGTTCTTTGACAACGGCAGAGCCGATAAATCCGGTCGCACCGGTAACGAACACGCGCATAAGCAAGTCTCCTTGTTTAGTGGAGACAGATGTCGGACTTCGATGTATCCTAGTAAAGTAGTGAGATTATCCTGGTATAATAGCTAATAGGATGAGCGAACCCTTCACCAACGAGAACCTGCTCGGGACTTATCTCAGAGAACGCCGAGCAAAGCTCGATCCGGAGGCCTTCGGCTTTTCGTCGGAGCGCCGTCGTACCGCGGGGCTTCGCCGTGAAGAAGTGGCGCAACGCGCCAATATCAGTCCGACCTGGTACACTTGGCTTGAACAAGGGCGCGGCGGATCGCCCTCGACCGACGTGCTCGACCGGATCGCACGCGCGTTGATGCTCACCGATCTGGAGCGTGAGCATCTTTTCCTGCTCGGCCTCGGTCATCCGCCGGAGGCGCATTACAAAAAAGATGAAGGCGTCACGCCGCGGCTGCAACGCGTTCTCGATGCGCTGGACCCGAGCCCTGCCTTGATCAGAACCGCCACATGGGACGTCGTCGCCTGGAATCGCGCCGTGACGGTGATGCTCACCGATTACGGCGCCCTGCCGCCCGAACAGCGCAATATCCTGCGTTCCATCTTCCTCGATCCGCGCGCCCGCGCTTTACAATACGATTGGGAAAGCGTGGCTCGGTTCGTTTTGGGGGCGTTCAAGATCGACGCGGCACGCGCAGGAGCGGCAGCAGAGGCCGAACCTCTCGTCGAGGAACTCTGCCGGTTAAGCCCCGACTTCGCGGCGATGTGGCGCGACAACGACATCCAGCATCATGGAGAACGCGTCAAACACATCCGGCATCCCGTTCTCGGCCGGCTCGAATTTGAATATTCGGTCTTTGCCGTCGACGGTCGACCGGATCTCAGCATGGTGGTCTATAACCCCACCACGCCGGCCGATATCGACAGGATCCGCGCGCTGATCGATTAGTGCGTGCTCATCCAGTCGCGGGCTTCGCGCTGCGCGGCGGCGATTTCCACTTCCGACATCAGTTCGGCAACCTCGCGGCGCATCTGGATGGCGTCGCTGCGCCCCTTCAGAGCGGCCAGGTTGAACCATTTATGCGCGGCGACCAGATTGACGACGCCGGAACGGCCGCTCGCCCAATAAAGCCCGCGCTCGAACAGCACGTCCGGAATGGCGGTCGCCGTAACCGGTATCGCCGTATCCAGATCGAACGAACCCTGAAACATGTTGGTCTCCCCTTTTATTGTTGGTCCGCGCTGTTGTCCGCGCGCGGCCCCCGTCCAGTTTGTAAAACGTCCCGTTACCCCGTTGCGCTAAATGCGCCGCCGTTGACCGGCTGGTGGGGTAATCATGACCGTTCAAATTTGAAGGACGGTTTAAAGATCGGGATAAATGGTGCGTAAACGCCTCAAAGGCCGCCGAACCCGCAACGTGCTGGAAGTGCCCATTTCATCGAGGTTTTTCGCATATCTGCGAAAACGGTTTACCCTGGCTTTTGGCGAACCGATAACCATTGCCGCAACCGGCCGGCATCGATGGGTCGCCATAGCGTTTTCGAGCGAAGCACGCCCTCGGACTTGATCCGGGGGTGGAAACCGGTTCGCGTAAAGAAAACGCGTCAAAGCAAAAAACTGGAGCTCGAGTCTGGTCCAATTGGAACCGAAGGAGCTCTGCCACGCGTCGTCACGGCTCGCACGTGGCAAGCCGATAGACCAAAGGGAATGTCGGGGTATCTAGGAAAAGCGCCGGGCAAAGCACACCGGGCTTGGAACGAGGGCGTCGGCGAACACGTCAGGACCAGATTTCACGGGCTGAGGGGCAATTGGACCCTCGAACCCAAGAAATTGCGAACCGCTGTGGGATTTGCACCGAACGAAGAAAACCTGTTTCTTCTGCCGGACCGGCCTTTATCGGGAGCGAACTCCCTCGAACGACGATCCAGCCGTTTGACCTGATGTCTCGCCGACACCCTCTTTCGTCGACATGAGCCGCTCTTCAAATTTTCTTCCCGAGGGAAGCAACCGTCAGAGGGTTCGTGTGACGTGCCGGCATCAAACCACCGGCATCTTCTTAAAGGCGAGCTTACTTCTTCTTCTTGGAGACCTTGCGGGTCTTCTTCGCAGTCTTCTTCACTGCGCTCTTCGCCTTCTTCGCCTTCTTAGCTTTCTTAGCCATAGTGCCCTCCTAATGTAGTGAGTTGGCTTAATCGCTGCATGCACTCGGGAATCGAGATGCACACACATCCCGAATACACCAACACGACGAAAAAAACATCTTCCCGCTTAAGGAAGTATTGACGGCTCAAGACCGGCGCGCGCGACGCACGACGATCGCAACGACGTCAAAGCATGCGCGCGTCGGTGCAAAAAATCGGCGAGAGACACTGCTTTCAATTCCGAAAAAAATAAAAAAGCCGCTGTACTGTAGTGTTTTTTGTTATTCGCGATATCGATGTCGTTGCACGATCGACACGCCAAAGCATTCGAAAGACCGTTCGGAGGGGTATCGCACGGACTCCGAATCGAAATTTTTGCAACAAAAAAATTTTTCGCCGAGAGCGCCCCGGCGTCTCATCGGCGCTCGCCAGACGCCGATTCCGCTCGAATCGAATACGGCTGATTCGGGGCGCATCGCGCGGCCAACGCCGGCACATCGCCAAACATCGTGAACGATCGGTAAGTGAGCGTGACCTTGATCGACCGCCGCGCGCGACGTCGATGCGTCAACTCAAAGGCAGAGTTCAGACGCCGAGTTTGGACTTCAGGAGGTCGTTGACGGCTTGCGGGTTGGCTTTGCCGCCGGATGATTTCATCACCTGGCCGACGAACCAGCCCATCAAAGCTGGCTTGGCTTTGGCCTGCGCGACCTTGTCCGGATTGGCGGAGATGATCTCATCGACCACCTTTTCGATCGCTGAGAGGTCCGTGACCTGCTTCATGCCGCGCGCGTCGACGATCGCGCGAGGGTCGCCGCCCTCCTGCCAGACGATCTCGAACAGGTCCTTGGCAATCTTGCCGGAGATCGTGCCCTCGCCGATCAGGTCGACGATGCCACCGAGCTGCACGGCCGATACCGGCGAGACGCCGATCGCCAGGCCTTCCTTGTTCAGCCGACCGAACAGTTCGTTGATCACCCAGTTGGCGGCAAGCTTGCCGTCCCTCGCCTTGTCTGCAAGCTTTGCCAGCACCGTCTCGAAGAAATCCGCGCTCTCGCGTTCGGCCACCAGTACGCCCGCATCGTAAGGCGAGAGCGAAAATTCGGCGATGAAGCGGGCCTTCTTCTGGTCCGGCAGTTCCGGCAGGTCCGCCTCAAGCTCAGCGACATAGGCGTCGGTGAATTCCAGCGGCAAGAGATCGGGATCCGGGAAATAACGGTAGTCGTGCGCCTCTTCCTTGGAGCGCATGGAGCGGGTTTCGCCCTTGTTCGGGTCGAACAGGCGGGTTTCCTGGTCGATCGAGCCGCCCTCCTCGATGATTTCGATCTGGCGGCGCGCTTCGTACTCGATCGCCTGTCCGATGAAGGTGATCGAGTTCATGTTCTTGATCTCGCAGCGGGTGCCGAGCGGCCCGCCGGGCTTGCGGACGGACACATTGACATCGGCGCGCAAGGACCCCTTCTCCATGTCGCCGTCGCAGGTGCCGAGATAGCGCAGGATCGAGCGCATCTTGGTTACATAGGCCTTGGCCTGCTCGGCATCGCGAATATCAGGCTTGGAGACAATCTCCATCAGCGCAACGCCGCAACGGTTGAGATCGACGAACGACATGGTCGGCGACTGGTCGTGCAGTAACTTGCCGGCGTCCTGTTCCAGATGCAGCCGCTCGATGCCGATCGTGGCGGTCTTGCCGCCTTCCAGCTCAACCGTCACCTCGCCCTCGCCCACGATCGGCGACTTGTACTGGCTGATCTGGTAGCCCTGCGGCGAATCCGCATAGAAATAGTTCTTGCGGTCGAACACCGATCGCAGGTTGATCTTCGCGTTCAGCCCAAGCCCGGTGCGCACCGCCTGCTTGACGCATTGCTCGTTGATGACCGGTAGCATGCCCGGCATCGCCGCATCGACCAGCGACACATGGGAATTGGGCGCGCCGCCGAATTCGGTCGAGGCGCCGGAAAACAATTTGGCGTTCGAGGTAACCTGGGCGTGAACTTCCATCCCGATCACGACTTCCCAGTCGCCGGTCGCGCCCTTGATTAATTTGCCGCTTGTTGCCGTCATGCCTTGTCATCCCCAAGCACTGACGCGATCCGCTCCCATTCGATCTCGAGTGAATCCTTGGCCACCGGCTGGCCGGCCCGGCGATACCAGTAGCCGGCATTGGAAAGATCGCCCTCGACGCGGTGCAGATACGCATGCACCCAGGCGGAATTGGCGTCGCTCTCGTCCTGGACGATCTTGTGCGCGGCGTCCCAGTCGCCCTTGGCGGCCCACCATAACGCAGCGAGCGGCGGCGCGAGGCCAGCTTGTGGCGTAGCATCCGAAAGCGTGGACTTAAGGTCGGCCATTTTGAGGTCAGACATGGTCACCACCATTTCGGCGGCGTGAAGCGGCCCGCCGCCTGCTCGACCACCTCGCCGAGCGAGAACAGCGTCTCTTCGTCGAACGGTCGTCCGATCAGTTGCAGGCCGAGCGGCAGGCCTTGTGCGTCCTTGCCCGCAGGAACCGCGATGCCCGGCAAGCCGGCCATGTTCACCGTCACCGTGAAGATGTCGTTGAGATACATCTCGACCGGGTCCGCGCCGCCCTTCTCTCCGATGCCGAAGGCCGGCGATGGCGTTGCCGGGGTGAGGATGGCATTCACGCCCTTGGCGAAGCAATCTTCAAAGTCCTTCTTGATCAGCGTGCGCACCTTCTGCGCCCGAAGATAATACGCGTCGTAGTAGCCGGCCGAGAGCACATAGGTGCCGATCATGACGCGGCGGCGGACTTCGCTGCCAAAACCTTCGGCGCGGGTGTTCTCGTACATATCGCCGATGGCGCGGCCCGGTACACGAAGGCCGTAGCGAACACCGTCGTAACGCGCGAGGTTCGAGGAGGCTTCCGCCGGCGCCACGATATAATAGGCGGGCAACGCATATTTGGTGTGCGGCAGCGACACCTCGACAAGCTCGGCGCCCGCCGCCTTCAGCCACGTCGCGCCCTCGCTCCAGAGCTTTTCGATTTCCGCCGGCATGCCATCGAGGCGATACTCTTTGGGAATGCCGATCTTCATCCCCTTCACGGACTTGCCGACCGCCGTCTCATAGTTCGGCACCTCGCGATCGACCGAGGTGGTGTCCTTGGGATCGTGACCCGCCATCGAGCGCATCAGGATCGCGGTATCGCGTACGGTGCGGCCGATCGGGCCGGCTTGGTCCAGCGAAGACGCAAAGGCGACGATGCCCCAGCGCGAACAACGCCCGTAGGTCGGCTTGATGCCGACGGTCGCGGTAAACGCCGCCGGCTGGCGGATCGATCCGCCGGTGTCGGTCGCGGTCGCGCCCATGCACAAGAGCGCTGCGACCGCGGAAGCCGAGCCACCTGACGATCCGCCGGGCACCAGCGTGGTGTTGGCGCCTTCGCGCCGCCAGGGATTGACGACCGGGCCGAAGCACGAGGTCTCGTTGGAAGAGCCCATCGCGAATTCGTCATTGTTGAGCTTGCCGAGCAGCACGGCGCCGTCGCGCCAGAGCTGCGAGGTGACCGTCGAATTCATAAGTCGGCACGAAATTGCCGAGGATCTTCGAGCAAGCCGTGGTGCGGACATCCTTGGTCGCGAACAGATCCTTGATCCCTAGGGGAATGCCGGCCAGCGGACCGCCCTCGCCTTTGGCGATGCTGGCATCAGCCCGTTGCGCCATGTCGCGGGCCTGGTCCGGCGTCTCCAGCACAAAGGCATTCAGCGCGCGCGCGGCTTCGATCGCCGCAAGATGCGCCTCGGTCAGTTCAAGCGAAGTGAAAGACTTGTTCGCGAGGCCGTCGCGGGCCTGGCTGAGCGTCAGCGATGTCAGATCGGTCATTTATCAACTGGGCTGCAGAAGAAAGGAGAGAGCGTCTTGTCGTTGGCAGGATCGTCGCGCTTCACCTCGCCGCGCGCTTGACTGGCGGCCTCCAGTTTATCGAGCACCGCATCCATCGCCTTGTCGGGATCGGCGGCCTTGCCCTGGCGTTCCATGGCGTCGAGATATTCCATGTAGGCGCGGTAGGCCTGTTCATCGTCGCAGAGCATGCACATCGGACATCTCGCTAAAAAAGTTACTCAACGACTTTCGGCACCAGGAAGAAATGGTCCTGGGTCTCCGGCGCGTTCCTGACGATGTCATCGGCGATGTCGCCGTCATTGACCACGTCGGCCCGCTTCTTCATGGTCATCGGCGTCACCGACGTCATCGGCTCGACGCCCTCGACATTGACCTCCTCGAGCTGCTCGACGAACGCCAGCATGGCGTTCAGTTCACCCTGGAGGTGGGGAATCTCGGCATCCTTGACCCCGATCCGCGCCAGATGCGCGATACGGCGAACGGTGGCAGCATCGACCGACATTATATATGGCCTCAAACGAGGATTTCAGGCTAGCGCCCACTTTCCGAAGTTGGCAGCTTGCGGTGCAGGAACTTCAAATAGGCGGCCCTAGGGTATAGCAGAGGCCGGTTTTGCGCCGCAACCTTGGGAACGGCAGAAATCAACCCGCCATTTTGCTCATCCGCGCCAGCGCAGCTCCGGCCAAAGCCCGGGTCAGCCCCGCCGCCGGCATGTCCCGGCCCAACCGCACGGCCTGACCGGCCCAAAGGTTGGTGAAATCGAGTTTGCCTTGTTTTTCAGCCGCCGCCTTCAATGGCCCCAGAGCCGTCGCCGCATGGGGAAATTCCGGCGCCAGATGTGAGATCGGGCCAACCTCGCGCATCACGCGATTCACCAGCCCCCGTGCCGGGCGCCCGGTCATGACGTTGGTGATCACGGTGGAATCGTCGCGTCCTTGCGCCAAGGCGGTGCGGTGCGGCACTGAGACCCTGGATTCCGGACAGTGCAGATACGCCGTCCCGATCTGCACCCCGGCAGCCCCCAGCGCAAAAGCCGCCGCGATCCCCCGTCCGTCGGCAATTCCACCGGCCGCGATGACCGGCACATGCACCGCATCGACCACTTGCGGCACCAGCGCGAAGGTCCCTGGTTGCTCCGCGATATTTTCGGTCAGGAACATGCCGCGATGACCGCCGGCTTCTGCGCCTTGGGCGATGATCGCATCCGCGCCGTTCTCCTCCAGCCAGATCGCCTCCCGTACCGTGGTCGCCGACGAGATCACCTTGCAGCCCGTTGCCTTGACCCGCGCCAGCAACGCCTGCTCCGGCAGGCCGAAATGGAAGCTGACGATTTCGGGTCTGAGCTCTTCGACCACCTCGCACATCGCCGCATCAAACGGCGCGCGGTTGGCAGCATTGATCGGCGCCGCCTGATCGAGGCCCAACTCCTTGTAATAGGACGATAGCCGCTCTTTCCAGGCGGCCTCGCGCGAGGGATCGACCGGGACCGGCTTGTGGCAAAAGAAATTCATGTTGACCGGCGCGGAGACCCGCTGGCGGATAATCCGGATCTGCTCGCGAGCCTTCTCAGCCGACAGCATCGCGCAGGGCAGCGAGCCCAGCGCGCCACCCTCCGCCGCCGCGATCACCAGATCGGCGTCCTGCACGCCCGCCATCGGCGCCTGCACGATCGGGAATTCGATTTTGAAAAGATCGATCAATCGGCGGTCGGGCCACATGGTCTGCTCTCTTGCTGGTCGCTTGCGGGGGAACGAAATCGCCGCCGGCAGCTTTGCCGGGGCATTTCACCAGATTAGCAGTGGTAGTCCGCTTGGGCTATGCATGAAGATCATCACCCTAATGTTGGAACTGCCGCCCGAACTTGTTATGCGAAGTCCATGACCGCCCTCATTTTACCCCTGATCGACGCGGCCGAACATTGGCCCAAACGCGGCGCGCTGATCGGCCTTGATCTCGGCACCAAGACCATCGGGGTTGCAGTCTCCGATCCCGACCGGCGGTTGGCCACCGGGGTGACCACCATCCAGCGCAAGGCCTTCAAGGCCGACGCCGCGCGCCTGCTCGAGATCGCCGCTGAGCGCGCCGCCGTCGGCTTCGTGCTGGGGCTGCCGATCAACATGGATGGCAGCGAGGGACCGCGCGCGCAGTCGACGCGCGCCTTTGCGCGAAATTTCGCGCAATTGACCGAGCTGGCGATCGCGCTATGGGACGAGCGGTTGTCGACGGCCGCGGTCGAGCGCGAATTGATCGGGATGGATATGAGCCGCGCCCGCCGCGCCAAGGTGATCGACGAGCACGCGGCGATCTTTATTCTTCAGGGCGCGCTGGACCGGCTTTCGCACGATCTATGAGCTCGTGAGCAGAATGGTCTGCACCACGGCGGCGAGATTGTTCAGGCCATGCAGAATGATGGTCAGCCAGATCGAGTTGCTGCGGTAACGCAGGTAGCCGAGCAATAGCCCGATCGAGAACACCTCGCCAAGGAAGTACCAATTGTATTGCAGGTGTAACGCGGTCCACACCAGCGACGACAGGACGATCGCGCCCGGTACCCGCAGAAACGATTCCGACCAGCCGCGGTAGAGAAAACCGCGCGCGAAAAACTCTTCCGTGATCGGGGCGGCCACGCAAAAGGCGAACACCAGAAGCCAGATCGCGCCATCGTCACGGGCGGTTTTCAGCACATCGCCCATGAAGCCGGGCTCGACCTCGCGTCCCGTCGCCCGCGACAACGCATCCCACCCCATGACCAGCACGAATAGCGCCACCACGCCGATCGCCAGATCGGTCCATGCGAACGAACGTAGCGCCAGGTAATCGGCAAACCGCGCGCCCTTGATCCGGATTGCGATCCACAGCGCCACGAGCACAGCCGGCAATCCCGTAATCACCGACAGCGAGATCGTCAGGCCGTTGCTGACGACAGTCGTAACCGCTTCGCTGAAGCTTTCCTGATCAACCGAACCGCCTTGCCGGAACAAGAACCAGCCCACAACGGCCAACTGGCCGACGAACATGGCCGCGAAAACGACAAAGCCCCAGAACGTGGTGCCCCAGAATTTCCAGACGCGGGGAGCTGGCGTGATGGTCGGTTCGGCGACGATAGGAGATTCAGGGTCGAGGGTATCCATCAATGGACTTTCAGTGGGGTAACGCGCGGTCGAGTAACCGGCTGATATCGTCGGGCGCCAAGTCCACAGCGCCGTACATGCCGCCGTGATTTTCCGCAAGGCGGGTGGTTGCGAATAGCTCAGCGTGGCGCGGCGAGATCGCGTTCAGCGCGGCCGTCGCGGCCAATAATGCCAGCTTCTCCACGGCCAACCGCGCGACGCCCTCAGCATCGCCTCGACGAAATGCCTTGCCGATCGAAGCTACCGCCTCGGCTGCTCCCGGCAAGCCCCGGGTTTCCTGCGCGAGTGTCTTTAGAATTCCCGCAGCCGCCTCGGCTTCGCGCGACAGCGCCCGTAACACATCGAGGCACATCACATTGCCCGAGCCTTCCCAGATCGCGTTGACCGGCGATTCCCGGTAATGCCGCGCCAGAATGCCTTCCTCGACATAGCCGTTGCCGCCGAGGCACTCCATCGCCTCGTAGAGAAATCCCGGCGCGCTCTTGCAGGTCCAGTATTTGATCGCGGGCGTCAAGAGCCGCATGTAGGCAGCCTCGTTGGGATCGCCGGCCGCGCGGTCGAAGGCACGGCATAGCCGCATCACAAGCGCGATCGAGGCCTCCACATGCAGCGCCATGTCGGATAGCACCGCGCGCATCAGCGGCTGATCGGCGAGATGCTTCTGGAACACGCTGCGATGCCTGGTGTGATGCAGCGCATGCGCCAGCCCCGAGCGCATCAGGCCCGTGGATGCGATCGCGCAATCCTGTCGCGTCAGCTGCACCATCTGGATGATGGTACGGATGCCCTTGCCTTCTTCGCCAACCAACTCGCCATACGCGTCGTAAAACTCGACCTCGGAGGAAGCATTGGAGCGGTTGCCGAGCTTGTCCTTTAACCGTTGAAACTGGATCGCGTTGACCGAGCCGTCGGGGCGAAAGCGCGGCATGAAAAAGCAACTCAACCCCTGCCTGGCCTGTGCCAGCACGAGAAACGCGTCGCACATCGGCGCCGACATGAACCATTTATGACCGGTGATGCGCCAGGCGTCACCGTCGCGTTCCGCGCGCGTCATGTTGCTGCGGACGTCGGTGCCGCCCTGTTTTTCGGTCATGCCCATGCCGAGCGTCATGCCGCGCTTGGAGGACCACGGCGCGAACGTCGGGTCGTAAGCGCGCGTACCGATGACCGGCATGGTCTTTTTCAGGATGTCCGGCTGCACGGCAAGCGCGGCCACAGACGCCCGGGTCATGGTGATCGGGCAGAGATGCCCGGTCTCAACGCCTGAGGCCATATAGAACTTCGCGGCACGCACCACCTCGGACGGCGCACCGGCGGGCCGCCCGTCGGCCGCCCAGGTCGAATTGTGCAGCCCGGCATGGGCACTGTGAGCCATCAACTCGTGATAGGCCGGGTGAAACTCGACCTCGTCCCGGCGGTTGCCTCGGGAGTCGAAGGTGCGAAGTTTCGGCGTATTTTCGTTGGCGAGCCGCCCGCGTTCGGCCATGGCGGCGGAACCCCAATGACGGCCGAATTCCGAGAGTTCACCCCGCGCGCCTGCCCCGCCGTTGGCGGCAACGGCTTCCCCCAGCGCGGCATCCAGCGCGAACAGATCGACATCGACGAATGGTGGCGACTGGTTGAGCACGTCGTGCGTCAGGCTCATCGAAACTCCCCCCTTCCAAGAGGTCTTCGACCAATCATACGCGGGAGCCGGGCGACCTATAGTTAAATATCCGGCCCCGTGACCGGCATGGTGGACAAAACCTTGCCCGGATTAACGTTAGCGAGGCGGACAGACCGGGGGATAACTTTTAAGTTCCCGGTTCGCCCTTGCCCGGTGCGCCCCCTGCGCCTATAGCTCTCGCTTTAATGACATCAGCATCGAAATCGACCTTCGTCCTCGGTCACCGGCATTTGCTGGGCATAGAGGGCCTTTCCGCCGACGAAATCACCGGCCTCCTCGATCTCTCCGAGGAATATGTCGAGTTGAACCGCCAGGTCGACAAGAAACGCACCTCGCTGCGCGGCCGCACCCAGGTCAACCTGTTCTTCGAGGCCTCGACCCGCACCCAGTCTTCGTTCGAACTCGCCGGCAAACGGCTGGGCGCCGACGTCATGAACATGTCGGTGTCCTCGTCCTCGATCCGCAAGGGCGAGACGCTGATGGATACCGCCGTCACGCTGAATGCCATGCACCCGGATATTCTCGTGGTCCGCCATCACGCCTCGGGCGCGGTGGAACTGTTGGCGCGCAAAGTTGATGGTTCCGTGATCAATGCCGGCGACGGCGCCCACGAGCATCCGACGCAGGCGCTGCTCGACGCACTCACCATCCGCCGCAACAAGGGTCAGCTCGAAGGATTGACGGTCGCGATCTGCGGCGACGTCATGCATTCGCGCGTCGCCCGCTCCAACATCATCCTGCTCAACACCATGGGTGCGCGGGTTCGGGTGGTGGCGCCCTCCACGCTGTTGCCGCACGGCATCGAGCGGATGGGGGTCGAGGTCGCCCGCGACATGCGCGAGGGGCTTGCGGGCGCGGATATTGTGATGATGCTGCGGCTACAGCGCGAGCGCATGAACGGCTCGTTCGTGCCATCGACTGGTGAGTATTTTCACTACTTCGGGCTCGACCAGAAGAAGCTCGCTTACGCCAAGCCGGATGCGCTGGTGATGCATCCCGGCCCGATGAACCGGGGCGTCGAAATCGACTCCATCGTCGCCGACGGCGCGCAATCGCTGATCCGCGAACAGGTCGAAATGGGAGTGGCGGTGCGCATGGCGGTGCTCGAAGCACTCGCCCGCAACCTGCCGAACGCGTGACGACGATGTCGATGTGGCCTCATCCTTCGAGACGCCGCTTCGCGGCTCCTCAGGACGAGGTGATAGGTTCACCCCTCATGGTGAGGAGCGCCCCGCGCGTCTCGAACCATGAGGCCCAGATGGGGCCAATCGTCCTGCTAAACGGAATTCGTTCTAGATGCTGACAGATCGCCGCCCCATCCTGCTTGCCAACGCCCGCGTGATCGATCCCTCGCGCGATTTCGACGGTCCCGGTGATGTCCTGATCGCAGACGGCGTTATCAGAGATGCAACAAGCGCGGCATTGGCGCTGCCGGCGTGCCCGAGGGCACCGACATCGTCAATTGCGCCGGCAAGATCGTCGCGCCCGGCCTGGTCGACATGCGCGCCTTTGTCGGCGAACCCGGCGCCAGCCACCGCGAGACGTTTGCCTCCGCAAGCCAGGCAGCCGTAACCGGCGGCATCACCACCATCGTCTGCCAGCCATCGACTTCGCCCGTCATCGACAATTCCGCGACCGTCGACTTCGTGCTGCGGCGCGCCCGCGACACCGCAATCGTCAACATCCACCCGATGGCGGCGCTGACCAAGGGTTTACGCGGCGAGGAGATGACCGAGATCGGTTTGTTGAAGGCCGCCGGCGCGGTCGCTTTCACCGACGGCGACCGAAGCGTCACCAACGCGCAGGTGATGCGCCGCGCGCTGACCTATGCGCGCGATTTCGATGCGTTGATCGTCCATCACACCGAAGACCCGCATCTGGTCGGCGAAGGTGTCATGAACGAAGGCGAATTCGCCACGCGCCTTGGACTGATCGGCATTCCCAACGCCGCCGAAGCGGTGATGCTGGAGCGCGACATGCGGCTCGTTGCCTTGACCGGCGGCCGCTATCACGCGGGCTCGCTCTCCTGCGCGGAGTCGCTCGAAATCCTCAAACGCGCGCGCGACGCCGGCCTCGATGTCTCGGCCTCGGTCTCGATCAATCATGTGACGCTGAACGAAAACGACATCGGTCCTTACCGCACCTTCCTGAAACTGACGCCGCCGCTGCGCACCGAGGAAGATCGCCGCGCGCTGGTTGACGCCGTCGCCTCCGGCCTGATCGATGTGATCATGTCCGACCACAATCCGCAGGACGTCGAGGTCAAGCGGCTGCCGTTTGCCGAAGCAGCCCCCGGCGCGATCGGGCTTGAGACCATGCTGCCGGCAGCGCTCCGGCTGATCCATCAGGGCGAAATGGATTTCAAGACGCTGATCCGCGCGATGTCGACACGGCCTGCCGAGTTGCTGGGACTGCCCGGTGGATCGCTCCGGCCGGGCTCGCAGGCGGATGTGATCGTGATCGATACCGATACGCCCTGGGTGCTCGATCCCGACGATCTCAAATCACCCTGCAAGAATACGCCCTTCGACGAGGCCCGTTTCTCCGGCCGCGTCGTGCGCACCATCGTCGGCGGGCGCACGGTGTATGAGCACGTCGCATAAGTGCGGTTGGTTCACGCTAATAAAGCCCGTCAAAAAGAGATAGACTTGAGGCCGCAAGTCGTAATGGGGAGGCTGTGATGTCCGCAAATGCGTGGCTGCCGCTGGCTTTTGTGCTCGGCTACCTCCTCGGATCGATTCCTTTCGGCCTGATCCTGACGCGGCTTGCTGGCACGGAAGACCTGCGCTCGATCGGCTCCGGCAATATCGGCGCGACCAACGTGTTGCGTACGGGGCGAAAAGGCCTCGCCGCCGCGACGCTGCTGCTCGATGCGCTCAAAGGCACGGTTGCCGTCATCATCGCGGGTTATGTCGCTGGAGCCGAAGCCGCGATGCTGGCCGGCCTCGGCGCCTTTCTCGGCCACCTCTTTCCGGTGTGGCTGAAATTCAAGGGCGGTAAAGGCGTCGCGGTCTATATCGGCATTTTGATCGGCCTGTTCTGGCCGGCCGCGGTGCTGTTTTGCGCGCTGTGGCTGATCACCGCCGTGATCTCGCGCTATTCCTCGCTCTCGGCGCTGGTCGCAAGTTTTGTGACGCCGATTTTCCTGTGGTGGTACGGCCACCCGGCACTCGCCACGCTGTTTGCGCTGCTCACGGTGCTGTTGTTCTATATGCACCGCGCCAATATCAGCCGCCTGCTGGCGGGCACCGAAGGCAAGATCGGGAAGAAGTAACCACTATGATCGAAGCGCGCGCTCCATGAAGCGCGCCGCCGCGATCGCCTTGGCGTCATCGCCGTAATCGGCGATCGTCTGCACGCCGACCGGCAAATTGCCATCGGCGACATAGGCCGGCACGTTGACGCAAGGCGTACCCATCAGCGTCCAGAGCTGATTGTAGCGGGCGTCCCCCGTTGAATCCAAACCCTTCGGCGCGATGCCCGGCGCCGACAGCGCCAGCAGCACGTCGATGTCCTTGAAAATCTCGCTCAAGGCCCCGCGCGCCTTGACCGTCACGGCGCGCGCCTTGTCGTAATCGGCCGGCGTGTAGTGACGGCTGTCGTCGAGCCGCTTGCGGAGCAGCGGCGGCATGATGTCGTAATTCTCGCCGATACTCCCAGGCGAACGCCTGATGGGCCTCGAACTGCTGCACGACGATGTGGATGCGCCAGGCTTCCGCAACGATCTCCGGCATTTTCAATTCGCGCACCGAGGCGCCCGCCTTTGCCGCGGCGCGCGCCGCGTGTTGCAGGGCTTCGGCACCACCGGTTTCGGGCGGCCCGGCAAAGTCCTGCGTCACCACGCCGATGCGCGGCGATTTCATCTCAGCCGCGTTCAGTTCGCCGCGGCCAGTGACCGCCGCAAGCGCCATCGCGACATCCTCGACCCCGGCCGCGAACAGACCGACCGTATCGAGCGTCCAGGAAAAGATTTTGACGCCGACCGGCGGCAGCAGCCGATAGGACGGCTTGATCGCGGCGACGCCGCAGAACGAGGCGGGGCGGATCACCGAGCCGCCGGTTTGCGTACCGACCGCGAGCGGGATCATGCCGGCGGCGACCGCTGCCGCTGACCCTGACGACGAGCCGCCCGGCGTGTGCGCCCGATTGCGCGGGTTGAGCGTCGGCGTCGGATCGTTTGCGGCAAAGGCCGTGGTCGTGGTCTTGCCGACGACGGTGGCGCCGGCCTGTTTGAGCTGCATTACGACCGGCGCATCGGCGCGCGGCTGATTGCCCTTATAGATCGCGGCGCGCCCATTTCGGTCGGAAGATCGGCGGTGTCGATAATGTCCTTGATGCCAACCGCAATGCCGCGCAGCGGGCCTTTTGCCTGCGCCTTCGGATTTTTGGTGCGGTTCACAAACGCCTTGATCGTGCCCTCATGCTTATCGATCGCGGCCAGCGACTCCGCCAAGGCGGCCTCTGGCGTAAGCGCACCCGCTTCGATGCGGCGCAACTGGTCGGCGAGCGAGATCATCGGCGTTTCCTTCGTCATGTCCGGTGTCATGCCGGACAGTCCCATTTTCGGTTGGACAGGTAGCAAGACGTGGATGGCCGGGACAAGGGGCGGCCTGACGATGGCTGGGTTGCGGGAGCACGATCCCACCGCCCCCTTCCCCGCGCGCTCAGGTTGATCCATTCTCAGGCGCGCTAGGAGCCCGCGTGGACGACATCCGACCAACACCAGCCTCACCTACGCCGAGCGCATCGACCGCTTGCGGCTGATCCGCTCCGACAATATCGGACCCACAGTATTTGGCGCAAACGCCGCTGGGCGTCCGAAAGTGACGCCGGCACAACCTAAATCGACACATTCAAAGGTTGCTGCCCTTGGGTACATTCACCAAGGGGATTCCCATGCAATTCTCGCCTGAAGGTAAGACCGGCATATTCCTTGCGCTCGTGGGACTGGCGGGAGGCGGAGCAATTATGATCGCTCCGGAAAAGCTATGGATAGGCTGGGGCCTGATTACGCTTGCGGCTCTGGGCGGCGTTGCGCTGGGATTTCATCATTTTGGCCGCCGCTTCGCATTCTTGTTTGTAGCTTTAGGCGTCCTATGGTTTGACTATTGGTACTATTCAGATGTTTTGAACGCGCCGGTCGCTTTGCAGCCCGCCCCTCCAATCGCTCCGCCTGCACCAACTCCTAACTTCACCCCGCCGAAACCAAAATTGGTCTCTAATTATACAAAAATGGTTCTGGTATGCGATAGCCCGAAAGCGACGGGGAAGACCCCGAGCCTGAAGGAGAGAAAGGCTGAACTCGCCAAATTTTTAGATCTTATGGAGAAAATGTTCGGCTATGCTGTCACAGGAAGTGTAGCAGAGGACGAATTTAGTTTTTCGGTCGAAGTACCGCAGCCAACCGGAGGCACCCTCAAGCAGGATTATCTTATAAAAAGATTGGCGGACAAGGTCTTCGTTTCGATCACCAATCATATGTCAGCTAATGCCCTTGCTTTCATTTTTGCACTTGCATCCCTTGCCCCCATCGACCCCGATGAGGATGTTGCCAAACAAACGCAGGCGAAGGTTGAAGAGATGGTCAAGGTCGAACCGGGCAAATGTAAATTCATTTAGATTTCGTCCAATACAACCTGCTCCAATTCCAACGCCGCAATACACGCCGGGAAGAACATCGCTGTAAACGCCCCACGTTTCGGCTTCACCGGTAGCCCCGCCCCCTTCCCCGCGCGCTCAGGTTGATCCATTCTCAGCTCACCTGAGGAGCCCGCGTGGACGACAATCCGACCAACACCAGCCTCACCGACGCCGAGCGCATCGACCGCTTGCGGCTGATCCGCTCCGACAATGTCGGGCCGCGGACGTTTCGTTCGCTGCTCCATCATTTCGGCAGTGCGCGGGCAGCGCTCGAGCGGCTGCCCGATCTGGCCCGCCGCGGCGGCGCATCAAGGCCACAACGCATTTGCAGCGAGGCCGATGCGCATGCCGAAATCGCCGCATCCGAAAAACTCGGCGTCCGCCTGATTGCACCCGGCGAAGACGGCTATCCGCCGCGGCTTTCGGAACTGGACGACGCCCCGCCGCTGCTCGGCGTCCGCGGCATCCGCGATGTGCTGATGCGGCCGATGATCGCGATCGTCGGCTCGCGCAATGCCTCGGCGGCCGGTTTGAAATTTGCGCAAATGCTGGCGCGCGATCTCGCCGACGCCGGTTTTGTCATTACGTCAGGTCTCGCGCGCGGCATCGACCAGGCCGCGCATCGCGCGTCGATCGAAGGCGGCACGGTGGCCGTGCTCGCCGGCGGTCACGACCGGATCTATCCGCCGGAACATGTGGACTTGCTGTCCGCGCTCCTCGACCATGGCGCCGCGATCTCCGAAATGCCGCTCGGGCACGTCGCACGCGCCCATGATTTTCCGCGGCGTAATCGCCTCGTCTCCGGCGCTTCGCTCGGCGTGGTCGTTGTGGAGGCCGCGGTGCGGTCGGGTTCGCTGATCACCGCGCGGCTTGGCCAACGAGCAAGGCCGCGAAGTGTTCGCCGTGCCGGGCTCGCCGCTCGATCCGCGCGCCGCCGGCACCAACGGCCTGATCAAGCAGGGCGCGACGTTGATCACGGAAGCCGCGGACGTGATCCAGGCCGTCGAGCCGATCTTGGGCCGGCCGATCGAGTTGCGCGAGGACGATCATGAGCCGCTGGCGCCCGACCCCGGCGCCCCCGAGCGCGAACGCATCGTCGGCCTGCTGGGACCGACGCCGATCCTGCTCGACGACCTGATCCGCCTGTCCGACGCGTCACCGGCGGTGGTGCGGACCGTGCTGCTCGAACTCGAACTTGCGGGCCGGCTCGATCGTCATGGCGGCGGATTGATTTCGCTGATCTAGAGCCCATTCGGTTTTGATTGAATCAAAACCGGGCTCTAGTTTTTGTTTGACGCGTTTTCTTCACGCGAACCGGTTTCCACTTCGCTCGAAAACGCTTTGGCCGTTACTCTGCGGCTTCGCCGCGTCCATCGAAACGGGACCGCGCGGCCTCGATCTCCACCTGATGCGACTTGGCCCATTCGCCGAGTGCGATGACGGGTTCGCTCAAGCCGCGTCCGAGATCGGTGAGTTCGTAATCGACCCGCGGCGGAATGGTCGGGAAAACCGTGCGCGTCACCAGCCCGTCGCGCTCCAGACCGCGCAAGGTCAGCGTCAGCATGCGCTGCGAGATGCCCGCGATCATACGCTTGATCTCGTTGAAGCGCTTCGGCCCGTCATACAGCATCATGATGACGAAAACGCTCCACTTGTCGCCGACCCGCGCCAGCACCGAGGCGACGCCTCGGCAGTCGGCGTGCGCGTCCGGCGACAGCGGGAGGGGCGGAAGGGCGGGAACTCGCATGTTCTCTGGTTTCAAGAATGTGCCTTAGGGTTCAATGAGGTGCCTTGGGCTCAAAAAAGTGCGTTCTTGTGGGCTGGGCGGACAGTCACTCATATAGCGTGAGTTACAAACCAATACCAAGGTGACCTCCATGAAAAAACTGCTCCACATCGATTCCAGCGTCCTCGGCCCCCATTCCGTCAGCCGGCAATTGTCGGCGGCCATTGTCGACCGCCTGCGCCAGGCGGCGCCCGACATCCAGATCACCTATCGTGATCTGAGCGCGACACCGCTTACACACCTATCCGGCGCGCATCTTGCGGCTGCGCAAGGCGCGACCAACCCGGATGCAGCGCTGGCGCAGGAACTCGCCGCCGGCCAAGCCGTGATGGACGAGTTTTTGGCCGCCGATACCGTGGTGTTGGGCGCGCCGATGTACAACTTCACGCTTCCGAGCCAGCTCAAGGCCTGGATCGACCGCATCGTGGTGGCCGGCAAGACCTTCAAATACGACGCACAGGGACCGCAAGGATTGGCCGGCGACAAGCGCATCATCGTGGCAATCTCGCGCGGCGGGTTTTACGGCCCGGGCACGCCGATCGCCGCGCTCGAACACCTTGAATTGTACTTGCGCGGCATCTTCGGCTTTATCGGCGTGACCAAGCTCGAGTTCATTCTCGCCGAGGGCATCCAGATGGGTCCGGAACACCGCGAAAAGGCACTCGCCGGCGCGCTTGAGGCCGTCACCGGCCTGCGCGCGGCTTAAAAACCCTATTCATTAAAGAGAGAGCCCGCCACCGTCATGGTAGCGGGCTCTTTGCAACAATCTGTCTCGACGAACTAGGCGCGGAAGACCGGCGCACCGGCCGGCGAACTGGTCGCGCCACCATCGACGAAGATCTCCTGGCCCTGGACATGGGCAGCATCGTCGGATGCGAGGAACAGCACCGTCTTGGCGATATGATCGGGCTCGGCAATCCGCCCCAGCGGCGTCGTGCCCGCAAGACGCTTTTCAAGCGCGGCAAAAGCGTCGGCGGTCGGCGCCAAGCCGTTCCAGATCGGCGTCCGTACCGCGCCCGGCGCCACCACGTTCACGCGGATGCCGCGCGGCGACAGTTCCGACACCATTACCCGCGCCATCGCAGTGACGCCGGCCTTGGTCGCGGCATAGGCTGACCAGCCGGGATTGCCGAGCACTGAGATCACCGAGCCGTTGAGGATGATCGACCCGCCGTCATTCATCTGCGCGACGGCAGCCTGCACCGTGAAGAAGACGGCGGTGAGATTGGTCCGGATGACGTTTTCAAAGGCAGCCACCGTGGTGCCGCCGATCGGTGTGCCGCCGGGAATCCCGGCATTGGCGAACACGATGTCGAGCTTGCCGAACTTCTCGACGCCCTTCTTGATCGCAGCCTCGGTCGCGGCGACATCGGTGGCATCGGCTGCGACCGCAAGCGCATTCGGCCCCAGTTCTTTGGCGGCAGCCTCCAACGTCTCCTTGTTGCGGCCGGTAATAATGACGCGGGCGCCCTCGGCTACGAACAGCCTTGCTGTTTCAAGCCCGATGCCGCTGTTGCCGCCGGTAATCAACGCCGTCTTGTTTGCGAGTCTGTTAGCCATGGCCATCTCCGAATGTGGTTGCGTTATTAAACTATGTTGCTCACCTAGGCTATCTGGTTTAATGTTGCAACTACACAAGGCCGTGACCACCTCTTTGCCGGCGGGTTGCGGTCGCAAAGGTCGGAGCCATGGTGAAACGCACAAACCTCTCCCACTCGGAATGCCCGATTGCCCGTTCGCTCGACGCGATCGGCGACTGGTGGTCGCTCCTGATCATCCGCGATGCACTGATCGGCCGCCGCCGCTTCGGCGAGTTCCAGAAAAGCCTGGGACTGGCCAAAAATATCCTGACAGTTCGGCTGCGCGCACTGGTGGATCGCGGCATCCTCGAACTGGCGCCGGCTTCGGACGGCAGCGCCTACCAGGAATATGTATTGACGCCGAAGGGATGCGGGATTTTCCCGATTATCGTCGCGCTTCGGCAATGGAGCGAAGAGTTCGACGAGAGGCCCGAGGAGATCGCGACCATTCTGGTCGATCGCGAGAGCGGCCGGCCGGTCAAAAAGCTCGAGCTGCATTCCCGCGACGGCCGTCTGCTTGGCGTCGGCGACACCACATTGAAGCCTCGACCGGCTGCCAGACGCACGCGACGTGCGGCGGTGTGAACGGACGGTGTGTTGCGGCGACCAACAGATGACTGACATGTCGCCTTCCGCGCTGGAGTAACACAACTTCTAGATAGTATTTTACAACTTTCAGGACGTTTCTGGGCTATCCAAGGCGGTACCTTCGACGCCTGCCGATTTGACAGCGACGCGCTCACCACCCATGTTCGGGACGAAACGGCTGGCGCGAGTCCCGCGGAACCGGCCCTTATTTTCCCCGTAAGCTATTGGAATGGCATGAATATCGTCATTGTGGAGTCTCCGGCCAAGGCCAAGACGATCAACAAATATCTGGGCTCCTCCTACGAGGTGCTGGCGTCTTTCGGCCATGTCCGTGACCTCCCCGCCAAGAATGGATCGGTCGATCCGGACGCGAACTTCCAGATGATCTGGGAAGTCGACCCCAAGGCGGCCGGCCGGCTCAACGATATCGCCAAGGCGCTGAAGGGTGCCGACAAGCTCATTCTCGCCACCGACCCTGATCGCGAAGGCGAAGCGATCTCCTGGCACGTCCTCGAAGTGCTGAAGGAAAAACGCGCGATCAAGGATCACGCGATCGAGCGCGTGGTGTTCAACGCCATCACCAAGCAGGCGGTCTCGGAGGCGATGAAGAATCCGCGCCAGATCGATGGCGCGCTGGTCGACGCCTATATGGCGCGCCGGGCGCTGGATTATCTCGTCGGCTTCACGCTCTCGCCGGTGTTGTGGCGCAAATTGCCGGGCGCGCGCTCGGCCGGCCGTGTGCAGTCGGTGGCGCTGCGTCTGGTCTGCGATCGCGAGCTCGAGATCGAGAAGTTCGTAGCGCGCGAATACTGGTCGCTGGTGGCGACGCTTGCGACCGCGCGCGGCGATACGTTCGAGGCACGACTGGTCGGCGCCGACGGCAAGAAGATCCAGCGCCTCGACATCGGTACCGGCGCGGAAGCAGACGATTTCAAGAAGGCGCTGGAGACAGCAACCTTCACCGTTACCTCGGTTGAAGCCAAGCCCGCGCGCCGCAACCCGCAAGCCCCCTTCACCACCTCGACATTGCAACAGGAAGCCAGCCGCAAGCTCGGCTTTGCGCCCGCACATACGATGCGGATCGCGCAGCGGCTGTATGAAGGCATCGACATCGGCGGCGAGACCACCGGTCTCATTACCTATATGCGGACCGACGGCGTACAGATCGACGGCTCCGCCATCACGCAGGCCCGCAAGGTCATCGGCGAGGACTACGGCAACGCCTACGTGCCGGACGCGCCGCGCCAGTACCAGGCCAAGGCCAAGAACGCGCAGGAAGCCCACGAAGCGATCCGCCCGACCGACCTGTCGCGGCGGCCGGCCGAGATGCGCCGCCGGCTCGATCCGGAACAGGCCAAGCTTTATGAATTGATCTGGACCCGCACCATCGCGAGCCAGATGGAATCCGCCGAACTTGAACGCACCACGGTCGATATCTCGGCCAAAGCGGGCGCGCGCATGCTCGAGCTTCGCGCCTCCGGCCAGGTCATCAAATTCGACGGCTTCCTCGCGCTCTATCAGGAAGGCCGCGACGACGACGGCGACGATGAGGACAGCCGCCGCCTGCCCGCGATGAGCGCGGGCGAAGGGCTGAAGAAGCACGAATTGGCCGTCACCCAGCATTTCACCGAGCCGCCGCCGCGCTTTTCGGAAGCTTCCCTCGTCAAGCGCATGGAAGAGCTCGGCATCGGCCGTCCTTCGACCTATGCCTCGATCCTTCAGGTGCTCAAGGACCGCGGCTATGTGCGGCTCGAGAAGAAGCGCCTGCATGGCGAGGACAAGGGCCGCGTCGTGGTCGCGTTCCTGGAAAACTTCTTCGCCCGCTATGTCGAATATGACTTCACGGCGGCGCTGGAGGAACAACTCGACCGCATCTCCAACAACGAGATCTCCTGGCAACAGGTGCTGCACGATTTCTGGCGCGGCTTCATCGGCGCGGTCAACGACATCAAGGATTTGCGCGTTGCCGAGGTGCTCGATGCGCTCGACGACATGCTGGGCCCGCACATCTACGCGCCGCGCGCCGATGGCGGTGATCCCCGGCAGTGCCCGACCTGCGGCACCGGCAAGCTCAACCTCAAGGCCGGAAAATTCGGCGCCTTCGTCGGCTGCACCAATTATCCGGAATGCCGCTACACCAGGCCGCTCGCCGCCGACAGCGAAGCCAGCGCCGATCGCGTGCTCGGTCAGGATCCCAAGACCGGCCGCGACGTGATCGTGAAGGCCGGGCGCTTCGGTCCCTACATCCAGCTCGGCGAGCAGAAAGACTATGCGGAAGGCGAAAAGCCCAAGCGCGCCGGAATTCCGAAGAACATCTCGCCATCCGACATCGAGCTCGACCTGGCGTTAAAACTGCTGTCGCTGCCGCGCGAGATCGGCCTGCATCCGGAGAGCGGCCAGCCGATCACGGCGGGCCTCGGCCGCTTCGGACCCTTCGTGAAACACGAGAAAACCTACGCCAGCCTCGAGGCCGGCGACGAAGTGTTCGACGTCGGACTCAATCGCGCGGTCACTCTGATCGCCGAGAAGGTCGCAAAAGGTCCGAGCGGGCGAAGGTTCGGCGCCGATCCCGGCAAGCCGTTGGGCGATCATCCCTCGCTTGGCGCGGTCACGGTCAAGAATGGCCGATACGGCGCCTATGTCACGGCCGGCGGCATCAATGCGACCATCCAGGGCGACAAGACGGTCGACACCATCACGCTACCTGAAGCGATTGCGCTGATTGACGAACGCGCCGCCAAGGGCGGCGGCTCCAAGCGCGGCGCGCAGGAAAGCAGCCGAAACCGGCCAAGGCCGCGAAGCCAGAGAAAGCTGCGAAGTCCAAGGTTGAGAAGCCCAAGGCTTATAAGCTGGAGACTGATAAGCTGGAGACTGACAAGTCTGGGGCGGATGCAGCAGCGGCCACGCCCGCGAAAAAGGTTGCCGCCAAGAAATCGGCCGCCAAGCCAAAATCGGAAGCGACCTCCAAGGCGCGCGCGCCAGTGACGGCCAAGACTTCGGTTTCAAGGACTTCGGTTTCAAAGACCTCGGCTTCGAAAGCCGCCAAACCCGCCGCTAAGAAGAGCGCGGGCAAGGCAAGCGGATGAGGCAAGCGGATAAGGCAAACGGATAGAGTGACCCGGCAACGCGACAGCGGCTTTCCGTCAACCGAGGCCATCGTCGCCTTCGTCCGCGCCTATCCCGGCAAGATCGGGACTCGCGAAATCGCCCGCGAGTTCGGCCTCAAAAATGCCGACCGCGTCGCGCTGAAGCAATTGCTGCGCGAACTCGCGAACGAAGGCATCATCAAGAAACGCGGCAAGGAAGTCAGCGAGCCTGAAACCCTGCCCGCGACCTTGCTGGCCGACATCACCAAACGCGACAGCGACGGCGAGTTGATCGCCGTTCCGGCCGAGTGGGATGAGGTCGAAAACAGCGAGCCGCCTAAAATCCGCATCCACATTCCGCGACGGGTCCAGCCCGGCACTGCCGCAGGTGTCGGCGACCGCGCGCTATTGCGGGTCGAAAAACTCGAGGATGGCGTTCGTGACGGTGTCGCCTATCGCGGGCGCATCCTCAAGGTCATCGATCACGGCAAGACACGCGTGCTCGGGATCTTCCGCAGGAATGCCGACGGCAGCGGCCGCCTGATTCCGGTCGACAAGAAACAAGCCGGCCGCGAATTGAACATCGCCAGGACCGACACGCTCGGTGCCGAGGACGGCGATCTCGTCAGCGTCGATCTGATGCGTTCGCGCGGCTTTGGCCTCAATAGCGGCAAGGTCAAAGAGCGGCTGGGGTCGCTGGCGACGGAAAAGGCGATCAGCCTGATCGCGATCCATGCCCACGACATTCCGCAAGCCTTCTCACGAGATGCGCTGCGCGAGGCCGAGGAAGCCCAGCCTGCCAGCCTGAAGGGCCGCGAGGACTGGCGGGACGTCCCGCTCGTCACCATCGACCCGCCGGATGCCAAGGATCACGACGACGCGGTCCACGCCGAGCCTGATCCGGATCCGAACAATAAAGGCGGCTTTATCGTCAACGTCGCGATCGCCGACGTCGCGTTCTACGTCCGGCCGGGTTCGGCGCTCGATCGGGATGCGCTGATGCGCGGCAATTCGGTCTATTTCCCCGACCGCGTGGTGCCGATGCTGCCCGAGCGCATCTCCAACGACCTGTGCTCGCTGGTGCCGGGCGAGCCGCGCGGCGCGCTCGCGGTGCGGATGGTGATCGCAGCCGACGGACGCAAGCGCTCGCACAGTTTCCATCGCATCCTGATGCGCTCGGCCGCCAAGCTCAGTTACGCGCAGGCGCAGGCCGCGATCGACGGTCATCCCGACGACACGACGGGTCCGCTGCTCGCTCCGATCCTGAAACCGCTTTACGCCGCCTATGCCACTGTGAAACGCGCCCGCGACGAGCGCGATCCGCTCGACCTCGATCTGCCGGAACGCAAGATCCTCTTGAAGGCTGACGGCACCGTCGATCGCGTCATCGTGCCCGAGCGGTTGGACGCACATAAACTGATCGAAGAGTTCATGATTTTGGCGAACGTCGCTGCGGCCGAAATGCTTGAAAAGAAATCGCTGCCGCTGATCTACCGGGTGCATGACGAACCGACGCTCGAGAAGGTTCATGCGTTGCAGGAATTCCTGAAAACCCTCGACCTGCCGTTCGCCAAAGCCGGCGCCTTGCGGCCGACGGTCTTCAACCGCGTGCTTGCCCAGGTCAAAGGCCACGATGCCGAACCGCTGGTGAACGAGGTCGTGCTGCGCTCGCAGGCGCAGGCCGAATACTCCGCCGAGAATTATGGCCACTTCGGCCTCAACTTGCGCCGCTACGCGCATTTCACTTCGCCAATCAGGCGATACGCCGATCTTATCGTCCATCGCGCGCTGATCCGCGCGTTGGGGCTTGGCGAAGGTGCGTTGCCGGATACCGAAACGGCGGAATCCTTGAGCGAGGTCGCGGCACAAATCTCCGTCACCGAGCGCCGCGCCATGAAGGCCGAGCGCGAGACCGCCGATCGTTTGATTGCGCATTTTCTCGCCGACCGTATCGGGGCGACCTTTCAGGGCCGTATTTCCGGCGTCACCCGCGCAGGCCTGTTCGTGAAACTGGCCGATACCGGCGCCGACGGGCTGATCCCGGTCCGCACGCTGGGCGAGGAATATTTCAACTATGACGAGACGCGCCACGCGCTGATCGGCTCACGCAGCGGAGCCATGCACAGGCTTGGGGACGTTGTCGACGTCCGTCTGGTAGAAGCAGCACCAGTCGCCGGCGCGTTGCGGTTCGAACTGATTTCGGAAGCTCATACTCCCGTCCGCGGCCGCCGCACACCATCTAAGGCAAAGGCGCATCCCGGTCGCAGTCCTCATGAAAAGCGAGGCCGGCCTGGGAAAGCGAAAGCCGGCAAGAAATCGAAGAGAGGCAAGTCATGGAAACGGTAAGCACCCACCCGACGGTCTGGACCCAGCAAACCGCGCTGAAGGAAAAGCGCAACGTCTGGCAAGCCATGAAGCGCGGCTTTCGTGGCCGCTGCCCGCGCTGCGGCGAAGGCAAATTGTTTCGTGCCTTCCTCAAGACCGCCGACAGCTGTTCGGTCTGCGGGCAGGATTTCACGCCGCACCGCGCCGACGACCTGCCGGCCTATCTCGTCATCGTGATCGTCGGCCATATCGTGGTGCCGTTGGCGCTGATGATCGAAACCAACTATTCGCCGCCGGTCGCGCTTCAGCTCGCGATCTATCTACCGCTGACTTTCTTTGCCTCGCTGGCGCTGCTGCAACCGGTCAAGGGCGCCGTGGTCGGAATGCAGTGGGCGCTGCGGATGCACGGATTTGACGAAGACAATCCCGAGCCATAAGCCCTATCCAACAAAGCAAGGGGCAGCGGGACGATGAGCAAGGCCGGAAACGAAGACAAAGAACCCGACCATCATCCCTATCGCCGCCCTGTCGATGCCGCCACGCTGATCCTGGTCGACCGCTCGGGCGCTATCCCCAAAGTCCTTGTCGGCAAACGTCACGACAAGGTGGTGTTCCAGCCCGGCAAGATCGTCTTTCCGGGCGGCCGGGTCGATCCGGCCGACAACCGCGTCCCGGTCGCGGCGCCGATTCCTGCGGCACTTGAAACGAATCTTCTCAAGGGCAGCCCCAGAATAACCCCTTCCCGCGCCCGCGCGCTGGCGGTCGCCGCCATCCGCGAGGCCTGCGAGGAAACCGGCCTGTGCCTGGGGCGCAAAGCGGATGGTCCGGTGCCGGCGTTGTCGGGTCCATGGAAGCCGTTCGCCGATGCCGGGCTGTTGCCCGATCCATCCGGCCTTTTCCTGATAGCGCGCGCCATCACCCCGCCCGGCCGCGTCAGGCGTTATGACACCCGCTTCTTCACCGCCGATGCCTCGACCATTGCGCATCGTGTCGAGGGCGTCGTCCATGCCGACGCCGAGCTGGTGGAGCTGGTCTGGGTCGAACTCGGGTCAAAGCCGCTCGCGGACCTGCACCGGATGACCCAGAAGGTGCTCGATGAACTCGGGAAGCGGCTTTCGAGCGGTCCCTTACGCCACGATGCCGAGGTGCCGTTTTTCCGGGCGGAAGGCGGCGGGATGCGCCGGGACATTTTGCAGGCCTAGCTGAACAAGTCCTTTTCCAAAAAGTGATCGCAAAACGCAAAAATCTTCTCGTGCCGGCATAATGCCTTTGCGGCCGGGCATGCCTATTTCCAATTGAACGAAACAACAGCACGGACACGGGGCAAATGGCACAACGGCAGCTCAAGCTCGGCGCTTTCATGCGACCGGTCTCTATTCACACGGGCGCATGGCGCTATCCCGGCGCCTGGCCCGACGCCAACTTCAATTTCTCCCACATCAAGCAACTGATCCAGAAGCTGGAGGCCGGCAAGTTCGACGCCTTCTTCATGGCCGACCATCTGGCCGTGCTCAACATGCCGATCGATGCGCTCAAACGCAGCCACACCGTTACATCGTTCGAGCCGTTCACGCTGCTGTCGGCACTGGCCGCCGTCACCGACAATATCGGCCTGGTCGCGACCGGCTCGACCACGTTCGACGCGCCCTATCATGTCGCGCGCCGCTTCGCCTCGCTCGATCATATCTCAGGCGGCCGTGCGGGCTGGAATATCGTCACCACCTCAAATCCGGACGCGGCGCTGAATTTCGGGCTCGACGAGCACATGGAGCACGCCGAACGCTACAAGCGCGCCCGCGAATTCTACGACGTGGTCACGGGCCTGTGGGATTCGTTCGCCGATGACGCCTTTGTCAACGACGTCGAAAGCGGTCTCTATTTCGATCCCGACAAGATGCATGTGCTCGATCACAAGGGCAAATATCTCTCGGTTCGCGGCCCGCTCAACATCGCGCGCCCGGTGCAGGGCTGGCCGGTGATTGTCCAGGCCGGAGCGTCCGAGGACGGCCGGCAATTGGCGGCGGAAACCGCCGAAGCGGTGTTCACCGGCGGTGGCAGTCTCGCCGACGGTCAAAAGCTCTATGCCGACATCAAGGGGCGGATGGAAAAGATCGGCCGCAACCCCGAACATCTGAAAATTCTGCCCGGCGCCTTTGTCGTGGTTGGCGACAGCATCGATGAAGCGAAGGAAAAACGCGCCGTTCTCGACAGCAAGGTGCATTACGACAGCGCGATCGCCTCGCTCTCGGTGATCCTGGGAACGGACGCCTCCGGTTTCGACCCGGACGGCCAGTTGCCGCCGATCCCCGAAACCAATGCCAGCAAGAGCGGACGTCAGCGGATGGTCGATCTCGCCGCGCGCGACAAGCTCACCGTACGCCAGCTCGCCCAGCGCGTCGGCGGATATGGCGGATTGTCGTTCGTCGGCACGCCGCAGTCGATCGCCGACCAGATGGAAGAATGGCTGACGGGGTTCGGGTCGGACGGCTTCAATATCATGTTCCCGTTCCTGCCCGCAGGCCTCGATGACTTCGTCGACAAGGTGGTGCCGGAACTCCAGAAGCGCGGGATATTCCGGAAAGAATATGAAGGGCGGACCCTGCGCGAGAATCTCGGCCTGCCAAGGCCTAAAAACCGCTTCTTTGAGAAGTAGCGCGCATTCCGCAGAAGTGGCGACCGGTTTTGCGGTCGGAAAATCGCGCAAAACCAACGATTTTGCCGGATTCCGGGTGGTTTTGACCCGCAAAACCTTGACTTTGGGAGGTTTGAAGCTAGGTTGCCGCCCGAATGCGCTCCTCCTTTATGGGCCGGCGCACCTTCCAGACATCAAAGGTTTTGAACATGGCCAAAGCGGTCACCATCAAGGTCAAGCTCGTTTCTTCGGCGGACACCGGCTTCTATTACGTCGCCAAGAAGAACTCGCGCACCATGACCGACAAGCTCGTGAAGAAGAAGTACGATCCGGTCGCGCGCAAGCACGTCGAATTCAAGGAATCCAAGATCAAGTAAGCTTCGCAGCAGCGACAGACGACGACGGGGCCTTATCGGGCCCCGTTTTTATTTGCCCGGCATCTCAACAGAAACCTGAAAGGCCGCCTCACGCGGCATTCGCCACCACGCGGTTGCGGCCATCGTGCTTGGCGCGATAGAGCGCCACGTCGGCCCGCTTGAGCACATCGGCGATCGCCTCGCCTTTCCGCTCCAGGGTCGAAAGCCCGATCGAGATTGTGACCTCGATACGTTTTTCGCCCTTGTTGACGGCGAAGGGCTCGCCGGCGATCGAGCGGCGCAAGCGCTCCGCCACCATGCCCGCGACATGCATATCGGTCTCGGGCATCACGATCACGAATTCCTCGCCGCCGTAGCGGCAGGCGAGATCGATACCGCGGATCGACTTGCGCATCCGCACCGCGAATTCACGCAACACGTCGTCGCCGGCATCGTGACCGTAGTTGTCGTTGATCGATTTGAAGAAGTCGATGTCGAGCATCATCACCGCCAGCGGCTTGCCGCGGCTGGAGGCTTGCTCGGCCAGCGTCGCCAGATGGCTTTCCATGTAACGGCGATTGTGCAGGCCGGTCAAAGCATCGGTAATCGCAGCCTCGATCGAGTTCTGAACATTGTCGCGCAGGTGATCAGTATAACGGCGCTTGCGGATCTGGGTGCGGGCGCGCGCCAAGAGCTCGTTCTTGTCGACGGGACGCAGCAGATAATCGTTGACGCCGATCTCAAGCCCGCGGAGCAGCCGTGTATTGCTGTCGGCTTCCGCAATCGCCAGGATCGGAACGTGACGCGTCCGCTCCAGCGAGCGCGCCTGGCTGCACAGCCGTAAACCATCGAAATTGTCGAGGCCGAGCGAAACGACCAGCAGGTCGTAGTCGCCATCGGCGGCACGAAACAACGCCTCGGCCGGGTTGGCTTCGACATCGACCGTATGTTCGGTATTCAGGACCGGGGCCAGCCGCTCATAGGACGATGGGCGATCGTCGACCAGGAGGATACGGCCGCCCTTGCCGGTATCGGCCACCGCACTGCGCTCCGGCGCCTGCACGCCGATTTCCAGCGAGGTAATGGCGCGCATCCGCAATTCGTCGGTCATCATCTTGAGCCGGGTCAGCGAACGCACGCGCGCGATCAGCACCACGTCGGATACCGGTTTGGTCAGGAAATCGTCGGCGCCGGCTTCCAGGCCGCGGACGCGGTCGGCGGGGCTATCGAGCGCCGTCACCATGACGACGGGGATGTAGTGGGTCGCCGGGTTCGACTTCAACCGGCGGCAGACCTCGAAGCCATCCATGTCCGGCATCATGACGTCGAGCAGGATGATGTCGCACTCGGCGCGCGCGCAAATCGCCAGCGCTTCGGCGCCGTTCGCTGCGGTGAGCACATCGAAATATTCGGCCGACAAACGCGCTTCCAACAATTTGACGTTGGCGGGAACGTCGTCGACCACAAGAACGCGCGCTGACATCTTGGAACCCTCTATCCGATAAACCGTCGCACGGTCTCGATAAACTTGCCAACCGAGATCGGCTTGGACAGATATGCCTCGCAACCGCCCTCGCGGATACGTTCTTCGTCGCCCTTCATGGCGAACGCGGTGACCGCCACGACCGGAATCGAACGCAACTCCGGATCGTCCTTGATCCATCGGGTGACTTCGAGACCCGATACCTGCGGAAGCTGGATATCCATCAGGATCAGATCGGGACGAAGCTTGCGCACGAGATCGAGCGCCTCGAAACCGTTGCTGGTGCCGGAAGTCTGATAGCCATGTGCTTCAAGCAGATCGCGAAAGAGCTTCATATTGAGCTCGTTGTCCTCCACGATCAGGACGGTTTTTGCCATCCCGCCCCCTCCACTCCCGGCGATGCAGACCTTGAGGAACGAACCCTCAATGCCACCCAGCCTCTCAAAAAGTGAAATCAAACTAGCGCCAGATTCGCTCCAACCCGTTAAGCCGGGCTCCCACTTTCCACGATGTGGTTGCCGGTTGCTTGAACAGTTTCCGCAGACTCGGGCATGATCGTTTAGAAACTAGAGACCATAAGTTACGGAAAGGCAAATAGGACCCTTGAGAAAACCCACACGGAACCCTCGGGAAGTTGCTGAAATTGTTGCCATTCAGGCGCTTTCCTTTGTCGCGGGTGATCCCGAGCGGCTGGGTGCGTTCCTGGCCGAAAGCGGCATTGGGCCCGAGACCCTGCGCGGCGCGGCCGCCGACCCCGCTTTCCTCGCCCACGTACTCGATTTTGTGATGCGCGACGACGCAACCGTGAAGGCATTTGCGGCAGCGTCACAGCTTCATCCGACCAATATCGCCGCAGCCCATCAGGCGTTGAACGATCCGGGTTTAGAAGGGCCGTGACGTCCCCCTTACCGGCACCAGCAGACGGCCCAACCTGCTTTTGCCGGGACTGCCTCCATGATCTGGAGTTCGCATCTCGGCGATGCGGCAGCTGCGGCTCGCCGCGACTGGTGCGTCACCGCGCACTGCCTTCGCTGACCTTCGCCCATATCGATTGCGACGCGTTCTATGCCACCGTCGAGAAGCGCGACAATCCGGAGCTCGCCGACAAGCCCGTGATCATCGGCGGCGGCAAACGTGGTGTGGTCTCGGCCGCATGCTACATCTCGCGCACATTCGGCGTTCGCTCGGCGATGCCGATGTTCAAGGCGCTTGCTCTCTGCCCCTCCGCCGTCGTGATCCGTCCCGACATGGCCAAATATGTCCGGGTCGGCCGCGAGGTGCGCCGCGCGATGCAGGCGCTGACGCCGCTGGTCGAGCCGCTGTCGATCGATGAGGCGTTTCTCGACCTCGGCGGAACGCAGCGGGTTCACGGCATGATCCCCGCCAAGGTGCTCGCGCGCTTCGCGCAGGAGATCGAACGCGAGATCGGCGTCACCGTTTCGGTTGGGCTCTCCTGCAACAAGTTTCTCGCCAAGATCGCCTCCGATCTCGACAAGCCCCGCGGCTTTGCGGCGCTCGATCAAGAGGACGCGCGTGTGATGCTGGCGGACAAACCGGTCGGCTTTATCTTTGGCGTCGGACCGGCCACGCAAGAGCGGCTGGTCCAGCGCGGATTTCGCCTGATCGCCGATTTGCAACGCGCCGACGAAACCGAGTTGATGAAGCAATTCGGCGGCGAAGGACAACGGCTGTGGCGGCTGGCGCGCGGCATCGACGACCGCCGAGTGGTGCCCGACCGAGGCGCCAAGACGATCTCGAGCGAGACCACGTTCGAGACCGACATCCGCGACTTCGTGACCCTCGAAAGACTGTTGTGGCGGCTGTCGGAGAAAGTCTCAAGCCGGCTCAAAAGCAGCGAACTCGCGGGATCGACCATCACCTTGAAATTGAAGACGGCGGATTTCCGGCAGCGCACCCGTTCGCAATCCATTCATGCCCCGACCCAGCTCGCGGCCAAGATTTTCGCGATATCGAGAGAGATGCTGGCGAAGGAAATCGACGGCACCGCCTTCCGCCTGATGGGCACGGGCGTCAGCGCACTTCGCTCGGGGAGCAACGCCCACGACACCGATATGCTGGACCGACGCTCGGCGGATGCGGAACGGGCCATCGACGGACTGCGCAAGAAGTTCGGCGCTGCCGCGGTGATCAGGGGGATTGCCTATGAAGGACCGGAAAAACCCGAAGAATAATTCAAGCCGTCAGTTGCAGGGCTTGGAATCCTTGACGTTGAATTTTCCGAGCGCGCCGGAAATCACGAAGTCATTGTAGTCGAGCACCAGCGCCCGCGAGACGCCGTTTTCGAACAGTTCGAACGACATCGCGTAGAGCGGCGTCTGTTCGCCCTCTTCGCGTTTGGCGTCGTGATCGTAATAGCTCACGGTCACCGGCCAGCGCGTCGTCGATTTCATCACGTCATTCTCGGTCGACGGATCGGGCGAGGCGATGGTCTGATCGCCATGGATCGGCTGTCCGATCACCGCAAGCGTCGAGAAGACCTTTTCGCCATTGTCTGAACCGTCATAGACGGTCTGCTCCAGAATGGATTTGCCGTCCTTTGCAGCCGCAATGATGTGCTGGATCTGCTCGGTCGGGAATACGGTCGAGCCGTCGAGATTGAAGGTCTTGGCCTGCGGCTGCTTCAGCTTGACGGTGATATGGTCACCGACCCGCTCGGCGATCCCGTCGATCGGACCGGTGTCGACATCGTTCATCCGCGAATCGATCTTAAAACGGTAGGTCTTGCCGGCGGCATCTTCCCAGGATGTCGAGCGCAAATCCGATAGCGTTACCTTGTTCTCGCCGTTGTCCATCTCGGACACCTGGCGGAATTCGGAGGTATAGCCCTCGCAGGCGCTGCCGCTGAAGCTGTAGAGGATGCGGCCGCGCGCACTGCTGATCGAATTGGATCCGCGCGACTTCAACAGGCTGAGTTCATAAAGCGCTTGATGGGAGAGAAAGGCGCCATTGGCCGCGGCCGCGGCGCTTCCGGATAATCCCGCAGCCAGTCCAGGCACGGCCAAAGTCAGCACCAGTGATGTGGTGCGGCGGGACAAAATCTGAAATGCGCGGGCCATGATTCATCCCTTGGGTGGTTTTGTCAGACTATTCGCCGATTCATTGCACCGCAACTGCGGCCAAAAGGCGGAAAAGGTTGACTTGCCGTATTTTTCGGCATTGCCGAGCCCGCCAGCCCCTCGCTTGCAAGTCGCGGCCCGATGCGCGAAACAATGTGAGCCGGTCATCCGGGTGCCGGCAGCATCAAGCGGGGACGAATATGGCGGGTACGGTCGAACAAAAGCTGGCATCACAGGGCATCACCCTGCATGAACCGCCGAATCCGGTGGCAAATTACGTGCCCTTCGTGCGCACTGGGAATTTGTTGTTTGTGTCCGGTCAGATATGCCTCGGCGCAGACGGCAAGCTGATCGCCAAGGGCAAGCTTGGCGCCGGCGTGACCATCGAGCAAGGAAATGCCGCCGCGCGCGGATGCGCGATCAATCTTCTTGCGCAAGTGAAAGCCGCCCTTGGCGATCTCGACAAGGTGGCGCGAGTGGTTCGCCTCGGCGGTTTTGTCAATTCCGCACCTGATTTTCTGGATGGGCCAAAGGTTCTCAACGGCGCCTCCGACCTGATGGTTGCAGCTTTTGGCGACAAGGGCCGCCATGCCCGCACGACCGTCGGCGTTGCCTCGCTGCCGGCTGACGCCTCGGTCGAGGTCGAAGGGGTGTTCGAGGTCGCCTAGTGATCCGATTCTAGGATTTGCACCCCGATGCGCGCGCCCGACTGGCTGACGGCGCGACCGGTCGCCCATCGCGGCCTGCATGATCGCGCGCGCGGCATCATCGAAAACATGCCGGGCGCGGCGCTCGCCGCCATCGACGGCAATTTCGCGATTGAATGCGATATCCAGCTCACCGCCGATGGCGAAGCCATGGTGCACCATGACGATGCGCTTGGCCGTCTCACCGAGGGCGCAGGCGCGCTGCTCGGCCTGACCGCGACCGCGCTCAAGGAAGTCCGTTTCAGGGACACGTCAGAGCGGATGATGTCGCTGGCTGACCTCTGCACCCTGGTCAAGGGACGCGTCCCGATCATCGTCGAGGTCAAGAGCCATTTCGATGGCGACCGCCGGCTGGTGAAGCGCATGGCGGAGGTGCTCGCTTCCTATACCGGTCCGGTCGCCGGGATGTCCTTCGATCCGGATCAGGTGGTGGCGCTTCGCCAGATGCTACCGAAGTTACCGCGCGGCATCGTCGCGCAACGTCACTACACGGAAGTCGATTGGCCGGAGGCGACGGCCGCCCAGCGCGAGGGCATGCGTCATCTGAAGCACGCCTTGCGCACCCGGCCGCATTTTGTCGCCTATTGGGTCAATGATCTGCCGGCGCCCGCCCCCTGGATCGCGCGGCATATCTTCGGCCTGCCGCTCCTGACCTGGACCGTGCGGACGGCCGAGCAGCGGACCCGGGCGGCCCGCTATGCCGATCAAATGATCTTCGAGGGGTTCCATCCCTGACCCGCGGACCTTGAAGTCTGCCCCACACTGCACGATGTTTAATTCTAGGCCAGCGCTGAACCATCGATGGATTCATCCGAAATAACTCTCGAAGCGGTTTCTTCCGTCAGCCAGATTCCGGCTGAGGAATGGAATGCCTGCGCCAATCCGCCTGTTGCAGCCGAAGGCTCTCCCGAAGGCACCAAAAGCTCCTACAACCCCTTCGTTTCGCACGCCTTTTTCTCGGCCGTCGAGGCCTCCGGATCGGCGATCCCGCGCACCGGCTGGGGCCCACGGCATCTGATCGCCCGGTGCGACGGTGTGATCGCCGGTATCGTGCCCTGCTATCTGAAATCGCATTCGCAAGGCGAATACGTGTTCGACCGCGGCTGGGCGGACGCCTATGAACGCGCGGGCGGCAGCTACTACCCGAAACTGCAAGCGTCGGTTCCCTTTACCCCGGCCACCGGCCCTCGCCTTCTGGTCCGCCACGACGTCGATCAGGACGAAATCCGCAACGCTTTGGCACGAGGTCTGGTCGGGCTTTGCCAGGCGACGGAGGCCTCTTCCGTACATGTGACATTCGCACGCGAAGCCGAATGGAAATTGCTGGCGAGCCACGGCTTCCTGCAACGGACCGATCAGCAATTCCATTGGCACAATCAGGATTACCGCAGCTTCGACGACTTCCTTGCCACCCTGAATTCGCGCCACCGCAAGGCGATCAAGCGCGAGCGGCGCGAAGCCGTCGCCAACGACATCACCATCCATGCGCTCAACGGCAGCGACATCACCGAGGACGCCTGGGATGCGTTCTTTGCGTTCTACATGGAAACCGGCTCGCGCAAATGGGGCCGGCCATATCTGACGCGAGTCTTTTTCTCGCTGATCGGCGAGACCATGGCCAACGACGTGCTGCTGGTCATGGCGAGGCGCAACAACCGCTGGATCGCCGGCGCCATCAATTTCGTCGGCTCCGACACGCTGTTCGGCCGCAACTGGGGCGCGATTGAGCATCACCCGTTCCTGCATTTCGAGGTGTGCTACTATCAGGCGATCGACTATGCGATCGCGCGGGGCTTGAAAACGGTTGAAGCCGGCGCGCAAGGCGAGCACAAGATCGCCCGCGGATATCTGCCGCAAACCACTTATTCGGCGCATTTCATCGCCGATCCCGGCCTGCGTCACGCCATCAAGGACTATCTCAAGCGCGAGCGCGCCTATGTGGCCGAGATGGGACGCGAACTCACCGAAGCCGGACCGTTTCGTAAAGACAACGGCATTCCGGACAACGATTAGGTCAGGAGTTTTTCATGCCCGCTTACGATCCCAACAATCCCTTTGCCAAAATCCTGCGCGGCGAATTTCCTTGCTACAAGGTCCATGAGGACGACCACACGCTGGCCTTCCTCGACATCATGCCGCGCTGTGCGGGCCATACGCTGGTGATCCCGAAGGCGCCGGCCCGTAACATCCTGGATATTGCGCCGGAGGATTTCGCCCATGTCGCCCGGGTTTCCCAGAAGATCGCACGCGCCGCGATGACGGCGTTCGATGCGCAGGGCATCACGGTGCAGCAATTCTCGGAAAGCGCCGGCGGACAGGTGGTGTTTCACCTTCACATGCACGTGATGCCGCGCCATGACGGCGTGGCGCTGCTGCCGCCCGCGAGCCGCAAGGAAGAGGCCGCGGTGCTGGAGGCAAACGCGGCGAAGCTGGTGGCAGCGTTGAAGGACGCGTGATCTTGAACGCTACCACGCTGGTAGGTCCGGAGATTAAGATCGTGAACCGCAGCAACGGATAAAGCCCCTTGGGAGGTGCTGAGTGGATTCCCCCTCAATCTGAAATGGCATCTTGTAATTTGTTCAATTTATAAGTTAAACTGCTATTATGACGAACCACACACCTACCCAAAGACGCTTCACAGTTGCTTCCGGGTTGGTTTTGCTACTTGCGTTTGGAGATGCCGCGCTAGCAGTCATCGCGTTGCGTACGCGTTGGTACGTGAGTTCGCCGTTTTCGACATTCGTCATCACACTCTACGGTACATTGTCCGGCATCGTCGTGGCTATCTATGGCGCCGTGCGGCTGTTGCACGCCATACATCTGCGTGTCCGAAAGTCGCGCCGAAAAATGAGCGCAGAAGAAATTATCGCCGAAGTGGCGGTAGCCGCGTGGGGTTGGACGCAGCGTCCAGTTTTGCTGACCACAGAAGTCATCGTCCTTACTGCGCTCGGCGGCTATCTCGTGAAAATAGTGCTTGGTATAACGCCACTTTCGGTTGGCTCGCCGGTTCTGGCATTCAAATGGGGCTCCGATACGCGGATTTACGTCGCCGATAGCGCACACGGTGGCGTCTTGCCCGTTCGCGCGAGCAATCTGAACAGCAAATTAGACATTCCGATTGGTGGGAGCGGCACCGGAACCTCGGTCGGTCGTCCTAGCAGCATGGTGCTCGACCCGGCAGCGCTCAAGCTCGGAAGCGAGCGCCCATGGCTCTACGTTGCCGACAGCGAGCAGGGAAAGATTGAGATAGTTGATCTGAACACCGACACCGTCCTTGATCGTTACATTCCCGCCGGCCATACACCGCGCGCTGTCGCAATCACACCGGACGGCAAGAAGCTGTTCGTGAGTAACGAGCAGCCGATCCCGACGGGCAGCATAGTTGTGATCGAAATCGGCGACGTGCCTGGTAGCGCGCATATCATTGATGACATTCGCGCAGTGGCGTGCCCGCAAGGTCTCGCGATGAGCCGCGACGGAACGAAGCTATACGTCGCTTCCCAGTGCGGCGGTGGTGACGATCCTGTCTTCGTGCTGGATACACGCTCTGATCGCGTAGTGTCGACCATTCGCGGGCTTGCCGTCGGCGTTAGCGTCGCGCTCGATCCAGATGATGAGACGCTGTACGTCGCGCGTGGCAATGCGCCCTGCGTCAAACCCGGCGGCAGGCCAGGATCGCCGTTCAGCGCCGTCGATCTAAGGGAACAGCGGGTCGGCCCGACGATCTGCCTTGATACGAGTGTGAATTATATCGCGGTTAGTCACGATGGCGACTTCGTCTTCGTTGCCAACGGCATGGCACTCAGCGTATTCGACGGCAAAAAGCTGAGAGCGGCAAAGTGGCTAAAGGAGCCCGAACAACGCGAGGCCGCGGGAAGAGCAGCGCTCATACACACCATCAGGCTCGAAGGTGCAGTTGCGGGTATCGGCGTAGCAGAGGACAACAGCACCTACGCTTGGATTCCCAGCACGCCACGCTTATTTCTCTACAGCCCCGGAAAATCGAATTAAAACGCCCATCCATTGCACCGACTAGTCTAGCTCCATCCCGTTGGCTAGCTCATCGATGGTGTTGCGCGATCGTCTTATCTATCTCATATTTTCCGAGAATTGGCGGATAATCATTCCCCGAAAAAATCACTCCCCTTCAACATCCCCACCCCTCTGCGCCGCGAGCGGTGAGAAATCGCAACGGTCAGGTTTGAGGTCGATCAGCGGAGTCTCGTCGAGACAATCGAGACCGCGCACCAGCACGCTCGATCCCTCGATGCCGACGAATTTGACGATCGAGGTGCCGATCGGATTGGGCCTGACCGGCGAGCGCAGCGAAAACGTGCCGCGCGTTGATCCGTTTTTCTTCGGGCTTTGCAGCACGAGATTGCGCGGCGAGCGATGCAGCCAGTAGATCACTTCCAGATGCGCGTAGAGATCGACGCCCTTGAGCGCCGGCACCCACGGCTCGAAAATCTCGATCCGGCAGATCGGGCCATCATGGCTGCCCTGCCGCGGCGTCTCCTCTCGCAATTTCCAGGGTGTGCGAATGCGGCCGATGAAGACAAGACCGGCGTCATTGGCCGCGGGCATGTCGACGGCGACCTCGCCCTCGCGTAACTTGATTTCTACCGTCATCACCTCAGTCCAATGAAATGTTCCGGGCCTTGACCACTGCCGACCATCGCGCGCGATCAGCTTCGATGAACCTGGCAATCTCGGCAGCACTTTGCGGACGCTTTACCGAATAGCCGATTTTTTGAAGCGACGCACGAAACGTCTCGTCAGCCATCGCCCGGTCGAGACTGGCCTTGATAATTCCGGCAACATGATCCGGCACCTTGGCCGGTATGGCAACCGCGAACCAGACGCTGACGAGATAATCCGGGAAGCCGCTTTCGGCGATGGTCGGAACGTCAGGCAGTTCGGAGCGTCTTTGCGCCGAACTCACGCCGAGCGCCCGCAACGACCCGGCCTTCACCGCAGGCAGAGCGGTGCCAAAGGAATCGAACATCAGCTGGACGTTCCCGGCGAGGAGATCGACCATGGCGGGCCCGGCCCCCTTGTAGGGCACGTGCGCCATCTCGATGCCGGCCATCTGCTTGAACATTTCACCGGCGAGATGAATCACGCCTCCCGTTCCAGCCGAGGAGAAACTGAGTTTTCCCGGATTCTGTTTGGCGTAAGCGACAAACTCCGCCACGGACTTCGCCGGCACGGAAGGATGCACCTCCATCACGAGCGGGTCTTCCGTGACGATCGCGAGCGTCCGAAAATCCCGATCCGGATCGTAGGCCAGCTTCTTGTAGAGCATGGGATTGAGCACAAACATCGAGCCGGACACGACCAGCAGCGTGTACCCATCGGCATCGCTGCGGGCGACCGCCTCGGAACCAATCGCGCCTTGCGCGCCGGGCTTGTTTTCGACGAAGGCGGCCTGCTTGAGGTCTCTCGCGAGATAATCCGCAACCACCCGGCCGACCACGTCGGTCGGGCCGCCAGCGGCGTAGGGAACCACGAGACGAAGCGGCCGCGCAGGAAACTCGGCGGCAGAGCCGCGCGCCGCAGTGGAAAGAGCTGCCACACAAACAAACAGGCCGATCAAGGCCGACTTGCAACGTCTGCCCATTGTCGTTTCCTCCGCCAACGATGTTACGTCGGCGAAGCGATCAAAGCAGTAATGTCGGGATCAGCCAAGCCACCATTTTCCCGCGAGCATCAGGAACTCGCCGGAGACCACACCTGCAAAGATCGACCGTCGCGTCAGCATGAAGACGATAAAACCCGCGACCACCGCGCCGTAGCGCAAAAAGCCCGGGACGCTCGCCAGCGCCCCCGGCGGATGCACCAAGATTTCCGCAATCACCCCGGCCAGGATCGCGGTGGCCACCGCCTTGACCCACACCAGGAGGTCCGACCCCTCGTCCATCCCGCTGCCGAGCCACAGGCCGAGCATTCGCCAGATCTGGTTCGGGATCACGCCCGCCACCAGCAGCAACAGCAGCGCGTGCCAATCGCCGAAAAAATCGCTCATCAAATTAGTCACGGCCCCTCCCGCCATTTATGAACGACAAAGGCAATGGTTCCGGCCGCAACGCCACTGATCAGGATATCGAGGCCGCTGTCGAGCAGGGAGGCCAGGGGATAGAGCGCAAGCCCGAGCCCCAATGCCAGCCCGTCCGCAATTCTTTCGAGTTGCGCGCGGTGGAAAACAGAAATGCCAGCGGCGTCAGCAGCAGGATCGCCGAGCTGAATAGTCTAGGTAGGTTCGCCGCCAACTCATAGCCGATGCCGGTCGCGACCAGACCCATCAGGGCCAAGCCGCTGCCAAGCCCATGGACAAAGGCAATCCGACGCTCGCGCGGCACATGCGGCAGGAAACGATAGCATTCGACCCAGAGCGTCACCGCGGTAAAATGCGCGACCAGCACGAGCTGTCGCCGCTTTGTTTGTGGCGTGCGCATCATCGGCAACACCGCACCACCATCGGAAACAGCCGGACCGCGCTCACGGTCACCGCGATCGCCGATTGCACGGCGGTTGCGCCCGAGCCAGGGTCGAGATCAGGATGATTTGCGCCGGCCCCGCCCAGACCAACAGCGTGCCCGCAAGACCCAGGCCAGGCAGAAGTTGGTATCGTGAGCAAGCGCGCCGATGCCGATATAGGTTACGAACAACACCGCGCGAACATGGTCCATCTAACCGCAGCGCATCCCCAATGCGAACGCGCGCAGGGGCTGTGCCATTGGGTGAATCGAGCGGAGGAAGTGCCATGGGCATGAAAATCGCGTCGTCGAGGCCGCATTACGCTTGCGATTTGCAGGCGCGTCAAGCGATGGCGACCTCACGGCTGGCATGCAGAGTCGTCGTCGGCAGCTCATCGGCTCACGCCTTGAAATTGCGCAGCACAAAACAGGCGCCGCCGGCACGGCGGATGCGGTTGCAGAGATCATCGGCGGCCGGTCGGGTGTCCGCACCGATACGCACCTGATAGAACGGCCGCATGCCGCGGTGACGGTTTTGCGTACTGAGCAAGGTCGGCGTCTGGTCGCCGATCACGCTACTCAATTTCGACACCGCACGCGAATACATCGCCATTGCAAGGCCGCGATCGAATCCTCCGGCCAGTTGCACACCCCACGGCTGAGCCGCGCCGAGTTCCACGGTCTGCTCAAGCCGGGAGACAAAATAGTTCGGCGCGCGCTTGAGCAGCGCCATCAAATCCTGGCAAGTCGTGCGCGCGGCGGCGCGATCGGATATCCGGCCGCCCCGGCCTGCCGTCTGCCACTCCTCGACTGTGGCGCCGGTGATACTTGAGACGTAGTGGCGGGTCTCCTGCGGCATCGAGCCCGTACCGGCGAGCCATTCCTGCACCCGCCGCGGCCCTGCATTATAGGCCGCTGCGGCGAGGCCGAGATTGCCGAACTGGCTGCGCAACTCGTTTAGGAATTCGGCGGATTTCGGCAATGCCTGAACCGGATCGAAGGGATCAAGCAGCCGCCGTTCGCTGGCCGTGCCCGGCATGAACTGCGCGATGCCCTGCGCGCGCTGGCCGTTGCGGGTTATCGGCCCTACGGCGTCGGACTGAAAGCGGCTTTCCTGCCAGATGACGCGGGCGAAAAATTCGAGCGGCAAATCATTGGCCCGCGCCGCCGCTTCGATCATCAGACAGACGGCTTCCCTCGTATCGGGATCTGCCGGCTTATCCGCTTGCGGCTTGTCTTGCGATGTCGCTTGCGGCGGCTTCTCCTGGGAACTGCCGGGCTGTTCCACGCCCGGTTTGGCTGGCGCGGAACCGTCGTTCGCCGGAGCCGCTTCCTGTGCGGTTGCTCCCGCGATCCCGACGAACAGCCAGGCCCACGCCAGAAACCGGACAAGCGAGCGCTGGGACCTTTGCATTGCCGTCCTGCCTCTAACGTAAACCATCCTTGACACCGGCCTTACGCAGTTTAGCTATCGTTGGATGATGGCGCCTTGATGAGAGGAAATTTTCCCGATATGGCGACCCCCACCGACGACCGTACCGGCTTCGCGCCCGACGACGATGCGCCGATCCCCTACATGGCGCGCACGCGGGAATATTACGCCGCGATCGGTTACACCACGCCCTATCGCTGGGCGCATTATGTCGAGGCGCCGTTTCAGCCGCTGCGCAAGCCGCTCGCGCAGTCACGCATCAGCATTATCACCACGGCCGCGCCGTTCGACCCCGCCAAGGGCGATCAGGGCCCCGGCGCCAAATATAACGGCGGCGCCAAGTTCTATTCGGTCTATGACGGCGATACCGCTAAACCACATGATTTGCGGATTTCGCACATCGCCTATGATCGCGTGCACACTTCGGCCGAGGACAGCGGCACCTGGTTCCCGTTGCCGCAGTTACACCGGCTCGCCGCCGAAAAGCGGATCGGAGAAATCGCGCCGCGTTTTTTCGGCGCGCCGACCAACCGGAGCCACCGCGTCACGATCGACACCGATGCCCCGGAAATTCTCGCCCGCTGCCAGGCCGATCGCGTCGATGCCGTGGTGCTGGTGCCGAACTGTCCGGTCTGCCACCAGACGGTCAGCCTGGTCGCCCGGCACCTGGAGGCCAATGGCATCCCCACGGTCGTGATGGGGTGCGCCAAGGACATCGTCGAACATGCCGCGGTGCCCCGTTTCCTGTTCTCCGACTTCCCGCTCGGTAATTCCGCCGGCAAGCCGCATGACGTGGCTTCGCAAGCCTTGACGCTGGAGCTGGCGCTGCGGGTGCTGGAAACCGCCCCTGCAGCCCAAACCACCGTGCAATCGCCGCTCCGATGGAGCGCCGACGCGGTCTGGAAACGCGACTACAATAATATCGCCGCCTTGAGTGCCGAAGAACTGGCCCGTCGCCGGCGCGAATTCGACGCCCAGAAAGAAATCGCGCGCAGCCTTCGCGAGACGGCAGCCTGACCTGCCAAAATCGTCCTTAATGCCGCGGCTTGCGGCATGATTTTCCTAACATCGATTTACGTTAACGCGGCTTTTTGGCCGCGATGCCCTTTCTTGCGCCACCAGCTCGCGTAAAGCTAGTGCGGTGGATTTGACATTCGCTTCAGTATCGCCGCGAATCCTCAAAGCGAATGCCAAATCCAAAACCGCACTAAAATCCAATATTTACTAGTGTCCCTTTGGTTCTGACATTCGCAAACGAAGTAACCGCAACATCATGCGAATGTCAGAACCGGGACACTAGGTCTTTCGATTGGGAGCTTTCGATGCAGGACCGACGCCAGAGCGCGCGTGACAAGGTTATCTATGGCGGGGTCGCTGAGATCGCCGACAACGACACGGCGCGCGATTGCGTGGTGCGCAATATCTCCGAACATGGCGCCCATCTCGAATTCAACAGCGCCGTACGCCTGCCCAAGGATTCGTTACGGCTGACGATCGCGCGCAAGGGACGCTCCGTGATGGCCCGGATCATCTGGTGGCGCGACAATTTCGTCGGCGTGGCGTTCAGCCCGGAGCAGTCTTACGAACTGCCCGGTTCGGATCTCGCTGAACGTCTGCGCAAGAGCGAAAAGAAAAAGCGCCAGTTGCAGCGCCGCATCAAGGAATTGATCGAAGGCTAGCGCCGTCTATCTGAACCAGGCCGATCGTCCGGCAATCCCTTGTGTCCCCTCCCTCGCCCGCCCATAATCGCGGGTATTACGGGAGGAAAACAAGAAAATGCGCCTAACGTTCGCAATATTCGCCGCCGCCCTGATTGGGCTTGCGAGCGAAACCGCTTCGGCGCAAACCGCCGACCGCACCATCGACGAAATCAAAACCGAAACGCTTGCCCGCGCCCAAACCGGCGCTTATCCCGCGCTGGGCATCCAGCCCGCTGACGCCAGCGACGCGCTCTCCCGCATCAAAAGCCGCGACCCGGATGAATGGGCGGCGGCGTGGAGCGCGGTCGCAGACAGCTACATGGCCAAGGCCAAGGCAGCTACCGACCCCAGGGAAGCCGACGCCAATTTTGTCCGCGCATGGCGCCTGTATTACTTCGGCCAATGGCCGGCGCCGACCTCCGCCGGCAAACAGGCCGCCTATCAGAAAGCGGTCGACGCCTACCTGCAACATGCCCGCTATTTCGATCCGCCGCTCGAAGTCGTGCACATTCCTTATGGCGACAAGGAAATCGTCGGCTACTTGAGATTGCCAGCCAATACGCCACGCCCTGTGCCGCTGGTGCTGGCGATTTCGGGTCTCGACAGCCGCAAGGAAACCGTGGCCGAGACCTATGCCGCCGCGATCCCTGAAGGAATTGGTTTCTTCGCGGTCGACAGCCCCGGCACCGGACAAGCGCCGCGCAAGGCCGACGAGAGCGCCGACCAGATCTACTCGCGCGTCCTCGATTATCTCGCCACGCGAAGTGAGATCGACAAGAACCGCATCATCGTCCATGGCCAGAGTTTTGGCGCCTACTGGGCAGCCAAGCTCGCACACACCGAGGCCCAGCGTCTTGTTGGCGCGGTCACGCAATCGCCGCCGATCCACCGCACGTTCCAGCAAGATTTCTTTCGCGGCCGGATGTACACGCGCGAATATCTGTTCGACCTGGTCCCGGCGAGCCTGTTTGTCTATGGCATGAAATCGGCCGACGAACTGATCGCCTTCCTGCCGAAGATGTCGCTGCAAACCCAAGGCCTGCTCGGCAAACCCACCGCGCCCATTCTGGTCGTCGGCGGCACGCGCGACACGCAAGTGCCGATCGACGATCTCGAATTGCTGATCAACAGCGGCACCGAGCCGCGCGAAGCCTGGATCAATCCGGTCGGCGGCCATATGGGCCGCACGGCCGATACGTGGCCGGACCCGGTGATCTTCAAGAAGGTCATCCTGCCGTGGGAAGTGCGTCACCTCAACGCCAAGGCGACACCTTAAAGACGGCGGCACCTTAAAACGCGGCTGCACCAAAAACGCCGGCCGCATGCCTCGTGCATTTCGCGGCTGCGAAGGTTGCGACCAATATCCCTCTTTCAACGGGGCTGCACTTCTGTAAGCTCGCAGGCCACCGGCGGGTTAACGCCTGCCGGGCCGACAACGACAATAAAAACAAAACAAACAAGCCAAAAAGCAGCCGGAGGAAACCTGATGCCCGCCACTTTTGTGCGCCGCGCCACCCTCAATCGCCGCACGCTTCTCGCCGCCGGCGGAGGCCTGGCGGGCATTCTTGCCACCGGCCGCGCCCCCGTCTTCGCCCAGACCCAGCCGAAGAAACTGGTCTTCGCCCACATCAATGCCGTGCCGGAATCGGCTGCTGTGGCTTTCGACTGGATGGCAAAGGAGCTGACGGCGCGGACCAACGGCGCGCTCGACATGCAATTCTTCGGCAAGACGCTGATCCCGCAAGAGCTCGAGATCATGAATGCGGTCAAGTCCGGTAGCATCGCGATGGGAAGCCCGGCCGGAGCCGCCGCAACGGTATTTCCGGAGATGGGTGCATTCCTCGTGCCGTATCTCGTCAAGGACTACGCCACCGCCTATGCCATGTTCAACGGCCAGATCGGCGAAAAGCTGAGCAAACAGATCGAAGACAACTACAAGCTCAAGGTACTCTGCTATTTCGACTATGGCTTTCGCCATTTCTGGACCTCGAAGAAGCCGATCATCGAACCGCGGGACCTGCGCGGCCTGAAAATCCGCGTGCAGCAGTCCAAGATTTTTGGCGACACCATCAATGGACTTGGCGGCAACGCGGTGCCGATGGCCTATGGCGAGGTGGTCACGGCCGCGAAACAGGGCGTGATCGACGGCGGCGACCTGCCCGTCGTCAACATGAAGGCGCTCAAGATCTACGAAGTCTCAAAATACGCCTCCCTCACCTACCACAATTACGGCCCGACCAACGCCGTGATGAATCTCGACATCTGGAACGGGTTGACACCAGATCAGCAGAAGCTGGTGCTCGAATTGTCGCGCGCCGCGCAGGAAAAGATTCGCCAATTGACCGAGTCGGTCGATCATTTCGAGGAGGCCAAAGCCCTGCTCGAGCCGCTTGGCATGACGGTTGTCGAGGCGAAGGTCGACGAATTCCGTAAAGTAGCACAGCAGAAGATCTGGCCGGCCTACAAAGCGCAATACGGCGCGCTGTGGGACGAGATCGAAGGCTTCAAGGCTTAAGCCCGCCCCTCCCCCCGGAATTTTTGACGCGCATGCTGCGGATCCTCAAAACCGTCCCGAAAGTTACGGTCACGGCGCTGATCGTGCTCGCGATCGTCAATCTGTTGGTCGGCGTTATCCTGCGTTATTTCGTCGGCGCCATCACCGACTGGCTCGATGTCGACCCGGTGCCGTTCACCTGGGTCGAGGAAGTCGGTGAATTGTCGCTGGCGTGGCTGACGCTGATTGGGGCTGCGATCGGAATCCAGTCGCGTTCGCATTTTTCACTATCGGTGTTCGTGCATCGCCTGCCGGAGACTACACAGCTCTGGATCGGCCGCTTCAATCACGCCCTGATTGCGGGCGTCGGTCTTCTGGTCGCGTGGTACGGCTGGAAGCTTTGCCTGCTCAACAGCTCATTGAGGACGCCGGGGCTCGAGATCAGCCTCGCCTGGCTCTACGCCTCCGCCGTGGTCGGCGGCATTTTGATTGCGCTTTATGGCGTGGCCGCAATGTTGTCGCCGCTGCCGCAATCCGAATCCTTGCACTAGGGCGCGCCGTTCATGCTGCTTGCCGCGGTCGCCGCCATCTTCATTGCCCTGATCCTGCTGTCGATGCCGATCGTGTTCGCGTTGGCGGTCGCCGGCATCGCCGGCCTGTGGATCGGCGGCTATCCGATGCAGCAATTGTCTTCGGCGCTGGTCTCGGGCTCGCAGAGCTGGGTGCTGCTGGCAATCCCCGCCTTCGTCTTTGCCGGCAACCTGATGGAACGTTGCGGCATGAGCCACGCGCTGGTCGAACTGGCGCGCGCCCTGATCGGCTGGGTCAAGGGCGGGCTTGGCATGTCGGTGATCGTGGTGGCTTATTTCTTCTCCGACATCTGCGGATCGAAGATGGCGGAAGTCTCCGCGCTCGGCTCGGCGCTGATGCCGCCGTTGACCAGGGCCGGCTACGACCCGCGCGATTCCGCTTCCCTGATCGCGGCGGGCACCGCGATGGGCATGCTGGTGCCACCGGCGATCTTCATGATCGTGATCGCCCAGGTCACCAACACTTCGGCCGTGGCGCTGTTCGTCGCCGGATTCGTACCGGCCATGGTCATGATGTTTTGCCTGATGGCAGTCGTCTACATCCGGGCGCGGCAAAAGAACTGGCCGGTCGACACCAGACCGAGTTTCAAACGCCTCGGCGAAGCCGCACTGCATGCGGCGGTGCCGATGGTGGTGCCTTTCGTCATTCTCGCCGGATTCATTCTCGGCATCATCACCGCGACCGAGGCCGGCGCGGTGGTGGCGGGCTACGCCTTTCTCGCGGCGAAGCTTTACTACCGCAACGTCTCCTGGCGCGAGATGGGCAGGATCGCCTATGACAGCGCCATCCTCACCGCAGCCGTGGTGTTCCTGCTCGCGGTCGCTTCGGTCTATCAGTACCTGATGGGCGTGAGCGGCGTGCCGCAGCTTCTCGGCCAGATGCTGGCGCCGCTGAAGGGGCATCCCTGGCTGTTCCTCTCGGTAACCGCGATCGTGAGTTGCCTGTTCGGCATGGTGCTTGAGGGCCTTCCCGCCGCCGTCGTGCTCATTCCCGTGGTCTTTCCGATTTCGGAATTGATGGGCATCGACCCCATCCATTTCAATATCGTTCAGACCGCCGCGGTCGGAATCGGTCTTTTCCTGCCGCCGATGGGCGTGGGGCTGCTCATGGCGCTGCGCTTTGCAAAGCTGAACGTGAGCGAGCACTTCCGAACCTATGTGCCGTACATGCTCGCTCTGTTCGCAGGCTTATTGCTGATCATCTGCGTCCCCGAAATCAGCCTGACGCTGCCGAGACTGGCGGGGCTGATCCGGTAGGGGCGCAGAGCAAGCGGTGTCGCTACCGCGAATGATCGCAAGGACCAAAGGACAGGCAGCGATTTGACGCCCCGTTGGGGAAACGAGCCGTCGCAGCACGCTGGCTGCAATAAACCGAACAGGCAATCAATCCGGAGCTGGACGACACACGCGGTTCTTTCGGAGCTGCGGGCTTTTCCACCATCGGTCTAGCGGACGTAGCCGGCTGTGGCTTCGCAACTCTCTTGGGTTCGACCTTTTCGCAGTTGTTGTCGTCACCCACTTCGTAACCGGTCTTGCAAACGATTCGGGTGCATTGCTCGCCGTCGGCCTTGAAGCCGTGCTCGCAGATCAATGGGCAAATGCGCGCGGGCTTGCTGCGCAGAACCTCCAACGCATCGATGCTGGCGAGCTTGACGTCAAATTTAGTGCCGGCATTCTTGTTGAATTGGCCGAGGGCCTTTTGCGCTGCCGCACCCCAATTGTCGTCAACCGCGCCGACCCCACAGCCAACCCGTTGCAGTTCAGTCTGCAGCATCCGTGACAGGTTGCCTGCGACAGGCGGGTCGGATTTCGGTGCGGCCTCGCCTGCCTTGTCGGGAGGGGTCAGGGCAGCCTGCTGGCCGACGGGCTGATCATTCGGCGCCTTCTGCGCTGCCGCCTTGACACGTTCAGCTTCCGCGACCTTGGCATCCTCGATCTTCTTGGCCTTTTCGGCGGCGAGTTTCGCATCTTGCTCGGCCTTGGCCTGGGCCGCGGCTTTGGCGCGTTCAGCTTCAGCGACCTTGGTTTCTTCGGCGGCTTTCTTCTGTTCGGCGGCGATGCGTGCCTGTTCGGCGGCCTTCGCCTGTTCGGCCGCCTTGGCCAGTTCACTGGCCTTTGCCCCTTCCGCCTGCAGCCGTTCGCGTTCCGCGGCTGTCGCCCGCGCCTTTTCAGCCGCCGCCGCGCGAGCCTCTTCGGCCGCCAGCTTGTTGCGCTGGGCTTGCGCCAGCTTGGCGTAAAACCCGCTCGGATGCTCGGCGAGGAAAAGATCCCAGGCTTCGCGGGTTCCGACGCGTTCGGAAAGTTCGTAGTCCCGCCGTTCGCCGGAGTTGTCGCTCGCAGCCGCTGGTGGCGGGGTCGCAACGCCGGGAACGAGCGCCAAATCCGCGCCGCCGAGCGAGCCGTAAATAAACGGCTCCTGCTTGTTGCCGGTGACTTTCAGAACATCATCGCGGACATAGCCAAGGGCCTTGCGGAGGTCCAGACCCGGCTTGGGCAGATATTTGACCAGAGCCGTGGTGTACGGACTGTTCTTGCCGTCGCCGTCCAGCGCGGTCGATCCCGCCTTGGCGGCAAACGCGATCAGGGTATTCGGATTTTCGGGGTCGACCTTGGCCAAACCTCGCCCGATCGCCCGCGACCCGATCGTGCGCTTCATCGACCTGTTAAAGGGATTGTCGCGACAGGCATCCAGAATCACCAGCCGCAACTGTTTGGCGGGTGCGATGACCGTGAGAATCCGTTCCAGCGGAATGGCCTCATCGAACGCATCGATATCCCGCTCGAGCACGGCATCGACGGGTATCAGATAGTTGTCGCCATTGATCTCGATGCCGTGGCCCGCATAATAGACGATCGCAATGTCGGCATCGCGAACATTGTCGGAAAAATCACGCAAGGCGCGCCGCATCGCCGCGGCATTGAGGTCGCGCTTAAGCTCGACGACTTCAAATCCCATTTCCTTGAGCGTCGCCGCGACCGCTTCGGAATCGTTGGCAGGATTGGTGAGCCGCGCGACACTTTGATAGGCCGAATTTCCGAAAATGAGCGCCACCCGCTTCTCGGCAAGCGCCGGCTGAGCAAGAAAGAATATCGACCAAAAGGCCCAAAAAACCACTCTGGCGGCACGCATCAAATGTCCCAATCAAATCAATGGCTCAAGCCTAGCACACCGCCTGGTGGAGGTAACAACTCAAATCTTGGCAGATGCTGCCGCCCATCCTCGGCGCTGCGATGGCCGCTTTGCCAGTCCGCGACGGCGGCACCTTTAAGCCGGGCTATGTTGTGCCTTGCCGCGGATCGGCGGCATCGGCCGCCGGGCTTCACCGGCCTCGAGGACGAAGCGTTGATCCAGCGAATACCAGGGTACGGTAAAGCCGAGTTCCGCTGAAGGTTCGTCATGGCGGACGTAATTGCCGATCAGCGCGCGCGTGACGCCGAACTGCACATCCGAATCGATATGCGGATCGTCGGGTGAATACACCTGCGAGATCAGCGTCTTGAATCCGGGCTTGAATGCCATGAAGTGCAGATGTGCGGGGCGAAAGTGGTGGCGGCGCGTGGCGCGCACCAGCTCGCCGACGGGACCATCGACGGGAATCGGATAACCGGCCGGTTTGACGCTGCTGAAATGAAATTTTCCTGCCTCATCCGAGACAAAGCGGCCGCGCAGATTCATCTCGGCCTGCTCGGGATCCTGATTTTCATAAAGACCTTCCGGCGAGGAATGCCAGACGTCGATTTCAGCACCTGCAACTGGCGTTCCGCTGACGTCTTCAAGCGAAACGCGAACCAGCAGCTGCGGCCCCGGCGTCGGTGAGCGCACCAGCGAGTCACCGCTCGCGCAGGCCGGCTGGTCGTCGCGCCAGAACGGGCCGAGCATATTGGCCTGGGTCTCCGTCTGGCCGTGATTGCCGTTGTTGAGCAGACAAATCAGCGGCGACACACCGAGCGAGCCTGCCATCAGCATTACCTCGTTGTGCGAGGCTGTCGTCTTCTGCCCCAGTGCCGCGATGATGCGCACCGCCTCGCCGAATTCGCGCTCGGTCAGGCGCACTTCCCGCACAAATCCATGGAGGTGCCGCACCAGCGCCAAGAGAATTTCACGCAAGCGCTGATCCTCAACGCGCGAAACAGCCTCTTCCACCGCTTGCGTCACGTCAGCCTGGTTTTCGATGATCACGTTCGTTTCCCCGCGCAGCTCTGTCGGCCGCTCTATACAAAAGCCGGCGGTCTTTCGACGCGCCGGCTTTTCTGTGTCGTTATCTCCGAAGTTTTCAGGCCTTTACCAGCCCCTTCGGCCCGCTTCCGGAACCGCCATTTGGCTTCGGCTTGCGGGGGGCGGCGCGCTTGCGAGCGCCGGGCAGCTTCTCCGGCTTGGGCGTCACCGGCCCCTCGACAAAGTCGAAGCCGATCTTGTCCTGCGAGGTCGCCTCGTCCTTGACCAGCACGACCCGGACATGACCGCCGCCCTTGAGCTTGCCGAACAGAACCTCGTCGGCCAGCGGCTTCTTGATGTGCTCCTGGATGACTCGCGCCATCGGCCGCGCGCCCATCTGCTCATCATAGCCATGCTGCACCAGCCAGGCTTTGGCCGGCTCGGACAGTTCGATCGTGACGTCGCGGTCGGCAAGCTGCGCTTCGAGCTGAAGCACGAACTTCTCCACCACCATGCCGATCACGTCCGCATTGAGATGCGCGAACGAGACGATGGCATCGAGACGGTTGCGGAACTCCGGCGCAAACTGCCGGTTGATGGCCTCGTGGTCGTCGCCTTCCCGCTTCGAGCGGGTGAAGCCGAACGCCTGACGCGCCAGATCGGCGGCGCCCGCATTCGTGGTCATGATCAGGATCACGTTGCGGAAATTGACCTGCTTGCCGTTATGGTCGGTGAGCCGGCCGTGGTCCATGATCTGGAGCAGCACGTTATAGAGGTCGGGATGCGCCTTCTCGATCTCGTCGAGCAGCACCACGCAATGCGGATGCTGGTCGACGCCATCGGTCAAAAGGCCGCCCTGGTCGAAGCCGACATAGCCGGGAGGCGCGCCGATCAGGCGCGAGACAGTGTGCCGCTCCATATATTCGGACATGTCGAAGCGTAAAAGCTCGACGCCGAGCGAGGCGGCCAATTGCTTGGCCACTTCGGTCTTGCCCACGCCGGTCGGACCCGAAAACAGATAGCTGCCGATCGGCTTCTCCGGCTCGCGCAAGCCCGCACGCGCGAGCTTGATCGAGGCGGACAGCGATTCGATCGCCTTGTCCTGGCCGAACACCACGCGCTTCAAGGTCTGCTCGAGGTGCTTGAGCACTTCGGCATCATCCTTGGAGACGCTCTTGGGCGGAATCCGCGCCATCGTGGCGATGGTGGTTTCGATTTCCTTGATGCCGATCGTCTTCTTGCGCTTGTTCTCGGCCACCAGCATCTGCGCCGCACCGGACTCGTCGATCACATCGATCGCCTTGTCCGGCAGCTTGCGGTCGTGGATGTAGCGCGACGACAGCTGCACCGCGGCTTCAATCGCCTCGTTGGTGTATTTCAGCCGGTGATAGTCCTCGAAATAAGGCTTGAGGCCCTTGAGGATCGCGATCGCATCTTCAACCGTCGGCTCGTTGACGTCGATCTTCTGGAAACGCCGCACCAGCGCGCGGTCCTTTTCGAAGTGCTGACGGTATTCCTTGTAGGTCGTCGAGCCCATGCAGCGGATGGTGCCCGAAGCCAGAGCCGGCTTCAGCAGGTTGGAGGCATCCATCGCGCCGCCGGAGGTGGCGCCGGCGCCGATCACGGTGTGAATTTCGTCGATAAACAGGATCGCGTTGGGATGCGCCTCGAGTTCCTTGAGCACCTGCTTCAGACGCTCCTCGAAATCGCCCCGATAGCGCGTGCCGGCGAGCAGCGTGCCCATGTCGAGCGAAAACACCGTGGCCGCCGACAAGACTTCCGGCACCTCGCTGTCGACGATACGCTTGGCGAGGCCTTCGGCAATCGCGGTCTTGCCGACGCCGGCTTCGCCGACGAACAGCGGATTGTTCTTCTGCCGGCGGCAGAGCACCTGGATCGCCCGGTTGATTTCGGAGTTGCGTCCGATCACGGGATCGATCTTGCCGTCACGCGCCTTCTTGTTGAGGTTGACGCAATAGGTCTCTAGCGCCTCGCCCTTCTTCTTGGAATCCTCGTTGCCCTTGGTCTCGGTCTCTTCGTCGACCCCGCGCACGGGACGGGCTTCCGACACGCCGGGCCGCTTGGCAATGCCGTGGCTGATATAGTTGACCGCGTCGTAACGGGTCATGTCCTGTTCTTGCAGGAAATAGGCGGCGTGGCTCTCGCGCTCGGCGAAGATCGCGATCAGCACATTGGCGCCGGTGACCTCCTCGCGCCCCGAGGACTGCACGTGAATGACCGCGCGCTGAATCACGCGCTGAAAGCCCGCGGTCGGCTTGGCGTCGTCGGCGCCGTCGGTCACCAGATTTTCGAATTCGGTTTCGAGATAGTTGACGAGGCTGGTGCGCAGCTTGTCGAGATCGACGCTGCATGCGCGCATCACGGCCGCCGCATCGCTGTCATCGATGAGCGACAGCAACAGATGTTCGAGCGTCGCGTATTGGTGGTGACGCTCATTTGCAATCGCCAGTGCGCGATGCAGGGATTGTTCTAGGCTTTGGGAAAAAGTCGGCATTCGCGTCCTCTGTGGCCCCCGCCATCATGATCGCCGTTGGCCGGTGAGGCAACAACAACCTTTACCATATATAGTTGCGTACGATCGTGGCAAAAGACCGCCGCGCATATTTCTCCCCGCACGCTCATGTAAGGGGATCGTTTTACCCGTGATTTTCCGGGTTAACCGATCTCGCCGATGCAAGACCCGTTCCGATTTCAGGCTATGAAAAGCTGGAATAAATAAAAGCCCGGCCTTTTGGCCGGGGCGCGACGTCACTTCTTTTCCATCACGCATTGCAGGGGATGCTGGTGCTTACGCGCAAAATCCATCACTTGCGTTACTTTAGTTTCAGCGATCTCGTAGGTGAAAATACCGCACTCGCCGATGCCGTTATGGTGAACGTGCAGCATGATCTTGGTCGCGGCCTCGACATCCTTCTGGAAGAATTTTTCCAGCACGTGAACGACAAACTCCATGGGAGTGTAGTCATCGTTCAGAATCAGGACCCGGTAGAGATTGGGCCGTTTGGTTTTCGGTTTGACCTTGGTGATAACCGAAGTGGCCGGCCCGCCGGTTCCGCCCGAGCGGTTTTCATCGTTGGCCATTCGAGGAGAGAATGCGACGATCGACGATGGCTGCGGATCAGGGCTGGTAATCAAGCGTAACATGACAGGAGTGTTTTGAAGTCCTCTGGGAAAAGCGACAGGAACCGTCGGCCAACTCCGAAACACCGTCCTGACCGTCTACCCCGTGCCGGCATGGCGGATGACCGACCGGGCGAAACAGAATATGGGTCCAGCCTTGTCTGGCCGCAAGCTTGTAAAATATTCACGATCGCTTGGCTTGGCAGCAAACCCGATTCCCCGCGCGGCGTCCCGGCCAGACTAGTGTCCCGGTTCTGACATTCGTATCCCATCGCGGCGGCCAATTTTACGAATGTCAGAACCAAAGGGACACTAGCATCCATATGATTTTAGTGTGGCTTCATTCTGACGTTCCTTCGAAGAACTCGCGGCGGCCCCTGAAAGGAACGTCAGAGTCGCCACACTAGTCAATTCATTTCCCTTTGACAAAGCGGTCGCAGCCCGCCCGAGCACGGCGCTCGCAAAATCCAGCCCGTTCCGGATCGGTGGCGGGGTGAGAATTGTCGTCACTCTTCGGCTGCTTCGGCCGGATTTCGCAGCACGGCCTTTGCGGGCAATGCGCGTGCTCCCGCAAGCACGGGCGATGACTAGGCGGCTGGGGTAAGCCGGGGCCGTCCCGGTCGCCAGCGCCGCTGGGCAGAAAGCCTGGCCGCGGCGGCGAATTGTGCGTTGCACAAGCAGAACCGGCTGTTACACTAAAAGCCTCAAATCCCGTGCTCTCCCTCAAGCCTTCCTTAATCATTTGGAAACCGCAGCCCCCTACCCTGATTCCTTGGGTCTGCTCGCTTGGGGGCGGGCTCGGAAATCTGTTTGTGAACAGCGTCTTAGCTAGAATGGCGGACTGTCGGCCGACAGGAGCGGAGTTAAAACCCTGCTGTCGGTTTCTGAACAGGGAAACCTCACCGGGCCGTCGGGCATAATTTGGCCTCACGAAGCGGTGATCAAGACAGAAAATGGGACGGGAAAGTTCATGCTTCGGACCAGCCTGGTTACCCCGCGTCATTGGCGGGTTTGCTCTTTCGGGTTTGTCGCGGTCACCGCCGCAGTCGCCTTCACCACCGATACCGCCGAAGCGCGCCACTATCGGCACTCCTATCACCACGTACGCCATTACCACTCGGAGTCGCACGAGGATTACAGCCCGGCGTTCTCCTCGATCATCGTCGACGCCAATTCCGGCGCGACGCTGACATCCACCAATCCCGATGCGAGCCGCCATCCGGCCTCGCTGACCAAAATCATGACGCTTTATCTGCTGTTCGAGCGCCTCGACGCCGGCAAGATCAAGCTCGACACCGAAATGCCGGTATCCGAGCACGCGTCCGAACAGGACCCGACCAAACTCGGCCTGATGCCCGGCCAGACCATCCGCGTCGAAGATGCGATCAAGGGGTTGGTGACACGCTCCGCCAACGACGCCGCGGTCGTGATTGCCGAAGCGCTTGGCGGCAGTGAAGACGATTTCGCCAAGATGATGACCCGAAAAGCGCACATGCTCGGCATGAGCAAGACCACCTATCGCAACGCATCGGGCCTGCCCGACGACGAACAGGTAACGAGTGCGCGCGATCAGTCGACGCTGGGCCGCGCGATTCAGGACCGCTTCCCGCGCTATTACCGCTACTTCTCGACGGCGTCCTTCACGTTCCGTGGCCATTCGATCGCCAACCACAATCATCTGCTCGGCACGGTCGAGGGTGTCGATGGAATCAAGACCGGATATACGCGTGCGTCCGGGTTCAATCTCGTGACATCGATGCGCCGGGGCAACCGTCACCTGGTAGGCGTTGTCATGGGCGGCCGCAGCGGCAGCTCGCGCGATGCCATCATGCGCAACCTGCTGGCGGAAAATCTCGAAAAGGCCTCGACCAAGCGCACGGTCGCAGCAATCACCGAACGCAATCCGTCGGATAGCAATGTGGAAGTTGCGGATGCCGAAACGCAGGCGCCGCCGCCTATGGCACAGACTGTCCAGTCCGCACCGGTTTCGATCGTGCCGGCGCTGTCGCGACCGGCCGCCGCGGCTTCGCTGATTTCGCAAGCCAGGGCCGACGCATCGTCGGTCAAGTCCGACGCCAAAGCCGAGCCGGCGCCGCTGACGAACGGCGTCCTCCAGGCCCAGGCCATCGCCGCGATTCCCGGCTCGTCCGAACCGATGAAGCCGGTCAAGGTGAAGACCGTGCAGATCAAGGCCGGCCAGACCAGACTGGCGGCTGCGGGGTCGGCCCAGCCGGCTCCTCCGGTCACGAGCGCCATACCGGCCCGGACCGATGTCCCGGAAACCTCGAATGCGATCGTTTCCAGAGCTGAAAACGGCAAAGCCGACAGCGGAAAGACCGATGCGGGCGCCATCAACGCCGCCCGCACCGATCTGCCGCCACAACCGGCCAACCACGGCACCGGAAACGGCATTCTCGGCGTGTTGCCCGCCTCAAGTCTTTCCGCATCGCCTTCGCAGGCGATGGCCTATGCCGATCCCTCGCCGCGCGCCCAGCCCGACGGCGCGAACAAGTCCGAGGTCACCCATAGCGGATGGATCATTCAGGTCGGCGCGCTCGAGAGCGAAAGCGAAGCGCTTCAGCGGATCGCGGCCGCCCGCAACCAGGCGCATGGTCTGCTCAACAAGGCAGACTCGTTTACCGAACCGGTGGTCGCCAAGGGCGATCGGAAGCTGTTTCGGGCCCGCTTTGCCGGCCTCGACCGCGATCAGGCCGAAGCGGTATGCAAGAAGCTGAAGCGCAGCGACATTTCCTGCATCACGTTTCACAACTAAACAAAAAGACAACGAAAAGACGAAACGGGCGGTCTCCCAAAGAGGCCGCCCGTTTTCGTTTGCAACCTCTCGTCAAGATTTTGCGGTTAAGCCTTAAGGGCAGGAAATCAGTCACGCCGGATAACGGCGGGCGACCACGGCGTCGGATGGAGGGAAGGCAGCGGTTTCGCGGCTTTCAGCGTTTGATGGCGTGCCGGAGTTAGTTGTGATGCGTACGAAGCAGAACTTCCTTGGCCTCGTTTACACGGGCAGCGAGGTACGTCGACCCCCCCTGGTCGGGATGCAGTTTCTTCATGAGTCCGCGATGGGCACGGCCGATTTCGTCGCGCCCCGCCCCCGGCTTCAGGCCAAGGATCTGATAGGCCTCCTCGTTCGTCATTTTACCGCTCGACGCCGTGCCGCGTTGCCGGCCTGTCGCGTCTCCTTGCGCGTTCTGACGCCAGGCGGGAAACCGGCGGTCCAGATAGCTTTCAAGTAACGGCATACTTTCGGCATCCAGTTCCCCAAACATGCCCAACAGTGCTGGAAGGTCGAAATCCTCCAGCGAGCGGCCGGCATTGGGTCCGGAAACGACGGTCCCGGTCAGCGCGCCGGTGTCGTGATCGAGCGTCATCTCGAAAAACCGGGAACGCACGCGTGAGGCTTGGCCGTTCGAGCGCTGTGCACCGCCCGCGCCGAATAGTCCGCCGATGGATCCAAAGCCCGTCGTTCCGAGCGGCGCCCAGCCCAATAGCCCTGCGCCGAAGATGCCGATCGGGATGGCGACTGCAAGTTCGCCCTTGATCCCGGTGAAGGCGGCCACCGCCAGCGCCAGCACACCGCCGCCGATCTTGACGGCGCGTGCAAGCACCGCCGGATTGGCCGCGCGAAACATTTGCAACAGCAAATAAAGAACGATAACGGCGACGGCGCCTGCGACCAGGGTTGGCATGGCTGCAATATAGGTGCAGCCGGCAAAAAAAGCATGCTGGCTCTACCTTTGGGGCCGCGCGGTCAAAAAAGCGCGTTGGCACTGCACACCCGTGCCCGTATCATTTCAGGTTCGAGCCACTCGATCGGGAGCGCAACATGACGGTGCAGGGTTTGACGACCATCAAAAGCAGTCATGCGCCGGGCGAGACCATGAGCCGGCTGGAGGCCGCGGTCACCGCGAAGGGCCTAACCGTGTTTGCCCGGATCGACCACGCCGAGGGCGCCTCGGCAGCCGGTCTTTCGTTACGGCCGACGGAGGTTCTGATCTTCGGAAACGCCAAAGGCGGCACGCCCTTGATGCAGGCGGCGCAGACGATGGGGATCGACCTCCCGCTCAAGGCGCTGGTTTGGCAGGATGCCGCGGGCGACACTTGGCTGTCCTGGAACGATCCGGCGTGGCTAGCCTCGCGGCACGGCGTCAGCGGAGCCGAAGCCGTCGTCGGCAAACTGAGCGCCGTGCTGGACGACGTCGCCAAAACCGCGACGGCCGCGTAAGCGCAGTCACTTCATCTGGCCCAACAATCTGGCCACCCCGCTATCGCTCTTTGACATCAGCCGCAGCGCTTCGCGTCCACCGGCAGCGTAAGCCGCTGCCGCGCGCAAAAGCTCGCGCAATTGTGCGGCGGCGCCTGGGTCGAAACGCGACCACGCGCCTCCCGTGAGCCGCGCGATTTCCCGAAAGGCCTGCTCGGCCACCGGATCGTGACCTTCCTGAAACATGAATACGGGTACCTTGAGCAAACCTAATTCACCGGCCTTCACGCAGAGGTCGTCGACGTTTTCTTCCATGGCGTCGCCGACAAACACAACGGCCCGCACGCCAGACGCTACCGCCTCGCGCCGTGCCTCGGACAATACTTTGCCGATCTGGGTGTTGCCGCCGCGACAATCGATTTTGCCCATCAGTTTTGCCAACGCGGCACTGTCGGAAATCCAGCCGGAGGCACGGCATTCATCGAGGCCGCGATAATAAACCAGACGGATATCGAGGCTGCCGAGCGCGGCGGCTTCCCGAAACATGTCGGCTTGCAGGGCACAAGCCATGTCCCAGGTCGGCTGCCGGCTCATGGTGGCATCGAGCGCGAAGACCAGGCGCCCCTTGCCGCCGGCCGTAAAGGGCGACAATGCCTTTGCTTTGGCGACGAAAGCGGCGATGTCTTCGGAGGCCGACCGTTGCCGCTCCGGCAATGAATTGCCTGCCCCGTCGCGCGTTACTCTTCCAGTGGATTTTGAATTGGTGGGCTCGCCGGCCATTTCGTGCTCCCGCAACCCAATGTGGGTTGGGGCCTTGAGCCGGTCAATGCGTGGCGGTCCCTGGATGAAGCCTAAAAGAGGCCGCGATCAGTTGTGCGCGACCGGCGCATAGGGAGCGACCGGACCGGCGTCGGTCATGACCGGCGACGAACTGGTGTCGGCCGGCCGAAGATCGCTGTCGTCGTCTAGCAACTTGTCCAGCGTCTCCTGGATCGTCGACTTGGCCTCGTCGGAGCCGGTATCGCGCATGTCATTGTGCTGGAACGAGGTGCGCACCACCGTGATTCCGGCCTTTGCGCAGATCTCGTCGTCGGGGATGACGCCGGGATCCGGCTTGAAGACGGGGTCTTTCGAACGGAAGGAAATGATCTTGAACCGGCCATCGGTCATGAACGGCACACGCAGGTTATCCAGCGTGACGACTTTCTTGATCTGCTCGGGGTACAGCTTGGCGAAATACATCGAGATATCGCCGCCGTTGGAATGCCCGACCATCGTGAGGTGATCATAATCGGCGTTGGGCTGAACCGTCTTCAGCTGCTCGATCGCAAAACGGATGTTGGCAACACCCCGATGATATTGCGGCAGGCGCCCGACATAGAGCTCGCCGACCTTGGTCACGAGCGGCGCATCGGTAGCGAGGTCGTGCTGGATGCTCGCGACCATATAGCCGCGAGCGGCAAAAAGGTTTGCCAGGAAGGAGTATTCGGTGAACTTGACGGTATTGCCGTGATTAAGGATCACCACCGGCAGCTTGATCATGCCGGCATTCGCCTGCAACTCACGGTCGCGGCGAATGGCGACGTCGATTTCGACCGGCCGATCGCCGCGCGACGCATCATGAAACATCAGCGTTTCATGGCGGATCGCCCATTTGCTTGCGGTGAAATAGGCCACCACAACCACAGCCGACAGGGAAAGTAGAACGGCAATTCCACGTTTCATGTTCGCCCTCTGCGGGACCGCATCGACTGTCTGGACATCACGACCAAACTCTCTTTGGGTCACACATTCTTAATATAATTCACACTGCCGTGACGGAAAGATCAAATATTGGCACTTTGCCGCCTGATCATTGTGCGGCGCACTATTTCGCGTGCATCGAGATGCCAAGAAACGCCCCCGTCCAACGTCCGCAGGGATGGACGCCTAAGGTCAAAAACGGGTTCAGATTTTGGGTAAAAGCCCGGTAAAACAAGACTTTGATAAAGCGGCTCTGAATCCGTTCCGCACCATTTTACGGAAATTCAAAGAGCACTTTGGTCTTCCTCCGGGCCATGCGGTGAGGCTGACGCGATCTCAGGCACCGATGATGTCGTGGAGTTCCAGCGGCTTGTCGATCTGGCTGAACCACTCGGCGCGGTTGGCGGCGCGGCGGCGGCCACGTTCGTCCAGAGGCAATTTGAGTTGGCGCAACAGGCTCGTGACTTCCTCGCGCGCGGTGACGTGCCCCAGGTTCGGGCGCGTGCCCAGCGTTTCCTCATCGAGGTCGTCAAGCGCGGTCAGGCCGCGGGGGAAAAATTCGCGGTACACCACCCGCTCCGCAAACCCGTCGATCGAACGAAAGCCGAGCCGCAACGACAACTCGTTCAGTCCGTCGGCAACAAGCTGCTTGTTTCGCGATCCCAGCATCGACAGGCGGTTGCGAACGACGATCCAGTCGGTGCTGACGCCGTCGATCTGTCGGCGCCTGCGCCGCATGTCGCGCACCATCTCGGAATAGTGGCTCTCGCCGGTGACCGAGTAGGTTTCGGGGTCAACGGTTCCAAGGACATCGAAGTCGAGGAAGCTGTCATTGATCGGGGTGACCAGCGTATCAGCCATCGAATGCGCCAGCCGCATCAGGTAGCTGTCGGAACCCGGCGTATCGATCACGATAAAATCGAAGCAGTGCTCGACCGCCCTCACCAATTCTTCGAACTGCTCGAATTCGGTGGTCTCGTTTTCGGCGATTTGCATGGTCTGGCCGAGTTTGATGCAGCGATGCACCGGAATCTCGAGATCGAGACCGGTCCGGCCTGCCCATGCGCGGCGGTTGTTGATGTAGCGGGTGAAACTTTGCTGGCGGCAATCGAGGTCGATGGTGGCGACGCGTTGTCCGGCCTTCAACAAAGCGACGGCGATATGCAGGGCCGTGGTGGATTTGCCTGAGCCGCCCTTCTCATTGCCCAACACGACGACATGAGCCGAGCCCGATTGACCCTGACTAGTCTGCAGCAACATGCCATCGCTCCCCTTTCTTCATCTTCAAATTACGCGTGAGCATGGTCAAGTTAAATGCGCAAACCTCATTGCGAATTGCTATCGCGACTGCCCGCATGGTGAATCGCACACGTCCTGTATCTGGATGAGGCGCCGGATATCGCGCCGAAGGTTCAATCCCCGCCGGCGCCGGTGGGGGCTTGCCGCGCTTGGCGACAGGCCGCCGAGCTTGGTAGAGTCGGAAGGTGTTCCGCCGCCGCGCCACAACGCCTGCCGCTCCTCCTCCCCCGAAGATCGAGATCCGATGCCGTCACGCCCCATGATCGTCCGTACAATCCCAGCGCTGCGCCGCGCGCTCGATGGCCTTCGTGCGAGAAAAGCCTCGATCGCGCTGGTGCCGACCATGGGAGCACTCCATGACGGCCATGTGTCGCTGGTTCGCTTGGCAAAGCGACGCGCCCGTAAAGTGGTGGTGTCGATCTTCGTGAACCCGACTCAGTTTGCGCCAACGGAGGATTTTGGCTCCTACCCGCGGACCTGGAACACCGACCTCGCCCGGCTGACGGCGGAAGACGTCGATCTGATCTGGAATCCCGACGTCAAGACCATGTATCCGGACGGCTTTGCGAGCCGCATCCTCACCGAGGGACCGGCGACGGTCGGTCTCGAGGACCGCTTCCGGCCTCACTTCTTCGGCGGCGTCGCCACCGTGGTCGGAAAGTTGTTCACGCAATGCCGGCCCGATGTCGCCATCTTCGGCGAAAAGGATTTCCAGCAATTGCGGGTGGTGGCGCGCATGGCCGCCGACCTCGACCTCGGCGTCAAGGTGATCGGTTCCAAAACCGTGCGCGAGCCCGACGGGCTGGCGATGTCGTCGCGCAACGTCTACCTGTCGGCGGGGGAGCGCCGGGCCGCACCCGTCTTGTTCAAGGTCATGAAGGAAACGGCGCACCAGCTGCGCGCCGGCAGCGACCTTCAAGCCGCGCAGGCCAGCGCCGTCGCAATAATCACCGCCGCCGGATTTACGGTGGATTATTTCGAGACCCGGCACGCCGAATTGCTGGCGCCGGTCACCTCGATCAAGGACGGACCACTACGCATCCTGGTCGCCGCCAAAATCGGCGCCACCCGGCTGATCGACAACATCGCCGTGTAACCAGCAACAGCCCAAGCCTAGAGCAGGCCAAGTTCGCGCAATTCGCGGCGCATCGGCTCGGGCATCGCGGCGACACTTGAAGCCGCCGATTTGGTGAGATCGGGTGGGGCTGCGTCCGCCTCGAAGTAGCGCCATCCCTGGAAAGCACGCATCGGGCGCGGTGAAACCGGGATTACCTTCGGCTGCATCACCAGGCGGCACCGGCCGATGCCGTCCTTGTCGCGAAACGGCTCGATGGCGATCAGCTTTTCGCGCGCGGCGATTTCGCCGCGAATGACCCAATAGATCGAGCCGCCTGCCAACAATTCCTCGACGCGCTTGGGCGTCATCCGCGTGATGTGGACGTGATGGGCCGGCTGGCCTTTGCTTTTTGCGACCTTGATGCGATCGGCGATCCAGCCCTTGAGATCCTTTACGGATTCGGCGCCGACGGAAAGCTTGATCAGATGGAGCGGCATGTTTTTATATCGGGCAAACGCTGACTGAGTTGACCTTCGCTACTGGCCCGGCCGCCGGTTCGTCAAGCGAATGTCAGAAAACCCTCAGAACTAGCGGGGGATCATTCCGAGGAAGCCGAAGGCGCTGGCGCACCCGGTGCCAGAGAAGTGCCTCCCACAGGTGCCGGGGGGTGGACAGGTTTTGCTGGCGGTTTCTTGGCAGCCACGGTGGGCGATGCCGGCGCCGTTAGCGATGTCGGTGCGCCGGGCCGCGGCGACGACGGCGCGGGCTGACGCGATGCCGAAGCCGTTGGGGGTTCCGGGGTCATGATGCTCACAGGTGGCGTCGAGGAGGCGCTTGGGAATTCGGCATTGGTCGGCTTGCCCGTTGGCACGCCCGGTATGAGGGCGGTAACCGGCGCCCCGGCGGGCGCCGGCGGCGCGTTCCAAAGCGCTGAATACCGCGCAACCATTCCGTCGTAGGTCCGCTCCTCGATATTGGACGCGACAAGGGTCCGGTCGGTCAGGGATCTGAACGCGGCACAATCGAACGGCGTACAGCGGTCGCGAACCACCAGGACCTCGGCCATCAGCCCATAGCGGTCCTGCTCCACCGCCCGGCGCAGCGCCCCAAGCTCCGGCGTCATATTCTTGTTGGCAGCCGCCACATCGCCAAATCCGATCAGTCGGGTAACTTGATGCGCGGCGTAGGACAGCGCCGCGGCAGTTGCCTCGGGCGAGCCGAACACAGCCTTTTCGCAAGCGGCCAGAACCGTATCTCCGGCCAGATCATCCACGCAGGCCAGCGCCGGCAGGCTCGCCACCGCCGTCGAAGAGCGGCTATCCTCCGCCGCCCTGGAACTACCTGGGCCGAAACCGCGGGTGGTCGCCGCGAGCGCAATCCCGACGGCCAATAGCGTGATGACCGTCAGCGCGCCGTTCGCCACCGACTTTTCCGCCCGCAACAAGGTGATGAGCACAATGACGGCGAAAAATCCCGCCGCGGCCACTGTCAGCCACGTCGGAAATGCAGGAGAACGCCACATCTGATCGAGCGTGCTGGCCCAGGCCCAGTTCATGCGCGATGTCCCTTAACGCGATGTCCGTTAGCGCGGCAACGGCGCATTCGGCGTTTGCGAGCTTGCGAATCCAAGAACACGCGTGTCCCGATTCCGAAGTTCGTAGCATTTTACGGAGCCGCGTTTCGAATCTCGGAATCGAAAGGACACTAGCAAACCTCCTGATCCAGTGTGGCTTTGGTTCAGAAGTCCGCAGAACGAACTGGCGGCCACAATGATGCGGACTTCTGAACCGCCATACCAGCTTGGCCAACAGCCTGTTTCTGCGAACCGGGCCTTTTAACGGCAAACGCGAAAAGCAAAGCCCGCTTCACCTCGATGTGTCAGATCAGGAAAGCGCGAGCTGACTTTCCTTCGCCACTCGCTCGAACGCCTCGGTTGTGCTCTTGATCCGGTACTGACAGTCATCCCCGTCGGTCGGAAGCAGGCGGATCACCTCGTAGGTTCCGCTCGCGGCCGGTCGTGCGATATTGCTGGCGGTAAAATAGACGGACTCTCCAACCCTGTATTTATGCTTCAACGCCCTCTCCATCACGCAAAACATCAGCTTTCCGCCTTCGGTCCCGCTTGCGTTAGCTGACTGAAACTGCGGCGTTTATAGCACGCGGTCCGACTTTTTGGCCAGCGCGCTACGAACATGGCAAATACGATGATTTTGCAGGATTTTCAGTGAGATAAAGGGTCCATCGCGGGCCTGTCGGCCGCTCCGAAGTGACCCGCTTGGTGAGCCGGAAAAGCCGCGTCAAAACCCGGGGTTCCGGTAAGCAAATAGTACCGCCGGGCGTTGTATTCCCGGCGGTCAAAAGACTAGCGGTCAGAAGACTGTTTTCGAGATCAGGCCGTATGCGGCAGCTTGCCGTCCGGGCTGGCGTGGTCGACGGCGCCGGGAAGCTGCTGCGCCAGGATCTGGGTGATCTGATCGACCGGGATGTTGTACTTGGCGGCGAGTTGCCGAACGGTATCGCTGCCCAGCACCTGTTGCAGTTGTTCCGCGGTGATCGACAGGTTCTGGCCGTTGCCGATCCAGGACTTCACCTGGTCGCCGAGACCCGCCTGCTGCAACTTGGCAACGATGGCGGAAAGTCCGCCCTGACTGCCGTTACCCAATACCTGGCTCAGCACGACCGGCAGAACGGCGGTCTCCAATTGTCCGAGTGCGCCCTTGAAGGCGGGCGAATTTTCCAATGAATCAAGAATTCCCATGGCCGAACCCCTTTTGGGTTTGTGAGCGACGTCGGTTCCAAATTCAGACTGCTTTTGCTTGATGAGGTCAAGCCGCCAATTCGGCCCTCGAGCCGTTTTGACATCCGACGGAGCTTAGGCTCGCGGTCCGCACCTAACATCACAAATCCATGGCATCAAAACGAAGCTGGATTGACGGGTCAGTCTGCGCGGGAGGACTCGGCGCGGGGAGGAATCGGTTCCACATCGGGCGCTCTCGGACCGATGTCCTGGGCCGGTGCGATTTCATCTGCCTGCGATTTAAGGCGAGCGGCCTTTTGCACCAACAGCGCGGCGAGTTCCGGGTTGTCGGTCGCACGAGCAAAATTCAACAGCGCCGTCATCTGACGCGACAGATAAGCCCTTCCAACCATATGCACCCCCAAACTACGTCATCCGCGGCTCGCTAACGCTCGCGATCGCAATCGGTTTCGTGAAATTGCAAAAGTGATCGCAGCTGGTTCCACCCGGAACCAGCTGTGATATTTTCCCATATCGGTTTTTCACATATCGAAATGAAGTGAGAAGATCAGACCGATTCGAATTTCTCGATCACCATCGTCTCGGCGAGGCCGGCCTTCGTCCATTCCGCAAAAGCCGGCAGCGCTATCATCGTATCCATGTAGCGTTGCGTCTCTTTGGATACTGCGACGGCATAGGTGCGAAGGCGATGGACCACCGGCGCAAACATGGCGTCCGCCGCGCTGAAGTCACCGAACAGAAACGGACCCGACTGGCCATAGCGGTCGCGGCACTCGCGCCATATCTCCTCGATGCGGGCAATATTGGCACGGGCCTCGGCTGACAGTTCGATCGCGCCGATTGGCCGATGCAGATTCATGCCGCATTCGTTGCGAAGCGCCGCAAACCCCGAATGCATCTCGGCGGAAACTGAACGGGCGTGCGCGCGGTGAGCCGGATGTTCGGGCCAAAGCCGCTTTTCCGGGAAACGCTCGGCGAGGTATTCGATGATCGCAAGCGAATCCCAGACCGTGACGTCGCCATCGACCAGTATCGGCACTTTGCCCGAACGCGAGAAGTCGAGAATCCGCTGCTTGTCGGCCGCGTCCGTGTAGAGCGGGATGAAAACCTCCTCGAACGGAATATGGTTGGCGCGCAGCGCAAGCCACGGCCGCATCGACCATGACGAGTAATTCTTGTTGCCAATCACAAGCTTCAAAGTCATTTCGAAACCGCTCCCACCGGCTTGAGCGATACTCTGCCACGTCGCCCTGCGCGCTTCAAATCAAGTGGCCATGCCGCGGTCAGGCCAGCGGATTGGATTTGACATTTGCGACCGATCCGGCCGCAAACTCAGAATGTTGGAATCGAACCACTATCGTGGCAGCATCCGCGCGCCTTCAACAGGGGCTTGAAGTATGCGCACTTATCTCGTCGATATCCTGGCAGTCGGCTTTTTCGTTCTGGAGTGGGCGGTGTATGCGCTGACCCTCGAACATGGCGCCTATGGGCGCAACAGCCTTTCGGCCCGTATGCATGTCTATCGCGAGGTTTGGATCCGCCGCTTGCTCGACCGCGAAGCCCGCATGGTCGATATGCAGATCCTGGGCTCTTTGCAAAACGGCACCGCCTTTTTCGCCTCCACCAGCCTGATTGCGATCGGCGGCGCGCTGGCGCTACTGCGCTCCACCAGCGAAGCGCTGGCCGTGCTGAAAGCGCTGCCGATCGATATCAGTCCGCCGCCGGCGCTGTGGGAACTCAAATGCGTCGGGCTGGCCCTGATTTTCATCTATACCTTTTTCAAATTCGCATGGGCCTACCGCCTGTTCAACTATGTCGCCATCCTGCTCGGCTCGATGCCGCCGGCCTCGCAACGCGACACCCCGCAAGCTGAGGCGCATGTCGTTCGAACCACGCGATTGTTCGAGGCGGCGGGCCGGCATTTCAATCGCGGACAGCGCGCATTCTTTTTCGCGCTCGGCTATCTCGGCTGGTTCGTCAGTCCGTGGGTTTTGTTCATATCGACGGCGGCCGTGGTGATTGTCACCTGGCGCCGGCAATTCGCCTCCAGCGCCTGGCGCGCAATGGGAAGCTGATCGCAAAACCAGGGAACAGGAAAACCGGCGAGGCTTTGCCGACTATTCAGCAATCAGGATTTGGCGAGCGCCGAAAACACGGTGTCCGGTGCATGCGCGATCACGGCCAGCAGTGCGCGCGCCGGTCCGCGCGGCATGCGTTTGCCCTGCTCCCAGTTGCGGATGGTTTCGACGGGTACGCCGAGGCGGCTCGCGAATTCCATCTGCGTCAGGCAGGCCCGGCGGCGAAGATCGCGCACCACGGGTGCCGCGGCCGCGTCGGCCGGTGCAAAGCGAGCGGCAGGTCGGGAGCCGCCATGACCGGCGCGAGCGGAAACTCTCGCCCGTCCCTCAATTCCACGATACGTCCGTCTGCTTTCAGCCGAAGGCGCTGCATTCTCGCCTCATCTTGCGTGCATTGCGGGCCACAAGAGCCACAGGACCATTTGGCCCCTCGATGGTTCAGATTGTCCGCGATCCGCGTTAAGGCTCGATTAACGATACTTTTACCGCCGTTCGCGGGCTGACAGGCGCGGATCCGGCCCACCGGGTTTGGCAGGCATTACAATATCATCTAGGTTTGCTCTCATGCGAAGCTGCAGTTCATTCCGGCCAATTCGATCCCGCCCGCAAGCGAGCGCCAGGTTGCCGACGAATATCATGGTCTGGCTCGCCTTGATTGGACCGGCCCTGATCTCGCCCGCTTTGGCCGCGACTGCCCACCCAGTGCCGTGCCCGCGTCAGGGGACGCTCGGAACGTCGCGGGTACTTCCCGTCGATGTCGCCGTCACGCCACGGGTCGGGCTTCAGAGCTTTCCGGAAACCTTGCCGCTTGCCGACCACGAAGTGGTGCTGACCTTCGACGACGGCCCCTACCCGCCGACAACATCGAAGGTGCTCGCGGCATTGGCCCAGCAATGCGTCCGGGCAACCTTCTTTTTGATCGGAGAACATGTGTCTGAACATCCGGACATCGTGCGCCGGATCGCAGCGGAAGGGCACACCGTCGCCACCCACACGTGGTCTCATCCCAATCTGATGCAGATTAAACACGAGGAGGCGGTCGAGCAGATCGACCACGGCATTTCGGTGTTGGAAACGGTGCTGCATGGAAAACCATCGACGACGCCGACCACGCCGTTCTTCCGTTTCCCCGGCTTTCAGTCGACGTCCGCAACCCTCGATCTCTTACAATCGCGCGGAATCGTGGTATTCGGCGCCGATCTTTGGGCCAGCGACTGGATTAAGATGACCCCGAAGCAGGAATTGAAGCTGATCACAGACCGCCTCCAGGCTGCCGGCAAGGGAATCATCCTGTTCCACGACACCAAGACCTGGACGGCGGCAATGATGCCCGCCTTCTTGCGATATCTTCGCGACAACGGCTATCAAGTCGTTCATGTCACTCCGGCCGAACCTGCCGTCGCCAGCAAACACTAATATCTCGAAAAGAAAACATGTGTGGACGTTCGACAATTGAGGCGGCATTCGCGTTGCAGCCTGTCATGATGGAGCCGGTCTTCAAGCATGGGTGACGAAAGCTTCTTCATGGGCGGCGCATGGCGTAGCGTAGGGTCATGGCGGCAGGCGGCTTTTGCTTGCGGTCTCCTCCTTGCCGGTCTTGCCGTCCACACGGCCTCCGCCGCCGATTGCCCGGGCCATCCGAACGCGCTCGGAACGTCGCGCACGCTGGTGGTCGATCCCCGTGAGCATCCCCGCATCGGTACTATGCAATATCCGGAAACGCTGCCGCTCGCCGATCATGAAGTCGTGCTGACATTCGATGACGGCCCGCTGCCGCGCAACAGCAACAAGGTGCTGGACATCCTCGCCGCCGAATGCGTCAAGGCGACCTTCTTCACCATCGGCCAACAGGCACGAAATTCTCCGGAAGGCGTGCGCAAACTGCTCGCCGCGGACCACACCATCGGCACCCACACCCAAACTCATCCCCTGAGCATGAACCGCATGCCGATCGAACGCGCCAAGCAGGAGATCGACGATGGAATCGCGTCAACGAAGGCAGCTCTCGGAGACAACGCCAGCGCACTGGCGCCGTTCTTCCGGATTCCCGGGCTGTTGCGTGCCGACGGTGTCGAGGACTATCTGGCCGAACAAGGCATCCAGGTCTGGAGCGCCGATTTCCTCGCCGACGACTGGCGGCATATATCTTCGGCGCGGGTCTACGACCTCGCGATCAGCCGGCTTGAGGCCAAGGGCAGAGGCATCCTGCTGCTTCATGATATCCAGGCACGCACCGTCGCTGCTTTGCCGCGGATTCTCGAAACATTGAAAGCGCGCGGCTACCGCATCGTCCATGTCGTGCCCGCGACCGCCGAGCGGCCGGCAACGCCGACCGAACCGCAGGAGTGGCGGCTGCACCCCTCGCCTGACGCCATCGCACACTGGCCGCAGGTCCCGAATTTTGTCTTCGCTGATCTCGGCAACCTTCCCGCCCCGGCCCGGTCGGACTTCGAGACGGCGGAAGGGACGCCCACTCTGCTCCGGACATCTTTTTCCCGTCCGTCCTGGCCCCAGCCGCCAGAACCCGCGCCGGAAAACGCCACCATAACGCTAGCCGCGCCAGCGCCGAGCCTGTTCGAGCTTCAGGGCGGCCTTGACGTTGCCCGCCACGGCGCGGCCCTGTCGCATCGCGTGAGGATCGCCTCGGTTGCGCACGAAGCCGACACCAGACGGTTATCGCCTCGGGAAGCGCGGCGCGTGGCGAACAGCCGGCAAGGACGTTTTGCCCATGCAGGCAGCCGCCAAGCCCGTCGCACCACTGCGGCGAATGTTTCGCGGCAAAACCCGCCGACGGCGACACACCGCGGGCCGGTCAAGCGACTGGTTCAGGTCAGAAAGCGACGCGTGTGACGCTCTGATTCTTCGGCGCCCTAATTCGTCACGATCTTCGAGACGCACAACAGTACGATCAGCGCGAGAAAAAGCAGGTCGATATAGGCCTTCATCTCGCCGGCCTGACGCAGCGCGGACACTTCATTGACCACGAGCTTGCGCTGCGCCGCCGCCGAATGCCCCTCGCCCGCCGAGGCCGCCAGACGGCGGGTCTCGCCCTCCAGCCGTTCGATGCGCTGAAAGAAGTAGAATGAGCGCAACGCCGAGGCGGCTCGCATCGCGCTGTAGATCAGCACCATGATCGCAACGACGGCACGCTGGTTATATTTATCCAGGAAGTTGAGGGTGTAATAGACCATGATCAGAAAGAGGAAGTTGGAAGCGAACCGATAGGCGTAGCTCAAGAACTTCATGTATTTGATCCATCCGATACAAGCATGGCCATCTAGAACGGACGGCCCGAGGGAACTTCACGATTAGATCGCAAACCACCGTCGGTCCGGCGCAAGCCCATAAGCTAGTGTTGTGACAGCGCAGCAACGGATACGTCGGCATTGTATCCGCAGTCGGCCTCGCGGCGCCTCAAGCAGTCAAGCGCCAGCTCGCCTTTCGCACCGGCCCGCGTGTGCGGGCCGGCCCGGCATTCCCAGTTTTTTGTGGTGTGCTCGGAGGGTGCTGAAGAAACGAGCTTTTTCAAAGCCTTCCGACTTACGCCGAAAACGTGAAGTGCTTTACAGCGACCAACCGTGCTTTTCAATGCCGAACTTGTTTCTCAGGCCCCGAATTAGGTGAACTCATAAAGTCCGAGGCGTTCGCGAACGTCCGCTTAGATGCGGATTGCGTCGCAAAAGTCGAAAGTTGCGTCAGCCGAAATTTTTAATGAAACTTTAAACGCGAACCGGTCGAGGCTTCGGATAACCGCTGGCGCGCTAGCAGAGTCACCTATGAGTTTTGCGTGAGGCGATGAGATCGCCTCAGATCTCTACACGAAAACCGCGCCCAGAGCCCTCCGGATTTTTGACACTTTCGGCAAAACGGCTTTGTAACACACTCGTGCGCATAGCGGATTCAAGTCGGACGTTGCGCCACGTCCCAGAAGGGTCATGAACGGTGACGGCACGAAGGCGCGGCAAGCTCGATCTCGCCGTACATCGTCATCGCCATGGCCGTCTCAGTTGTGAGAAAACGTTTCGATCGTCAGGTTCGGACAGGCGCGAAGACCCTGGCCATATACATGGAGAGGTCGTCCGATATGTCTTCGCGCGATGCGTCGGCGATCCCGGCCAATGTCTTCGCCAGCTCCTTCTTGAACTCGATCTGCATTGAGCGCGCGATCTGAATCCGCTGCGCTTGCGGAGATCCCGCGCCGTGCATCGATTCAGTCAGATAGCCGACGGCGTTCCGGCCAAGCGTCATGTTCTCAACCAGACGCAGCACCCGCATCCTGTCCTCGGTTGAAACCTCGGGCCGCCCCTTCAAATACTTCTCCACCAGAGGGCCGATCGTCGGATGCCTAAATTCACGCTCTGACGGCAGGGTAACCATCAAGCCGCCGGCAAGATCCTGCGCCAGCCGGCCAATTTCGTATGGCAGGCGCGTGACATGGTGCTTGCAGACATTGGCCAGCATCTCGTCCGGAAGATACGCGCCCGATTTCATCTTCATGCCCTGATGGCTCGCAGCGATACCAGTGCTGTAAATCGTTTCATTGAGGTGCGTCATCTCGACCAGCTTGTCCTTGATATGCGAAGCGCGCTCGACGCCGTTGTAGTCGGCGATGGTAGCAGCCGCCCCGATCAGGACGTCCCCGACACCGGTTTTGCAAACGTAACTGCGGCGGTGGTAGCAGGTAAATCGCTCGACCAGCGTGGAGGCAAATTCATACTCCCCGTCGAGGAAGACGTGTTCCCGCGGAATGAAGACATCCTCGAAAACAATCATCGCCTCCTGGCCCGAATACTGCGCGTTTCCGACATCGATATCGCCGTCTTCGGCGCTTCGGGTGTCGCAGGATTGCCGTCCATAGATATAGGTGATGCCTTTGGCGTCGACCGGGATCGCGCCGACGATCGCGTAATTCTTGTCGGCAGCTTCCAGCCTCATCGTCGGCATCACGATCAGCCAGTGCGAATTCAGGCAGCCGGTCTGATGCGCCTTGGCGCCGCTGATGAAGACGCCATCCGCGGTGCGGCGAGTGACATGCACAAAGAGGTCCGGATCGGCCTGCTGCGAAGGCGATTTGCCGCGATCACCCTTCACGTCAGTCATCGCACCGCCGATGACAAAATTCGCCTTTTGCATCCAGGTGAGGAATTGCGTGAAACGCCGATGGTACCCGGTCCCATACTTCTCATCCAAATCGTAGGTGACCGAGTGCAGCGAGTTCAACGCATCCATGCCGACGCAACGCTGGAAACATGTGCCAGTCAACTGCCCCAAGCGCCGCTGCATCTTGTTTTGCATGACAAGATCGGCGGGGCTCGCCGAGATGTGGAGAAACCGATTCACGCGTTCGCCAGTAAAGGGCGATACGGCGGACGCCAGTTCCGGATTTTCATTTGCAAGGTCGTAGGTCTGCGCGACCGCGTTGATCGAGGGTCTGATGATCGGATGATCGACGGGCTCGTCGACCAATTCACCCATCAGGTAAACCTTAAGATCCCGGTCTCTCAGGCTGTCGATATACTCGGAGCCCGAGCTGATCGGCTTCCGGGATTTCGGGGCCAAGCCGCCGGCGACTGTTTCCTGATCCATATGTGCCTCCTAAGAAACGCCCGGCCCCGCGTCGCGGCGGCCGGCACTGCATACAAATTAGCGCCGAAACGGATCCGCCAACATCAACCATTTTTGACCAGCGGACAGGCGCAGTCCTCGAGCGGACGGAAAGCCTGGTCTCCAGGGATCACCTCGCGAAGCTTCTGACTCCATTTCTCTGAAAGTCTAAACAGTCTGCGAACCGACGCCAGACGCCGTGGCCATTCACTGTATATGGAATTGGGCAGGTGAGGTTCATCAAAAACTGCGAGACATACCGTGAGCGATCTTGGTTGGCGCGCTACTACGATGTACCCACCTTCGGAGGCGCGAACATTCGATGGGTTTTGAGCGGGATCGCTTTGGAATACGACGCTCGAGCGCGCAACCGAGAACGCCATTCCTTCAGAGCGGGAAATTCGTCGAACAAATCGCCGCGTCCGAGATACTCCGTTCGATCGACCAGCGAAACAAATGAACACTCCGCCAGCGACACATCTGATCCGCCGAGCCAAGGACGGCCATCCTCGAGTACCGTGTCCAGCTTCTTCATCACCACTCGCAACTCATTGAAGGAAGAGTTGACCGATGCCGTATCAACCGGAGACCTGATTGTTTTCCGCCAATATTCGCCGATCCATTTCTGCGGATGCGTCGCGGCAACCCGGTCTATTTCCTCGTCGCTGGCGTTCTCAAACATGGGCTTGATCATCAAGTTGAATGTCGGCGCTCGAAATGCGTCGTGCATCTTGCCGTCTTCGATGCGAACAAGAGCACGAATGGCGGCTCGCTTCACGGGATCATCAGGCAGCAGGGGAATTTCCGAAAATACTTCCTCGATATATTCGTTGATCACCGTGGATTCGATGATCGGTTTTCCGTCGTGAACGATGGCAGGGACAACGGCGTTGGGATTGACGCTCAGGTATTCGGGCTTCAACTGATCGAATGCAAGCAGATCGACAAATTTCTTTTCGTGAACGATTCCCTTTTCTTCAAGGCAGAACCTGACCTTCATGCTGCAGGTCGAATCCCAATAGTGGTAAAGCGTCACGGTCACGAGCACACTCCATCAATCGCTTGCGGTAAAATCACAACAACTCAGGCGTTTATCTTGGCCGCATAAGAGCAAGGTGAACCGCCCTCTTGAGCTACAATCCCAGATAACTTTCTCTTACGCGCGGCGAATTCAATAACTCTTTCGCCGGACCCTCGGCTACGATAGCCCCGTCCTCCAGGACATAAGCGTAATCGGCAATCTCCAGCGTCGAATGCACATCCTGCTCGACCAAACAGATCGTAATTTCACGCCGGCGGATTTCGACAATGGCCTCGAACAACATCTGTGCAGTAGATGGAGCAAGTCCGAGGCTCGGCTCGTCCAGCAGCAATAACCTGGGAGCCGCCATGAGCCCTCTCGCGATCGCAAGCATCTGTTGTTCGCCGCCAGACAAAGAGCCGGCCCGGACATTTCGCCGCTCACGCAATCGTGGGAACAATTCATACATCTCAACCGCGCGGGCATGGGCTCCGGCGTGGGCGCGAGAGGAATAGGCGCCAATTCGTAATGTCTCCTCCACGGTAAAGTCCGGGAAGACCAGGCGCCCCTCCGGAATCAAGACGATACCTTCTGCAACCCGCAAATGTGTGGGTGTGAACGTTACATCCTGGCCGGCGAAGCAAATCTGTCCCGAGCCCGGAGATAACAATCCAGCGACGGTTCGCATCATCGTTGTTTTACCCGCACCGTTGCTGCCGATCACTGCGGTGATCGAATGCTCGGATACAGAGAACCCGACGTGTTTAAGAACCTGAACCGGTCCGTAACCTGCATCGAGATCCCTCACCGAGAGCAATTCGGTCATGATGCGCGCTTTCCAAAGTAGGCGGATATCACGCGCTCGTCGGCAACGATATCGTTCGGCGCTCCTTCGGCTAGTTTTTCACCGTGATGCAGCACCACGATTCGGCCGCACAATTTCATCAGTGCTCGCATCACGTGTTCGATGACGATCAGCGTGAGCCGGTAACGCTGATGGACGTGCCGTATCATATCGAGCGCGGCGGCGACTTCCGTTGCGGTAAGGCCCGCCAGCACCTCATCCAGCAACAATAGCCGTGGCGCGGTTGCGATGGCGCGGGCGATCTCAAGGCGCTTGCGGCCTGCAAGCGTCAGCGTACCAGCGAGACGATCCGCCTGATCGGCAAGATCCACTTCGTGCAAAATTGCCTCGGACCTCGCCTCGGCAGCCGCGCGAGCGGGCTCTGATTGATGACCATGCATCGCGGCGACCACAAGGTTTTCAAGCACGGTCAAGCCTGAGAAGGGTCTCACGATCTGAAACGTCCGCGCGATCCCAAGGCGATTGATCTGGTAGGCGGCCTTCCGATCGATCCGCTCGCCGGCAAACCATATCTCACCGGTGGTAACAGGCTGAGTACCTGCGATGAGGCTGAAGGCTGTGGTCTTTCCCGCGCCGTTAGCGCCCATCAACCCGACGATTTCGCCCTCGGCGACCTCAAGGCTGAAATTGCGGACCGCGGAAACGCCGCCGTAGGACTTGCTGACGTCATCAAGGCGCAAGAGGCTCACTGAGCGCCTCCCCTGCTCCAGGACCGAAACTTTCCGTAGATGCCTTCCGGCGCAAACAGTACAAAGCCGACCAGAAGCACTCCCAGAATGATCATGTAAAGCTCGGGTGCTCTCGCCCAAAGCAACTCCGATAACGCCACCAGAAACGCCGCGCCCAAGAGTGGGCCGGGAACATCGTCACTGCCGCCGAGAACCGCAATCGTCACGATCGTGAAGGACGTGACCGGACTGAAGGATTGCATCGGCTCGAAATAAGTGAAGCGAAGGCTCATTAGCGCGCCCACCATCCCCGGAACAATGGCCGACAGGCCGAAGATGAGAAGCTTGGTCCTGGCTGTATTGACGCCGACAGCTTCGGCCGCGATTTCATCTTCGCGAATGGCGATCAGTCCGGTTCCAGAGTCTGGACCGCCGCAATGCATAAAGACCGGTCGTGCTGAGCGCGGCCAGACCAAGCATGGCAACGAATAGCTCTTGCAGGCTAGGCGTGCCGATCAACAGCCGCCCGCTTCGCCCCAGCGCAGCCTCGATGCTGACCACGATATATTTGACGAACTCGGCAAGGCCGAACGTCAAAATTACAAAGTAAGGCCCACGCACCCGCAATGACGGCCAGCCAAGCAGCAAGGCGATGGCGCCGGCTGCAAGACCGGCTGCCACGACAGCGAGCCATATCGGAAGTATTTGCCAACCGGCGACCATGACATAGGCGCCGACACCATAAAATACGGCATGTCCCAGCGAAATATAGCCGGAAAGGCCGGAGAAAGCGGCCCAGCTTTGCACGAGCGCGATCCACATCACCAGCGTCAATCCGACGCCGACCGCATATTCGTCGCCCCACGTCACGAGCATCGCGCCGGCGGCAATGGCTGCGATCAACCCGCCGATGAACCGCAGATGCCGGCGTGCTTCCCCCCGCATCATCTGGCTACGACCGCGCGGCCAAGCAGCCCCTGCGGCCTGACGAGAAGGACAGCGATAAACACGCCGTAGACAAGGATCGACCGAAAGCTCGATGAGATAATCGCCGTACCATAGACTTCCACCGCTGCCAGCAACAGCGCGCCCAATAGCGAGCCGAACAGATTGCCCAGACCACCGAGGGTAATGATGACAAAGGCGGAAATCGTGAACGGAAATCCGATGAACGGCGTAATTTCCTGGACCATGCTCACCAGCACTCCGGCAAGCGCCGCCAACGCAAAGCCGAGGGCGAACACCATGATATTCAACCGGTCAATGTCGATTCCCACCAGAGCGGCCGCGTCGCGCTGCTGGATCACGGCACGCACCGCACTTCCCGCGCGGGTGTACCTGAAGAAGGCCAGACACAGAAAGCAGGCTGATGAGGCCACGCCAAACAGAATCAGACGGTTGGCCGTCATCGCCACGTCGCCGATCTTGATCACCTGATCCATGTATACGTAACCTCGCTGGGTCGACGTAAACAACAGCGCCATCACGTTCTGAAAAATGACCGAGACTCCAAAGAAAATCAGCAGCGAATTTGCCTCGACTTGCGCTGCGAGCTTCGGCGACCGCAGCAGGCGCCGAAACAGGACCACGTAAATGAGGATACCCAGACACGCCCCAAGGGCGGGCGCGATCACCATCGACAGCAGCGGGCTAATCCCGAGACGGGTAAAGCACCAATACGTGACGTAGCCGCCGAGCATCACGAATTCGCCGTGAGCAATATTGAGCAAGCGCATGGTGCCATAGACAAGGTTGAGGCCCATGGCGACGAGCGCATAGAGAGAGGCGAGTGCCAAGGCGGCCGCGAGCAACTGGCCAGACAGCAGCACGCTCATGCTTGGCACTCGCTACGCATTCAGTTCTGCGACCACGCGGGTTTCTTGATCATCTTCGCTGTTTCCTCGGATGCCGGCCAGATGATCTGCGCCTCGCCCTTCTGAAACTGCAGATACATCGTGGGCGTGGTGACATTTTCGACGCCATTGAACTTCACAGGACCGTTGATGGTATCGAAGGTATCCGAAGCGATTTCCTGTCTCAACTTGTCCTTGTCGAGACCGACCTTCTTGACGGCCTGTTCGAGCACCTCGATTGACATCCATGCCAGAGCCGAATCCAGATAATCCGGCGGCTCGTTGAATTTCTTGAAGTAGGCATCATAGAACGGTTTTGCTTTCGGCCACTTTGCCTGCGCCGGCGACCAGTGCCCCATGGTGATGATGCCATCGAGATTGGAGCCGAATATCTTCGAGAAGAAGTTGTCGGTTGGCCCGATCAAGACCAGCTGGAACGGCGAATTCACGCCGAGCTCGCGTTCCTGCTTCATGAACAGAACCGAATCGGGCGGATAGGACAACGACAGAATAGCGTCCGGGGCCGCCTGTTTGATCTTGGTGAGGGTCGCCGTCATATCCTTGGTGTCGGGCGCATATTCCTCGTTGACGACGACCTTGAAGCCGCCGTCCTTCTCGATCGCGGGCATCAGGAATTTCTTGAATTCCTGCGAAAACGGCAGTTGCAGGGTGTTGATCGCAACCGTCTTGACGCCGGCGGACTTCATCATCTTGACGAGTTCGCTCGCGAGATGATCCGGAATGGCCGACGTCGTAAACCAGATATTGCCCGGCTTCACGTCACGGATCGTGGTCGACGCCGCTGAATTGCCCACGACCGGAAAATGGTACTTCTCCAGAATGCCGACGATCGAAAAATGAAACGGCGTCCCCCACGGCGCGAGCAGCAGATCGACCTTGTCGCTGGTGATCAGCTTCTCATATATCGCCGGCGCTTTGCCAAAATCCGATTGATCGTCGTAGACGACAAACTGAACCGGCCGCTTCACGCCGCCGACGTCGATGCCGCCTTCGGCTGTGACCTTGTCCGCCCAGAGCTGATAGGCATTGAGCTGGGTTTGCGCGGCGGGCGCAAAAGGACCCGTTTTCGAAATCGCATAGCCGATCTTGATAGGATCCTCGGCCCAGGCCAAGTGGGGGAGTGCTGCCGCAAGTATAGCGGCGAGGAGAAGTCTTTTCATCCGGATACCCTCTCGCTTTGGTCGTTAGTGCCGCAAAATCCACTCGACAGCCCGCGGCACCCAAGGCCCCTTCGATTCGCCACCGGCATAGCTTGCCGTAAAATGATCCCGCCCCTGGAGCACGAGACGCTCCACGTCGCTGCCCGCAGCGCGCAGCGCGTCCTCCATACGAACCGATTGGCTCATGAGATGAGGAAAATCCTCACTGCCATGCGCGATGAAAAATGGACCAGGTTTACCCCTGATATTGGCAATTGGACTGGCTGGCGCTTCGTTGCCGGACTCAACCGGCCCAAGGAAGCGCGGCCTCATCTTGAGTTCGGACTGCGGGCCGAAGTCGAACACACCTGAGATCGGCAGACAGCCGCGAAGATCGAGATCGGCGCGCGTCAACGCCATCAGCGCCGCATAATGTCCACCCGCCGAATGGCCGCCGACAAAGATCCGCGATGGGTCGCCGCCAAACGAGCCTGCGTGCCGGGCCACCAAGGCGACCCCCGCGCAAGCGTCGTCAAAGCCGATCGGAAACACATGCTGCGGAGCCAGCCTGTAGCCAATGCTTGCGAACGTGATTCCGGCCTCCGCAAAGGCCGGCGCCATGAACGCCATCCATTCCTTGTAACCGTTGGTCCAGCCGCCACCGTGAATGAAGGCCAGCACGGCGCCGTTCGGCTTTTGTGCGTTCCAGATCGTCACGCTCTGGTAGGGATCGGGTCCATACGACAGCTCTTTTCCCCCGATAACGGAAGCACCGCGCTTCATCACCTCGTCATGATAGGCGCGTGCGGGCGGCGAGAACGGTTCCTGCGCGGGATAATCTTCAGGACGCATGAGGTTCTCCTGCGTCGAGCATCGCAAAAAGCACCCGTTCGGGGGTGGCGGGAAGCCGGCGCAAGCGACGGCCACAAGCACCCGCGATGCCGTTCATGACGGCCGGCGCAACGGCGCAGATGGGAATTTCACCAATTCCCTTGGCGCCGAACGGGCCATCCGGTTCCGGATCTTCGATGAGAAGGGCGTGCACCTTGGGCGGCACATCGAGTGTCGTCGGTACTTTGTAGTCCATGAGGCTGGGGTTGGCGATCTTGGCCCCGTCCCACACGACTTCCTCGCAGAGAGCGAAGCCTAAGCCCTTGTACAAAACCGCCCTGTATCTGGCCCTCGACAGATCCGGGATTGATGGCCTTTCCGACGTCACACGCCGACCAGGCTTCATTGACGGTGACCTTACCGGTTGCCTCGTCGACTTCGACGTCGCAAACGATTGCCGAAAATGAGAACACGCCGATCTGGGGAAATGGCACTCCGGTCGCGATGGTCCGCTTCGGATCAATCGTCTGCTGGTCGTACATCACGCTGGCCGACCCCATGATGGGACCGCCAACCGCCCAGTGCGCCCGCAGCGATAGATCCTGGAAACTCAACTCGCGTTCCGGAATGCCCACGATTCCGATTTTGCCGCCCGGACGCAGCGCGAGGTCCGCGGTCGAGCACTCGAAAATATCGGCAGCGTGCGCCTTGAGTTTCTCCTCGACTTCGGCCGCCGCCGCAACGATGGCGCGGCCGACCATATAGGTTACTCGGCTGGCGGTGGTTCCCCAATTGTAAGGCGAACTGTCGGTGTCGGGACTGCCGATGACAACGCGATCGACGGGGATCTCCAGCGAGTCCGCGCACATCTGGGTCAGGACGGTGTCCGAACCCTGCCCGATATCGACCGCACCGGTATTGAGGACAATCGTGCCATCTTCCAGGACGCGAATGATCGCGGCTGTCGCCAACAAGCCGCTGATATGAGAGGAGCAGGCCAAACCGAGACTGCGACGTTTGCCGGGGGCCGCCGGCAGCTTGTCACGACGATCCCATCCGGAGGATTCCCGAACGGCTTCGAGGCAACCGACAAAGCCGTCGGAGTGAACGGGCCCGCCGCCGACCCAGCTGTCGCCCTTGCGCGTGGCGTTCTTCAACCGAAGCTCAAGCGGATCCATGCCGATTTTCTCGGCGATCTCGTCGATCTGGATTTCGGTCGCGAACGACACCTGCGGATTGCCGAAACCCCTGAAGGCCCCAAACCGGATCTTGTTGGTGTAATACAGCCGCCCCGCCGCGCGCACGTTCGGAATCCGGTAGGGACCGCGTGCCATCAGCAACGAAAAGCCCATCACGCCGGGGCTGTCGTCGCCATACGCTCCGCAATCCACCACAATATCCACTTCTCGTGCGACCAGCGTGCCGTCGCGCTTTGCGCCGGTTTTTGCCCGTATCCGATAGGGATGCCGGTGACGGACGATTTCGAAATCCTCTTCCCTGCTAAGGATGAGCTTGACCGGCCGGCCGCTGTCGATCGCGAGCGCCGCCGTCATCGCCTGAACATGCATTTCCATCTTGTTGCCGAAGCCGCCGCCCACCCGAGGGGTCACGCATCGCAACTTGGACATCGATAGGCTGAGCGCCTCGCAGACATTGGCCTGGACGCGGAATACCGATTGGTTGGAGGACCACAGAGTCACCCGCCCGGTCGAATCGATTTCCGCCAGCGCTCCGCACGGTTCGATGGCCACGTGGGCCTGCGCTTGCGTTTCGAACTCCCCTTCGACGATGACGTCGCAATCCGACCAGGCGCGCTCGATATCGCCCTCCGCAAAGGAGGTCGACCAGGCAAGATTTCCGCCGCAGTCCGTGTGGTGCACGCGAAAATAAGATTCGTTGTCTTCATGGATGACCGGCGCGGACGCCGCCATGGCTTCATCAGGCGTCAAGACCGCGGGCAGTTCTTCGTATTCCACCTCGATCATGCGGGCGGCGCGGCGAGCCGTTTTTTCATCTTCAGCAGCGACAATGCAGACGGGTTCGCCGACGTATCGGACTTTTCCGGCCGCCAGGACCGTTTCATCCTTGATAAAGGGACCGAACTTCCCGCCCTTGAAATCCGAACCGGTCAAGACACTGACCACGCCAGGAAGTTGCTTGGCGGCGCGCACATCATAGGATTTGATCCGAGCGTGGGCATATGGACTGCCAAGGATGGCGCCATGAAGCATGCCGGGCCGGTAGAGGTCGGCGATATAGTGCGCCCTGCCCGATACCTTCTCGCGGCTATCCAACCGGGGGATACTTTGTCCGACTACGCTCAAGGGTGCATTCCTTCGTTCGCGCGACAGACGGCCTCGATAATCTTGCTGTAGCCGGAACAACGACACAGATTACCGGAAAGCGCCGACCGGACTTCGTCCGAGGTCGGGTGCGGATTTTCGGCCAATAACGCATGCGCGACCATCAACATTCCGCCTGTGCAAAATCCACACTGGACGGCACCGAAATCGATGATGGCCTTCTGCAACGGCGTAAGGGTTTTTCCGTCCGCCAGCCCTTCGACCGTGGTGATTGATCTGTTCTGAGTGAGGACCGCGAGCGAGAGGCACGAGCGAACCGGCTGATCATCGACCAGCACCGTACAGGCTCCGCAAACTCCCTGGTTGCAGCCACGCTTGGGCCCGGTGATCTGAAGTTCGTCGCGCAACACCTCGAGCAACGTTTGATCCGAGCCGGCGCGGGCCGTCCGTTGCGAACCGTTCACATTCAGCTCGATCAGCTGCGGTCTGCTCATGCGACCTCGGCTTTTTCCGTGTGTTGAATCTGTGAAATCGCCTTCACGAGCAGCCGCGGCAGCACGGTGCGACGATATTCTGCCGACGCACGCACATCGTCGACGGGGTCGCTGATGGAAGCCAGCATACGGCCCGCTTCGGAAATCAGCGAGGGACTTGCCGAGGTTCCTTCGAGCAAAGCCTCGGCTTCTCGCAGCCGTAGCGGCGCGGGGCCGCATCCGCCCACCGCCATGCGGAGAAACGTACAGATGCCGCCTTCGAATTTCGTCATGATCGCAATCGAAACGATGGCGAAATCACCAGAGACGCGCGCCAGTTTCTCGTAATGGCCGACCGAGCCCGGTGGCGCGACTGGGACAACGATCGAGGTGACAATCTCGTCCGAAGCAAGCGCGGTGGTGTACCAATCCGTCACGAAGGCGGCGATTGGAACCGATCGGTCGCCTCTGGGCGAAGCGATATTGATCGTTGCATCCACGGCCGTAAGCGCGGCGAGGTAATCGGCCGCAGGGTCCGCGAACGAAATCGATCCGCCCATTGTGCCCATATTGCGGACCACGCGATTGGCAATGCGCACGGCCGCATAAGGCACGACGCGTTGTCCATCTTCGAAGAATTTGGAAGTCGCGGTGTCGACGTGACGTGTCATCGCGCCGATTCGAATCCGGCCATCGCTTTCGCGTACGATTCCGGACAGCCCAGGAATTTGCCGCAAGCTGATCAGGGCGGCCGGTTCGACCAAGCCCGCATTCATCATCGCGACGAGGGTGGCGCCCCCGGAGATACAGCGTGCCCCCTCGTGCTGGACCAGAAGTCCAACGGCCTCTTCGATCGTTTGTGGAAGGAAGAGGTCCATCGCTGTTACTTGTCTACCGCGACATGTTCGATTTTTTGCCTGAAGGCGACTGCGAAGTCGTGGCCGAGGCTTTCTGCCTTTTTCTTCATCACACCGAGGCCAAATTTTCCGAGGCGACCTACCACTGCGACATCGGATGAGTAGTGCAGTTCGGTGGTCTCGGCATCGAGCGCCGATAACCGCAGCACATTTTCGGAGGAAAGCGAACTCGCGCGCCCTCCTTCCTCGCCACGGGAGCGAGAGCGCACTTCCTCGAATTCGATTTCCGAGATCACATCGATATCGATTGCGAAGTCCGCCTTGATAGGTCCGAGTTGTACCCGGATCTTGGCCTTGTAACTGGTAGGGCTGATGACCTCGACGTCGTGGCAGCCGGGCAGACATGAGGCCACGACGTCCGGGCTGCGAATTGCCTGCCAGACACGGTCGCGAGGGGCAGCAATGGAAAAGCGATCCTCGATACGCATATTCGGCCTTCGTGCTAGCGCGCTTCCCGCTCGACAACCATCGCCGGGTCCACCAGCCGGCCTTTCTCGATCACCACCTGGTTGTCGAGAATAACGGTGCAATCCCTCATCGGCACGTCGTAATGCCCGCGGGTGTTGCGCTTGCCGCCGCCCTGGGTATTCGGGCCGGTGGAGAACAGAAAGTTGCCGGGAAAGGTGCGTGCCGCGGCCCGGCTGCGTTCGGGCTCGTCGCCATTGAGAGCTATTCCATACCACAGGGATTGCGGATTCAGGCCCCAGCCCAGATGCGACACCGCAAACGGATCGCGGTCGTCGGGGGAGGATTTGTTGTCATTCAACCAATCCCGCATCAACTTCGCATCCAGGCCGCCTTCGATGTTGGTGACGAAGCCATCGCGGATGTCGAGCCGAACCGGATCCTGCACATATCGGCAGTACGGAAGAATGATGATGTCACCCGGCTGAAAAACGACGGTTCCGTTCGCGGTCCCTTCGTTGGGGAAGGTGTGAACGTGCCCCGCGCCCCAGTGATCGAAATGACCGGGTTCGTCGGCATAACCCCACTGACTCATCACCGGATATTCGCCGCACGTGTACGTAAAATCGGTTCCGGCATCGCTCACCACGTGGACCTTCTTGGTCTGGCTGAGCCGCTTATGCGCGTGCTTGACGGCGTCCTTCAGGCCCTTCGGCGACATCAGATGATCGAGATCGTCCGGTGCATCGATGATCATGAGCACGCGCGTACCGCCGTCCATGACCTCCTTGAGCCACTTCGTGAACAGCGGAACGTGAAAGATAACAATGATATCGGCGGCACGAACGGCCTCCAACGTGCCTTTGCACTTGCCGATGGTGGGAACGCCGACCTTGGTCCATGACGGGACCGCATTGACGCACATTTCATAGACGTCGGCGCCCAATTCATCCGCGGCGGCGAAGGCAGCCTGGATATATTCGCGTCGGGTCGTCAGGTCGCTCACCAGCGCGATCGTTTCGCCGCGCTGCACCTTGCAAAGCTCGAACTGCCGCCGATAAAGAAAGGCCAGTCCTGCAGGATTTCCTTCGGGCGCGCGAATAGCAGCCTGCAACATCGGTCACCTCCATTGTCCTAACTTGAAAATGTCTTTGATCCAGATCAAAAGCTTTGTGGTTACGACTGTCAATACCAAATAGCATTCGTTAAACGCCCATTCCTTGACCGGCGATCGGAGCCGGGTCTCGTGAATGCTCAGGATCCAGCAATGGCTCAAGTCAAAAAGCCGGCCGTACGCGAAGCTATCCTCGGCGCGGCACATCGCCTGTTTCGCGAACAGAGCTATAACGGCACAACTCTCAGTCAGATCGCCGGTGAGGCCGAGATATCGACGGCGAACCTCTATTCGTATTTTTCTTCGAAGTTCGACATTCTCTATTCCATCTACGACCCTTGGCTTCGAGAGCGCCTCAAGCGGCTCGAGATCGAGCTGGCGGCGATACGTCATCCCCGGAAGAGGCTCAAGCATCTGATCGCGGTGATCTGGCGCGATATCCCGGCAGAAGAAAACGCATTCGCCAACAATATTATTCAAGCCGTTTCGGGAGCGAGCCGCGAGGGGTATGACCCGTCGCTGCTGAAAACGGCGGAGAAATCGGTAGCCGAGATGCTTCGCGACATCCTGCCGCCCGATCGACTGAAGGCCGTAAACGTGAAGTCGGTATCGCACATAATCTTCATGGCCTTCGATGGTTTCGCGATGGGCGCCCACGTCAATCAAGGCGCCGCATGTAGCGACAAGGAGATTGAACTCCTATGCAATCTCATTTTGGGAAATGATCGGCATGCGGCAAGCGAAGGGCCGCGTTGATGTCCGTGGCGGTCGGGGATCGGCACATCGCCAAAGAATCCGAGGTATCGACCATGGCGGGTTCCACGGCAACTGCGCTTTGTCTGGCGCAAGGCACCCGGCGGATTCCTGCGGACGAAACCGATATCGGCTCTCACCTTGGTTTGGACATCCGGGTCGCCGTCAGGCGCCGGCCATTATTACGTCGGCAACCTGCCGAGCGGTTTCCGCCGAAGCGAGCACGACTTTGATAGGTTCAAGTCCCGGATGCGCAACCACCGGGACCGCCACTCGCCGGTCGCGGCCATTTGAAAGTAGTCATTCCCCAAGCCCGTTAGCGAGCATCTTCTCAGCTGTTGATTTGCTTGCCGGCCAGCCGCTCCAACACAGATTCAAAAAAACCACGCAAAAATAATTATTTGCTGCGTTGCACAATTTTTCTATCTTTAACTGGTGGATTGATATATCTTCCCGTCATCGCAGGCGATCAGCAAAAAAGGATTTTTCTAATGACCGATATGACGGCGATCCAGGATCAAATGAAGGCAATTGCCACGGCTCACACCGACTACGCAAAATCGTCCTTCGAAGCCAACAAGTCCTACCTCGAACAGCTTGCGACCTCGAAAGCGCCCGATCAGGCGATGCAGCTGATGACCGACCACATGAAGACCAGTTATGAAACGTTCGTCGCCGAGGCGCAAAAAATCGGCGATATGTATAAGAGCCTTTTCAGCACTGCGTTGCTGCCGGTGACGGAAGCTATGCCAAAGCTTAAGGTTGTCAGCTAGGACCGCTATAGGGCTCGACACGAATTCCCCGCCTGAACGGCGGGTTTTTCTTGATAGGCCTCGTTCAGGCCGCCGGCGATGCTGCCTACACGCACCTGCACCTGGCTGGGCAACATCTTTAACTCTGATGGTTTGGGATTCCTCAGCCCGATTTCGGGAGCTTTTGCACAAACACTAGTCAGCATCGGGGCGTCTGGACAAAAAGTGCAATATCAACAATGATGGTGCTGCTCAACGGATCGGCTTGACCGGTTTGTTTTCAGAATTACTCTCCTGATAATTCCGGCTGCAATGGGTGAATGCCTGGCGTCGGATTCCGGTACGCTTCTCGGAGTCCTCCATGGCCAAAGACGGAAAAGCCTATCTTTCAAGTCTGCGCGACGACCGCACGATCTACATTGACGGCCGTAAAGTAACTGACGTAACGACCGACAGCAATTTTCGCGGTGCGATCGCCAGCGCGGCAAGCCTTTACGACTATCAGGCCGCGCCGGAAAATCTCGAGCAAATGACGTTCCCTTCGCCCACCAGCGGGGAGAGGGTAAATTTGGCCTGGCAGCTCCCCAAAACGTTCGGCGAATTGGTCAAACGACGGCAAGCGATCGAAACATGGTCGAGTTTGTCCTGCGGCATGATCGGCCGGTCGCCGGATCATGTCGCCTCGACGCTGGCTGGCTTTCGGATGGGCCTTGCTGCGTTCCGCAACTATGATACGGCGCGTGCGGCCGCACTGGAATCATATTTTCAATACGCAAGAGACAACGATCTCTTTCTGTCCTACGTGATTATCAACCCGCAATCCGACAAGGCGAAGTCTGCGGGCGGACAGCCCGACCCGCATCTCGTCGCATCCGTGGTCGACGAGGACAGCGAAGGAATTACCATCCGCGGCGCAAAGATGCTCGCCACCAGCGGCGTCATGGCGAATGAATTGCTGGTGTCGGGCTTCCAGGCTTTGCAGGCCGGCGACGAAGCCTATGCTTTCACCGCCGTGACACCGCTCGACGCCAAGGGCCTCAGCCTGCTGTCGCGGCGCAGCTATGAACGAAGCGCAACGTCTACCTTCGATTATCCGCTGTCGTCCCGGTTCGATGAAAACGACGCGGTCGTATGTTTCGATGACGTGAAGATACCTTGGGATCGGGTCTTCGTCTTCAAGGACCTGAAGATGGCGCAGGCGCAGTGGCACGACACCCGCGCCCACGTTTTTCAGAACTATCAGTGCATTGTCCGCCTGACGGTCAAGCTCCGCTTCCTGCTCGGGTTGGCGCGCAAGATTGCCGAGACCAACAACATCATCAACTATCCGCAAGTCCGCGAAACGCTCGGGCTGCTGGCGGCCAAGGTCAGCAACATCGAGGCGCTGGTGATCGCGATGGAACTCAAGGGCGAAAGCTTCAACGGCTTTTACGTGCCGGATCGGAGTCTGCTGTGTACCGCCCAGGTCATCGCGCAGACGACCTATCCGGAGGTGGTCGAAGCGATTCGCTCGCTGTCCGGCGGCGGCATGATCATGGTCCCCTCTTCTTACGCCGATTTTGCGACGCCGGAGACAAACGCCATTATCCACAAGACCCAGCGATCTCCGATCGCGAATTCGGAACAGCGGGTCAAGCTGATGAAACTCGCGTGGGACGCGGTCGGCTCCGAATTCGGCTCGCGTCATCTGCAATATGAAATGTTCTACTCCGGCGCGCCATTGGTGACACGCGGAAACTCGTTCCGGTTTTTCGACTGGGACGCTCCAAAAGGTGCGGTCGAGCGATTCATGGGCAGTTATGGCCTGCCCGGCGATCCGAACGTTTCCGAAGCCGCCGAGTAAACCTGCGTGTACAGCCTCGAAGATATCGGCCGGCATGGTTTCGTGGAGCATGGTCCTGCCTCGCTCAAATTGACGCAGGATGGACGGCTCTCGGATCTGTCCTTTGCGGCCAAGGATCTGATGGACGTCGCCGGCTTCAAATCGGGTTGGGGCAATCCGGATCGATTGCGGGACGCAACTCCCGCGGTTGCGACTGCTCCCGCAGTGCTTTCTATACTCATGGCGGGCGCGCACCTCGTGGGCAAGACTTACACCGACGAACTGGCATGCGGGATGTTCGGGATGAATCCGCATTTCGGCACCCCGATCAATCCGAAGGCGCCGAGCCGCGTACCCGGTGGATCGTCAAGCGGCTCCGCTTCGGTGGTGGCGGCCGGCCTCTGCGATTTCGCACTCGGCACCGATACCGGCGGATCGGTCCGCGTGCCTGCGAGTTTTTGCGGACTTTACGGCTTGCGAACCACGTTTGGCCGCCTGTCGGTGGCCGGCATCATGGCGATGGCACCAAGTTTTGACACCGTCGGCTGGTTGGCACGTGACGCCGGGACGCTAAGGCGCGTCGGCGAGGTCTATTTCGGTCCGGTCGGAGAGATCGGCGCAACACGCCTTCTGCTTGCACGCGATGCGTTCAATATCCCGGTCAGGTCGGTCGGCGAGGCGCTGCTGCCGGCGGCACGATCACTCGGTGCGACAAGCGAGGTCACGCTATTTGTCGAAGGCGTCGATTTCTGGCTCGACACGTTTCGGCCGCTGCAGCTCTACGATCTGTGGTCGACGCTGGGCGCCTGGAGCAAGGCTCCGGGCCGAAGACTCAGCCAGGCGGTCGCCGAACGTATTGAACTGTCCTCGCATGTCGATCCAATAAAATTCGCGGCCGCCGTGGTGAAGCGAGAGGCGCTTACCGATCGGTTGGTTACTTTGCTTGGTGACGACGGCGTATTGGTGTTGCCGACCGCGCATGACCTTCCACCACACCGCGATGCGCCGGTTTCCGCCCAGGTCGAATTCCGCGAAAAGACGTTGGCGCTGACCTGCGTAGCGAGCCTTTGCCGGTTACCACAGATCAACATTCCCGCCACCATGATCGATGGTTGTCCCGTCGGTCTGTCGCTGATCGCTGGGCCACGCGGCGATCAGCGGTTACTGAGTTTTGCCGAGAAGGCCGGGGATGCGTTGGCTGCCGCCAGGCGCACGCAATGAAAGCTGATGGCGAGCGGGATTTCGTTGGCTACGGCACGACCCCGCCCAAAGCCGGCTGGCCAAACGACGCGCGACTTGCGCTGGTGCTTGTTCTCAACGTCGAGGAAGGCGCAGAGCCGTCGATACCGGATGGCGATGCCGCGACAGAGACGGCCCTTACCGACGCCGTCCCCGGTGAAGTTGTCGCCGGCACGCGCGATTTCGTCGCGGAATCATTATTTGAGTATGGCTCGCGCGTCGGCTTCTGGCGGATCACCGACCTCATGGCCGAGCGCGGGATTCCACTCACGGTCAACGTCTGCGCGCAGGCATTGGTACGCAATCCCGCTATTGCGGCTGCGATCCGAGATTCCAGTTTCGATCTCTGCTGCCACGGCGATCGCTTTGTCCGCCACTACCGGCTCGGCAAGGACGAGGAACGGCAAATCGTCGCTCGGGCCGTCACCAACATCGAACGAGCAACCGGCCGCCGCCCGCTCGGCTGGCAAAGCCGTTACTCGGCGAGCGAAAACACCCGCGCGTTGCTCGTCGAGCACGGCGGCTTCCTTTACGATTCCGACAGTTATGCGGATGATTGGCCCTATTGGGTCAAGGTCGGCGATCAGCCGCATCTGGTGGTTCCGCACAGCTTCACGAACAACGACAATCGCCTGGCGACCGCCAAGCTCGGCACGGCCGAGGATTTCTATGATCACCTCGCCTCGACCTTTCGTGTACTCTATGCCGAAGGCGCCCGTCATCCGCGCATGATGACCGTTAGCCTGCACAGCCGCATTTCGGGGCAGCCGGCCCGGTTCGGGGCGATCACGCGGTTTCTCGACTTTGCCGGCCAGCATCAAGGACTTTGGTTTGCCGGCCGTTCGGAAATCGCGCGTCATTGGATCGAGACGCACCCTCCGGGGATAGGCTCATGAGCGGAAGCGAACGCCTGCTTATCAGCGGCGGCCTCGTGGTCGATTCCCAATCAGGCATGACCAATCAGAAGGACCTGCTGATCGAGGACGGCCGGATCGTTGCGATCGGCGCGGCGGGTACAATAGATAGCGCTAACGCCCTCCGGCACGATGCACGTGATCGCCTGA
>CAVVLH010000014.1:0-16233 GCA_963748805.1 uncultured Alphaproteobacteria bacterium | reverse complement strand
GAAACAAGCCGGCTAAGCACGAACTTCGGAATCGGAGCTGCTAGTGGCGATGTTCATAGTTGATCGGCGCTTGAATCCAGGCTCGAAGAGCCTGGAAAACCGCCAGAGGTTCCTGCGCCGCGCCAAGGCGCTGGTTCAGGGCGCCGTCAAGAAAACCTCTGAAGGCCGGGACATCAAGGATGTCCTGGAGGGAGGCGAGGTCAGTATCCCGCTCGACGGGATGCACGAGCCTCGTTTTCGTACCGAAGGCGGCACGCGCGACCGGGTGTTGCCGGGCAACAAGAAGTTCGTCGAAGGCGATATCATCGAACGCCCGAAGGGCGGCGGTGGCCGCGGTTCGCAACCAGGCGAGGGCGATAGCGAGGACGATTTCCGTTTCGTGCTGTCGCGCGACGAGTTCGTCAACCTGTTCCTCGACGATCTCGAACTGCCGGACCTCGCCAAGCGCAAGCTGGCGGAAGCCGAAAGCGAGGGACTTCAGCGCGCCGGCTATTCGACCTCGGGCTCGCCCGCGAACATTTCTATCAAACGCACCGTGCAGCTCGCTTTGGCGCGGCGTATCGCGCTCAGGCGGCCGCGGCCGGAGGCGATCGCCGAGCTGGAAGTGGAGCTCGAGACCTGCGCGGACGAAGCGCGCCGCTTTGAACTTCTCGCCGAGATCGAGGCGCTCAAGTCCAAGGCCAAGCGCATCCCCTTCATCGACCCGATCGACATCCGTTACCGGCGCTTCGATACCGTGCCGAAGCCGGTGGCGCAGGCGGTGATGTTCTGCCTGATGGACGTGTCGGGCTCGATGACCGAGCACATGAAGGACCTCGCCAAGCGGTTTTACATGCTGCTCTACGTCTTTCTCACCCGCCGCTACCGGCATGTCGAGATCGTCTTCATCCGCCACACCGACCGTGCCGAGGAAGTCGACGAGGAGACGTTCTTCCACGGCCCGGCCTCCGGCGGCACCATGGTGTCGAGCGCGCTACAGGCGATGAACGATATCGTGCGCTCGCGTTTCCGTCCCTCCGACTGGAACATCTATGCCGCGCAAGCATCCGATGGCGACAACTCCATTGCCGACAGCGCGCTGACCGGGCGGCTGTTGACGGAAAACATTCTGCCGGTGAGTCAGTTTTTCGCCTATCTCGAAGTCGGCGAGGCGTCTGGCTCGACCTTCGAGATGCCGGACTCCTCGCTCTGGACGCTGTACCAGCGCCTGCGCAGCGAAGGCGCGCCGCTCTCGATGCGCAAGGTCTCCAATCGCAGCGAGATATTCCCGGTGTTCCACGATTTGTTCCAGCGCCGCCGAAACCAGGAGAAAGCCGCGCCATGACAGAACGCCTGTTCGAAGGCGCCGATTGGGATTTCCGGCAGTTGCAGCGTATCCACGATGCCTGCGAGGAGATCGCGCATGGCGAGCTTGGTCTCGATACCTATCCGAACCAGATCGAGATCATCACCGCCGAGCAGATGCTGGATGCCTACTCCTCCTCCGGCATGCCGCTGTTCTACAAGCACTGGTCGTTCGGCAAGCGCTTCGCCCATCACGAAACCTTCTATCGCAAGGGACTGATGGGCCTCGCCTATGAGATCGTGATCAATTCTTCGCCCTGCATTTCCTATCTGATGGAAGAAAACACCGCGACCATGCAGACGCTGGTGATCGCGCACGCCGCCTTCGGCCACAACCATTTCTTCAAGAACAACTACCTGTTCCGGCAATGGACGGACGCCGACGGCATTCTCGATTATCTCGATTTCGCCAAGGGCTATGTCGCAAGCTGCGAGGAGCGCTATGGCCGGCTTGCGGTCGAAATGACGCTTGATGCCGCGCACGCCCTGATGTCGCACGGCATCGATCGCTATCCCGGCAAGAAGAACCTCGATCTTCGCTCCGAGGAAAAACGCGCGCGTGAGCGCCGCGAGCATGAGCAGAGCGTGTTCAACGATCTGTGGCGCACGGTGCCGACGGGGCCGGCAAAGAGCACCGAGATCCTCAATACCGAGCGGCGGCGCAAGCTCTTAGGCCTGCCGCAGGAAAACATTCTTTATTTCCTGGAAAAGACCGCGCCGCGGCTACAGCCCTGGCAGCGCGAATTGTTGCGGATCGTGCGCCACATCGCGCAATATTTTTATCCGCAGAGCCAGACCAAGGTCATGAACGAGGGCACCGCGACCTACGTGCACTACCGCATCATGAACCGCCTGCACGAACAAGGCCGGCTCACCGACGGCAATTTCCTCGAATTCCTGCAATCCCACACCAATGTGGTGTTCCAGCCCGAGTTCGACGACCAGCGTTTCTCGGATTTCAATCCCTATGCGCTCGGCTTTGCGATGATGCAGGACATCGAGCGTATCGTGACCGAGCCCGACGACGAGGACCGCGAATGGTTTCCGGATATCGCGGGCACCGGCGACGTCATGGGCACGCTGCGTCAGGTCTGGGCCAATTACCGCGACGAGAGTTTCATCAGCCAGTTCCTGTCGCCGAAGCTGATGCGAAGCTGGCGCATGTTCCACCTGCACGACGATCCCGAATTCACCGAAGGCATCAAGGTCGATGCGATCCACGATGCGCGCGGCTATCGCCGTATTCGCCGCGAGCTGGCGCGGCAATATGACGTCGGTCATATCGATCCCAACATCGAAGTGGTCGATGTCGATCTCGCCGGCGACCGCCGGCTGATGCTGCGCCATGTCGTGGTGAAAGGCGCCACGCTGAACGAGACCGACGCCCGGCGCGTGCTGCAACATCTCGCCGATCTCTGGACCTATGACGTATCTCTGGTTGAGGTCGATACGAAAGACAACGTCCTGAAGGAATACGTTGTCAGCCCGCGGGGCCTGGCGGTCGCCGCCTGACCGGCCGGCTTATTCGTTCATGTTTTGCCGCGGTGACGGCCGGAATCCTTGTCCAAATCGGGGCAAAAAGAGCCATGCCGAATCGGCGGGGGAAAACTCCGCCACGCCATTAAATGATCCCTTCCGACGCCGAATTTTGCCCCAATCAACCACAGATATTGGCATCGCGGGTGTTCAGTAGGGGATTACCAATGGCGTACAAGCGGACTGAAGTTGCTATCGAAAAAATCATAGCATCTTGCGATGGCAACATGCGGGGAGCGCTTGAGGCGCTGATGCTCGTCAATGAGCACCTCGAGGAAGAGTTGCAGCGGCTTTATACCATCATGTCGCTGGGGGACGAGGGGGAGGAATACCGTTTCGAGACGGTGCACTAGCCTTCCGTTTTGACGCGTTTTCTTTACGCGAACCGGTTCCCACTTCGCTCGAAAACGCTACAGGTTTCCGCGTTATTGCGCTGCATCAGGCCAGTAAAGCCGCATTGGGTTAGCCACGAGCAGCCTCTGTTGGAGCTCGGGCGTGACCGCAATGTGCGGAATAAAGTCGACCAGAAGGCCATCGTCGGGCATGTGGCCCTTTAGATTGGGATGTGGCCAGTCCGTGCCCCAGAGAACGCGGTCGGGGAAAGTCTCGACCAGGCGCCTGGCGAAGGGGACCACGTCCCGATAGGCGTTTTGCTCGCCATCAAGCGCCGGCGGCCCTGAAACCGACAACCGTTCCGGGCAACTGACCTTCGACCACACGTTTTCGTGGCGCTCCATGAAATTCACGAACCGGTTAAATTCCGGCCCGTCGACCGGCTTGGTGACGTCGGGCCGCCCCATGTGATCGACCACCACCGTCGTCGGCAAGGCGCTGAAAAAATCGATCAGCTCCGGCAAATCCACCGCCTCGAAATAGATCACGACATGCCAGCCGAGCTTCGCAATGCGGCCTGCGATTTCCATCAGTTCGTCCCTCGGCGTGAAGTCCACCAGCCGCTTGACGAAGTTGAAACGCACGCCGCGGATGCCGGCGTCGTGCAGTGCCTCTAATTCCGCATCGCTGACACTGCGCTTCACCGTCGCGATCCCGCGCGCTTGCCCCTGCGCCGCGGCGAGCGCATCGACCACGGCCGAATTGTCGGCGCCGTGGCAGGTCGCCTGCACAATGACATTGCGTGCAAAGCCGAGATGATCGCGCAATGCAAACAGCTGCGCTTTGGAGGCGTCGCAGGGCGTGTATTTGCGCGTCGCGGCGAAAGGGAATTCATCGCCCGGGCCGAACACATGGCAATGCGTATCGACCGCGCCTTCCGGCAATTTGAAGCGCGGCTTTGAGGGCTGCGCATACCAGTCGAGCCAGCCGGGTGTTTTTTCGAAGGGCATATCGTGGCTTTCTTTTATCTCGACGCTCTATCCACTCGTCGTCCCCGCCTTGTGCGCAATTGCGCACTGGCGCGGGGACCCATACCGCGGAATCAATCCGTATTGTGAGAGAGTAGATGTCCTTTGCGCAAACGAAGGCCTATGGTTATGGGTCCCTGCGTTCGCAACGCCGACATCACGACTTGGGCTTCTTGACCGTCCCGAGGATTCGATCAGCTTCAGTCCGCCAATCCGCACTTCGCGCAAAACCCTTCGTGCCGCGCTGTCCGAACAGGCCTTCATCGGCCAAGTCTGCCACCCAGGCCTGACGCTCGGCGGTGCCTTGCGACGACCAAGGCTCTAGCCCAATTTCGCGCACGGTCTCGGCGACCTCGCGCACCTCTTCGCTGCGACGCCTTCCATGCTCGATCACGCGCTGGAAAAAATAAGCGCCTTGCTTCTCCCAGTCGATGCCGGGAAAGGTTTCCTTCAGCGAGGCCAGCACCGCATCCTCCACGCCATAGGCACGCGCGGTGGTGAAGCTCTCGATCACCATCGCCTCAAGCCCCTTGATCATCACGCTGCGGCACATCTTCACCGCGGATGCGACGCCCAACTTGTCGCTGGCGACCTTGGCGGCAAAACCCAAGGCGACAAGTTGCGGTGCCAGCGCAGCCGCGTCGCCGCCGCCGAGCAGCAGCGGCACCTTGATCCGATAGGGCGGCACCGAGGTCATGACCGCGCCTTCGACATAACGTCCGCCGGCCGCATCGATCAGTGCGGCCGCGCGCTGCTTGGCGCCGGGCGAGGCCGAGTTGAAGTCGAGATACCACGCGCCTTTTTTGACCGCGGCCGCGCACGCCTTAGCCACCGGCACGGCCTGACTCGCGGTCACCGCCGAGACGATGAGATCCGATTGCGCGGCCAGATCCGCATGCGATGATGTCAGCGTCACACCGTGTTGCGCGGCGTGCTCGTGCAGCGCGCCGCCGGTCTGGTCGCTGCGCAGCTTGATGTCATAAGCTGTGACCTTGATCTCCTGCTGGCGCAGGTCTTCGGCGAGGATGCGGCCGACCTCGCCATAGCCGATCAGGCCGACATTCCATTGCTTGGGATCGCTCGATGGAGAAGTCATCGTGGGCGTTTCTCTCCTGGTCATGGGACGGATTTATTGCCTGGGAATTTTCGCCTTCTCGATCACGGCCCGCCATTTCTCGATGTCGGAGACCAGGCGTTGTTCGATCGCTTCCGGCGGTCCGGCCTTGGCCTCGATGCCGAGCGCGAGCATTTTCTTTTTGGTTTCGGCATTGCTCAATATCTCCTGCAACGCGCTGTTCAGCGTCTTGATGACCTCCGGCGGCGTGCCTGATCGCGCGAACAGCGCATTCCACGACACCACGTCATAGCTGGCCACACCGCTCTCCTGCACGGTGGCGAGCGTAGGCGTCGATTCCGAGCGCACCGCGCCGGAGGACGCCAGCGCAACAAGCTTGCCGTCGGCGATATTGCCCTGGAGCACCGAATAGCTGTCGACCACGAGCGACACGTTGCCCTGCAACAGCGCCACTTCAGCCTCGTGGTTGCCGCGAAACGGCACCAGCGTGAAGTCGATATTGGCTGCGGTCTTGAACAGTTCGGCGGAGAGGTTCTGTGTCGAGCCGACATTGATGGTGCCGACATTGAGCGCGCCGGGCTTGGCCTTGGCGGCAGCGATGAACTCGCCGAGCGTCTTGAAGCCGGAAGCGGCGCTGGTGACGAACGCGAAGTCGAAGAATCCAAGACTGGAGACCGGCGTGAAATCCTTGACCGGATCGAACGGCAGTTTCTCGAACAGGGACACGCTGACGGCGGTACCGTTGGTCAGCATGATCAGCGTAGTGCCGTCAGCCGCTGCACCGAGCGCCGTGCGCGCGGCGGTGATGCCGCCGGCGCCGGGTTGATTCTCGACATAGAAGCGCTGGCCGAACTTTTCGCCGAGTTTGTCCGCGACGATGCGCGCGGTCGAGTCCGCGACGCCGCCGGCTGCAAACGGCACGACGATGCGCACCGGACGATTCGGATAATTGGCCTGCGCAAGCGCCGGATGCGACGCGCCGATCGCGGCTAAAACGGCAAGAAGTGCCAGCAACAGCCGAGGCGTGATACGATGGAATGTTCTCATACGCCGGCACGATAGTTGGGCCAAAGCGATCCTTCAATCCGTTCCACGGGGAAGCGGCCATGTCGTTTGCGCCTTGCTTGATCAAATGAGCGACGACAGCGTCCCGGCGCCTGCGATCAGTACGACCACGACCCATGACGGCCACTTCCAGACCGTCAGCAGCAGGAAGCCCAGAAGCGCGAGCGCAAAGTCGCGCGGGGTTGCGACCGCGCCGGTCCAGACCGGATGGTAAAGGGCGGCGCCAAGGATGCCGACCACGGCGGCGTTGGTGCCGCGCATCGCAGCCTGCGCCGCGGGACGGGTGCGAAAGCTGTCCCAGAACGGCAGCATGCCGTAGACCAGCAGCATGCCGGGCAGCAGCAGCGCGATCAGCGCAATGATTGCGCCCGCCAGCCCGTTCGGAGGTGTGTTCATGACCGCGCCGAGATAGGCCGCAAACGTAAACAGTGGTCCCGGCACGGCCTGGGCCAGACCATAGCCGGCGAGGAACGCCTCGTTGCTGACCCAGCCGGGCGTCACCACCTCGGCCTGCAACAGCGGCAGCACGACATGGCCGCCGCCGAACACCAGCGCGCCGGAACGGTAGAAGGCGTCGAACACGGCGAGCGCATGCGAGCCGGTCGCTGTGGTAACGACCGGCACCAGCAACAGCAGCGCCGCGAACAAGCCAAGCGCGACACCGCCGTTCAAGCGCGTCACCGGAAAGTCCAGCCGGCCCGGGACAGCCGAAGCCTCGCTCCGGCAGAACCACAGACCGAGAACCGCGCCGAGTACGATCGCCGCAATCTGCGCCAGCGATCCCGGAAACAACACGACGACGGCAAGTGCCGCGAGCGCAATCGCCGCGCGCGGGCGATCCGGCGTCAGGCTTTGCGCCATGCCCCAGACCGCTTGCGCCACCACGGCGACCGCGACAAGCTTCAGCCCGTGCAGAAAGCCTTCCGCGACCGGGCCGGTGAAATGCGCCGCTCCAAGTGCGAATGCGAACATGATCACGGCGGAGGGCAAGGTGAAGGCCAGCCACGCCGCCAGCCCGCCGAGAAGACCATTGCCGCGCAGCACGCCGAGCGAAAAGCCGACCTGGCTCGATGCCGGGCCCGGCAGAAACTGGCAAAGCGCGACGAGATCGGCATAGCTCGCTTCATCGAGCCATCGCCGGCGGATCACCAACTCCTGCCGGTAATAGCCGAGATGGGCGACCGGCCCGCCAAAGGACGTCAGGCCGAGTTTGAGAAAGGCCGCGAACACTTCCCCGATCGACCCGCGTTCTTGCGCAGTTGCGGCGTCGGGCAAAGCGGATGGCCTCATGGCGTCCTCCGGAACGAGATCACTCAACCGGATACCACGCGGCCAGGGGCACAGTCACCATGCGCGACGGCAAAGCGCAGCCATTTGCGTTGACACACCGGCCTCCTGGCTTTTTATTGTCGCCGCGGATTTCCCGGGGGAGGAAGCATGCCCAATTTCAATCGACGCGATGCGCTGAAAATGTCAGCCGGTTTCGCCGCTGCCGCCACGGGCGGATTTTCCTGCATTGAGCTCGCCAAGGCCGGTCCTATTGCCGTGCCTGTCATCGACAAGCTCAGCGTGCGCGTGATCGTCGACAGCGCCAGCGACATCTTCTTCAAGCCCGCCGAAGTGGCAGGCGTGAAGACCGAGCCTGGCCGCTCGGCGAATTCGCTATTGCCGCTGCACAGCGAATGGGGCCTGTCGCTGTTTCTGGAGCCGCGGCGCGGCGACCTCAAACGCACGCTGCTGCTCGATTACGGTTGGACGCCCGAGGCGATCAACGGCAACATGGAGCTGTTGAAAGTCGATCCTTCCAAGGTCGACGCGCTGATCATGAGCCACGGCCATTGGGACCATCTCGGCGGCATGATCGGCTTCCTCGACAAGCATCGCAAATCGATGCCCGCCGACCTCACGATGTATGCCGGCGGCGAGGACAATTTCTGCCAGCGCTACACAAGGAGCGGACCGGGCGGAGACCTGAGCGACTATGGCATGCTCGACCGCCGCGACCTTGCCAAACGCGACGTCAAGGTGATGCTGTGCGAAACGCCGACCGTGATCTCCGACGTGGCGTTCACCACCGGCAAGATCAAGCGAAACTCGATCGAAAAGGTGCTGCCGAACTCGCTGGTCGAGTTCAAGCAGAAGGACGGCGCCGGCTGCAACTGGAGCCATTATCTGCCGGCCGAAATGGAAGGCAAGATCGTGCCCGACGAGCACATCCACGAGCACGCGACCTGCTTCAACCTCAAGGACAAGGGCCTGATCGTGATCTCCTCCTGCGGCCATGCCGGCATTGTCAATTCGGTGCGGCAGGCGATGGAAGTCTCCGGCATCGACAAGGTGCACGCGATCATGGGCGGTTTTCATCTCGGGCCGGCGCCGGCCGACTACCTGACGCAGGTGGTCGCCGAGATCGGCAAGCTGAACCCGGATGTGCTGATTCCGATGCATTGCAGCGGATTAAACTTTACCCAGGAAGCGCAGCGGCAGCTGCCGGGCAAGGTGCTGACCACCACGACCGGCACCCGCATCAGCTTCGGCGTTTGACCGCTTCGAACGGTGTCATGTTTGGCAGCGCTGGCGCACGCACTTCTTTATCCCTCCCCACCACTCGCTCACGCTCGCGGGGGGAGGGATTAAGAGTACGCATGCGGCTTCTGGTCGCGCTCTTGTTTTTCGATAGCAATGCCGCCTCGGCCGCCGAAGACGCCCCACCTGATCAAGCCGCCGCCGCGCAGATGATGGACGATCTGATGTACGGCCGCGGCACGGTCGGCGGTCCGTTCACGCTGACCGATCAAAACGGCCGCCAACGCAGTGACCGCGATTTTCGCGGCAAACTGATGATCGTCTATTTCGGCTACACGTTTTGCCCTGATGTGTGCCCCGCCGACCTGATGGCGATCGGCCAGGCGCTCGATGCCTTGGGCCCCGCCGCCGACGGCGTGCAGCCGATCTTCATTACGGTGGACCCGGAACGGGACACCAAAGTGCTCGCCGAATATGTCCGCGCGTTTCACAACAGCCTCATCGGGCTCACCGGCACGCCGGAAGAAATCCGGAAGGTCGCCAATGCCTACAAGGCGTTTTACGCGAAGACGCCACCCACGCGCGACGGCGACTATGCGATCGACCACACCGGGATGATCTATTTGATGGGTCGCAACGGCGAATATCTCGGCTTCATGCCGCCGCAGACCGGACCGGAAAAACTCACCGAAATCCTGCGGAAGTATCTTTCGAAATAGGTTGTGCGATCCAGCACCCACGTCATTCCGGGATGCGCCGTTGCGACGAAATAGCGGAGCTATTTTGCGCTGAAGGCGCGGGCCCGGAATCCATGGCTCCACTGGAATGCCGGGAGGAATAGATTCCGGGCTCGCTCGTTTCACTCGCGCCCCGGAATGACGGTTGGGGTGCGAAATTCTTACATCAGCCTTACGGCGAACGGTTCCCGTTAACCCCGCCGATGTTTGCGAGCTTGTCGTGCGAGCTAAAAGGCCGCAAAGCTGGCGGGTGAGAATTCCCCGCTGGCAGGCCGCGCGATGCGTCTACTGGTCGTCGAAGACAATGCGACATTGTCCGAACTGCTCGCCAAGGGCCTGCGGACGGCCGGCTATGAGGTCGACCTGCTCGCGACCGCGGCGGAAGCCCGCACCGTGCTGATGACCACGACCTACGCGGCCGTTATTCTCGATCTCGGTCTGCCCGATGGCGATGGCCTTGCGGTGCTGCGCGAATTGCGCCACCGCAAGGATTCGACGCCGGTGCTGGTGCTGACCGCGCGCGGCGGCTTGCAGGACCGCGTTTCGGGGTTGCGCAGCGGCGCCGACGATTACATGGTCAAGCCGTTCGCGCTGGAGGAACTGGTGGCGCGGCTGGAAGCGCAGTTGCGCCGGCCGGGTCAGCAACTCGGCAATTCCCTGCACATCGCCAATCTCGAATTCGACCTGCGCGGCCGGCAGGCTTTGATCGACGATCAGCCGCAGATGCTGTCGGCCCGCGAGACCGCGGTGCTGGAGCTTCTGATGCGCAGCAAGGGCAGGGTGGTCTCGAAGAAGCAGGTCGAGGATCATATTTTCGGGCTTTCAGGCGACGTCGCCTCCAATGCCGTCGAAGTCTATGTCCATCGCCTGCGCAAGCAGCTTTCCGACCGCGGCGCCAAGGTGACGATCCACACCATCCGCGGCGTTGGATATCTCATCGCCGAGGAAAAGCGTGATCCGGTTTGACTCGATCATCTCGCGCATCGTGATCCTGCATGTGATCGCGGTGGCGATCACATCGGTCCTGATGTCGGTAGCGCTGTCGTGGCTATTGAGTATGGCCACCAACAACATCCATAACGATGCGATGGAAGAGCAAGCGGTCTCATTGGCCGCGCATCTCGTGCTCGAGCCCGACGGCCGGCTCTCGCTCGCTTTGCCGCCGAACCTGCAAGGATTCTACTCGCAGCCCTATGGGCGATATTCCTATGCCGTGATCGATGACACCGGCAGGACGCTGTTTTCCTCGCTTCCCAACAACGCGCCGATCTTCGCCGCCGATCCGCGCGCCGGCACGGTGCAATTTTTGGAAACCCGCATGGGGGAAGCCGCGATTTCAGGGGCCAGCGTCCGCCGTTCGATCGGCGGCAAGACGGTTTGGGTGCAGGCGGCCGAAGACCTCGCCAACAGCGACGTTCTGATCGACGATATTGTCGAGGACTTCTACCGGCACGTCGGCTGGATCACGCTGCCGATCCTGCTGGTGTTGCTCGTCATCGATATCGCGATCTTCCGCCGCGCGCTGTTGCCGCTGCGGCAGGCGTCCGAAATCGCCCAGCACATCACGCCCGCGCGTACCGACATTCGCCTTCCATTGCAGGAAATTCCGACCGAAGTCCGGCCACTGGTGTCCGCGATCAACAAGGCGCTCGATCGTCTCGATGAGGGCTTCCGCCTGCAACGCGAATTCACCGCGGATGCGGCCCATGAGTTGCGCACGCCGTTATCCATCCTGCGCACCCGCGTCGAGACCCTCGATAATCCCGGCATTGCGACAGCGCTGCGTCAGGATATCGAGGCGATGAGCCGGGTGGTCGGGCAGCTTTTGGACATTGCCGAGCTCGAAGCCTTTGCGATCGACCCCGCGGAGGTTGCCGATCTGCAAGCCGCAAGCGCCGAAGTCGCCGGCTTCATCGCGCCGCTCGCGCTCGAACAGGGCCGCGAAATTGCGCTGTTAGGGGCCTCCGCGCCGGTTCTCGTCAAGGGCAATGCCGAGATGATCAAGCGCGCGATCCGCAACCTCGCCGAAAACGCCATCCGCCACGCGCCGAGGGATACGGTGGTGGAATTCGTCGTCGAGGATAGCGGCACGGTGACCGTGCAGGATCGCGGCCCGGGCATTTCGGATGAAGAGCGCGAGCTGATCTTCCATCGCTTCTGGCGGCGCGATCGCAATAGCCAGGGCGGTTCGGGACTGGGCCTGTCAATCGTGCAACGCATCGCCGAACTGCACGGCGCCCGCATCGAGGTCGAGCGGCGGGTGATGGGCGGCGCGCAGTTTTCCCTGCATTTTATTCCGGTTGCACGGGACCCCGAGGCTTGACGCCGGACGGTCCCGTGCGGTCAAGATAGCGTGCCAAGCCGTAGGGAGTTGAAGTTCGCTTCACCTCTCCCCGCTTGCGGGGAGAGGTCGTAACGCATCGGTAGATGCGTTACGGGTGAGGGGACTTTCCATAGACTGTACGCTTGGAAACTCCCCCTCACCCCAGCCCTCTCCCCGCATGCGGGGCGAGGGAGCAGACTTGTACCGCGGCTGGAGTTTAGTCGTTTCAAAGGACCCCTCTCAAACGAGGGTCCCCGTCATTTCCGGAGGAAATAGCCAATGCATCGTTCCTTTCTGGCGGCTGTCGTGGCCGTCGCCGGTCTTGTTTCGGCTGGCGTAACGGCCGGCGCACAAGATACGAGTCAGCCCGTCACCATCGTGGCCTATACGGAAGTCGCGCCCGCCAAGGCGTCCGAGGGCAGAAAACTGATTCTCGGCTACGCCGCGGAAGCACGGAAGGCCAAGGGCGCGCTCGAAGTCACCGCGCTTCAGCGGATTTCTGATCCCGCCCATTTCGCGCTTGTCGAGCGATGGCAGTCGCCGGCTGACAAGCAGGCCTTTGCCGCCACCGACGCGAGCACCAAGTTTCGCGCCGCGCTCGATCCGTTGCGAAGTGCTGCTTACGACGAGCGCATCCACGCCGACCAGGCGGTTGGCCCTGCAAAGCCGACCAACGGACAATCGATCGTGGGCCTGACCCATGTCGACGTGATTCCGACCCAGCTCGAGTCCGGAACGACGAAAGTGAAGGCTTTCGTCGAGGCCGGCCGCGCCGCACCGGGCAATCTCCGGTTTGACGATGTCGTGCAGGCCAACCGCAAGAATCATTTTACCGTCATCGAGGCCTGGAAATCGCAGGCCGACAAGAATGCCTGGGTTTCGGGCAAGACCGCGCGCACCTTTCGTGAAGAGTTGCAGCCGATCGGCGGCGCGCTGTACGACGAACGCGACTTCAAGGTTTTGCAGTAATCGGCATGTTGCCGTTTCAGTTTGATTATGGCGGGAAGGTAATTCTTTCCGCCATGAATCTTTTTAGCCGATTTTTTTGCCACGATTTTCCCGTATCCGTTCAGGGCCTATTCATGCGTCATGTGTCAGATTAGCTCGCCTTTCGCGGCGTGGCGTTTTCGCGGGGGCGGGGACAGCATGACGAGCCCGATTTAATGGAACCGAACGATCCAAGCCAGTTCCGCCGCGGTCTGATACGCATTCTCTTAGGCTGGGTTATTATTGGCGCGGCCGTCTTCACGACCACAGCTCAGGCGGCCGACCTGACGCCGCATGACCTGATCCTGCTCGATCGCCTCACCTTCGGGATCAACGCTTCGAGCGCGGCGCATCTGCAAGCCGTCGGCGTCGAGCGCTGGCTCAACGAGCAACTGCACCCCGCACCGAACTCGCCGCTGCCGGAAGCGGCGAAATCGCAAATCGAGGCGATGGCGGATGTGCACAAGTTTCCCTTCGACGTCTTGGTCTCGTTCGACGCGCAGGCCAAGAGCGCCAATCAGGTCGCCGATCCCGATCAGAAAAAGGCAGCCCAACAGGTCTATCAGCAGGCGATGAACGAGCGGATGAAGCAGGCGGCGTCGCGATCGATCCTGCACGCGCTCTATGCGCCGGATCAGTTGCGTCAGCGCATGACCTGGTTCTGGTTCAATCATTTCAACGTGCACCAGTACAAGTCGAACCTGCGCATTCTCGTCGGCGATTACGAAGACCACGCGATCCGCGCGCATGCGCTCGGCAAATTCCGCGACCTGCTGGTTGCGACGCTGCGTCATCCGGCGATGCTGCGCTATCTCGACAATACCGACAACGCTGCCGGCCACATCAACGAAAACTACGCCCGCGAGATCATGGAACTGCACACCATGGGCGTCGGCTCCGGCTATACGCAAGCCGACGTCGAGGCCCTGGCGCGGATTCTTACCGGCGTCGGCATCGATGCGAAACCGGAAGAGCCGAAACTCAAACCCGAGCTGCAATCGCAGTTGCTGCGCGAAGGTGCGTTCGAATTCAATCCGGCGCGGCACGACTATGGCGACAAGACCTTCCTTGGCCACGAGATCAAGGGCAGGGGCTTTGCCGAAGTCGACGAGGCGATCGACATTCTCGTTCACCACCCGGCAACCGCGACGCATCTTTCGAAGCAGATTGCGACTTACTTCGTTTCGGACAATCCGCCGGATGCGCTGGTGCAAAAGATGGCGCAGACCTTCAAGACGACCGATGGCGACATCGCCGCGGTGCTCGCCACCATGGTCCATTCGCCGGAGTTCGCCGCCTCGCTGAAGCCCGGCGCGAAGTTCAAGGACCCCGTGCATTATGTGTTTTCGGCCGTGCGGCTTGCCTATGACGACAGGGTGATCCTCAACACCTCACCCGTCCAGAACTGGCTCAATCGCCTCGGCGAAGGCCTGTTCAATCACGAAACGCCGGACGGTTATTCGATGATTTCGGCGTCATGGGACGGGCCCGGCCAGATGACGCTGCGTTTCGAGATCGCGCGCCAGATCGGCTCGGGCTCGGCCGGCTTGTTCAAGCCGGATGGACCGAACGCGGTCGAAAAGCCGGCGTTTCCGCTGATCCAGAACGCGCTCTACTTCAACGGCCTGCGCCAGACGCTGGGCCCGGCCACGACCGCCGCGCTCGATCAGGCGGTGTCGCCGCAGGACTGGAACACGCTGTTTCTGTCGTCGCCGAGTTCATGCGGTAGCTGAGACGAAGGAAACGCACCATGAATCGCCGTGACTGATCAAGGCTTTCGCCGCCGCCGCTGCCGCTGACGGTCGCCGGCCGGGTCTGGGCTGCGCCCGCGACCGATGCGCGGTTGCTCGTGGTGTTCCTGCGCGGCGCCTACGATGCCGCCAATGTCGTCGTTCCCATCGGCAGCGACTTCTACCACACGGCGCGCCCGACGCTCGGCATTGCCAGGCCCGACGCCGGCAATCCGAACGCGGCGTTGTCGCTGAACGCGGATTGGGGCCTGCATCCGGCGCTTGCGCGACAGCATCTATCCGCTGTGGGCCAAACGCGAGATCGCGTTCGTGCCGTTCGCCGGCACCGTCGGACGATCTCACGCGCAGCCATTTCGAGACCCAGGACACGATCGAGCTCGGCCAGGCGGCCGGCGGTTCGCGCGATTATCGTTCCGGTTTCATGAGCCGGCTTGCGGCGGAGCTTGCCGCGCGCCAAGCCGATCTCGTTTACCGATCAGTTGCCGCTGATCTTTCGCGGCAAGACGCAGATCGCCGAACATCGGCATCAACAGCGTCGGCAAGCCCGGCGTCGACGATCGCCAGGCGCGTCTGATCAAGGAGATGTATGCGCAGAGCGATCTGGCCTCGTCGGTGTCGGAAGGTTTCCGGGTTCGCGACGACGTCTATCGCTCGATCTCCGAAGAAATGACCGCGGCCAATCGCGGCGCGGTTTCGCCGCGCGGCTTTGAACTGTCGGCGCGGCGGATCGGCCGGCTGATGCGCGAGCAGTTCAATCTCGGCTTTGTCGATGTCGGCGGCTGGGACACCCACGTCAACCAGGGCGCCGCGACCGGCTATCTCGCCGATCGTCTCGGCGAACTCGGCCGCGGCCTGGCGGGCTTCTCCGAAGAGATCGGGCCTTCAGGTTGGCGCGACACCGTGGTGGTGGTGATCTCCGAGTTCGGCCGCACCTTCCGCGAGAATGGCGACCGCGGCACCGATCACGGCCATGGCAGCGTCTACTGGGTGATGGGCGGCGGCATCAATGGCGGGCGTATCGCCGGCGAGCAGGTCAAGGTCGAACAGGCGACCCTGTTCCAGAACCGCGACTATCCGGTGCTGACCGATTATCGCGCGATGTTCGCAGGTCTGTTTCAGCATCTCTATGGTTTGCAGCCGGCGAGCATTCAGCGGATCTTTACCAACGTCCATCCCGCCGACCTTGGTCTCGCATGATTTGTTTCGCCTTGTTCCCGGATTCTTACGGAATGCATGGCTGCTACTCCCCGTAAGCGAATTTACGGGGCTTTCACAGAGTGACAGGTAGCTTCCGCCGACGGCCACGAGTCCGAGAGCGGAATACCTCATGTTGAAGGTTTATAATTGTATCGCCACCGAGCATGATCTCAAGCTCGTCGCGCTTGCCGCCTTTGTGTGCATTATCGCCTCGGTCGCTGCGATCAGGCTGCTGCGTTACGCCCGTCGTTCCAACGGGCGCTTGCGCGGCATATGGTTGACGGTTTCTGCGATCTCGACCGGCTTTGGCATCTGGGCGACCCACTTCATC
>CAVVLH010000013.1:0-10558 GCA_963748805.1 uncultured Alphaproteobacteria bacterium | reverse complement strand
GAAGAAGTGCTGGCGGAGTTCGGTTTCAACAAGGACGAGATCGCGGGTCTGCGGCAGAAGAAGATCGTCTGAGAGCTCGGCAATCAGTCAAATAGACACGGTGCAGGTGGGGGGCTCCAGCGCGCCCAGCAAAGTGGAAGCAATCACAGAGCACGCCGGCGAGAATGAGAGATACCGATATCGTTAACAGGACATTAAGCTCTTTATCCTTTTGGGCCCTCGAGGGCTATTTAAGAGACAACCGCTGATACCGGCCGCCCGAATAAGCTCTTTTCATATTTCCTAAAGCCTCGCGAGGGCAAACTGAGTCCGCGCTTTCCGCATCGAGGGGAATCAACGTCAGCGGTGTGCGGTCGGCAAGAAGCCGGCTGAGGTCGGGCCCCGCGCTTTGCTTCCGGCGGAAAACGCCATGTTAGAGGCGTCGAATGCCGACCTTGGACAAGCAGAAAGAAATCGCGTTCTTCGGCCATGCTGCAATGGACGAAGATGACGTGTTCACCCAGCTTGAAGCACAACGATTGGGTGAACGTAGCGTGACCAATTTGAAGCGACTGGTTACAATTTCGATACCGGTCCTGAATGAAGCCGACAACGTCAAGCCGCTGTTGGAACGGCTGCGCGCTGTGGCCGCCTCCCATTCCCGCTACGATTTCGAATTCCTCTTTACCGACAATGCGAGCACCGACGCCACGTTCGAGCGGCTGGCAGAGGAAGCGCGCAGCGACGATCGAATTCGCGTGCTTCGCTTCACCCGGAATTTCGGTTTTCAGACCTCGATCCTGACGAACTACCTGAATGCCAACGGCGCCGCCGCCATTCAGATCGATGCCGATTTGCAGGACCCGCCGGAGCTGTTTGGCGATTTCCTGGCCGCCTGGGAGCAAGGCTACAAGGTCGTCTATGGAATCCGCAGAAGCCGCCCGGAAAATTTCGTTCTGAAGTCTGCCAGGAAACTTTTCTATCGGCTTCTGGCTAGCCTCAGCACCGTCGAGCTGCCGGTCGATGCCGGCGACTTTCGATTGATCGATCGAGTCGTCATTGAAGACCTCAGAAAAGTCAGGGATGACGCGCCCTACATCCGGGGAACGATTGCCCAACTCGGCTACAAGCAAACCGGCATCCCCTACGATCGCACCGAGCGCAAACGGGGCAGCAGCAAGTTTCGTCTGATGGCGCTGATCCGTCTTGCGGTGGATGGCGTGTGCAGCCAGTCGACCAAGCCGCTCGAGCTGATCACCCTCGTCGGCTTTATTTTTAGTTTTCTGTCGTTTTTTGCGGCACTTTTTTACTTTGCCTACTACTTTCTCTTTATCCGCAATAACCGCCTCAGGGATTTACAACGCTGGTTATTCTGGTTCTTCTGTCGACCAGCATTCAGACCGCCTTTATCGGCATGCTGGGCGAATATATCGGGCGGATTTTCCGTAACACCCGGTCACTGCCGGCGCCGATCATCGACCAGCGTATCGAGCCCGTTCAAACGCATGACAATGCCACGCTGGTTCCGGACGCCACGGCTTCAATTTGACGGAAGCGTCCCAGGACACCATGGATCCGCAGCAACAGGCCATCGCAGAGGAATTTGACCGCTACAACGAGTTGTATGACGACGCGGTCAATCGCGCGATTTCGTTCTCGGGTCAAAAGGTCGAGTCCTTTACCAGAGCCAAGGCCGACGACCTGTTGCGAACGATCGCCTCGCACTTTAACTCCCCGCGCCAACTGAGCTTGCTGGATGTCGGCTGCGGCATCGGCAACTATCACCCGCTGCTCGCGCCCGCCGTTGGCTCTGTCAGCGGGGTGGACGTCTCCGGCGCCTGCATCGCAAAGGCTAAAGAACGGAACCCGTCGGTTTCTTACAGAGCCTACGATGGCGACCACCTGCCCTATCCGGACCAGCAATTCGATGTCACATTTTGCATCTGCGTGCTTCATCACGTTCCGCCCGACCGATGGCCGCAATTCGTCGGCGAGATGCGCCGCGTCACCCGCGCCGGCGGCCTGGTCGTGGTCTACGAACACAATCCGAAGAATCCGCTGACCCGCAAGGTCGTGCGCGATTGCGCCTTCGACCGTGACGCCGTCCTTTTGACCATGGCGCAGACGCGCCAGCTTTTGACCGCCGCAGGCTGCACCAATGTTACGACACGATCGATACTGACGCTGCCGCCGATCGGCGGCTTTGTCGAGAGGCTCGATGGCCTGTTTGCCAAGCTGCCGCTTGGCAGCCAGTATCGCGCGGAAGGCCGCGTCGGATGACCGAAACAACCTCGCCTTCGTTGTCGCGACGCGGCCGATAGCTGTTCCGTTTATCTGGCTCGCCGGGCGGATCATTCCTTGTTGCTGTCCGTAGCCTACGATCGATATTCGAAAGCTTCCCGAAACTTCGCGATAATCTTGCGCACATGCCATTTGTCGGTGGCCCGATCGCGAGACTACCGCACCGCCATTCGGGCGTGGTCCAGGGCGCTCCATGCGTGAAAAAGGAAAAGGGATCGATTTCGGCAGGTACGGTGATGATCACGCAAGGCGAGAGCAACAGTGACGCAACGATCGACCGGTCAGTTGTACGCTAAAGGCGCAAGCGTTTGAAAAGTCCCTCGGGGATCGCGCAGATCACGGTCATGATCAGCCAGAAGCGCCGCCCCACATAGATGACGTCCCGTGGACTTTCTACGTCAGCTCGGAAGATGGCATTCGCTACCCGATCCGGTTGAACGGTAAGCGAAGGCGGCAGTTTCATGTTGGCCGTCATTCGCGTCCGCACAAATCCCGGCTTGACGGTAACGACACGGACATCGCCCGCGAGCGCCAGGCGATTGCGCAGACCTGAGAGATACTGGGAGAAGCCAGCTTTCGCAGCGCCGTAAAAGTAGTTCGAAGCCCGGCCGCGATCGCCGGCAACAGAACTTACGCCGATAAGAGTTCCGGAGTTGCGTTGCAGGAAGCGCTCCGCGAACAAGCCGAGCAACAGGCTGGGCGCTTCGAAATTTGTCCGCACAATCGTTGCTGCGAACGCCGGGTCGGTTTGGGCGCGTGTTTGATCGCCAAGGTCGCCGATCACGCATACTACGGTGTCAGGCAGCACGGAAAGACCCGCGACAAAATTCGCCAACTTGTCGGTCTGTAGTACATCTAGTTCATTCACCGAAACCTTGGTATTGGCCCGCGTCGCAATATCATCGGCATTGCGTTGCGCCGCACCAAGGTCACGAGCCGCCAGGGACACGCGCCAGCCGGCCTGCGCATACCGCAGAGCGGTCGCATACCCGATGTCCGAGCTGCCGCCAATCACCAGGATTTCCTTTTGAAGTGCCATCAAATTCCCAATCGTGCCGAAAGGTGGGAGACGAATCGTTTGTTCGCGCCGATCTGCTGACGAATATCCCTGAAATGCCGCAGTTCCGGATACCCGGCCTCGAAGGTCGAACTCGATTGGCGCGCGTCCTTGGCGAGATAGAGCCGTCCACCCGCGTTTACCACCAAGTTGTCGATTTCATCGAGAAGATCGAAAAGTGTATCGGTGAGGGGAAAGTCCATGGCCAAGGTGTAACCTCGGAGCGGAAACGAGAGGAGACCGCTCCCCGGTCCGAGCTGCTTCAATACCCCAAGGAAAGACGGACACCGGGAGACTCGCCCCAGTATCTCCGGGAGCACAGCACGAGCCCGATCGATCGGAATCACACATTGATGTTGAACGAATCCGCGTCGACCGTAGATCCTGTTCCAATTGGTTAAACTATCGAGTGGAAAGAAGTAAGGGTCCCAATGTATCAGCGAGATCTTACCCTCGCGCGCCGCGCCGCGCCGGAAGTACAGTTCGTTGAATGCTCTCACCGCCGGTCTGTTGAGAAACCAGCCCGGAAACAAGTCCGGCGCTGAGGCACCAGCGTGACGAACGTCGGGGAACGCCTTCAGGGTAGCTCCCAAAAGGTCCTTGTCGCGAAGCGTGGCATGGTCCGCGGAATAGATCAGCGATCGGCCAAGTGACGGGCCGCTTGCCAGACAATCTATCCAGGCCACCGAATAGCGCGCATCTGCACTTTTTTCCAGTTCGGTAATGGCAGCGTCGAGATCGGCGGCAACGCGCGTTTCCTGCCGCACCCACCCCGTTTCGATTGGCAACAAGCGGATGGTCGCATCAAGAATAACCCCCGTTAACCCCATGCCTCCAATTGTTGCACGGAAGAGTTCAGCGTTTTCAGAACGAGAGCACGTTGCCGTCTCGCCGTTCGGAAGCGCCAATCGGACCGAGTCCAGTACATTCCCAAAGCCGCCATCTCGATGGTGATTCTTTCCATGAATGTCCGCAGCGATAGCGCCCCCCACGGTAACGAATTTCGTACCCGGAACAACCGGAAGGAAATAACCTCGCGGCACCAAAGCGGCCAGAATATCGGCGATCGTAACGCCCGCTTCGACGGTTAGTAATCCGGCCGCGGAATCGAAAGCACGCATCCGGCCCAAGGCGCGCGACGACACGGTGAATTCTGTCCCGATCGCAGCGTCGCCATAGGCGCGCCCCATGCCGCGAGCGACGAGACCGTTCCGGTCGCGAAAGACCTCCCGTACAGTCGCCGGCATTTGTGGCACAAGAAGCTCGCTTGAGATTTTCGGATAATTTCCCCAACCTGCGAGCACAGCCATGCAATCTCTGCCGGTAATAAATTCGATCCGATCCTAAATGGCGGCGAACATGATCGTGCAGATCGTGCATAGCACAATCCAGCTGACGCGATCGCCAAGCGCGAATATCACGGGATCATCGTCGATCAATCCACGTTGCGTCAGCAACATCACCCGCGCGATCCAGTACATCAGTATCGGACAGTTGATCCACAGAAGCTGCGGGTGACTGTAGAGCGCCTGGACGTTTTCAGATGAAATATAGAGCGTAAAAATAACGACCGAGTTATAGCCTGCGGCGGCAGCCAAAATTGCAACCATCGACTTGTCGTCTGCCCTATAGTCACGCGCCATCAGCTGGTCGCCCGTATGCCGGCGAGCCAGTTCGACGTAACGCTTTACGAGTGCAAGAGACATGAAAATAAACAGCGAGAACGCAAACAACCACTCTGACATTGTGACGTTGATGGCCACGGCGCCGCCGATCACTCGGACCGTATAGAGGATAGCAAGCGTAACAACGTCAGCGATTGCAATGCGCTTGAGATAAACCGAATAGCCGGTAGTCAGCAAAAAATAGCCAAGCAACACGACCCCGAACGCGAAAGATATCGAACTCGCTATGGCGAAGGCGGCGGCTAATGCTATCGCCATGGCGATAATTGCCTGTTGCGGCATAATCGCGCCGCTGGCAATCGGACGACGGCTTTTGGTTGGATGCGAGCGGTCCGCTTTCACGTCGATAAAGTCGTTCAGAATATAAGCGCTCGACGCGCATAACGAGAACGCTATCACCGCAAACATCGCTCTTGCCGCCGGAAGCAGTGCAAACTGGTGCGCTGTCAGCAGCGGCACCAGAACAAGAGAGTTCTTCGCGTATTGGTGGACCCGCAGTAATTTTGACCACGTCCGCCAACCGGGTTGGACGAAATTCTTGTCAGATAACGGACGCAATAACCTGGTGGCGGATACAGGAAGCTCAATCGGCTCGCGGCCCAAATAGTCGAAGCCTTCGCCACCCTCGTGCAAACCAGGCAGGAACGCCGGATCCAGCGCCTCCGCCTGTGGGCTTCCATGTGAAGCCGACCATGCCGTGAAGACGCCTAGATGTTGAGCGACGGCGCGAACCATCGCGTCATGGTACTTTTCAGATGAGAGATAGACAGTTCTACCTTCCCCGAGCGCCTGGAGAATGAAGGCGAGGATCTTTTGATCGAACAGCAAACGCGATGGATCGAAATGCGATTGGGAAAGCCTCTGTTTCAGCTTCGATTTTCCCCGCAACCCAGTCGCAAATAAGCTGAATATCGATTGCGCGCTCCCGACCGCCTTCGAAATCGCGGCCTCGACAAACAGATCGGAATGGACCAATACCTCATCAAGGTCGACAACGAGTGGCCGACGTTTCCCGTACGGAAAGTCTTGAACTGCGTCGTAGGCATCCCGCCCAGGCAATTCTGAGGACGCAACTTTCATACTGACGGGTTCCCGGCACGTTGGCGGGAATTGTCTTTCAATTCCCTTAACGCCGAGTGAACGCGAGAACCAGGTGTTCAGCCCTGCTTCCGGCTTGGCAAGACTGAATATCCTGCACCAGTCTAACTCGCTTCAACGGCCGACCAACTCGAGATTGTCGCGCGACGGAAGCAAATTCTTGAAGGCCGTTAGCGCTGTCGCGACTCGCTGAGTGTCCGCTGCGGGCGTCATATAAAAGGCGACTTCTCCCACCGCTGCCGTGACATGGTCTGTGTGCAGCACAGCGATTTTTTTCCAACTGGACGAAACCCCAAGGGGAAACCAGCTATCGTAGATCATGACAAGGCCAACATTATATTCTTCCGCGAGCGCCGCCATTTGGACAGGTCCAAATTCGCCCGATAGTTTCGCCCTGCGCACTTTTTCGGAACCGAGCCCCCAAAGGTCCAAGACAAAATTTGGGTTCTTATAAGCGACAAGACCAAGGTCGTTGACGGCGACGGGCTGCCTGTAGAGCCGTTGGGCGAAAATGCTCATTTGATATTGCTGATCGTAAATATTGCGTGCTGCTAGCGGTGTCTGAATTGCTGCCAAAACATAGGGCATACTCGCAAAGGCAATCAGGAGGGCGACCGCCATTCGCATGACCGAGCGTTGCGCGACATCGAGCAATGGCCCGACTTCTGCGGTCACATAAAGAAGCGCGAGCGCGGCTAGCGCGATAATATACACTTCATAGCGATGAAACCAGTCATACTCGCCGAACGCGAGATGCGCGCCAATCGCAATGAGGACGACGATGCAAACCGCAAATGCCCTGCGATCCGCACGAAGGATCCAAGCGCCGCAAGCGATCGCAAGGCCAAGAATTATCAATCGGCGGCCGTACGGACTTCCGAAACTCACGAGCAAATGCTGAAGAACGGCGCCGAATGCGCTGCTCCCTGCGTACGCTTGTTCGGCAATATGTGATTTTAGCAGAACCGAGCTTGGCAAAAGCGGAAGGCCACGCGAAGCCATGAGCACAAAATAAGCTCCAAGGGAGCAGAGGATTGTGACGGCCGCCAAAGCGGCGAAACGTCGTTGCCCCAGGAAAGCAAAGCCGCCGATCGCCGCAAGAGCAAAAGCCATACCTTCGAAACGAATGAGAGGCAGCAGAACGAGCGCCACAAAACAGACGGCTCCGGGCGGCTGCCCCCGTGCCGCTCCCGCGAGCCCTACAAACGTTACGACTGATGCCCAGACATGAACACTGTGTTCCATCCCTGTCATCGGCAACGCGATCGCGCTGGTAATGAACACGGCGAGAAGCGCGATAGCATAAGAAAAGATTCGCTCACGCCGGTCATCAAGAAAACCGATCGACTCCAGAAAGCAGAGCAAAGAAACGACCGTCGCGAAGGCCGCAATAGCATTGATCAGAAGCGGCCCGAACACGCCGAGCTGCAGCGCCTCCGTCAACGCAACAAAATATGGCCAGATGATCGAGGAGCTCGGGGACGAATACTCGGATCCGTTAACGCCGTATCCGCCGGATAGAATGTGGTCGGCGACTGCCAGGTGGATGTATGGGTCATCAAGCGTGAAGACGAAGTGACCGTTGCAGGCATAAGAAGTAACCAATAGTTCGAGCAGGAATACCGATAGCCAAATCGACGCGAATATGACTGGGATACGCCGATTGAAGGTCAGCATCTCGTCGGCTCTCTCAAATTGACGATCCGTACCGCGACCGGTCGCGCTCTTATTGGAGGCGACTTTTCCGATCAAACATTGAAACGCATTCCGGTAAAAATTCTGATACGAGCGGCGTATTAGTTTCCATCCATCGCTCTCGCTGTCGTCGCCCTCAAGGGCTTCAAAGGCAAGCTGATCACGCCATTGCCGACGCCGCATTTCCTTTGAATTGGCGCGCCGCGCATGGCGGTCGGTCAGGCGCTGCCTGTCAACGATGTTTCACACCAGGCTTGACTGCTTCTCAGAAGGGCGAGACCGGGCCTGCCGGTCCCGTAATAATGAGGCAAGGATAGCTGCTGTCTCCAATGCGATAACAGCGCCTCCGCTTCATATTGCGACTCGAATTCCATCGACCGCCCGCTAGCCAGCGCGTCCACCTCTTTTACGACTTCGCAAATCTCCTCTGGCGTATTGTTTCGTAGATGCCCCCCTGCCCGGGCCAGAACGGCAGCGTCAAATACACGCCACCGCCAGGGAGCCGAGCTAAGCTCTTTCGCGCCGAGTTCTGTGCCGTCGGCGAGGCGAACGGTCTTCAAGGCAAAGCGAACCCGTTGATTCCACAATTGCGAGTCTGTGGAGATGCAATTCACCAGCGCGCTTGGAATATCGAAACTAACGGCGACGTTTGCTAATCCGGACGTCGTCCCGATAAAGAACTTGGCGTTCCGGATCAGATGAATATCAAGAAGTTCGGACCTGGGCCCTAGGCGCGCATAATCAACGGTACGATCCATTTTTGGCAACCTGGGTGAATTCTCACCTCCAAGTTTGATAACCCAGCCCCCCTTGCCGGTAATGAAGCGGATCGCCTCCACGTAATCCTCCAGCGGCGAATTCCGGTGGGTCTGGCCCGTGCCACTCAGTTCCAGGTAATGAGCCGCGTCACGCACATGGAGACAGACGTACCAGTCCGTGGGCTTCATGCCCCATTCGCGGCGCGCGAGCTCAAAAGCAAGGTTGACGTCTGCGCGCGAGCTGAAGAGCCGGTCGTATTGTTCGCGCAGCGGTGAGCTGCGGCCCTCCTTCTCCCATTGCGCGATCGCGAGCGCACCAGCCTCCTGCCAAGGAACGACCGCGCCATCGGGCAACCGAAACGCATTGAAGTTCAACCCGCACCAGCGTTGCAGGGACAGAAGTTCGTCGGCGGTACGCTCGGGCACCGTCTCGCCCACCACCACGATCTTGCCGAAGCCCTCCAGCAGCGTGAAAAACGTCGTGTTGGCGATCAGCTCGCGACGCACGACGATCACGGCCTTGCCCGACCACCAGCCGAGTTCCCGCATTCGGAACAGGATGTCGAGCATGCCCAGATGCCCGATCTGGGTGGTCCACTCCTCGGGGATAATGCGCAGTTCGTCGAACGATATTTCGAGCTGTCGAAGCAGACTTTCCAATTCAGACAAGAGCGCGTGCGGCGTCGCGCGGAGCTGTTCTTGCGCCTCGAGAGCTTTTTTGTAGAGGTCCATGCCAACCTCTCCGCGGCCAACGTGGGTGACCCGCTGTCCGGCGAAATTGCATAGATCGTACAGCCGGCCCGGTGTGCCGCAGATGAAATCGAGCGCATTCGGAAGGTAGCTTGGGGCGGGCCGTGCGGCGATATTCTGGTGAGGCCGCAAAAGATTGAGGTTGCCGCGGCATGCCCAGGAAAGGCTCTCGATCGCGCCGGCGTCGTCATCCGCGATCACGTCGAGCATGGCTTTGTAATGGGCCAGGTCGGCCACCGAAGAAATCTCATCCTGCGTCGCCCCCGCAGCCACGGCGCGCGCTTTCTCGAATTCTCCCAGCTCAAACAGCGATCGAACCAGCGCGTGCCGCATATTCGTGGTCATGACGCGGCTCGTGGCGCCATCGGCCACGTGGCTGACTTCCCGGTAGGCCCCGATGCCGTGAAGGACGACGACAGAGGAGGAAATGAAGCAACGGCTCAGGCCCGTTGAAAAGCGGAAATCGGGATGGTCCGCCAGATACGACGTCGCATAAGGCAAGTAGGCCTGATAAACGTGCCTGCGAGCGGGAAGCCTTCCGACATCAGCCAACACCAACAGCAAGAACAAGAGCCGACGAGGGAAAAAACCGAGAACTGCCCCGGTGACGAGAAAGCTTTGATGGACTATTCGCCGATGACGATCCGCCTTCAGTCTTTTCTTCAAGCTCATGCAGCCAAACCTTCACGGACAACGAGGAACTGATCGTTTTCAACGACCCGCGCTGAAAACGCATCATTCGCCCTCAAATACGTAAAGTCCATTTGCCGAACCAAAGCCAGTTTCTACTCCTCGCGCTACAACAGAGCGAAGTCCGGAGGCAAGCAAAAACGCGGTTCACCGCGCAGCGGCGGCTTTGGCGCTTTGCGTTTACTCACACGTGCGCCAAAACGAAGAAAACAACATTGGCAGCGTGCTGAAGACTTGGCACACTGGGCCTGATAAACCGCGCCTCATTTTCCGGACATGTGAAGAAATTATCAGATGCTTTTTACGCAGGGCGAGTTTCTGTTCATATTCCTGCCTATCACGTTTGCGGTCTATTTCCTCATTGCCCGCTATGTCGAAGCACCGGCCGCAAGGCTGACCTGGCTGACGGCCGCCTCGCTCGCCTTCTATGGCTATTGGGATTTTCGATTTCTGCCGATCATCCTGATTTCGATCGTCTTCAATTTCACAATGGGTCTGCTGATGGCGTCCCGAAAGGACAGCAAGGCTCGAGGATGGCTGTTCGC
>CAVVLH010000012.1:0-43079 GCA_963748805.1 uncultured Alphaproteobacteria bacterium | reverse complement strand
AGCAGACATCGCCAGAGTGGCTTGAAACCAACACGTTGTCGGTCGGAGAACATCCGCGTGACGACAAAGCGTTGAAGCCGAAGGCACCCCCAGCTAAACTAGCCGTAAGTTGAGGCAGTTCCGATTGGCGCGGTGGTCTTGTGCGGTGGTTGCAGCATTTCCTTCAGCAGGAATCCAACAACCGCCGCATGGCCTATGCATTGGCGATTGCGGGACATGTCGTCATTGCGCTGATTCTACTGCTCGGGTTCTTCGGGCGGACCGAGCCCGATTTGGATGCCGCGATCCCGGTCGAAATCGTGGTGGAAGAGCCTGCGGCGGCTTCGCCGCCACCGGTTTCCGCGCCGAATGAACAGAAGGCTTTACAGAGCACGCCAGCCATAGCCGACGCCGACAAGCGCGCCAAGGCGTCGCGCGCGGCGCGGGACGTCAATGGTATCGATCAGCCGAAGCAGCCAGGACACGATGGCGGCGATCCCAGCCCGGATCCGGCCGGGCTCCCCACGCCGCGCGACGCCGGCGACCTCGCTTCGGGCGCCGCTTCCGTCCCGTCCTGGGCGATTGAACCCATCGGCCCAACACAACAGCAGGCGATGGCGCGCGAGCCGGGCGAAGACGAATTGACGGCCATCAAGGAGCCGAAGCTTGAGTGCGGCGCCAAGGCAAAGTGGCCGTCACCACGAACGGGGACCCGGAAACAGGCGGTGGTGATGGGGATAGCAACTGCGGCTCAGGCGCTGGCCATGACCCGAACAAGCCAGGCCCTGGCAGACAGACGCGTGAATCCGAATTATGCCACAGGCAGTGCGGTCTTCGTCGAAACATGGGAAGGCAAGACCGGCGTGGTGCTTGCTATCGGGCACAACGTGAATGTGGGCGATGTGATTGAATTCGACGAGGGTCACATCGATCCATCCGACCCGTGCCAGTACATTCCGAACTTTGCCGTCAACAGACACTAAACATAAGACTTGCGTCCTGAAGCGACCCGATTGTCGCACGGCAACGAAATAACGCGATAAGTCATTAGCGTCGGTTTATTTCGAACTCGTCGATGTCCGGTCTACCTCTCACGGCAGACATGCAGGCAACGGCCGGAAATGTCGCGAAGCGCTAATTGCTGCCATCAAAGGCGATTGGTCAACGGCTGCAACGCTCTGTTAATCAGTTACCTTAAATTGGTGCGCAGCAGGCATATAAAACGCTAAAGTTGTGTATTAGGGGTGAGAGTGGAGCGGGAGCAGGACTTGACGAACAGCCGAACGGCCTTCTGGATCATCATTGGTGTCGTCTGCGCCTTTGTGATCTGGACAGGCTTGGGCAAGCCTCCATATGGACCGTTCCCCAACATGGGATTTGACAGCAGTTGGGACTGTCCGCCAAACGCGAAGCCGAGCGCCACGGTTTGCCACAAAAAACTTCCATCCTCGAACTAGGACCCAACGCTGAAGTTTAAATCCATGACACAGCAAACACACCCTTCGACGCGAGGGTCGTAGACATGATTTCTCATTGGATCGCGACAGTCGTTCTGCTGTCAATCGTCGGAGGCGGAATGGCTTTGGCTTGGCCGCTTCGGAAAAAACGTGGTGCCGGGTTCCGTGCTGACGTTAATGGTCCGAGCCGCGCAATCGATGAGGGACACTATGGTCACGCCCATGGAGACGGTTTTTCTTCCACCGATTATTGATGCCGAATGTTCAAATTTGCCAACAACACCATTACCATTTTCAAGTTGGCCTTGAGTGCGGTCTGCGTTGCCACATGCCTGGCGCTGCCAGTCGCCGGTTTGGCCCAAACCAGGCCGACATACTCTGATAACGGAAAGGTTGAGGGCTTTTTTGGCGTCCGTAACGAGGCATGCGTGGCTCAGTGCGCCGGTGACAGCGAATGCATTGGACGATGTTCGTTCCGCCGCCTTACGCCCGAAGAACTTCGGGAAATTCTTCGCGCTGCGAAGCCCACCAATCCGGACCAGCATTGACAGCCTGAACGTAGTGCTTGGCGTGTCATGCGGTAGTCCGCTTTGGGTCCACTAACGGAAATCGGCGCGTCGCCGAGCGAACTCAGCTCTCCGCTCGTGCCAACCGGCGACATCGCGCGCCCGTCGCGCTGTGGCGCAATCATCACACCCGAATGAAATCGCCGGCTTACTGCCGTGTCCAGCCACGGTTCTGCCCTCATTACGGGGCGGCTTAGGGGTGGGGGCAGCAATCGGGGATCAACATGTCCATCGATGATGCCAAGAGCCTGTACGTCGCTAATTTGTACGCCGCTGTTGAGAAAGGTTGTGTTGCCGTCCTCGGTCTCGGCCGCCCGTGTCGGCCACGTCTTTCGCTCGCTGGTCATCGCGATCGGGGCCGCCTCGCTTGCGGCCTGCGCGCAGTCCAATGCGGTCCGGAATTCCGAATTTGCCGGCTCCAGCCGGCACGCCTCGTTGAGCCACGACCGAACGGCATCATTCTTCACCAACTTCACCAGCCACCGCGTCGCGTCGACAAGAAAGCATACGCCGTTCGCGCGGCACGACCATGCGACCTCGACACAGATCGCCTCGCAGGGAGTTGCGAGCTTCTATACCGAGGGGCAACAGACCGCGAGCGGCGAGAAGTTCAACACCAATGATTTGACCGCCGCTCATCCGACGTTGCCGTTTGGCACCCGGTTGCGGGTGACAAACGTCGCGACCGGGCGGTCGGTGACAGTCCGCGTCAACGATCGCGGTCCCTACGTTCCCGGACGCGTCGTCGACGTCTCGCATTCCGCGGCCAATGCGCTCGGGATGGTTGAAAGCGGGATCGCCAAGGTCAAACTCGACGTGGTTCAATAGTCGGGATGGGCGCTAAAGCGCGACGAAATTTGGTTGAAATCGTCATCGCGCTTTGGTTCTTGACGACGCATGATCTCCGCGCAAACGCTTTGCGTTTGTCGCGAGGAAAAACCGCTTCGCACTTTTTTCGGATCGCGCTTTAGCACCCCCGGCAAATCCCCGTGAAGGTGCTGACCTGGGCGCGGCCTCGACGGTGGCCCGGTGCATGACGCCTTGGCCCGATGCTATACGCGCTGATGATCCGCTGCGACCCGCCGGCATAGGGCGCTGCGACGACGCGCGGCGGCGGTGATGATGAATAAACCGATCCGTAGGAAGTCGGCGGGGGCGGGGTGTTGCTGCGGAGCGGCGGGATAGTTGCGGCGTTGCCGTAGCCGCTGGGGTCGGAGAGCGCCCTGGGATTGGCCGGACCAAACGGTATCCCGCTGATTGGCGTGTTGCCGGCGCCGGCCGATCCCGCGGGCGGGGTCAGTTGCGCCACGGCCGGCGTGGACAGGACCGGTGTGGACAGGATCAGGCCGCCGAGCGCCAGAGCGAGAACAACCGCAGAATTGCCGGACATCCCGATCTCTCCGAACGCTGACCCTCCAACGATATAATGTGCCGCAGCGCGCGAACAACTCGCCCGCGCATTTATGCAACGTTGGCCCGGACGTGGTCTTCCTCCGTCGCAAGCGCATCGAGATCGATCAGCTGCGGATCGTCGGGACTGGGCTCGCTGTGGACCCCTTCGCTGCCGTGAATGTGAATCAGGGTCTGCACACGGCGGGCATTCAGATGGTCGACATGTTGATGCCGTAGCGCGACCGGTAACAACGTCTTTGGCAGCTCGACCAGCGCGAACGCCGGAACCCGGCGCACTTTGCCGTCCTCCCGCCAGCGCAACGCATTGAGGGTGTAAATCAATTGCCGATCGATCCCCTCGGTTGGCGCCTGCTCCAGCTCGGCCGCGACACCGATGGCGAGATTGGCGTTGCCGGCGCGGGTGCGCACCGCGGCGGATCGGAGCTGCCAGCAGATCAAGTCCGCAGCCGCGAGAACCTCCCGGCTCACCGCATCCACGCTGGTCGAGAACCGGGTCGCTTCCGGCACCGCCGTGGGGCTTTTTGTGACGGCGTCCACGAACGCGGCGGCGCTGGCGCCGAATGCCGGCGCGGCCCGCTCGATCGCCGCCGCCATCTCCTCGATCTGATCCGCGGCCATGTCGCGGTCGCGTTGCGCCCTGGCGTCGGCCACGGCGCGCTCGGTTGAGGCGATCTGTTCGTCGACCTCCGCCAGTTCGGCACGCAGGGCCTTGGCGCGTTCTTCGACGGCGCGCAGCCTCATCTCCGCTCGACCAAGCTTGGCATCGCTGGCGCCGGTCACCGCCAGCCGTTCGGCCGCCGCGCGTTTTTCTTCAACGGCTGCTTCAATGAGGCTGACCCGGTCGGCCTGCTTCTGGCGCGCCGCGCGCCTGTCCCTCAGCATGCTTTCGAACCGCTCGACCGGGCTGAGTTCTCGCTTGAAAAACGCCATGTTCAATATCCTCGACGATCGAGCTAATTTGGCCGAATCAACCAGAATCAATGTGAGGAAACCTAGTCGGAAACTTGGATGACATTGCGGCTCGATTTGGCCCAGGTCACGCTGCGGCGCGGCGCAAAATGATCGGACCGCAATTCGCCAAACAATCGAGACCAGGCGATGGAACCAGCGCCATGGATAGCAGTTGCCAAGCATCGGAACGGGAGCTGGGCTGTGATTGAACGCCGACGCCATCCGAAGTCAGGACTTGGTAGCTCAAGGCCCGGTCATTTCCGGGTTCATAAAGCCGACTTTAAAGTCAGGAAAAACAGGCCATGCGTGCTTTGATCCAAGCGGTCGCAGTCCTCGCGGTAGTCTCGGCAGTGTTGGCCAACGCCGATACCGCCAGAGCAGGCCTGAGCACCACAACCCGTGAAGCATCCCTGGATACGGCGCCCGCTCCCGAGCCCGAGACCAGCCATCCGGCCCGTGTTCGAACCGAAAGGCGCGCCCACCACCCCCGCGGGATTGGCGGTCCGATCGGCGCGATCGGTAGCGCGATCGGCGGAATATTCCGCAGGTAACTCGTGTAACCTGACGCCGGCCTGTACTCCCGCCGTGCCGTCCGCTTGAGTTTTTTGCCCTCCTTGACAGAACCTCGGCCGCGAAGCCTTGCAAATCGCGATATCGTGGGCGCATCGGCGTCGGTTACGGTTTCGCGCATTCAACGGTAAGCTGTGCTAACGCCGTCGGGCAGGGGGAGACGATAATGAGGTCGGTGATTGCCGCGATCGCGGCTGTTATTTTGTCTGCGCACGTCGCTGCGGCGCAAAACTTCCCGAACCGGCCGATCACACTCGTGGTCGCGGCAGCGGCCGGAGGCACGACGGACGTGCTGGCCCGGATCGTGGCGCGGCGCATGAGCGAAGACCTCGGCCAGACCGTCGTCGTCGAGAACGTCACCGGCGGCGGCGCCACCGTCGGCACCCGCCGCGTGGTCCGCTCGGATCCTGACGGCTACACGCTGATCTTCGGCAATGTCGGCTCGCTGGCCGCCAATGTCTGGCTTTTCCCGAACCTCGGCTTCGATCCGCGCCAGGATCTCGCAGCCGTAGGTCTTGTCGCGATCGTGCCGATGGTTCTGTCCGTGAGCAAGAAGAGCGGCATCCACGACCTCGCCGGCCTGATCGCGGCGCTGAAGGCAAAGCCGGGCGCTCTCAATTTCGGCCATGCCGGCCCGGGCACCACCACCCATCTGGCCGCCATCACCTTCCTGCATGTAACGGGCACCCAGGCCCATGACATCCCCTACCGGGGCTCCGGTCCTGCGATCAACGATCTTGTCGCCGGCACGATCGATGCCGTGATCGACCAGACCGTCACCATGATTCCGATGCATACCGGCGGCAACGTCACGGCGATTGCGACCTCGAGCCCGAAACGTCTCGACCAGATCCCGGATGTGCCGACCTTTGCTGAAGCCGGCGTCCCCGCTTTCGACCTGACGGTCTGGAACGCGATCGCCGCACCCGCTGCCACGCCGAAGGCAGTCCTCGAACGCCTGGAATCCTCGCTCAAGATCGCGCTTGCGGATGCGGAGTTGCGCCGCCGCTTCACGGAGCTCGCGGCGGATGTTCCTCAACCCGACCAGATCGGAGCGGAGCCGCTGCGGCGGCTGATCGCCTCCGACATCGAACGCTTCGGCCCCATCATCAAGGCCGTTGGCGTGAAGCTGGAGTAACCAAGGCTCGCGATCAACATTTCGAAACTCGCATTTCGAAACTTGCATGAAGTCGACAGGGGCCTGAAATGGGATTTCGTGTCTTGATCATCGGCGGCACCGGGCAGGTGGGAGCCGCGGTGGTGCGCGCACTGGCTAAAGAGCCATCCTGCGCTGAAGTCGTGATGGTCAATCGCAGGACGATCGCTCTGACCGCTGATCCCCGTATGCGGCAGGTGATTCTGGATACGGCAGCCGCTCAGTTTCCGGCAGAAGTGACCAAGCTTGCGCAGAGGATGCTGGCGCAAGGCGATCCTGTCTACGGGGCATCCTGCGTTGGCGTGGGTAGCGGCAGCGCGAAGTGGAGCGAGGAAGCATTAAAGGCGCTGGAGCTTGGCGTGGTCGGCGGCTTTGCCCGTGGTTGTCGGGCCGGAGGTATCGCCAAGTTTGCGCTGCTCTCGGCGGTCGGAAGCAATGCGAAAAGCCGGATTCGCTATGTGCGGGTCATGGGGTTGAAGGAAGAGACGGTTCAAGCAATAGGCTTCCAGCGCCTCGCGATTTTTCGCCCCGGCGTAATCGCAGGCAATGCGCACACGCCGGGCTACGTCGCCCGGTTGGGCCGCTTGATACCCGGCCGTTTTGGCGTGATTGAGCAGGATGACATCGCTCGCGCCTTTGTCGCCGAATTCGTCGCTGGCTCGGCTTCAGAGGGTGTCGTGTATTTTGAAAACGGGGCGATGAGACAGATGTCTCGCGCGTTAAAATAGTCCAGACTTCTTTTATGAAACAAAAGCGGCCAAAGGGTCATATCAGTCGCTTTTGGTGTAGCATTGTAGAAGTTCAAAGAATCAACTAGAGGCTAGCTAGAAACTTCACGTTGAAGTGCCGATGAATCGCCGCGACCGCAGGGCTACCACTAAGAGTTCCAGGGCTCGGAACAGACCAGCGGCACCTTCGCCGGCAGAACTCTACGAAGCTGGTCTCCAACATTTCATCGCCGGGCGCTCCCTTGAGGCTCAAGCTTGTTGCCAAAAGGCGCTAGCGCTGGATGCCCAGCACGCCGACACTTTGCATCTCATGGGACTGTTGTCCCTCCATTCCAAGCAATATGACCACGCGCTGGAATGGATATCGCGGGCAATCAGGCAACAACCCAAAGCGGATTATTTGGCGGGGCTTGGTAACGCGCTCTTGAACCTGGGACGACCGGAAGAGGCTCTCGCAACCTTCGAGAAGGCGGTTCAACTCAAGCCGGATCATCCGACCTCATGGAGAAATCTTGGTATTGCCCTCGCCGATGTCGGGCGCTCGGAAGATGCGATCCTGAGCTTTCAGCGCGCGCTTGGACTTAATCCCGGCGACTGGGCCGCCGCAGATAAATGTGGGAGCATTCTCTTTGGCTTGGGACGGATGGAGGAAGCGCTCAACTACCTCGACCGATCAGACAAGCTTCTGCCGAACCAGGCCCCTATCCTACAGAAGCGCGCAATTGCGCTGTACGGCCTCAATAGATTGGAAGAAGCGCTTACCGAAATTAAGCGCGCGCACGAGCTTGAACCGGGAAATGCCGATATATGCAATAGCGTGGGCGTCTTCCTCCGGCGGCTCGGGCGAGAAGAGCAGGCGCTCGCATGGTTCGACCGGGCTCTCGAAATCCGGCCGAACTCTATCGCCGCACGCAGCAACAAGTCCTTTGCGCTTTCGCAATTGCATCGGTTCGCCGATGCAATTGCGGTCTACGACGAAGTTGAGGCGACTGATCCCGGCAAGGCTGAGGCCGATCTATACGCGTCGCTGTTGCACCTGCTGACCGGGAATTTCGAGCTTGGTTGGGCTGGACGCGAGTCTCGGACCAAAGTTTCGAGCCCGCAGATAGTCCGCCTTGAATTTTCCCAACCCAGATGGCTTGGGGAAGAGCGCATCGACGGCAAGACCATTCTTCTGCACACAGACGAAGGATTGGGGGACGCAATTCAATTCCTGCGCTACGTGCCCATGGTGGCTGCGCTTGGCGCGCGTGTCGTTGTCGTCGTCCCGGACGCGCTGTGCCCTCTGCTGTCGGGATTAAAGGGCGTTTCCCAATGCATTCCACTTTCGGCAGGTAAGCTACCGGCCTTTGACATGTATTGTGAGTTGTCCAGTCTGCCGCTCGCCTTTGGAACGAAACTCGACAGTATTCCATCCACGACACCGTACCTGTCTGCTCGCGCAGAGAGCTCGTCGATCTGGGAAGCACGGCTTGGGGCTCGCGACAGGTTGCGGGTTGGTCTTGTCTGGTCCGGAAATCCAGAGCATCGGAACGATTACAATCGATCCATGCCGTTGAGCATGCTGGCCCCCATTCTGGATGTCGGTGCCAGATTTCTGAGTTTGCAAAAGGATCCCAGGCCGGACGACAAGGCTTTTCTGCTCGCCCGGCCCGAGATTGTCGACTACACCGCCCAGCTCACTGATTTTGCCGAGACCGCCGCCCTCATTTCTTGCCTGGACCTGGTCATTACGGTCGACACCAGTGTCGCTCATCTTGCGGGAGCGCTGGATTGCCCGACCTGGATCCTACTTCCCTATACGCCTGATTGGCGCTGGCTGCTCGATCGCGACGACAGCCCCTGGTATCCGAGCGCGCGCCTGTTTCGACAGGACGAAACGCGCGACTATACCGGCGTCGTCACTCGGGTGCGGGAAGAGTTGGTTGCGATGATTTCCGCCAGAAAATCTCACTGAATAGCGGCGGCCCGATTTCGATTCTGACGTCGGTGTCCTGACGGCAATGTCTGCTTTTGAGGTTAACGCCGCTGAGAACAAGTGAGGCTCGACCTCTGCTGCCCGTGATCCACTGCACGCCGCGACCAATCTTTTGGACCGCGCCAGCCCGACACAGCCGCCACCGGCTCGAACAAGCTAGCTTGCGGAACGCGCGCCGCTCGGGCCGAATTGAGCAAAGACGCTTCTTATCCGCGCCTGCGGAGTGAGCTCGCTTGCGGGCGTTTGCTCCGGTGACGATGAGTCTTCGTCGGCATTCGACGCACGGCCCGCGATCAACTGCTTTGCGATAAAGCGCTCGGCCGGGATTGTCACGCCGCCCAACCAGGTCCTGGGAACGCTCATCGATTGAATTTCATCCGCGCCGAAATAGGCATGGCTAACAAATAGCAAAGCCGCCAGCGCCGGCACCGCAACGGCCGTCTCTTTCCAAATCGACATTTGCGCCTCCATCACCGGCCGCAGGATGAGGGGCTGGTATAAACACGGCCCTAAACGGCCAACGCCAAGTGTCGCCGCGGTTACTCGCCGGTTAGCCCTTAAAGGAAATTTTTGATGACCGGGGTCTGGTGGCGACCGACGCGCCTGCGTTCGTGCGGGAACGTAGCTGCGCTTCGGGACTTGTTCCCTTGAGATCGCAAACGACAGGTACGATCCATGAGCACAAGCCAAAACCAGTTGGCGACCGCGGCGCTGGAAACACTCCACGGCGCGCGCGGCCTTCCGCCTGCGGAGGCAGTATCCAGGCTTCGTGGTTTCGTGGAACTCGATGCGGACGGTCCCCGAGACGGCCCTGCTTGCGGATGCATCGGGCGCTCTGAAGACACTGGTCGACCAGTTGCAATCGCAGGGAGCTGCGACCGACGACGCCTGGGAATACGCGATCGAAACGATGCTCAGTTATGCCAACGAATCCGCCTGATCAGCCGCTCGCAGATCAGACAGCCCCGCAACTATCGCGAAACACCGCTTGAGGCAAAGGCGAAAGTATGACGAGCGATCTGCTCGTCTTCCTGTGAAGGAAGGACGCGTACCCGGCACCGCGGCGTGGAACCTGCGTCGTGCTTGTCCTCCATGAAGACGCCGGCCCAATCGAGCCCGCCGCAAATGGCGCGCGCGCACGTCCTGGTCGTTTTCTCCGATCCCGCCGGTAAAGACGATGAGGTCCACGCCGCCGAGCACGGCGATCATCGCGGCAATTTGTTTGCGAACGGAATAGCAGAACATGTCGATCGCCAGCCGGGCGTCGAGGCTGGTCGATGCGGCCTCATGCAGGCGGCGCATATCGCTGCTGATGCCCGAAATCCCGAGCAGCCCCGAACGGTGGTCGATCATGTCTTCAAGCCTGGCCGCGTCGAACTTTTTCTCCCGCATCAGGTAGATCAGCACGCCCGGGTCGAGCTCGCCGCTGCGCGTGCCCATGATGAGGCCGCCCGACGGGGTCATTCCCATACTGGTGTCGATCGATTTGCCGTCCCTGACCGCCGTGACGCTGGCGCCGTTGCCGAGATGGGCAATGATCAGCCGTCCCGGCAGATCGCCGCCCAGCTGATGGATGATGGATTCGCAGGAAAGGCCGTGAAAGCCGTAGCGCTGAAGTCCTTCGGATTGCCATTCCCTGGGTATCGGAAGCACACGCGCGATGTCCGGCAAACCGATATGAAATGTCGTGTCGAAACAGGCGATCTGCGGCAACGCCGGAAAGTGCTTCCGGGCAAAACGCATCACCGACAAGGCCACGGGCGTATGCAGCGGCGCGAAGGCCGACGCGGCGTCCAGTTGTTGCATCACCTCGCCGTCGATCAGGCAATGTTGCCGCAGCTTCGGTCCGCCATGAACGACACGGTGGCCGATGGCGACGGGAGCGGGGGCGCCGCGCTCGTCAAGGAATTTCCCGATCCGGGCAATCGCTTCCCTTTGGGTGGGAATCGGCAAGGTCTCGTCCAGCCGCGCATGATTGCGCATATCCTGCGCGTGAAACTGGCTACGTTCCTCGCCGATCGCTTCGGCTTCGCCGGTCAGCAGCACCTCCGCTTTCGCCGGGCCGACGCGATACAGGCCGAACTTGAGCGAGGACGAGCCGCTGTTCAACGCCAGCACGGCCAATTCGGAAGCGACAGTTGCCGCACACATGCGCTCAGGCCGCCCAGCGCCAGTCGCGGATCTCCGGCAGGTCGTCGCCATGCTCGCTGATATAGAGCTTGTGGCGTTCCATGTCGGTCCAGTACCGCGCCGTCGCCTTCTCGACCTGATCGCTCAGCCGCGGAATCCGCCTGATCGCGTCGAGCGCCAGCTGGAAGCGATCGAGATTGTTCAACACCACCATGTCGAACGGCGTGGTCGTGGTGCCTTCGTCGCGGTAACCGCGGACGTGGATGTTGTCATGGTTGTGCCGCCGGTAGGTCAATTTGTGAATCACCGAAGGGTAGCCGTGGAAGGCGAAGATCACCGGCCGGTCGGTCGTGAACAGCTCGTCGAAATCCTGGTCCTCCAGGCCGTGCGGATGCTCCGACTGCGGTTGCAGCACCATCAGGTCGACGACGTTGACGACGCGGATCCGGATATCGGGGACGTATTGCCGCAACAGCGATACCGCGGCCATCGTTTCCAGCGTCGGCACATCGCCGGCGCAGGCCATCACCACGTCCGGATCGTCGGAGCCGTTGCTGGCCCATTGCCAGATGCCGGCGCCCGCAACGCAATGGCGCGTGGCCGAATTGATGTCGAGCCACTGCCACTCCGGCTGTTTGCCGGCGACGATCAGGTTGATGTAGTTGCGGCTGCGCAGGCAGTGATCGGCGACCGACAGCAGGCAGTTGGCATCGGGCGGCAGATAGATGCGCACCACGTCGGCCTTCTTGTTGGCGACATGATCGATGAAGCCGGGGTCCTGATGCGAGAAGCCGTTGTGGTCCTGTCGCCAGACATGCGACGTCAACAGGTAGTTCAGCGAGGCGATCGGCTTGCGCCACGGAATCTCCTTGCTGACCTTCAGCCACTTGGCATGCTGGTTGAACATGGAGTCGATGATGTGGATGAACGCCTCGTAGCAGGAGAACAGGCCGTGGCGCCCGGTCAGGAGATAGCCTTCGAGCCAGCCCTCGCACATATGCTCGCTGAGCATTTCCATGACGCGGCCGTTGGCGCTGAGATCGATATCGACCGCCTCGACGTCGGCCATCCACTCCTTGCCGGAAACCTCATAGACCGCCTCCAGCCTGTTGGAGGCGGTTTCGTCGGGACCGAACAGCCGGAAGTTCTGCCTGGCCAGATTGAGTTTCATGACGTCGCGCAGATAGGTGCCCAGCACCCGCGTCGATTCCGCGCGGCTCTCGCCGGGCCGCGATACCTCAACGGCGTAATCGCGGAAGTGCGGCATCGACAGCGGTTGCAGCAATTCGCCGCCATTGGCGTGCGGATTGGAGCCCATTCGACGGCGGCCTGTGGGTGCGAGGCTGCGAGTTCTTCGCGAAATTTGCCGTGCTCGTCGAATAATTCGTGCGGCCGGTAGCTCTTCATCCAGGCTTCGAGCTGCTTGAGGTGCTCGGGATTCTTGAAGTCCGCGATCGGCACCTGATGCGCCCGCCACGTTCCCTCGACCGGCAGCCCGTCGACAAATTTCGGTCCGGTCCAGCCCTTGGGCGTTTGAAACACGATCATGGGCCAGCGCGGCCGGGCCACCGGATCGTTTGCGCCGGCGGACCTCGCAGAACTCTGGATCTGGCGGATCTGCGCCAGAACCTTGTCCAGTGTCGCGGCCAGACTTTGATGGACCAGCGCGGGATCGTCGCCCTCGACGAAATGCGGATCGTAGCCGTAGCCGCGCAACAGCTCCGTCAGTTCCTGCCGGCTGATCCGGGCCAGTATCGTTGGATTGGCGATCTTGAAGCCATTGAGGTGAAGGATCGGAAGCACCGCGCCGTCGCGCGCGGGATTGAGAAACTTGTTGGAATGCCAGCTGGTGGCGAGCGCGCCGGTTTCGGCCTCTCCGTCGCCAATGATGCAGCTGACGATCAGATCCGGGTTGTCGAAAGCGGCTCCATAGGCATGGGCCAGCGAATAGCCGAGCTCGCCGCCTTCATGAATCGAACCGGGCGTTTCCGGCGCGACATGGCTTGGAATGCCGTAGGGCCAGGAGAACTGGCGGAACAGCCGCTGCAATCCGTTGCGGCTGCGCTCGATCGCCGGATAATGCTCGGTGTAGGAGCCTTCGAGATAGCTGTGGGCCACGAGGCCAGGACCGCCATGGCCGGGACCAATGACATAGATCATGTTGAGATCGTTGTCCTTGATCAGCCGGTTGAGATGGACATAGAGGAAATTCAGTCCCGTCGTCGTTCCCCAATGACCGAGCAGGCGCGGCTTGATGTGCTCCAGCGTCAGCGGCGTCTCGAGCAGCGGGTTGTCCTGTCAGATAGATCTGCCCCACGGAGAGATAGTTCGCCGCGCGCCAATAGGCGTGCATCTTGTCGAGCAGATCGGGAGATAGTGGATTGGACATGGTCTACTCCAACATTCTGTGGTGTTCCGGCCGCCGGTCAATTTCGCTGAGCGTGGCTCTTTATATGCAGCATGCATGACGTCTCAATGCATGACGTCTCGGCGGAACCGTTTGATCTGGAGCAACCATGACCAATATTTAAGCCAGTCGCGTCGGCCTGGTCGGATGCGCTGTTCTCGGATGGTGGTCATGCAGGTAAGACGCCAGGTGATTGCGCATGATGTCGTCGCCGGCCACGGCCGTCTCAAACAAGCTCTCCTGCACATCCCGAGGCAAATCGGGCCATAGCACAAGCGCGGCCTCGCCCAGCAAACGCTCGAACTCGTGGTTTGAGTTGTTCTTCATGACATCGGACCTTATTGGCCGGAGCGGCCAAATTTCCTGAAACCAGGTTCCGGCCCAATCAGGCAAGGACCCTGCCGAGGGATCAGCCAAGACCTCTGCAACCATCACCTCTGCGACCAAGACCGCCGCAGACAAGACCGCTGCAACGATCCAAGTGTTTCAGTCCTGCATTGTTCCGTCGTTCCGCAGACGTCAGCTTGACACTCCACAAAGCCGGCAAACAAATCCGGACTCGATTTGATCTCGCTCAAGGCATGTGGCGTTTCACAGAACATAATGTCCGCGATTTCACGCAGGGTTGGCTTTATCGGGGATGTTTCCATGACAAGCGAAAATAAGCCTGTGGGCAACGAGACGACGATGAGCGAGGCTCACCGTTCGTCCAGCGGCAAAGCCGCCAAATCATCCGCATCGGACGAACGCGAGCGGCACTTTCTGGATCTCATCGAGGATGACGAGGTGAGGGAAGCGCTACGGCTCAATCGTCAACCCGCCAGGATTCGATAACAACGGTCCCGGCTTGATATTCATTCGGGCGCGAACGGCGTCAGGTTGACGATTTAGAAATGAAATCCCGGCGCGTGACGAGAATAGCCGGGGCGGGCTTATTCCCTTGACGACATTTTCGCGATGGCTCTTTCAACCTCGGAAGCGAGCACGATGAAGTGCTCGGCGAGCCGCGCGAACAGCTCCTGTTTGGCCGGGTCGGTCGCCCTGGAAGCGATCCCGGTAAACTCCGTTGCCTGCTCGCGAAGCTTCACCAACTGTGCCTGCATGTCCTTCATACGGGTTTACTTCGGTGGCTGTAGTTCGGGAGAGCTGGCCCATTCGTCCAGATGCGCGGCGGTGTCGGCCTGACGGGCTTTCTTCAGCAGCGCGTCCTGCTCGTGACCGGGTCGAAGTCGGGAGGCTTTCTCGCGGGCTTCGCGGGCGAATGAAGCGAGACGATCCTTGAGTGAGGTCGTCTGTTTGAATTGGCGACGCTGCATGACACGACCTCGTGCTTGCGGCTCCTCACCGCAGGGGTTCGCGACCTTCCGATCTAAACGCGCCGCCTGAATTTGTTCAGTGTACTAGTGGACACAATTCAAATCAGGCGCGGTCGATTTCAAACGAGGCAGGCGAAACAGGTCGGTGCGGCTTGACTCGATGAGAACAAAATGAGAACATTCTCGCCTGCAATCAACCGGAACAGGTCATGTCGCAAAGCGCCGCGCCCAATTCACACGGCGATGCCGACCGGCTTGAGGCCGCAACGGACCAGGCGATTGAGGCTTGCGGTGGCGACGTGCGCGCTGCGCTCAAGGCGATGATCGTCGCTAACGAGTTTCTGGAATTCGGAAGTCTGCGAATTGATGCAGGCCGTTTCGCAAGCCTATGTGCGCGGAAGATTCAAAACCTATAACGGTTGATGCAAACCGCCCTCGCGCGCTTGCGTGCGAGGGCGGTGGTCGGGGACGCAACGGTAGAGCAGGCCGGATGAGAAGGTGCGGCGTATGCAAGCGGCTTACTCGCCCGGCTGAGCCATCGTGCTGCGCAAACGCTCGGGATCGACGACGACCCCGTCCATGTCGCGGACGACAACCACATCGTCGCAGCCGGCTTGCACCGCCTCGACGATCTTCAGCGCTTCCGCCGGGTTGCTCGCAACAATAATGAGCGAGCCTGCTTTAACCTGGTAAGCCATGGATCCGGTTCAGTGGTCCGATGCAGTCGGCTGCGATCGGGAAATGTTGGCAACACCGATGCGGATTTTCCAGCGGTTTATTTCGCGCCCTCGCGCGGAACGATCGGAAGAAAACTCAAGATGCGCCAAATGCGGATTTTGCTAATAAACGCGGCTTCGCAACCGTCAGCCTATAAGCGAGCCCACTGCGCAGCCGTCTTCGGCCGCGGCGATCGTCAGTCGGCGGGGATAAAGCGCAGCGTGCCGGCTTGGCGCGTCGGTCTGCCGGTGTCGCTGGTGTGATTGATGCCGTCCATGACAGGCACTTCAGGAAAATCGAACGGGCTTACCCCGTCGAGGCAGGCCACGTTGACCGCATACAGGTTCTGGTCGGATCGCCGCTGATGATGGGTATAGATGCCGCAGCGGGAACAGAAGAAGTGCTGAACTGAACGGGTATGGAAACGGTAGCTGGTCAGCGCGTCCTCGCCCTTGAGGATTCTGATCCCGCCCATTTCCGCCATCACGACGACGGCGCCTCTCATCCGGCAATAAGAGCAATTGCAGCGGCGGATCGAATGAAAGCCGTCGCTCAGCGTCGCCTCGAAACGCACCGCGCTACAATGGCAGGCGCCGGCCCGCACGTTCGTCTCAGCAACCATGTCGCGCGCGTCTCCTGTTCAGATCACATCTTGCGCTTTGTCGTGGCGACGAACGTATTTCCAAAATTGCGGCCGGACAATCCGTCGAAAATTCCCGCCTGACGAGAGAAAAACTCTCGCGCGGGTGGGAGCAATTGCTGTTCACTTGACATGATCTTCTCGATCCCGACTGATTTGCCCGTCGTGTTAATTCGCCGCAGGCAGCGGTGTTGATCGCTTCCCGCAGAGTTGTCTGAGCGAGCATGTTCGTAGCGGGAAGATAGTGCTGAACCTGGATAATGGCTCGTTCGGGATTGACCACGTGGAAGTAAAGCACCGCGTCAACCTTTATCGAGACGTTGTCGCGCGAGATGACATCCTGGTCGGTATTTCGATGACCTGGATGCGCAAGTCTACCCTTACCTTACCATTTCCTGAAGGAACGAAATCAGCAGCACAAGGCCGGGGCCTTTCACTTTCTGAAAGCGCCCAAGTGTAAAGACGACGGCCCGCTCATATTCGCGCAATATCCTGACGCTTGCACAAATCACGATGACGGCCAACAGAAGGAGCGCCGGGGCGAGATAAAACATGTAGGAATCCATGCTGCTGATCCTCAGTCGAAACCAGAACTTGTTCTGTCTGGAGCCTCTTCGGCTCTGATTGAATCAGAACCGGACTCCAGTTTATTGTTTTGACGCGTTTTCCTTGCGCGAACCGGTTTCCACTTCGCTTGAAAACGTTCTGGAAGCGGCGGACGGATTTGATCCGCTATCGCACGGCTCGGCGTAGGCCTCGCGGCCACCGGCAATATCAAGCTTGAAACGATCGCGACCGCTTGTTGCAGCGGGTGGATCGACTGGCAGGCCGTCGTGCGGCTACTGGAAAACTATCAGAATGCCGTACGACAACGCTGATCAATAATGCTCACTCCGGAAATTACTTTGCGATGTCTCGCTACATCTTTCCGTCGGCATCGACGATGGAGCGCCTTCGACGGCGCCGCCGGGGCCAACGGCGGTCATCAGTTAGCAGGTGAAGCTCAGCCAGACTCAAAAATAAATAACGCGGGTTCAGGAACCTTTGTCGGTATCGGCAGCTATAGACCTTGCGCGATAAGGCTCGAGGGATCGCAGGTAGGCGCGATCTATCTCAGCGAGCAGCGTAGATGAGGCGATAGGTCCTCTCTTCAGACATCGGCGACGCAGTCGTTTTTCACGTCATCGCTATCGGGAGCGTCTGCCGGGCAATCGCCTGGCGGGCTCTCCGCACAATCGGACGGGATCAATCTCATGGATACCAAGATACGCGTGCCTGCGCTCGTCAATGCCGGCGTCAGGCTGTCGATCGGACGATGGTTCAAGCGCCCCGGCGATCCCGTGAGTTTCGATGAGCCTTTAGTCGAAATCGATACCGACAACGTCACACACGAGATCCGCTCTCCCGTCACCGGTGTGTTGTCGAGCATATCTGCGAGCGACGGTGCGACAGTCGAGCCGGGCACCGTGGTCGGCGTCATTGCCAATTAGTCAGTAAACCTCAAGCAGGAAAATCGCCATGGTCGTTGCAATCAACGCGGATACCGTCGCCGAAAGAAAAGAGTTGGATCGTCACGCCAAGTCCCTGCCCGAATTATCAAAAGCAAAGCCCGCCGGGCCGCCGGTCCCGCAGGGGAGCCCGGCTGGGAAGTCCGATGTGGCAGCTACTTACACCGTGGGGAGCTATCTCGCGGCACGCTTTTCGCAAATCGGTTTGAAGCATCATTTCGTTGTCGCGGGAGATTACACCCTTGTCCTGCTGGACCAGCTGCTGACCAACAAGGAATTAAAGCAGGTTTATTGCTCGAACGAATTGAACTGCGGCTTCAGCGCCGAGGGCTATGCTCGCGCGAACGGCGCCGCCGCGGCAGTTGTTACCTTCAGCGTCGGAGCGCTCTCCGCATTCGACGCGATTGGCGGAGCTTATGCCGAAAATCTGCCCGTTATCCTGGTGTCCGGCGCGCCCAATACCAATGACCGCGCGGCCGACCATCTTCTGCATCATACGTTGGGCACCCACGATTTCACCTATCAGCTCGAGATGGCGAAAAAGATAACCTGCGCCGCCGTCTCCATCACTTTCGCGGCGGAAGCCCCCGAGAAGATCGACTATGCCATTCGCACGGCGCTGCGCGAAAAGAAGCCGGCTTATATCGAGATCGCCTGCAATCTTTCGGCGGCGCCTTGTGCGGCGCCCGGTCCCATCAGTGCGATCATCGGCGAAGAGGCGAGCGATCCGGAATCCCTGGCAACCGCCGTTGATGCAGCGGTCGAATTTCTGCGCCGGAAGACCAAGCCGATATTGCTGATCGGAAGCAAGCTGCGCGCCGCCGGCGCGGAGAAGCAGGCGATCGAGCTTGCGGAAGCGCTGGGTTGCTCGGTGGCGGTCATGGCTGCCGCTAAAAGCTTCTTTCCGGAAGATCACCCTCAGTTCGCCGGCATCTACTGGGGAGAGATCAGTTCGCCCCACACCCAGGCGCTCGTCGATTGGTCCGATGGTGTGGTCTGTATCGGAACCCTGTTCAACGATTACTCGACGGTCGGCTGGACCGCCCAACCCACCGGACCCGCCGTGCTGACGGCGGATCAGAACCACGTCTCGATGGAGGGACACGAGTTCGGCCGCGTCCACTTGCGCGACTTCCTGTCGGCCGTGGCGCTCAAGGTGCAAAAGCGCGATGCGACGATGATCGAATTCGCGCGTATCAGGACAACCCCGGTTCCGGAAGTATCCGCAAAACCGGACGCCAAGCTCACGCGCTCGGAACTGGTCCGTCAAATCCGGCCGATGGTCGTTGCCAACACGACCATCTTGGCCGAGACCGGCGATTCCTGGTTCAACGGCATGGCGCTCAAGCTTCCCGGCGGGGCGCGCTTCGAAATAGAGATGCAGTGGGGACACATCGGGTGGTCGGTCCCCGCCGCCTTCGGCTACGCGTTGGGGGCGCCCGATCGGCAGGTCATCGCCCTGATCGGCGACGGTGCGTTTCAACTGACTGCGCAAGAGGTGGCGCAAATGATCCGCCTCAAGCTGCCGGTCATCATCTTTCTCATTAATAACCACGGTTACACCATCGAGGTCGAAATTCACGACGGCCCCTACAACAACGTCAAGAACTGGGACTACGCCGGCTTGATCCACGTTTTCAATGCGCAGGACGGCAAGGGTCGCGGTCTACGCGCGACCAATGGCGGCGAGCTTGCGGAAGCAATCAAAGTCGCGCGCGCCAACCGCGACGGGCCGACATTGATCGAATGCATCCTCGATCGCGACGACTGCACGTCCGATCTGATCTCCTGGGGTCATCTGGTCGCGAAAGCGAACGGTCGCCCGCCGAAGCCGCAGTAACGCCACTGCGTTCGCATCATCACGCCGAGGCTGTTCAGGCCGCCTCGGCGGTCCGCTCAACCCGCGATCCGCAAGGAACCGGAAGCCATGACAATCCCCTCAAAGCCGCGAAGCACGAGCGTTGCCATCATCGCCACGGCAAAGAACCAGCCGGCGCCGGTAGGGGATCTGAAGCCTCTGTTCTTTCTGGCGTGGCTTCTGTGCGCGATCTTCTACTTTTTCCAGTACGCGGTGCGCTCCGCTCCAGGAGTGATGCAGGAAGAACTGACTGCCGCATGGGGCGGCAATCATATCGGCGCGATGATATCGGCCTATTATGTCGCCTACGCCATCATGGCGCTGGTCGCAGGTGTCTTGCTGGATCGTTATGGCGCACGCCGAAGTATTCCACTCGGGATCGTGGTCGTTGCAATCGGCTGTCTCATCTTCGCCCAAGGCGGCGAGGTCGCAGGGATGATCGGCTTCGTTCTGCAAGCAATCGGTGCGATTTTTGCGTTCATCGGCTCATCTTATGTGGCCGCCCGCTATCTGCCGGCGCGCATGTTGGCCGCGTTTATCGGCTTCACCCAATGCCTCGGCATGGCAGGTGCGGCGTTTGGTTCCAAGCCAGTCCACATGGCGATCGATCCGGCCGGTCATTTCCAGATCGGCTGGCAGTATATCTGGATCGCCTTTGCATGCGCGGGCTTTGCCCTGGCCGCCGCCACCTGGATCATCATGCCGCGCGAAAACGGCGACAGCGAAAGCCATCATGGCCCTCTTTCGGTGAGCGCGCTTCTGTTGCCCTTCAGGATCGTCTTCGGCAACGTTCAAAGCTGGCTTGCGGGCATCGTCGGCGGCCTCTTGTTCCTGCCGACCACGATCGGTGCGCTGGTCTGGGCAACGTCCTTCCTGAACGGCGGCGAACACATGTCGATGGCTGCGGCGGCCTCCGACGCCTCCATGGTGCCGATCGGATGGGTGATCGGTTGTCCGCTGCTTGGCTATATTTCCGACAGGATTGGCCGTCGCAAGCCTGTTCTGATCGGCGGTGCGCTGGTCATGCTTGCCGCAGGGCTTGCCGCGATCTATGTGCCTTTCGGGTTCTTCCCGACCTATTCGGTCGCGTTGCTTCTCGGAATTTCATCGGGCGCGGCGATGATCCCGTTTTCGATGATGAAGGAGGCGAATCCCTCGGAGGTCAAAGGCACCGCGGCGGGCGTGATGAACTTCCTGGTGTTTGTGACGACTGGAATCATGTCGCCGTTCATTTCGCGGTTGATGTTGCCATCCCAGGGCACGCCGCTCACTCTGCCCGAATTTCAGCATGCTTTTCTTCCGCTCGTCGGCGGCGTCGTCATTGCCATCATCCTGAGTTTCTTTCTGCGGGAAACCGGACTTTCCGGCAGCGCTCCCAAAATTCTGGACGCGAAGGTGTTGGTGCCCAAAGCGGCCTAGAGCGTTGTTCGGATCGAGGTTGCCTCGCACGGGAACGGCGCCGCCAACCAGGCCGCCTTTTCCGGGATTGCTAAACCGGCGCTCGCAGCCCGGAAGAGATCCATTTCATCGATCGGGTTTCGGTTGTGACTTTGTCGACGTGATCACAGTGGATGCCCTGAAACGTGCGCAACTCAAGTCCAAGTCGCCAGGGCTTGATTCGTGTGAGGACCATCGGCCCCAGGCATTTGGGGCAAGGATGGGGTTGAATCGCAATTCGGCTTGCGTCGAACAAGACGGTCAATGATGGCACGATGTAGTCCCTCTAATCGGGCGGGAGCACAACACTCTCGGTCATCCGGGGGATACCGTTACGGGGCCGGTGATGGTGCCAGTCTGCAGCGGAGCGAACCTCCACGGCTGTTCCGTTTTGCTCACTTCATCAACAGTTCACAAAAAATTAAGGAAGGGGGCGGCGTCGCCCAAGCAACAATCGCTTGCGCCAAAACCTCGATTTGTTGTGGCGCTTCAATCTGATTTGGGTTGTCCAGTCCTTCGCGCGAAAATATTTCGCTTAAAGCGTCGGGCAAATCACCTCTACAGCTTCGCCCGTCTCGCCTCGATAAGAGGGACGTTGGCCATCGTCACGAACGTTGGGCGGGATGCGGTGGACGCAAAGGCGCCAAAAGACGAACGGCGCTCGAGGCGGACGGCGAAGTCGTGTGGTCCTGACGCCCCGATGCTGGCGTTAACCCGGCGATGAAGCTCGCGCTTCACGCCGGGGACGGTGACAAAAAGCCGGTCACCGGGGAGAGCTCGAAGGAACCCGTTAAAACCATTGCGCAGGGAAGGCCGGAAGCGATCCGGTGAACCCGTGGTGACTAACTCGCGTGTTTTTTACACCACGCGAGGCTGCGGGCGTTATCGGCGCCCGGTCTTCCCTGCGCCCTCCATGTTCGGAGTGGCTTAATCCTTGTGCAGAACTCGGGCGCATTGTGTCGCGGGAAGCGCGGTTTCGTGGCCCTGATCGGGAGATTGCGGCGTTAACCCTGATTGGTGGTCAAGAACCTGTGCGGGCTGCGACGATGTCGCCTCACTGTCGCAAGCGGCTGTTATCGCAAGTCATAATCGGCAACGTTTCGATTCGGATGAGAAGCCGAGTTGAAGCAGTCATGGAAATGTCATCGGAATCTGGTAGGCGCGCGCATGGGAAGTGACACTATGAGTGAAGACCAGCCGGAGCGGCGTTTTCGCACCCTGTTTATTTCCGACGTGCATCTCGGAGCGCGCGGCTCGCAGGCCGACAAACTTCTGGATTTCCTCCGCGTCCACGACGCCGACACGATCTACCTCGTCGGCGATATCGTCGACGGCTGGGCGCTGAAGTCGAGCTGGCACTGGCCGCAATCGCATAACGACTTCGTCCAGAAGATGCTGCGCAAGGTGCGCAAGGGCGCTCGCGTCATCTATATCCCCGGCAACCACGACGAATTCCTGCGCAACTATTACGGCACCCATTTCGGCGGCATCGAGGTCCTGGAAAACACCGTCCATACCGGCATCGACGGCCGGCGCTATCTCGTCATCCACGGCGATATCTTCGACCTCGTGGTGCAGAATGCGCGCTGGCTCGCCCATCTCGGTGACAAGGCCTACGACTTCGCGATCCAGATGAACCGCCTGGTCAACTTCTTCCGCCGCGCCTTCGGCGTACCCTATTGGTCGCTGTCGCAATGGGCAAAGCAGAAGGTCAAGAACGCGGTGAACTATATCGGCGCCTTCGAGACCGCGCTTGCCGCCGAAGCGCGGCGTCACGGCGCCGATGGCGTGATCTGCGGTCACATCCACTTCGCCGTCATCCGCGACAATTATCACGGCATTCGCTACATGAATTGCGGCGACTGGGTCGAAAGCTGCACCGCGCTGGTCGAGCACGAGGACGGCCGTTTCGAAATCATCACCTGGACCGATCCGATGCGCCGGACCGCTCCTGTTCCCTCGGTCGCGGCCCGCGCCGCGGCCTAGAGTTAACGCGCAGCGGTTTGCGCGGAGATCATGCTCTGATGCGAATCCTCATCGCGACCGACGCATGGCACCCGCAAGTCAACGGTGTGGTGCGGACGCTGGCGATGACCGCGGAAGCCGCACAAGCGCTCGGCGCCGAAATCACGTTTCTCACCCCGCAATCGTTTTGCACCTTTGCGATGCCGAGTTATCCGGGCTTGCGGCTGGCGTTGCCTTACGGTGCGAAAGTCGCCCGCCTGATCGAGGATGCGCATCCCGACAGCATTCATATCGCGACCGAAGGCCCGATCGGGCTTGCGGTGCGCCGCTATTGCCGAAAGCATAAACTGCCGTTCACGACCAGTTTCCACACCCGCTTTCCCGACTATGTCTCGGCGCGGCTGCCGGTTCGCGAGTCCTGGATCTGGGCGGTGTTGCGGCGGTTTCATCGCGGCAGCAGTGCGGTGATGGCGGCAACGCCGGCGCTGGCGAACGAGTTGCGCGGCCGCGGCTTTCGCAATGTGGTGCTGTGGCCGCGCGGCGTCGATACCGCGGTGTTTCATCCGCGCGAGGTGGATTTGGGCCTGCCGCGTCCGGTGTTTCTCTGTGTCGGCCGCGTCGCGGTCGAGAAAAATCTCGAGGCATTCCTGGATCTCGACCTGCCGGGCACGAAGCTCATCGTCGGCGACGGGCCGGCGAGGGCTTCATTGATGCGAAACTATCCGCAAGCCGTCTTCCCGGGCGCGCAGCAAGGCGAGGACCTGGCGAAGAGCTACGCCGCCGCCGATGTCTTCGTGTTCCCGTCCAGGACCGACACGTTCGGGCTGGTGCTATTGGAGGCGCTCGCCAGCGGCACGCCGGTTGCGGCGTTCCCGGTGTCCGGTCCGCGCGACGTGATCGGCCAGGCGCCGGTCGGTGTCTTGAGCGAGGATCTGAGAGAGGCTTGCCTGGAGGCGCTGCGGATTCCCCGGCAGGACTGCCTCGAATTTGCCGCCCGCTATACCTGGGAGGCCTCGGCCCGCGCCTTTATCGAGAACATGGCCGATTTCAGCCGTTTGGGATCACAATCCGACGCCGCGACTGCCATATCGGAACAACCGCGCTTCGTCGCATAGGGGAACAGGAGACAGCGCCCTTGCCGTGTCAGCGCCAGAAGCGGTAAAATCGCAGCCATGAATGAACCTCTGTCGCATCTGCCTGTGAGTTCCGCCGATATCGACGCCGCGGCCAAAGCCATCGCGGCCTTTGCGGTTCGAACGCCGCTATTGTCGCCGCCGGTGCTTTGCGAGCGCGTCGGCGCCAAGGTGTTTTTGAAGCCGGAAATCCTGCAACGGACCGGCTCTTTCAAGTTCCGCGGCGCTTTCAACAAGCTGTCGTCGATTCCGCAAGACGCGCGCAAGGGCGGCGTGGTGGCGTTTTCATCCGGCAACCACGCGCAAGGGGTCGCTGCCGCCGCCAAGATCCTCAACATGCCCGCCACCATCGTGATGCCCAAGGATTCGCCTTTGTTGAAGCGCGAGCGCACCAAGTCCTATGGCGCCGAGGTGGTGCTCTACGACCGCGACCGCGAGGACCGCGAGGCGATCGCCCGCGAGATCGCGGGCCCGCGCGGCGCGACGCTGGTGCCGCCTTACGACGATCCGATGGTGATTGCAGGCCAGGGCACCGTGGGGCGGGAAATCTGCGAGGATCTCGCTGCGCTCGGCATCGCGCCCGACATCGTGGTGGCGCCGGTTTCCGGCGGCGGCCTGATTGCGGGCGTTGCGACCGCGGTGAAAGCGCGCTTTCCGCAAGCCCAGGTGATGTCGGCAGAGCCGGAATATTTCGATGATCACGCCCGTTCGCTGCGCGCAGGCAAGCGCGAGGCCCACAAGGCCGAAGGCCGCAGCATCTGTGATGCGCTGATGGCGGCGATCCCCGGCGAGATCACCTTTGCCATCAACGGCAAATTGCTCGCCCAGGGCGTTACCGCGACGGAGGCCGAGGTCGGCGCCGCCGTTGCATTTGCCTTCCGCGAACTCAAGCTCGTGGTCGAGCCGGGCGGGGCGGTCGGCCTTGCGGCTTTGCTCGCCGGCCACATCGACGTCAAAGGCAAGACGGTCGTGATCGTGCTGTCCGGCGGCAATGTGGATTCCGACCTGTATGCACGCCTGATCGGCTGAAAGCCGGCGTCGTTGCAAACGGCCTCCGAAAAACCTGATCGATCTGCTATGGTCCGCGCGGCCCGGACTTTAGAGGCTCAGGAAAAATCGGGAGGTATGTCATGCACCGGCTGCTCGTTCTCTATAACGAACCCAAGGATCCCGCCCACTTCAAGAAGTACTACGTCGAGACGCATCTGCCGCTGGCGAGCAAAATGGCCGGCGTCAAAAGCGCTCACTATACGTTCGACGCGAAGCTGCTCGGTCCCGGCAAAGCGCCGTATTTCTGCATCTTCGAAGCCGACTTCGAGAGTGAGGCGGCGTTGATGGATGCACTCGGCTCAAAGGAAGGTCAGGCGGTCGCGGCCGATGTGCCCAACTACGCCTCCGGCGGCGTCACCATGGTGCATTTTCCGCTGAAGTGACGGCGCGTTTCCGGATCAGGAAAAGAACGCGATCTTCTCGGTCTGGCTCATGCGCCGGATCGGCGCGAGCGGATCGGGCCGCGAGCTGCGTGGCCGCGTCACGATGCCGTTGGCGAGCAGGCTTGAGCCGAGCGAGGCTGCGAACGCGGGGTCGGGCTCCGCTGGCTTGGTCTCCGCCAGCTCGGGCTCCGCAGCCCTGATCTCTATTGGTTCGGGCTCCGTGGCCGGCTTGAGCGCAGATTGGAGCGGTGTCACAACTGGTAAAGCCGAAGCCGTGATCGGTTCGTCGGCCGTATCGCTGTCAGGGAACGTAACGTCGATCTCGTAGGCCGCCACGCTAATCGGTGTCTCATCGGTCTGAGACGCATCAGCTCGGTTCTCTTCGGTCTGGCTTTCCTCGAGCGTGGGATCATAGGCCGCATCGGTATCGGGCGCGGCCATCTCCATCGCCACCATGTCGAGCATGGCTTCGTCGCTGGAATCGAAGGCGTCCGCCGGCTCGCTTTCGGCCTCCGTCATCGGCGCTGCTTCAGCCTCCGCCATCGAAGTCTCAACGGGCGCCGCTGGATGGGCTGCCGCCGCTTCAACCGGCTGCGCGCTTGATGACGCCGGCGCCGTCTCGCTGACCGCGGCAGGCTTCTCGGCATGTGCCGCAGTCTGCGCCGCCGCGACCGGTGCGGAAGCGGCTGCCGCGCCGTCCACGTCGAAGCCTGCGATTTTCTCCTCGATCCGGTCGAAAGCTCCGTGCAAGGCGGCCGCGAGGTCGGCGGAGTTCAGCTTTCCGGCGGCGCTTTCGATAACGCCGACCTGTGAGTCGATCAGGTCGCAAATGCGGCCATCGGCGCCGATCTCGCGCAAACGCCAGGCGATCTCGCGGATAACGCGGGCGCCCTTGCGCACCGGCGCGAGATTTTGCTCCAGCGCGAGATCACCTACGGCGGTCGTGGCGGCTTGTCGCGCTTCGTTCAACGCAGCGCGGAACGACGCCAGCATCTGGCCGGGCAGGGGATCGGCTCGCTCCGGCTCCGGTTCTGGCTGTTTCTGCGCCGCCAGCGCTCCCTCGATCCGCGCCACGGCGTCGAGCACCATTTTGGTGTCGGCGTTGCGGTTGCGTTTGGCATATTCGCCGAGAAACCAGCGCCCGCGCGAGGTCTCCATGAACGCCTCTTGAATGGCGTCGTAATCCGCCTCGCTCGGCTGGGCCGCGCGGGCGGAGATCGGAGACAGGGCAAATGCTTCGTCGGCCATAGCTAACTCATGCGCGCAAATCGCCGCGCGTTAACTTACGATCACCACGAACTCGCCCGAATCGCAATTGAATTGATGCCATCCGAATCACAAATCCCCATCCCATCCTCGCAGCCATCACAGCGATTCGCGACCCGTCTCGCGCTGTTCTACGGCGCGATCTTCGCCCTGATCGGCTGCCATCTGCCGTTCTTTCCGGTGTGGTTGCGCGCGGTCGGGATCGATGCGGCCTGGATCGGCGTGATTTCGGCGGTCCCGGCCGTGACACGGTTTACCGTCCTGCCGATGGTGACAGGCTTCGCCGAACGCCGTGGTGCCGTGCGCGGCGCCATGATGGCAACCGCCGTCGTCACGGCATTTGGTTTTGCCTTGATCGGCACGCAACATCTGCCGCTCGCCGTGTTCCTGGCCTACGCCGTCACCGCCGCGTCATGGACGCCGACGGTGCCGCTGACGGATGCCTATGCCCTGCGGGGCGTCGCGCGATACGGCCTCGACTATGGGCCGCTGCGGCTATGGGGCTCGGCGGCCTTTATCGTCGGCGCGCTCGGCTGTGGCCTGCTTGCCGGCATGATCGCGGCCGAGCACCTGATCTGGATCATCGTGGCGGCAGGCGTGCTGGCCGCGCTGGTCGGTTTCGGCTTGCAGCCGCTCGAGAGCCGTCACGCGCGGTCCCCGATGCGAGCATGGTTCGACCACTTTGCTGCGCGATCGCGGATTTTATCGCCATTATCGCCGCTTCGGCGCTGATTCAGGGCAGTCACTCCACCTATTACGTCTTCGGCTCCATCACTTGGCAGCTGGCCGGGCTCGGCGGGTTGACGATCGCAGCGCTCTGGGCGCTCGGCGTCGTGGCCGAGATCGTGGTCTTTGCGTTGTCGCCGCGATTCACACTGCGACCATCGATGCTGGTGATGATCGGCGGGCTGAGTGCCATGCTGCGCTGGCTGATCACGGCGCAGGAGCCGCCGGTTGCGGTGCTGGCCGTGGTCCAGCTTGCACATGGCACGAGCTTCGGGCTGACGCAGGTCGGCATCATGGGACTGATGGTGCGGCATGTGCCGATGCCGGTGGTCACGCGCGCACAGGGCTATCTGGCGGCCTGCGGCGGTATCGTCGCCTCGACCGCCTCCATCGTCTCGGGCGCGATCTATGCCCGCTACGGCCAGGGCGCCTACTACGCAATGGCCGTGATGGCGCTGTCGGGCGCGGCCGTGATGTGGCTCGCGCATCGCCGCCTTGAGAATCACCCCCAGAGCGCGGCGTCCGGCGGATAAACCAGGCTGCCGTCGTAGCGCAGCCCGCCGTCGCGGTCGCGCTTCAGTAATAGCGGGCCATCGAGATCGACAAAGCGGGCCTGTTGCGCGAGCAGCATGGCGGGCGCCATCGCAAGCGACGTCGCCACCATGCAGCCGACCATGATGTCGAAACCTTCCGCTGTCGCCGCATCCGCCATGGCGAGCGCTTCGGTCAAACCGCCGGTCTTGTCGAGCTTGATGTTGACCGCATCGTAGCGTTCACGAAGACCGGCCAATGACGCGCGGTCATGGACGCTCTCGTCGGCGCACACGGCAATCGGCCTGCGGATGTGGGCGAGCCGCCCGTCCTGACCGGCCGGCAGCGGCTGCTCGACCAAGGTGACGCCGGCGTTCGCGCAGGCGGCCAGGTTTTGCTCGAGATTGGCCTCGGTCCAGGCCTCATTGGCATCGACGATGAGCTCGGAATCGGGCGCGGCCCTGCGCACCGCCGCGATCCTCGCGCTATCGCCTTCGCCGCCGAGCTTGATCTTGAGAAGCTGTCGGTGCGCGGCTTTGGTGGTCGCCGCCGCCATCGTCTCCGGCGAGCCCAGCGAGATCGTGTAGGCGGTCACGCAAGCGCGGGGGGCGAGGCGGCCGAGCCGGTCCCAGATGCGGACGCCGATTTGCTTGGCTTCGAGATCGAGCAGGGCGCAATCCAGCGCATTACGGGCCGCCGAAGGCGGCATGGCGACCTGCAAGGCTTCCCGATTGAGTCCGTGGCTGATCGCGTCCTTCATGCCGAGGATCGCGGCGAGGGTCGCCTCCGGTGTCTCGCCATAACGTGGGTAGGGCACGCACTCGCCGCGGCCGGTCGTGTTACCGTGGGTTACATTTGCCACGACCACGACCGCCTCAGACTTGGCGCCGCGGCTGATGGTGAAGTTGCCATCGATCGGCCAATGTTCGATTCTCGCGTCAAGCGTTGGCACATTGCCGGAAGTCATTTTAATATCTAGCCATTTTTTTGAACCGCTGGACCGCATTGTGTTACACAAGTTTACCAAATCGCAGTCCGATTTTCCCCTTCAAGTGATATTTGAAGAGAAGGCTTAAGGAGTTGGAATCGTGAACGGCGACCCGACATTGGAGCGTATCGCACAAGGGAACAGTCTGGCGCTGTCCGCCACCGGCCCCTGGATCGCGCGCTTTGCCTCCGAACTTGAGCAGATCGTCTCGGACGCCGAAAGGCTGAGAGGAAAGTCGTCGAACGTCTTCATCGATGTCTCGCGGGTCTCCAAGCTTGACACCTTCGGCGCCTGGCTGATCGAGCGGCTGCGCCGCAGCCTGACCCAAGGCGGCGTCGAGGCCAAGATCGCCGGACTGTCGGCGGATTATTCCAGCCTTGTCGACGAAGTACGCCGCGTGAAGGCCATACCCGCGCCCGACGTTACCTCGGTGACGATCACAGGCATTCTGGATTCGGTCGGCCGCACCATGGCCGGGATCGGTGGCACCGTCCTCAGCCTGGTCGACATGCTTGGGGCGGTGCTCGCCGCCAGCGGACGGGTCTTGATTCACCCTAGGTCGTTCCGACTGACCTCCACGGTGCATCACCTGGAACAGGTATGCTGGCGCGCGGTGCCGATCGTGGTCCTGATCACGTTTTTGATCGGCTGCATCATCTCCCAGCAGGGCATCTTCCACTTTCGCAGGTTTGGCGCGGATATCTTCGTGGTCGACATGCTGGGCGTCCTGGTGTTGCGCGAGATCGGCGTGCTTCTGGTTGCGATCATGGTCGCCGGACGTTCCGGAAGCGCCTACACCGCCGAGCTCGGTTCGATGAAGATGCGGGAGGAAATCGACGCGCTGCGTACCATGGGCTTCGATCCGATCGAGGTTCTGATCCTGCCGCGGATGCTGGCGCTGGTGCTGGCGCTTCCCATTCTGGCCTTTCTCGGCGCGATCGCCGCGCTTTATGGCGGCGGGTTGGTGGCCTGGCTCTATGGCGGGGTTGATCCGGAAGCGTTTTTGCTGAGGTTGCGCGACGCGATCTCGATCGATCACTTCACGGTCGGCATCATCAAGGCGCCTGTGATGGCGGCGGTGATCGGGATCGTCGCCTGTGTCGAGGGACTCGCGGTGCAGGGCAGCGCGGAATCGCTCGGACAGCACACGACGTCGTCGGTCGTGAAGGGGATTTTCTTCGTGATCGTGATGGATGGCGTGTTTGCGATCTTCTTTGCCTCGATCGGGATGTGACGATGGCAATTGAAGTGCAGAGCCCGGTTTCAAGCCAAGTTCCAAGCCAAGTTCCAGGCCAAGGTCCGGCACAGGTGCAGGTCCAGCAACAGGACGCCATCATCCGGGTGCGTGATATCTCGGTGCAGTTCGGCAAGACCAAGGTGCTTGACGGCCTCAACCTCGACGTCAAGCGCGGTGAAATATTGGGCTTTGTCGGTCCTTCCGGCGCCGGCAAATCGGTCCTGACCCGCACCATCATCGGGCTTGTGCCGAAGACTTCGGGGCGGATCGAGGTGTTCGGCGTCGATCTCGACGCCGCAAGTTCCTCGGAACGGCGCGCGGTGGAGCGGCGCTGGGGCATCCTGTTCCAGCAGGGCGCGCTGTTTTCCTCACTGACGGTGCGGCAGAACATCCAGTTTCCGGTGCGCGAATATCTCGACGTCACCCAGCGCCTGCTCGACGAGATCACCATCGCCAAGCTCGGCATGGTGGGATTGCGCCCCGAGGTGGCCGACCGTTTCCCGTCGGAACTGTCCGGCGGCATGATCAAGCGGGTGGCGCTGGCACGCGCGCTCGCGCTCGATCCGGAACTGGTATTTCTGGATGAACCGACCTCAGGCCTCGATCCGATCGGCGCCGGCGACTTCGACGAGCTGGTCCGGACCCTTCAGCGGACTTTGGGCCTGACCGTTTTCATGGTAACTCACGACCTCGACAGCCTCTATACGGCGTGTGACCGGATTGCCGTTTTAGGGAACGGTAAGATCATTGCCGCAGGATCGATGGCCGACATGCAGGCCTCGCAGCATCCCTGGTTGAGGGCCTACTTCCACGGCAAACGCGCCCGCGCGGTCATGGGGTAATTCTCGGAATAGTTCACGAACGCATTTTAAGCCGCTTCTTTTGCTTCTCTTTTTGCATCTTGAGCTCGTTTTGGTCGGTTTCGGAGTTGGGGTATGGAAACGCGGGCGAACTACGTTCTGATCGGATCGTTCACGCTCGCCGTGATCGCCGCCGCGTTCGGATTCGTGCTCTGGTTCCAGAGCCTTCACACCACGAAACTGCGCAGCCCCTTGCGCATCATCTTCGAGGGTCCGGCCGCGGGCCTGCGGAACGGCGGCAGTGTCAATTTTAACGGTATCCGGGTGGGTGAAGTCGTCTCGGTGAAGCTCGACAACCCGCGTCGCGTGGTCGCACTGGCCATGGTCGAAAACAACACGCCGCTCCGCAAGGACACCATCGTGGGCCTCGAGTTTCAAGGCCTGACGGGCGTGGCGGCCATTTCACTGAAGGGCGGCGAGGAGGCCGCGCCGCCGGTGCCGCTCGCCGAGGACGGCATCCCGGTACTGACCGCCGATCCGAACGGCCTCCAGGACGTTACGGAAGCGATCCGCGGCACCTTGCAGAACATCAACCGCGTGGTCGCCGACAACCAGGAGGCGGTGAAGAACTCGCTGCATAACCTGGAGGTCTTCACCGGTGCCCTGTCGCGCAACGGCCAGAAGATCGACGACGTCATGGCCAAGGTCGATGGCGTGATGGGCAAAGCCGACAGTCTGATGGTGGGTCTTAACAGGCTGGCCGGCGGCAAGGACGGTGGGGAGCTGTTTCTGACCGTGCAATCGATCCGGGAACTGGCGGAAGATTTCGACAAGCGCTCCGGCGCCTTGATGTCCGACGGCCGCCGCACGCTCGGCGATATCAGCCGCGCGGTGAACAATCTCGACCGCAATCCGACCCGGCTGTTGTTCGGCGCGGGCAATTCGACGTCGCCGGCGGCGGCTTCCGCCTCGACTCCCACGCCTCCGCCGGCTGCGCCGCCGAGGCGGTAATGAAGGCGAGTAACGGATGGGGAGTGGCGAATAGGGAGTAGACGCCGTTCCGCTTACGATCATGGTAACAAAACGGAGGCCGCGCGGCCTCCGTTTTTTCTATTCGCTATTCGCCACTCATTATTCGCTACTTGCTACCTCACCCCAACCGTCCCGCGGCGTGCGCGAGCAGGGTGTAGACGAGGCCGGTCTCGGAGGTCAGGTGACCGCGCAACGCCTGCGGTCCGCGATCGTCACGCGCGACTTCGTCGAGCAGGCGCTCGAACTCGGCGATATAACGATCGACCGTCTGCTTGAAGTTGCGGTCGCTGCGATATTTGCGGGCGACTTCGTCGAAGGCTTTCTGGCCCGACGGCGTATAGAGCCGCTTGGTGAAGGCCTTGCTCTCGCCGCGCTGATAGCGATCCCACATTTCAGCGGCGAGGTTGCGATCCATCAGCCGGCCGATGTCGAGCGAGAGCGACTCCAGCGGATTGCCGCTGGTGGCGTTCGGCGCATTGCGGCCACGGGGCGGCGCAGGCGGGGGTGCGCCGGCGTTGCCATCGGTGCGGCTCAAGAGATCGGACAGCCATCCGTCACGGCCCTGATCCGAACCTGCGGGCGCCACCGGCGGCGCTTCGGTACGTCGCGCGGCAGGCTGGCCGATGTCGGGCGGCGGCAAGGTCGACGCACTGGCGCGCGGCGCCGATCGCGGCGGTTCTGCACGCCCGCCGACGGCGGCCAGCGCCGGCTCCTCCTCGCGGTAGGAACTGGTGCGGCTGGTCGCGGAGACGACGTCGAGGCCGCGGCCGTGATGGGCGACGATACGGTTGAGCTCTGCCAGCGCTTCGATCTGGTCGACGATCACCTTGCGCATCTGCGCGGTGGACTCGGCGGCCTCCTGCGGCATTTCCAGCACGCCACGGCGCAATTCGTTGCGGGTGGTTTCCAGCTCGCGCTGCATTTCGGCAGCCATCTGCTTCATGCTTCCGACCATGTTGGCGAACTTTTCAGCGGATTGCTTGAACATCGCGTCCGCTTCCTCGGTGCTCTGCTGATAGATTTCAGCCATCGCATCCGAAGTCTGACGGCGTTCTTCCTCGGCAGCGATCCGAACCGCTTCGAACTGCCGGCTGATCGCGGCCGAGCCGGCACCGGCGGTTTCCGCCACCACGCGCGCGATATCGCGGGCGCGCTCTTCGGCGGCCGCAAGCGATTCGTCGAGCAGGACGGTGAAACGCGACAGCCGCTGATCGAGGTCGGTGGTGCGCAGGTCGATCGTGTTGACAAGGGATTCCAGCGTCGACTTGCGTTCGGCGAGCGAGGTCGAGGTCGAGCGGTTGCTCTGTTCGACGACGGCGGCCGCCTCGACCAGGGACCTGCCGTGGATCTCGAACTGGCTGGACAGCGAATTGAGATCTTCCAGCGCTCTCGAGGTCTTGGAGTTGAAGACGCTCAACTGGTCTTCCAGCGTCTGTGTCGCCGCGCCGTTGCGCGTGGTGACGTCGTTCATCGCCGAGACGAAGTCGGCGACACGGGTGACGAGCGCGCGCTCGAGCGAGTTGAGGTTGTCGTGGGCGCCGGTCAGGACTTCCTGGAGCAGGATGTTGCCCTCGCGCAGCCGCTCGAACAGCGCGACCGTGTCGGTACGCAGGATCTTGCTGGTTTCCTGCATCTCGGTGACCGCGGCGATCGATACCTGGCGCGACTGGTCGATCGCGTTACGCGACGACATCTCCAGGTCCTTCAGCGACTTGTTGATGGTGGAGGTGGCGAGTTCGCCGGCCGAGGTGATGTTGCGCGCCACTTCGGTACTGTTGCCGAGCATGGCCTGCGAGAAGCCCTGGCCGCGGGTCTCGATCGAACGCAAGGCTTCAGCCGTGACGCGGTCGATTTCGGAGGCGAGGAGGCTGGTCTTGGCGCCGATGGCCTCGACCAATGCTCCGCGCTTGCTGTCGATGACCTGCGACAGGCGATCGGTTTGTTGCTGCACGTAAGTGACGATTTCGTCGGTCTTGCCGGTCATGGCCGAGCCGAACGAGCCGCTGGCGGCCAGAACCGAACGCTCGACATCCACGGAGGTCGATTTGACCTTGGAACTGGCTTCGTTGGAGGCCGCGATGATCGCCTGCTGCGCGGTTTGCGCGGTGGCGGCGATCCGGTCCGTCGTATTGGAGGTCACCGTCGACAGCGAGCGCTCGAGATCGCTCGAGATCGCCCGGATCTGGTTTGCGGAATCGGCCGAGGTCGCGGTGAGCGAGGTCTGCGCCTCGCGCGCGCTGTTGAGGATGGACGCCGCGGTGTCGGAGCCGACCGCCGTCAAGGTGCGTTCGACGTCGGCGGCAAGCGACTTGACGTGATTGGCGGCCTCGGACGAGGCGCCGACGAGGGTGGTCTGCACGTCGCGCGCGCTGGCCAGGATAGAGGCGGCGGTGGCGCTTCCGGCCGCTGCCAGCGAGCGCTCGATGTCCGCGGCGAGCGATTTGACCTGGTTCGTGGCATCCGCAGATGCCGCAACGAGCGTGGTCTGGGCCTCGCGGGCGCCGGCGACGACCGTGCTGGCGGTCGAAGAGCCCACGGCCGACAACGAGCGTTCGATATCCTCTGCGAGCGCCTTGACGTGGCTGGCGGCATCGGACGATGCGGACACCAGCGTGGTCTGGGCGTCGCGGGCCGAAACCACGATCGAATTGGCGGCGCTGCTGCCGACGGCGGTCAGTGCGCGTTCGACCTCGGCAGAGGTCATCTTCAGCTGAGCGCCGACATCCGCGGAGACGCCAAGCAGGGCCTCCTGCGCCGCGCGGGCGCCGGACTGGATGGTCTCGCTGGTATTGACGACGAGGTTGGAGAGCGAGCGTTCGGCGTCAGCGACATGGGACTTGATGCCTGCCGACAATTGTTCGGCGCGCTCGACCAGGCCTTCGCTGGCCTGCCGTCCGCTGCTTTCGATGCGGCCGGCCACGGCTTCGATGCGGGAATCCAGCAGTTCCTCGAACTGAGACACCCGTGCGTCGATGTCGGTGGCGACGGAGCCGATGCGGGTCTCGATGCCCTGATGAATTTCCTGGAACCGTGCTGCGATGGTGTCGGTCAGCTGGGTGCTGCGGCCATCGATGGTCGCGGTGGCCGTGGCAATGCGCTGATCGACGGCGGCAACCGCTTGCGCCGCGCCATCGGTGAGCGAGGCGGTGAGCGTGCCGAGCCGGCCGTCGATGGTCTCGGTGACCGACTGGGCGCGGGTATCGAAGGTCTGCTCGAGCGATTTGAGGCGGCTGTCGATCGCTTCGTCGAACGACTTGATCTTGCTGTCGAGCGAGGAGTCGAGATGGGTGACGCGGGTGCCGAGCGTGGTTTCGAACTGCAACAGGCGCTGATCGAGCGACGCGGTGATCTGGCCGCCGTTGGAGGTGAGGCGGGTGTCGAAGTTGTCGACATAGCTCTTCAGCGTGTCGGCGATGTCGCTGGTGCGCTGGCCCATCCGCTCGACGATCTCGCCGCCGAAGGTTTTCACGGTGCGGTCGAATTCGGAGATATGGCGGGTGATCAGTGCGCCGAGCGTGCCAGAGTTCGCGGGCAAACTTTTCCGCAAGTTCCGAGCCCTGGCCCTTCACCAGTTCGTCGAACGAGCTCAGCTGCATGGAAAGCGCATCGTGGGCGCTTTCGGTCTGGCTGATGACTTTGGCCACCAGCGAATTCACGGTCACATCGAGCGCGTCGCTTGCCTTCTCACCGGAGGTGAGAATCTTCGAGGCGAGGCGGTTGCCGGATTCGTCGATCTTGTTAACGAGGTCGCCGGAGCGCAGCTCGAGTTCCAGCAGCAGCGAGTCCGAGGAGTTCTTCAGGGAGTTGTGGACCTGTTCGGTGCGGTCCGAAATGCCGTCGACGATGGTGGAGGAGCGCTGTTCGAAATCGGCGGTGACGCGATCGAGACGCTCGTTGAGCATGTCGTGGACGCGGTCGGCGAGTTCGACGAACTCGTCGTGGACGTGGCCGGTCTTGAAATTCAGGCTGGTGGTCAGCCGTTCGGAGGCATCGAGCACCGCGCGCGTGGTCTCGGCGCTGGCTTCCTCGAGCCGGTCGAGCAGGTCGCCGCCACGCTCGCCGAGCGCCAGGATCATGTTGTCGCCGGCGTTCGCAAGCGCGCTCGTGATGTGGGCGCCGCGTTCTTCCAGCGCGCCGGTGATGCTTTTGGCAACCTCGTCGACGCGGGAGGCGATCGCATCCGAGATCAGCGCGATGTCGTGACGCAGATCGATCTGCACGCCGGAAATCGCGCTGCGCACCTGCTCGGCCTGGCCGACCAGGTTGTCGCGCTGATGGGCGATGTCCTGTAGCAAAGCGCGAATCCGCACCTCGTTGTCGCTGTAGGCGCGCTCGAGCGCCGAGACTTCGTTGGCGACCAGTGTTTCGAGTTCGCCGGCGCGCGCGATCGCGCGCTCGATGCCGTCGCCCATCGCCGCGACTTCGCGGCGGATCGCTTGTCCAACCGTCACCATGGAGTCGCTGGTCGCACCCTCGGGCTCGGAGAAACGGATCGCGACTTGCGCCATCGATTGCGCGATCGTCTGCAATTGCTGGCCGCGTGCGGACAGGTTCGCCATGAAAAAGAACATCAGGATTGGCGCGGAGAACAGCGCGATCAATCCAGCGAAAGCCAGCAAGCCGCCGCTTCCCTGTCCCATCGCCGCCTGGATCGAGGGCCAGAAGCTGATGGTCAGCAGTGCGCCGGCGATGGTCCAGATGCCGGTGGCGAGCGCCGGCAGCAGATAGGCGTTGCTGGTGGGGCGGCCCTTCTGGATCGCCTGGAGCGCCTGACCGATGGCTTCGCGGTCGTCATTGGCCGCGCGGCGGCTGACGCGCGTTTCTTCGACAGGGTTGAAATTGGTCCGATCGTTGTTGCTCGGCCGCGTGTCGAACGACGATTCATTAAAGGGTGTTTCGTCAAATGAAGGCGTGCCCGTCATCATGACGTCGGGCGCGGAATCCGAGCGGGCCGAACCCCTGATGTCGCCGGTCGAGCCGTCGGAAATGTTGAGGGCTTCCTGAATGGCGGAAAGTGCAACTTCCGTCGGGTCTTTGACCTTTTTGGGGGTGTTCGCCATGTTCAGTCCGAGCCCTCGTGTTACTTCTTACGCGTTGTCCGGCAACGGTCCTGCGAATGCCCCCCGCAAGTCCTAACCGTCATCATGATCAAATGCTGCGCGCATCCGCCCAAAAGAGGTCGGCTTGCCCCGCGCTCACGTCCGTCGAACATCCTATTGGCAAGGCGTCACGAATGAAATGGTGGGATTAATACAATCTTAATCATCGTTAATAGCGTCGCGCCGTAAGGCCTTACAAAACTTTGAAATTCCGCGGGACAGGGATAATTGCGGCGACACTTCGCTGAAAACAAGGCAAAGGTGCGGCGCGAAAGATACCGCTGTCCACAGCGTCAAACGATCCGTTAACCAATTCCATGGTTGGCTCGTCCGGGCTTTGACCGATCCACGGCAAGGCGAACGACGATTTGGACTCTCAAAGCCATGTCGCTTCATCTGGACCGGATTGAATGGATGCCATCGCCCCCACTCGCTCCCGATGACGGCCCGATCGATATCGCGCATCTGCGGCGGATGACGCTCGGCGATGCGGCGCTCGAATGCGAAGTGCTGGGCATGTTTTCCGCGCAGGCACAGCGTCTGGTCAAATCGCTGGTCGCCAACCCGGCCGATGCCGCCGCGCTGGCGCATACGCTGAAAGGCTCGGCGCGCGCCGTCGGCGCTTTCGCGGTCGGTGACGCCGCAGCCCATCTCGAAACGCTGATCAGACGCGGCTGCGATCGCTCGGAAGCCTTGAGCGAACTCGATGATGCCATCATGGAAGCCCGCAGCGCGATCGAGGCCATGCTGGGCCAGGGCTGACCGACAACAGGGCTGACCGACAGGGCTGATCGATCAGGCTGCCTGATTCTCGCAAATCTTCCCCTAAACCACTGCACTAGCGCTGGCCGGATCGACCCGTTATAGGTCTGCCCGGACACTTTTTTCCGGCAGTACGAGCGAACATGGCCAAGATCCACTTTGTCGACCATTCCGGCGAAACCCGCACCATTGACGTCGAAAATGGCGCCACCGTCATGGAAGCGGCGATCCGCAACGCGATCCCGGGCATCGAGGCGGAGTGCGGCGGCGCCTGCGCCTGCGCCACCTGCCACGTCTATGTCGACGAAGCCTGGCGCGAGAAGGTAGGCCCGCCTTCGCCGATGGAAGAAGACATGCTGGATTTCGGCTTCGACGTCAGGCCGAATTCGCGCCTGTCCTGCCAGATCAAGGTCTCCGACGAACTCGACGGCCTTGTGGTCTCGACGCCGGAGCGGCAGGCTTAGCGCCAATCCACCTCAACGGGCTTCATCCTTCGAGACGCATCGCTTCGCGATGCTCCTCAGGATGAGGTCTCAATCCTCATGGTGAGGAGCGCGTCTTCGCGCGTCTCGAACCACGAGGCCCCCGCAGGAGCGTCAATGATCAAGCGAAAACGCTCTAGAATTTCGGCTGCGCGACTTCAACGCCTCGGCGAAGCCATGGCTGGAATTTTTCGATGATCTCGCTCGTCAGCGGCGTCGGCTTGCGCGTGGCCTCATCAATCAGCACCGTGACCGACTGCGCGGAGGCGACGCAGCGGCCTTCCGAAAACACCACCTGATCGAAGGTGACCGACGTTCGGCCGAATTTCGCCACTCCGAGCCCCAGCTCGATCGTTCCCGGCCAGTGCAATTCGGCGCGGAAATGGATGTCCAGCCGCACCATGATCCAGGTCAGGCCCTCCGGTAGTTGCCAGTAGCTCTTGTCCTTCATCAGCGTGACGCGGCCGGTCTCGAAATAGGTCGCATAGACCGCGTTGTTGACGTGACCGTTGGGATCGAGATCGGCAAACCGCACATTGTCGGTCAGCCGGTAGGGAAAATCCTCCAGCCGCGGCGTTGTGTCAGATCGAGCAGGGGCATTCACGGGAAGTGTCTCCGAAATCATAGCCCTTACAGCGTAGTTGTGGAACGGCGGCAAGGGGTTGTCGCGCTGTCCGCAACCCGTATTATGGCTTTCCTCCCGCTGCGGCGTTGGCTAGAGAAGCCCCATCAATTGTCTCGCCAAGGTTCAAACCGAAAAGAAGCGACATGAGCGAAGCCATCAAAACCGACGTGCTGATCATTGGCGCCGGCCCGTGCGGGCTGTTTTCCGTTTTCGAACTCGGCCTGCTCGACATGAAGGTCCACCTCGTCGACATCCTCGACAAGGTCGGCGGCCAGTGCGCCGAGCTCTATCCGGAAAAGCCGATCTACGACATTCCCGGCATTCCACTGGTCACGGGTCAGGGCCTCACCGAGGCGCTGATGGAGCAGATCAAACCGTTCAACCCGACCTTTCACCTCAACGAAATGGTCGAGAAGATCGAGAAGATTGGCGACCCCGCCTTTCGGGTCACGACCGATGCCGGCAAGGTCTTCGAATGCAAGGTGGTGGTGATTTCGGCCGGCGGCGGCTCGTTCCAGCCGAAGCGTCCGCCGGTGCCGGGCATCGAGGCCTATGAAGGCACCTCGGTATTTTACGCCGTGCGCAAGATGGAACAGTTTCGCGACAAGGACATCCTGATCGTCGGCGGCGGCGATTCCGCGCTCGACTGGACGCTCAACCTGCATCCGATCGCCAGGCGCGTCACGCTGCTGCACCGGCGCGACGATTTCCGCGCCGCGCCCCACAGCGTCGATCAGATGCGCGCACTGGTCTCATCCGGAAAGCTCGACCTCAGGATCGGTCAGGTCACGGCGCTGGAAGGCGAGGGCGGCGCGCTCAAGGGCGCGCACGTCAAGGGCAGCGACAACGCGATGTCGAAAGTGGACTGCGATACCATGCTGCCGTTCTTCGGCCTCACGATGAAGCTCGGTCCGGTCGCGAACTGGGGCATTGAGCTGGAGAACAATCTGGTGCCGGTGGAGACCTCGGCGTTCGAGACCAGCGTTCCCGGCATCTTTGCCATCGGCGACATCAACACCTATCCGGGCAAGCTCAAGCTGATCCTGTGCGGCTTCCACGAGGGTTCGCTGATGGCCCAGAAGGCGCACCGTTACGTCTATCCGGACAAGCGCCTGGTGTTCCAGTACACGACGTCATCCTCGAGCCTGCAAAAGAAGCTCGGCGTCAACTGACGGGAAAAATGTCGGTATTTCAATGCGTCATGGGCACTTGGCTCACGCGACGCGCGAAGGTGCGACCTCGCGGCCACTGGCCGTGTCCGGCAAATGACCATAATCTTCCCGTATCGCTTGAACCGATCAGGTGACGACGATGGCGGGTTCCAGATTGCGGCCAAAATTATCAAGCGCAAGGGGGCTTTCGATCGCAGGCGGGTTGGCGATCGCGTTGGCAAATTCGCTTGCGGGCCACGCGGCCGAGCCGACTGCCGCGGGCCTTTGGCAGAAGGTCGAAGACGGCCGGCCGGTGGTCTGGGTGCTGGTGGTCGATCACCATGACGGCATGTTCGAAGGGGCGATCGCCAGGAAATTTCCGAAGCCCGGTCAGCCCGAACTCATGACGTGTTCGAAATGCACCGACGATCGCAAGGACGCCCCGATACTGGGCATTTCCTTCATCCGCGACATGAAGCGCAACGGCCTCGAGTACGAAGGCGGCAACATCCTCAATCCCCGCGACGGGCAGGTCTGGAAAGCGAAAATGACTGTCAGCGCCGATGGACAGCAACTCACGCTGCGCGGCTATCTGCTCACGCCGATGCTGGGCAAGGACGAAACCTGGCAGCGGCTGCCGGATTCGGAAATCGCTACCCTCGATCCCACCGTCATCGCCAAATATTTGCCGGCGCAAGCGGTCGCCGCCAAGCAGCCGGCCGGCAAGAAGTCCGCTTCGCCTTCGAAGCCATAAGTTTTGCAAGCCATAAGTTCTGGAACGTGCGAGCTCGCTTAGCGGCGGGAGCCGGCACGCGAGCGCTGCGGGAAGGGCAACGTCGCCTTCACCTCGACGACCTCGACCTCGGTGGTCTCGGTGCGTATCACCGAACCGATCCCGGCCTGCTTGCGCCGCTGCTTCCATGGTTGCACCACGCTGAGCCAAAGCTCGCGCGCTCCCATGATGGAGATGGCGATGCCGAACGGGATCATGAAATAAAGGATACGAAACACCACCAGCGTCGCCAGCAACTGCTCCTTGCCGAATTCCGGCAGCGCCACCAGCATCGCGGCGTCAAACACGCCGAGCGAGCCCGGCGCGTGGCTGGCAAAGCCGAGAAGGGTGGCCAGAATGAACACCACGGCCAGCGAGACGAAATCGATGTCGGGCTGGGCGGGCATCAGCAAGTACATCGCGAGCGCGCAGAAACCGAGGTCGACCACGCCGATCAGGATCTGCACCAGCGTCAACGGCGCCGAAGGCAAGCGGACCTTCCAGCCGTTCTGCCCGAGCTCGCGCCGTTCTTCGCCAAGGCTGAGCCAGACGAAATAGGCGACGATGGCCCCGAGCACCCCGAGTGCGATCAGCCGGTTGATCGCGGGCGGCAACTGGTCCATGGCGGAGGCGGCCCAGGGATGCAAGGCCATGCCGATGCCGAGCACAAAGGTATTGCCGAGCCAGAACGTCAGGCCGGAAAGAAAGCAGATCTTGGCGACGTCGACGGCGCTCAGGCCGTAGTCCGAATAGATACGAAAACGAATGGCGCCGCCGGTAAATACCGTGGCGCCGATGTTGTGGCCGATCGAATAGCTGGTAAAGCTCGATAGCGCTGCAATGCGGTAGGGCACATGCTTCTTGCCGATCGTGCGCAGCGCAAAGAAATCATAGAAGGTCAGGGTGCAGAAGGCGGCAACGACGCATAGCGCGGCCAGCACGATGTGGTGGAGCGGGATGTCGGTCAGCGCCACCAGCATGACGCCGGTATCGATGCCCTTCAGCGTATGAACGAGGGTCGTGATCGCAAAGGCGATGATGACGAGGCTGGCGGCGATTCCCACCCGTTTCCAGCCTATCCGTTCCTTGAAGCCATGCCGCAGCATGGCCAATAGCCGAACCATTCATCCTCCCGGCAGGGCCGCAACGGCGTTGCCGGCCTCCCAAGGCGACCCTGGGCAACTGATGCCGATCGCCAGCCTAAACCAGACACATAAGGCAAAAACCTTTGCTTGTGCAGTCCTTGACAAAGCGACGGACTGTCGCGCATCGGCCCCGGCCATACCGTTAGACGGGCTGCGGTATTTTGGAAAATCGCGCCGGAACGATGGCCGAAAGCCCGGGCCCGCGCTCCTGAAGTTCCCGGTGTTCCCCGACATGAGGTTTTCACCCCGGTTAGGAACCTCGCGCGTATCCATCGGTTAGCGCTGTATCAGCAATCGAACATATCGGCGTGGGCGACAAGAAGAGGGCGCGCGATCGTGTTCCCCAATCGAGAAGGATTGAAAACGATGGGACTGTTTACCCGCGACATCAAGACCATGAACGATCTGTTCGTCCATCAGCTGCAAGACATCTATTACGCCGAGAAACAACTTGTGAAGGCGCTGCCGAAGATGGCGGAAAAAGCAACCGACAAGGCGCTCAGCCAGGGCTTTTTAACCCATCTCGAGGAAACCAAGACTCATGTGCAGCGCCTTGAAGAGGTGTTCCAGATGTGGGGTGCGGAGGTGAAGGCGGTCGATTGTCCCGCCATCGACGGCATCATCGAGGAAGCCGACGAGGTTGCAGGCGAAGTCGCCGACAAATCGGTGCTGGACGCGGCATTGATCAATGCAGGCCAGGCGGCGGAGCATTACGAGATCGCCCGCTATGGCAGTTTGATCGCCTGGGCACGGCTGCTCGGCCGCAACGACTGCGCGAGCATCCTCCAGAAGACGCTCGACGAAGAGCGGACCACCGACAAGAAACTGACCTCGCTCGCCGAGGGCAAGATCAATCTTCGCGCCGCAAGCTGATCTGAACGAAACGAAGCGCCGCGGCGACTACTGGGTTGCGCCGTGGCGCCTTCGTTTGGAGGGCGTGGGGCAAAACCACGCGAGGGGAACCTGGAACCGTCCTAAAGCCTTTTTATTACTGGAAATTTCCACAGCTTCGCTCTCGCGAAGCACCAGCAATTGTGTAAGAAATATGCCCCGATCGACGGGGCGCGAGGTACTTTGGAAGAGCCACTTCAAACCACCCTGACTTGTCCGCTGGCAGAGCC
>CAVVLH010000011.1:0-110600 GCA_963748805.1 uncultured Alphaproteobacteria bacterium | reverse complement strand
TGACCAGCGGCTGGCCATCGGCATTGATGAGGTCGGCGGACCGGAACAGCTGGTCGGTCATCGGTTCGGTGGAGCAGCGCGCCAGCACCTCGCCGTTGGCGGAGGTCAGATACAGCGGCCGGGCGAGCTGGCGCTGCGGAAACACGAGATCGATCATGAAATCGGCGGTCTGCTCGAGGTCGAGCACGGCGATGCGGAGCCCTCCAGCGTGATTCTGGGGATGGTCGCCGTGGCGGCCCGGCCGATCGGGTTGGCGCGCCGTTCAAGCATATTGCGCGCTCCGAACCGGTTGGGCGGGGACGGAATGAAGTTCGTTGATGATCGCGCCGATCAGCTTGCGCTCGGCGCCGCCAAGCGCGGCAATGATGTCGTCCATGCAGCCGTTGATATCGAGACTGGCCGGCAGCACCGCCGCAAGCCCGTCGGCGACATCGATCAGCTTGCGGTCTTCCACGCCAAACGGCATCGCCGGCCCGTCGACAATCACAAGATCATAGTCGCCCTTTGCGCGCGCCTGCGCGATCGCCTTTCGGATGGTGTCGGCCGCGCCGGACCCGATCGAGGGCAGAACCTCGATGCCGTTATTGGTCTTGATGGCGCGCTGTGCCTTGGTTCCGATGCTGAGCCAGCCGAGACGCTTGGCCTCGGGCTTGCGAGGGCCAGCGAGCTTGTTCGAGAGGATATGATTCTCGTGATCGGCGTCGATCACGAGCACCCTGGCGCCGTTGCGGGCAGCCGCGAGCGCGACGTTCAAGGTGACGATGCTTCGATCGCGGCTGGCCCCCTGGCCGATCATCGCCAGAACGGGCGCGACGTTGGCAGCGGAGCGGCGACCAAGCGCCTCCCGCATCTCGCGCATGGCGTTGAGGAAAGCCGTCTGCGGGGACGCGCCCCGCAGCGTCGGCCAGCCCAGCCGCGTCAGATCGGGGATGCCGCCGGTTGCGAGAATGCCGCCGAGCGTGCGTATCACGTCCGCTTCCTGAAACCGCGCGATGACCGGTTTCTCGGGTGCAGGCGGCGCCGGGCGGTTCTCCGGCGGCTGCGCGGACGTTACCGGGTCGGGCTCGGTTTGCTTGGCAGGGCCGGCTACGTTTTCGGAGGACAACAACTCGACCGCGGCAAACCAGCTGGAGGCGGCCAGCGCGCCAAGTACAAGCCCGATCGCCGCAATCAGGCTCATGCCCGGCGGGAACGAACGCCGCTGCGGTACGGTGGCTTCGCCGATGATGCGCGCGTTCGACGTATTCAGGCTCTCCTGTTCCTCGGTTTCGCGCGATCGCTTCAGGAACGATTGGTACACCTCGCGGCTGGCCTCGACGTCGCGCTCAAGTTCGCGAAGCCGCACCGAGGCCTGGCTGAGCTGGACGCTCTGGCGTCGCTGCGTTTCCAGCGCGCGGGTGAGCGAAGTCTCGTAGTCGCGGGCCCGGGCAAGATCGTTCTTCGCCGACTGGGCGAAGCGGTCGGTTTCCTCATTCACCGTGCGGCGCAGGTCCTCGACCTGTTTTTCCATCTGGCGCAGCGACGGATGCAAGGGACCGAGTTCGCTGGTCATCTCGGCGAGATGCCGCCGCGTCTCGGCATATTGCGCGCGCAGATTTCCAAGTGTCGGCGACTGCAAGGCTTCGGGAATAGCACCCGCGTCGCCCGCGGCGCGGCGGCTGGCTTCGATCTGATCGTACTTGGCCTGGGCGTCGAGGCTGGCCGCATGCGCTGCCGCGAGCCGTTGATTGCTCGCGAGCAACTGCTGGTCGGTGATCAGGGTGTCTTGCGTGCCGACGAAATTGTTTTGCGCCTTGTAAACGGCGAGCGTGTTCTCGGCGGTGCGCAACCGCTCCTGCAATTCCTTCAGCCGGCCCGACAGATCGCTGGTGGCGCGCCGCGCGGCGATAGCTTGCGAATTCTTGGCTTCTGCCAGATAGGCGTTGGAGATGGCGTTGGCGAGCATTGCCGCCTTGGCCGGATCGTAGGACCAGACGTCGATGTCGACGATGAAGGTGCGGTCGGTCTTCTTGACGTTGATGTGGCGATTAAGCGCGTCGAGCGCCGCGGTCTGGCTGAGCACAGACGTGTTGGTCTGTCTCAATTCGAGTCCGAACAGGCCGCGCAGGTTCGCCATCAAGCTGCCCGGGCCGCCGCCGAATTCGGGATCCCTGTCGAGGTGGGCGTCCTGGATCACCTGCATCAGCACGCTGTTGGAGGTGATCAGGCGCGCCTGGCTCTCCACCACCATCGCCAGCCCCGAGATATCCTGCGAGCGTGGTGTCAGTTCGCGATCGACCAATTGCAGTTCACGCGGATCGACATAGAGCTGGGCGGTCGCCATGTATTTCGGTGTCAGGCTTTTGCCGATCGCGACCGCGAGGCAGGCGCCGATCAGGCCCGCGACCACAATCGCGGTCTTGCGCCGCCACAGCAGGTGCGCAAGCTGCGACACGCTCAAGCCGGCCGCGATGCGCGCGGGCTTCGGCCCGGCGTCCGGCTTGGACCGCGTGATGGGTTGGTCATACGCCAGCATAAACCCCGGATTCCATTCGAACCGCCGAACGCGTCGGCTGAGCGGTTACTTCCCGGGTCACGTCGGGCGCGATACGAACGCAACAGGAAAAATTAACCATACTCAGTGAGGGACTATTCACCGAATTGGCAAAGAAAGCGTTTAAACATCCATCTGCGATGCGCGCCTCGCGTGAGGCGCCAGGGGCTTGAATTAACGATTTGTTATTCATCGTTTCCTGTCTCCGCAGATCGATCCGTAAACGGAGGCGGCGGAAAACGCATAGAGCCCGAGATAGACGAGATTGAGCCAGACGCCCCATTGGGCGATGTCGTTGAATTCAGTCAGTAGCCAGGCAAGCGCTGCGGCTTTTAGTCCGACCAGCGCCGTCGCAAGGACGGCGCGGACGGTCATATGCTGGTACACGAAGAACAGTTCGGAGTGATATTCGAGCAGATTTTTGAATGCCGGCACCGCCAGCATCACGCCGAACAGTTGGGTTGCAACCGCGACGTTATGGCCGAGCAGGTCCGGCCAGATCGAAAGCGCCACGATCAGCGCCGCCAGGCCCGCGGTCGAGACCAGCGCGATCAGCAGTTCGACGCCAAGGCTGCGGCCGATCTGGTTGTGTTGCCGGCGTTCGATGATCAGCTTTCGCGAGTACAGCACGTAGAAGCTGCGGATCGGGACCGAGGTAAAATCAATGATACGTGTCGAGATCGCATAGATACCGACGGTACGTTGATCTGCCAGCGCCAGCATCACCAGCTTGTCGATTTCATTTTGCGCGATCGAGGCGCAATAGGCGACCGAGAACAGCAGCGCATCGCGCATGCGCCCGAAAAATATCGGTGCGCACCAGCGCAATCTGATACGTGGCTGATACAAGGTGACGGCAAGCGCCATAGCGGCGAGGTTTGACGCGAAATAGATGAGCGACCACGTCTCGACGTCGTACCGGCCGGAAGCTGCGAAAACGACCGCGCCTGTTGTCCTCAACGCGGATCCAAGCGAAATGACGAGCGACGCCGAAGCATAGCGTCCGAGGCCGTTATTGACCTGGTGGATCATTTCCACGATCCGCCAGAGGCCGGCTTCGACAAGAATAATCAGGAGGAAAGCGATGAGCGACAGTGACGGGGTAAACAACAGATAAAATATCGGCAAGGAGGCGGCGAGGCAGAGCGGCAGTGCGATCAGCCAGCTCGCATAGAAGACGGCAAGATAACCGCCAAGCGTGCGCCGCTTGCCTGCCGACGCCCTGAAGGCAAGCGAAGCGAAACCAAACCCCGAAAAGCAGCCGATCATGATGCCGGTCGAGGAGGTCGAGGCAAATACGCCCATGTCGCGCAGCGACAAGGTGTTGGCGAGGATGAAGAAGTAAATCGCCTGAAGACCGAGGCGAACGCCGGTGCCGGCAAAAACCTGAAGATAGTTGGTAAATTGCGCGCGGAATGCGCGCATCAGCATGTCGAGCAGCCGCGATGCCCGCGAGACGACTGGCCCATCCAGCTCGAGCGCGTTTAAAGGTTCAGACTTCATCATGCGTGTAGACAGCAAGATCAGTGCCGATGCACCTGCCATGCCGGCCATGCTTGCTGCTCTGGTTAACGCAGGGCCACGGTAACCATCGTCAGCACTTGGTGCTGCAATGCGTCGCGTTGGACTGGATATTGCACTGGATATTGCACTGGTGTTGAGAGCGTGCGCGAGCGCTAGCGGGTGCTCGCAAATGGCCGGGAAGGGGCCAACCCCCAAAGGTGAAAGTAATGACGATCGAGGCGCAATCCCGGCGTGGTTTTCTAGCTGGCACGGTATCGGCCGCGGCACTGACCGTTTTCGGCACAGGTAAGGTGTCCGGCGTGTCCGCTTTTGCGACACCGTCCAGGCCGTCGGCCGCCGCCGGGAATTTGATTCCGTATGGCGCCGCGGTTCGGTCCGACGTGTTGGCCTCCGATTTACCCTATCGCAATGCGGTGATCGCGAACTGCCAGATGGTCGTGCCGGAAAGCGAGCTCAAATGGCTCGAACTGCGGCCGACGCCGGACGAATACCGGTTTGAGAAGGCGGATGCGATCGTCGACTTTGCTCGCCAGAATGCGATCGAGGTCCGCGGCCATACGCTTGCCTGGTACGGCGCGTTGCCGTCATGGACCGAAGCGATCGCAACCCGCACCGAAGCGGAGCGCGAGCTGATCGATCATATCGAGACGGTCGTGTCGCGTTATCGCGGCGCAATCCCGTCGTGGGATGTAATCAATGAACCGTTGGTGGATTGGCCGGAGAATGCGTCGTCGCTGCGCCCTTCGATCTGGGCAAGGCGGATCGGACCGGACTACGTGCGGCTCGCGCTGGAGACAACTGCGGCAGCCGATCCCGACGCGCGGCTGGTGCTGAACGAATATGACATCGAATTTACGGGGCCGCGGTTTGCGGCGCGGCGGAAAGCGCTGATTCAATTGCTGCGGTCGTTGCGGGATCGCGGCGTGCCGCTGCACGCGGTCGGATTGCAGGCGCATCTGTTTGCCGACCGCGCCATTGATCGGGACGGCTTGCAGGCGCTTCTTTCCGAGATCAAAGCGCTTGAGCTCGACGTTTGGGTCACGGAGCTCGACGTGATCGATTACGAACTGCCGGGCAAGATCGGTGAACGCGACACGCTGGTGGCCGGGGTGGCGAGCCAGTTTCTGAACGCGGTCTGCGAGGTGGTGCGCCCCAAGGCCATCCTGACCTGGGGCCTGAGCGATCGATACACCTGGGTGCCAACCTATTTTAAACGCCGCGATGGTATGCCTAACCGGCCGCTGCCATTCGATGCCGAGCTCAAGCGCAAGCCGCTGTTCGACGTCATCGAGGAGTTCCGGCACAAGGCCTGAATATCTGCCCCAAGGTTTACCGGGAATACGACAACAGAATTGATTGCATGATGAGCCAGACAACGACCGAGTTTCAGCCCGCGACACTTCCGGTCATTGCGCCGCGGCCTGCTTTCGGGCGGCAACTGCGCGATGCCGCATTCGCGCGGCTACGCGCCATGCCTCTGCTTCGAGCCATCAAACGCCGCCTGATGGAGTTCGCGCGCGGATCGGAGGACATCATCTATCGCCAGTCCGAGGTCGCCCAGAAGAACCTGATTGCCTCCTGGAAACAGTTGCAGGCATCCGGCGTGATCTTGCCGCTCGACCAGGTCGGGTTCAGCCGGTTTTCGGAATTCGAGGAAGACGGTCATCTGTTGTATCTGTTGACGCTGGCGGGATCTAAGTCCCGCACCGTGGTCGAGATCTCCTCGCAGGACGGCCGCGTCTGCATGGCAACCAATCTTCTGGTGCATCACCGCTGGCGAGGCTTTCTGTTCGACGGCGATCCGGTCTTCGTTCGGGAAGGCCGGCGTTTCTTCGCGAGTCATCCTGCGACACGCACTGCGCCGCCGGTGATGAAATCCGAGTGGTTCACGCGCGAGAACGTCAACCAGACGCTGGCGGCCGCAGGCGTGCCGGACGAGGTCGACGTATTGTCGCTCGATATCGACGGCAACGACCTCTATCTGTGGAGCGCGATGACGATGCGCCCCCGAATTCTGATTTGCGAATTCAACAATGCGGTGCCGAGCGATCTCGCCCTCACCATTCCCTACCAGCCCGACTTCTCGTTCGCCGACTTGCCCGCCGGGCAGGCGATGTTCCGCTCCGCCAGTCTGGCCGCCTACATCGCGGTCGGCCGGCGCAAGGGCTATCGTCTCGTCGGCATGAATGCGCTCGGATTTAATGCCATCTTTCTGCGTGACGATGTCCTTACAGCCGAAATGCCCGAGATTCCCGCTTCCACCCTGGACTTAAATCCGGCTGCCCTGGAAGTGCGCTGCCAATGGTGGCCGCGCCTTTCGCAGTTGCCCTGGAGAGAGGTGCCACAGGATGGAAAACTCTGAGCTCACGCGGGGCAGCCCCCGCGCGATCGCGATGATGTCGCCCTCGCTCGATCCGACGATCGGGATCGTGGTATGCATTCCCTGCTTCCGTCGTCCGGAGCACCTGCGTCTGACCCTTCAGTCGCTGGTCGACCAGCGCACCGATCGCCGCTTTGCTATTGTCTTGGTTGAAAACGACGCAACGGCTTGCGGCAGCGTGCCGGTCGCCGGCGAGTTTTTGCGCAGCGGAAAATTGCACGGCCTTTGCGTGGTCGAGCCGCGCCAGGGAAATTGCCAGGCGATTAACGCGGCATTTGAAACGGCTCAGGCCATGTTCCCCGACGCCGGCGATTTTCTGATGATTGACGATGACGAAATCGCGTCAGCCGATTGGCTGGAGCGGATGGTGCGCGCGGTGGAAGCGACCGGCGCCGATGTCGTTGGCGGCCCGGTACTTCAGCGCTTCAATGACGATACGAAGCGCGGATTACAGCGCCATCCGGCGTTTCGCCCGGCCTATGACGCGAGCGGGCCGGTGCCGATCATCTACGGCTGCGGAAACTGCCTGATCCGGCGGTCGGTATTCGAGAAGCTTGGTAGCCCCGCTTTCGATCTGCGCTTTAATTTTCTTGGCGGCGGCGATGTCGACTTTTTCACCCGTTGCCGGCGGTTCGGAATGAAATTTCTATGGCTCGCGGAGGCGGTCATTGTCGAGACCACGCCGGATGCGAGGACGCGTCTGGCTTGGCTCGCGCTACGCGGTTTACGGATCGGCGCGATCAACTACCATGTCCAACGCAAAGCCGCGCAGACGCCTTGGTTACGCGCGAGACTTGCCGCGAAAGTGTTGGCTCTCGTGCCATTTTCGCTATTGCGTGCCGTCGGCTTGTTCGTGACCGAACAGAGGCCGTTGATCGCTCTGCATCCGATGATTGTCGCGGCCGGCGGCCTGTTGGCGGCGATCGGAATCGAACCTCAACCCTACAAAGCCTCGAAGATCACCTCTTGAGCCGGTTCGCCCTCACGACCGACTTCCACGCCATCCTCGGCGAGGTTCGCCGTCAGGAGGTGAGCGATGTCGCGCGCGGGGCGGTCTTCGTCTGCGCTCTTCTATTGGCCTGGATCTCGTTGCGGCCGTTCATCGACCTCGGCGATTCCCAGCTGCGGGATGCTTCGACCGGCAACGAAACGATCGCTTACCTGGCTTTTACCTGCCTTGCGGTACTCGCGATCGCGCTTGTGATACGCGAAAACGCGCCCGGCCTGATGACGTTGATCTCACCGGGATTTCTCATATTTGGCGGCTGGATGGCGATGAGCGTGGTGCTCTCGACCGATCCTGCCACCTCCATGCGCCGCGTTGTCGCAACCCTGCTCGTCGCCGCCGTCACTGCGAGCCTGATGCTGTTGCCGAAGAACCAGACCGAACTTGTGCGGTGGTTCAGCGTTTCCGCGCTCGGGCTTCTCGCAGTTTGTTATCTCGGAGTCCTGATCGTCCCGCATTTGTCGCTCCATCTTGCAAGCGATCTTCAGGAACAACAGCTCGCCGGTGACTGGCGCGGCTCTTTCGGTCACAAGAACGTGGCGGCGGGCATGATGGCGATGTTGCTGTTTATCGGCATCTACGTGCTGCGATCGGGCGCATGGATATCGGGCATCGCGATCCTGGTGCTGTCATCGGTATTCCTGGTGAACACGACCGGAAAGAGCTCGCTGGCGCTGTGTGTGCTGGTGCTGGTGTTGAGTTCTCTCACGACCCATGTCCGTTCGCTATGGCTTCGCGCGGTCATCTTTCTGACACCGCTGGCGCTGCTCAACATTTTCAGCGTCGGCACCGTGATGAGCGACACGCTCGCCGGACTCGTCGGCAAGCTGCCGTTCGACACCAGTTTTACCGGCCGCACCGACGTTTGGACCTTTGCGATCCAGGCGCTTCAATTGCGCCCCTATACCGGATACGGCTTCGAGGCGTTCTGGGGCGGCGCCGAGATGCGAAACTTGCCAGAGGGCATGGAATGGACGGCGACCGCAGCCCACAGCCACAACGGTTATCTCGATACCGCGCTCGGAATTGGGTTGCCGGGACTGGCGCTATTGATCGTCGTGCTGGTGATTGCGCCGCTGCGGAACTTTCATGTCGCCGACCGCAGCGGCAATGATGGTCATCTGACGACGTTGTTGCTGCGCATCTGGTTGTTCGGACTTTATCTGTCCTCGCTGGAAAGCTTCTTCCTCGACCGAGCCGATCCGCTCTGGTTCACCTTCCTGATCGCGGTATTCGGTCTGCATTATCTGGCGCGGTTTCGCCTTAAGGCCTAACAGCCTTAGAGTTTCGCGTCGATGCTCTCGGCGACATCGCGCCACCAGCCTGCAAAATCAAACGGTCTTTGGGCCGGCGGCGATTCGAGCACCTCGACGATGCGGTCCGCATAGGCTTGGTGCGGCGAGCCTGGTGGCACCGGGCTGATCAAGCCGCGGTCGATCAAAGCCTTGAAGCGAGGATGGTGATCGAATTCATCCGCGTCAGCGGGACCGGTGACGATCACGGGGCGGCCGGATTGTGCGCTGGCCAGGATGCTGGAGCGCCGCGCCGTCAGTCCTTCGGTGAGCGGGTAGCAAAAGGCATCGATTTCGTCGAACAGTCCGAATACCTCGGCATCCGATGCAATATAGCCACTGACGATGACGTCGTCGGAAAGACCGAGTTTGTTGACGTGCGCGTAAAAATCCTGCTCGACATTGTCAAAGGCCTTGATGAACGAGCCGACATAGATGACGAGCGGCTTGCGCCCGCGCGCTTTCAGAATAGCGGCGATGTCGAGCAGGGCGTTCGGTTGTTTGCCCGGATAGATGGATCCGAAGTGGCCGATCATCAGCCGTCCGCTTTGACGCGCGGCCGCGAGTTTCCGGCGTAGCGGCGAGTCGGAGATCTCCGAGGGAGCCTCGATGTTGGGCGGCAACGGCGCCAGCACGCATTTCGTGGCTGTCCAGCCGACGAGAGGATCGCTGGCCAGTTCGCGATGCACCAGCGGAGAGAACATGATGATGGTATCGGCAAACGGCAGCGCCGGCAGGTAGGTGAGACGGCGCATCCAGTGCAGGCTTGCCCATTCGTGTTGAATCAGGACAACACGCCGGCGACGCAGTCGCGCGACGGCGAGCGCCAGCAAGGGACGCCATATCACGCGTTTCCACGCCACGATCGGGAAACTGCAAACCACGCTTTGTGCGGAGCCGACCGCGCGCCAGATATCGGCGATGGAGCCTTCCGACCGCGTCAAGGTTAACGTAGCACTGCGGCTGGGATGAAGCTTCTCGATGGCTTCGTATAACAGCCGCGTGAATTGCCCGACGCCGCACTGCATTTGCGGGCCCGCGCCGAGAAACAGCGCCGTATATTCAGGTTCTGCGCTCATGACATTAAGGATTCGAGAGACCTTCTGCTTTTACGTTGCGCAGGTTCCAGGGGTGTCCACGTTAGCCATATATCCCAGTGGCTGTCCTGTCGTAAGCGGCTGCGATTGCCTTGAGGACCGTTTTTGCGGGATAAATGGCTAACGCGGAGCGTCAGCTTCATAGTTTGATTTGATCTGAACCGCGGCTGCCGTGGCGACCAACAGCGAACAAGAATCGCGGGCTCCGGACCGGAATGACGCGGCGTTGCTGTCGGGCGATCGACAGAAGGGCCGGTTGAGGGAAGTCGACGTACGATGGCGAGCTTGGAAGCCGAGCGATTTATCGGACGTGTATCTTCTCCCGCGTCTGGATTCCGGATCGATTTCGTCGACGACTGGAAGCTGGCCATTGCTCGCTGGTCCGGCGCCGGTCAGGAGACCGCTTTCCAGCACCCGCTCTGGTTTGAAGCCTGGTACGGCGCCTTCGCCCAAGCCTCGCCATTGATCGCGATCGTCACCGACGGCGTGACGGAACGACCGGTTGCACTGATTCCTCTGATCGTTCGCGTGAGCCATGGCGTCCGGATCGTCGAATTCGCCGATCTGAATGTGACAGATTACAACGCGCCGATCTTGAGGGTCGGCGCGGCGCTCGATGTCGCGGAAGCGCGATCAATGTGCCAGGCGCTGGTGGCTGCTCTGCGCAAGCTGCCCGGCGGGGCCGACCTCATCCGCCTGCGGAAAATGCCCGGAGGACAGCTAAATCCGCTCGCCGTACTCGGGCGGCCGGGATCAAGTTCGCTCAATGGAAATATCATCGCCATCGGCGACGACTTCGAGGCCTATCGCGCCTCGATCAAACGAATGCAGTTGCCGCGAAGCTGGCGCGTTTTCGCCCGCCATCCGGGCGCGGAGTTCCGGATGATCGAGACCGTCGATGAGGCCTTGAAAGTCATCGACGTCATGGACCAGCAGCAGCAGGCGCGGATGCAGAAGCTCGGTCTGGAGTTTTCGCTGAACGACGCCGTTCATGCCAAATTCTATCGTGACCTTGTCCGCCGCGGCCTGCCCAAGGGTTACGCCGTCGTTTCGGCGTTGACCTGCGATGAAGGAATCATCGCGACCGTGCTGGGCATCAAGCAAGGCGGCAGTTTCGTATTCTTGCGTATCAGCAATGCCGGGCAGCGGTGGAAGAGCTGTTCGCCGAGCCGGCTCATTATCGAGCGAACGATGGCCGCGCTGCATGAACGGGGTCTGCGCCGATTCGATCTCAGCATCGGTAACTATCCGTTCAAACGCCGGTTCGGCGCCGTCCAGCTTCGGCTGACGGACGCAAGTATCGCGCTGACATGGCGCGGCTCACCCTACGCTTTGCGGGATTATGCGGCGCAATCGCTGCGGCGGCATCCGCGGTTGGCATCGTTCGTGAGCCGCCTGTTGCGCGGGCGATATCCGGGCGAAGAAGAGTAGGGCCGCCGTTTCCTTGCGGTGCCGCGATCAGCGGGTAAGGCGGGCGAGCACCGGGAAACGGTCGAGCAGTACGTACTTGAGCAGAACCGGTCCGGCCAGGCCGCTCATCAGCAGGATCGGGAAAAAACCTAAGAAATTGACGCCGTCCCAGGGCGCGACCTTGAGCAGCATGCCCTTGGTTAGTCCGATCGTCAGGGTGTTGAACAGATAAATCACGAAGCTGTATTTGCCGAACCACAACAGTGCTTCGCTGCGGTCAAGCCACGTCGTCCGCGTCAGTCCGTGGATGAACGCCAGTGATGACAATGCGCAAATCGTCCCGGTCAACACCGGTTCAATCTGCATCGTCGCAAGTACAAGAGAGACCGAAAAGACGGCGCCGGAGACCGGCAGCGTCATAGCGATGAATTGCATAGCTTGGTTACGGTATTTTCCGGCGACGCAGCCGATCATGAAATAAACGAAGAAATTCGCCACGCGGTCGAGATAGGCGATCTCGGGAACGGTCAGACAGTGCAGCAGAGCCGCCAACAGGAGCGTCGGCCAGAGCCGGCCCCCCGACAGTCTCACAAGAACGGGCGTGACGCCGCAATACACGAACACGACAAAGATGTACCAGACCGACGTGGCGGGGCTTTGTCCGGTCGTCCAGAACAGCGACCGCAGCCCGTCCCAGAGGCTCGCGGGCTTGTTGTCGACATAGAGGAATTGCTCGGCGGCGAACTTGCCAAGGAGAATCAACAAGCCAAGCAACAGAAACGGCACCAGCAGCCGTTCCGCCCTGCGGATCAGATAGGCCCCATAGCTCGGCCGCGGGTTAACCGCGTCGCCGACATGAAAGAACACCAGTCCGCCGAGATACATGAAGAACGGCATGTGAAAGGCGTAGATCGCCGATTTCAACACCACATACCATTCGTTATTTGCAGGCGGTTCGCGCGCCACGACATGGCCGATTACGACCAGGATGATCGCAAGTCCCTTGGCGCGTTCGATATCGGCAAGAAAGTCGGGCCGACGGGTCTCAAGGGCTCGAGGCGCGGTCGGCGCGCTGTCAGCAGTTACCCAGTCGGCCGTACTCGTCATCGTTGGCCTCGGTCGCGCCAGTGCCGCCCTTTCGATCGTTCGTTATAGGAGTAAAGCCGATTCCGCTTCAACGCCGTGCGGTTGTTTACGTTAACCGTTCAGGGAGTTTGGAGGCCGAGGTTCCCTGTTCCTTTAATAGAGATGGCGGTCGTGAGAACACGACCGCCATCTCAGCTCAGTGATTGAAGCAGCTTAATCAGCCGTGCAGCTTCTTGGCAGCCTCCGCAACGGCGCGGCCCTGATAGCGTGCGCCGGCGAGTTCGTTCGCCGAAGGCTGGCGGCTGCCGTCGCCGCCGGTGATGGTGGTCGCGCCGTACGGCGAACCACCGGTGACATCGTTGAGTTCCATCTGGCCGGCGAAACCGTAATTGAGGCCGATCACGGTCATGCCGAAATGCAGGAGGTTGGTGATGATCGAAAACAGCGTGGTCTCCTGGCCGCCGTGCTGGGTCGCGGTCGCGGTAAAGGCGCCGCCGACTTTGCCGTGTAGCGCGCCCTTGGCCCACAGGCCGCCGGCCTGATCGAGGAAATTCGCCATCTGCGATGCCATGCGGCCGAAGCGCGTGCCGGTGCCGACGATGATCGCATCGTAATTGGCAAGGTCGTCGATCTTGGCAACCGGCGCGGCCTGATCGACCTTGTAGTACGAGGCCTTCGCGACGTCCGGTGGCACCAGCTCGGGGACGCGCTTGATGTCGACGGAGGCGCCAGCCTCGCGGGCACCTTCGGCTACCGCGTTCGCCATTGCCTCGATATGACCGTAAGCCGAATAATAAAGCACGAGAACTTTCGTCATGATGTTGTCTCCAGGGGGTGTTGCGGAAAGGGATGTTGGGGAGAGAGTTGAACTGCCGGCTGGCGCCGGCAATTCAGAATTCGGGCATTGGAAGGCTGCGTCCGTTACGCCGCGTCGACCAGCACCAGTTCGGAATCTTCCAGTGCCGTGATCTTGAGCTGCGGCTCATCGCTGATGGCGAGGCCATCACGGGCATTGACGTTGACGCCGTTGACTTCGATCTTGCCGGCAGCGGGCACGAGGTAGAGATGGCGCGACTTGTGCGGCGTGTAATGCGCGCTCTCGCCGGCCTTCAATGTGGCGGCCAGCACACGCGCATCGGCGCGGATCGGCAGCGCGTCCTTGTCGTTTGCTTCTCCGCTGGCGATGGTGACGAACTTGCCGGAGCGATCCGATTTCGGGAACGGCTTGGCCCCCCAGGTTGGCGCGCCGCCATCCGTTGTCGGCTCGATCCATATCTGGAAAATCTTGGTCGGCCGAGGTTCCAGATTATATTCGGAGTGACGAATGCCGGATCCGGCGCTCATCACCTGCACGTCGCCGGCTTCGGTGCGGCCCTTGTTACCGAGGCTGTCCTGATGCGTGATCGCGCCTTCCCGCACATAGGTGATAATTTCCATATTGGCGTGGGGATGGGCGGGAAAGCCGGTGTTGGGCGCGATCTCGTCGTCGTTCCAGACGCGAAGCGCACCAAAGCCCATATTGCCGGGATCGTAGTGGCTGCCGAACGAGAAATGATGTTTGGCCTTGAGCCAGCCGTGATCGGCTGCTCCCAGCCGGTTGAAGGGTCGAAGTTCAATCATGGGATCTCTCCATTAGCGTTGGGCTATGGATATGCGGCCCCCTTCGGTGTAGAAATAGAAACTATCGAAACTCATTGTTTCTATTTATAGGCTAATGGGCCATGGCCAGACTTCCGGACTTCGAGGGGCTCGCGATCTTTGCGAAAGTCGTCGAACTGCGCTCGTTCGCGGCGGCCGCGAGCGAGCTCGCTTTGTCGAAGGCGACCGTCTCCAAGGCGGTCAGCCGGCTGGAGGAACGGCTTGGCGCGCGGCTGTTCAACCGCACCTCGCGTCGGCTGGCGCTCACCGACGCCGGACAGAAATTGTCCGGACGGGCGCAACGCCTGTTGGCCGATGGTGAGGCGACGGAGAACGAGGCGCTGGCCCAATCGGTGTCGCCGCGCGGGCTGGTTCGTCTGGCGGTGCCGATGACCTTCGGCGTCAAGGCGGTGGCGCCGATCCTTCCCGAGTTTCTAGCGACCTATCCTGACGTCTCGATCGACCTTCACCTCAGCGATGCGACGGTGGATCTGATCGGCGAAGGTTTTGATGCCGCGTTGCGGATCGCGCGGCTGCCGGATTCCTCGCTGATTGCGCGGCGGCTGTGTGCGGTACCTCGCCACACGGTTGCTGCGCCTTCTTATCTGAAAAGTCATGGCCGGCCGACCCATCCGATGCATCTCGCCCAGCATCGATGCTTTGGCTACGCGTATCTCTCGACCGCCGACGTCTGGCATTACAGCAATGCCGCAGGCGAGCAGGTGAGCGTGCGGCCCGCCGGGCCGCTTCGCGTCAACAATGGCGAGGCGGCATTGCCGGCGGTGATCGCGGGCCTTGGCGTTGCGGATCTGCCCGACTTTATCGTCAGTGACGCCATCCGGTCCGGAGAGGTTGAAGTCATTCTGAAGGGCTGGTCGCAGCCCGAAGGCGCCGTGCATCTGGTGATGCCGCCAGGCGGCCCGCGTCCGGCCCGCGTCGAGGCGCTGGGAAATTTCCTCGCTGAGCATTTTGGCGTCTCGAAGCGGCCGAAGCCGCCCCGGCGCGGCTGAAGGCCACCGGTTATTTCAGCGTCGATTTCGGTATTGCCAAGCTTGTGCGAACAGTTCACCAGACGGCGCTGTTGGTGTTACCAATCAAACAGAAAAAGAACATTGAGGAAACTGCCGATGAATAGACGTGAATTGCTCAAAGCGACTGCCGCGCTGCCGCTGTTGCAGGCCGCCTCGCCGAACCCGGCTTTGGCAGATACCGCCTGGCCCACGCATACGATCTCCATGATCGTGCCGTTTCCGGCCGGTGGCCAGGCCGACCTCGCGGCGCGGCCGGTCGCGTTGGCGCTTGAAAATATCCTCGGCAAATCGGTGATCGTCGATAATCGCGCGGGCGGGGCAGGCGGCGCGATCGGCAATGCGGCGGCGGCGCGCGCCGAGCCTGACGGCTACACGCTGCTGATGACGTTATCGTCTTTGGCGGTGCTTCCCGAGGCCGACCGTCTTTTCGATCGTCCGCCGGTCTATGAAGTCTCGCAGTTTGCCCCGATCGCGCGCGTGCTCGCCGATCCGACACTCCTGGCGGTGCCGGCCTCGGCGCCGTGGAAGACGCTGGAGGATTTCGTCGCGGATGCAAAAAAGCGCCCGGGTGAAATTCGTTATGGCTCATCCGGCCCCTACGGCACGCTGCATGTTGCGATGGAAATGTTTGCGGCTTCCGCCGGCATCAAGTTGCTGCATATTCCTTTCCGTGGCGCAGGGCCCGCGCTGAATGCGATCCTGACCGGAACCGTGGAGGCGCTCGCATCGGCACCGGGAACGCTGAAGCAGCAGGTCGATGACGGCAGGATGCGCGTGCTTGCCAATTGGGGCGCCGAACGTATCGCGAGCTTTCCGGACCTGCCGACCTTCAAGGAGCGCGGCTACGAGGATGTCGAGTTCTACATCTGGGCAGGTCTGTTCGCGCAGAGGGCGCTGCCGGAGCCGATCATGACCAGGCTGCGCGAAGCGATGGCACAGGCCGTGAAAAGTCCGGAAGTGATCAGGACGTTCGAGACAGCGGGCAGCCCTGTTGCCTACATGGACGCGCCGGAATTTTCAAAATTCATCGAAACCGACAGCGCGCGTCTCGTGGCTGCGGTCAAACGCATCGGCAGAGTGGAATAGATTTCCATTCTTCAAACGCGCTCACATTTTTTTGTTCAGCGCGAACCAGTCGTGGCCTCATTGATTTGGTTTGCTGAGTGAACCGGTTTGCCCGGTCGAAGACTTATGTGCTGAGGAGGAACGGCGGCCATGCAAATGCACCGAATTTTCCGAGCTTTTGCCCTTATTGGTTTGGCAGCGACACTTGCACACGGCAGTTCTTCGACTGCCCAAGAGCACCGCGGAACCATGCAGCAGCAGATGGCGTGTACGCCGGACGTGTTCCGGCTATGCGGGGCCGCGATACCTGACGAGAATCGCATCGTGGCCTGTTTGCAGGCGAATACGCCGCAGCTCAGCGGGCCGTGTCGTGCGGTGTTCGAATCAAGCGACAGCGCCGCGGCTCCGCTGCCGCCGAATTCGCCGCAACCGATGCAACCGCCGGTCCGGCGTTCCCAGTATCAATAGAGCAGCGATCGATCAATTCGTGATCGATAGGGTTTCTGGATCATGCTTTAGGTGCTCGCGCTCAGCAGACGTCGACCCATTCGGCAGCGACCAGCTCGGCCATGCGTGAAGGTGCAATCCGAACCGCGCTGTTAATGGAGCCTGCGGCCGGCACCACTTCGTTGAAAGCTTTCAGCGAGATATCGCAGTAGACAGGCAGCGGCGTCTTCAGTCCGAACGGACAGACGCCGCCGACTTCGTGGCCGGTAATGTCGGCGACTTCATCGAGGCCGAGCATCTTGGGCTTGCCGCCGAAGCGCGCTTTCACCTTCTTGTTGTCCATCCGCGAAGTGCCGCTGGCGACGATCAGGATCACCTGGTCGCCGACTCTCAGGCTCAGCGTCTTGGCGATCCGCGCCGGCTCGACGCCATAGGCTTCGGCGGCAAGCGCTACCGTTGCCGAGCTCTGCGTCGATTCGATTACGGTGATGTCGGGGGCCTTTTCAGCGAAGAAAGCGCGGACGGATTCAAAACTCATGGGCGAGGATATTTGGCAATTCTGACAAAGCGCGGATGCGGTGATCGGGGGTGAGACCAAGTTCGTCCATTTGGGTACGCAGCGCCTTGAACATCGTCAATGGCGGAACGACGTCGCTTTTGACGCAGGCTTCCGCCATCACCTGCGGCGTCACCCGCTCGATCCAGGCGACGTTTAATCCGAAGGCCTTGGCGCCACAAGCGTCCCACGGATTGGAGGATACGAAGAGAACCTCGGCAGGTCGCACGCCCAGGTTCAATTCGATCAGCGTGTAGGCGTCCGGCGCCGGCTTGAAGATCCGTTTTTGATCGACGCTGATGGTCGCATCGAGCACGCGATCCAACCCGCTGTTCTTCACCAGCGCATTGAGCATGTCGCTGGAGCCGTTGGAAAGAATCGCAAGCCTGCGGCCTTTCAGCGCCGTCAACGTCGAGATCGCATCCGGATAAAGATCAAGGTGAAGATATTTATCCATGATGCGATCGAAGGCGGCGGCGTCGGGAGCGAGCCCGAGCACCCGCAGCGTATAGGCGAGGGACTCTCGCGTGACGACGGAGAAATCCTCGTAGCGGCGCATCAGGGAACGAAACCAGGTATATTCGAGCTGCTTGATCCGCCAGATTTGCGTGATGATGTCGCCATATCCGGGAAAGGTTTGCTCGGTGACGGTAGCCACCGATTGAATATCGTAGAGCGTGCCATAGGCGTCGAAGACAACGGCTTTGATCGTCACGGGATGTTCTCTCTTGCTTGAAGGGCGGGGGTTCTATTTCGAGGCGACGCCGGTATGAACCTGTAACAGGAACGCGTCAAAGCGCTGCTCGTTTTCCTTATCGCGCCCCCAAATCAGCGTTCCGAGCACGGCACCCAAAAAACCCAGCGGGAGCGACACGACGGTTGGATTGACGAGCGGCCACAATGCGTCGGCGCCGCGCATCGCTGGGCCGATCATCGCCAGGACCACCGACGACACCAGCCCGACCACCATGCCGCCGACCACGCCGCCGGTGTTGAAGCGCCGCCAGAACAGCGACAGGATCAGGACCGGAAAGTTGGCGCTGGCGGCAACGCAAATGGCCAGGATCACAAGGACGGCGACGTTGACGCCCTGGGCGAGAACGCCGAGCGCAATCGCCAGGAGGCCGATCGCAACAGAGGTGGCGCGGGCGACCCAAACCTCTTGTCTGCCTTCCACCTGGCCGCGTTTGACCCAGTTGACGTAGAAGTCATGGGCAATTGCCCCTGATGTCGACAGCGTCAGGGCCGAGACGACCGCAAGAATGGTCGCGACCGCAACCGCCGCGACAAAACCAAGCATGAGATCGCCTCCGAGGGTCCCTTTGCCGCCGCCGAGATATTGCGCCAGCAAGGGTAGCGTCAAATTGCCGCCCTTGTCGGCCGCGCGGATCGCGTCCTGTCCGACGAAATCCGCCGCGGCGAGCCCAAACAGGGTCGTCGCTGCGAAAAAGGCGCCGGCCAGGAACATCACCCATACCACCGAGCGCCTCGCTGCCTTGGCGTCGGGGACGGTATAGAACCGCGTCATGACGTGAGGCAATCCCGAAAGCCCGAGCGTGTAACCGAGTGCGAGCGAAATCTGATCGAACGGATTCTTCAGGTAGTTGCCGGGCAACAGATATTTGGCGGTATATTTTTGCTCAGCCTCCGCGAACAGGGTCAGCGGATTAAAATGCACCTGCGCCAGAACCAGCACCAGGATGACCGCACCGGCCGAAAGCATCAGCACCGCTTTGACGATCTGCACCCAAGTTGTCGCCAGCATGCCGCCGAATGCGACATAGATGATCATGCTGATGCCGACAAGGATCTCTGCCCAGTCGTAGGAGATGCCGGTCAAAAGCCGAACCAGCACGCCGGCTCCTGCCATCTGCGGCATCAAATAGGCAAAGTTGACGACTACGGTGCCGGCAATCGCGGCCAAAAGAGAGGTGCGCGTCTGCATGCGGCTGCGGATGACATCGCCGAGCGTATATTTTCCGGTGTTGCGCATCGGTTCGGCGATCAGAAATAGCACCGTGCAGAATGCGACGAGCGGCCCAAGCGCATAAAACGCGCCGTCCATGCCATATAGCGCGGTCAGTCCGGTGAAACCAAGAAAGGCAGCGGCGCTGCACCAGTCGCCGGCCAGCGCAAAACCATTTTGTGCAGCGGTGAGCCGACTATCGGCGGCGTAGAAATCGGCCGTGGTCGCAGTACGCTTCGCCGCCCAGTAGGTGATGGCGAGTGTAATGATGAGAATGACTATGAAAATACCAAGGGTGATGCTCATCGCGTTGTTCCCGACTGCGAGATTTCCATCGCGGCTCTCGTTGCCAGCGGATCGAATTTGTCGGCTGCGATGCGGCTATAGGCGATCGCGAGTACCCACGACAAAAGATAATTCAGTGCGATCAATACAAAGCCGAGATTGACCGGCCCCATCACCTTGGTCCCGATCAAATCCCTGGCAAAGCCCGCCAGGATCGTCAGCCCGATATAGCCGACCATGAATAGGATGGTCATCGGCACCAAATATCTAAGCTTTTCAGCGATCAGTTGCCTGACCGACACGTGTGCAGCCGCAAGGGCCGCCTCGTCGCGAGCCATATGCCTCCCCTGGGTGATTTACCTTTCCGCTCTGCGGCGGTTTTTGCCGTCCGCAAGCACCGTCGGTGTATGCGGAACCTCCTCTCTTTACCGGCGGGGGCTAAAGAGGCAAAATGAATATTAACGATGCTCAATATCGGCATTAACGATGATGGGGTGGAAGATGAATTTCGATATCGATTGCCTGCGCTCGTTTCTGTTTGTCGCAGACACCATGAGCATCTCACGCGCCGCCGAAAGTGTCGGCCGCTCGCAGTCGACCGTCAGTCAGCAGATCGCGAAACTCGAAGCCCAACTCGGCAAGGGCCTTTTGACACGGCGCAAGGGTCGCGTGATCAACCTGACATCGGAGGGCGGCAAGCTCGTGCAATATGCGCGGCGCATCATGCAGCTCAACGACGAGGCCTATGCCTCGATGTCCGATGAGGTGCTGACCGGCTTCGTGCGTCTCGGCGTTCCGCTCGATTTTTTTGGCCGTGATTTCACGGCCTGGCTGGCGCGGTTCAAGAGCCGTCATCCGATGGTTGGCCTGGAAGTAGAAGCCAATCAGTCTGAAAATCTCATGAAGCGCAGCGCGCGCGGCGAATTCGATCTCGCCTTCTTCAAGCAGCTGGCTGGCGCCAGGAATGGCACCGTCGCTTTGCGCGAGCAACTGGTATGGGTCAGTGGTCCCAACTACTCGCCGGATAGTCAGAATTCCGTGCCGCTGATCCTGTTTCCGGAAGGTTGCGCCTATCGGCGTTGCGCGGTGAGTGCCCTGAAGGATCATAAACAATCGTGGCATGTCAGCTTTGTCAGCCCGAGCTTCGAATGCCTGAAGTCGGCGGCGGTCGAAGGCATGGGGATTACCGTGTTGGCGCGTGCGCTCGTCGCCCCACCGTTGCGCGTGGTGCGTCATGGGGTGCGGTTGCCGCAACTACCGACGATTGAACTCGCTTATTCGTTCGGCCGGCGCAGCAATTCCCGCGTCGTTAGCGAATTCGCCAACTATCTCGCAGATAGCCTGACCAACGCAGGCGTGCCGCGCGTGTCAGCTAATTTGTCGTAAGGATCGGTGGAGGCTCACGGCTCGCCGGGCCGCGTGGCGTCGCCGATCGCATCGCGGATCAAAGCACAAATCCCGGTCATCCTGGCGATCGGATGCTCGACGAACAATCGGCAAGAGGCAAGGGCGTCCTGCAAGGACGGCGGTGGAGGGGAAGACTTCAACTCACTCGACAACATGCCGCCGTGGACGCGGCCCAGGGCACGCGCGCGATGCGTGAGCGCGATCAGGCTCTGATCGGCCTGAAGTGGAGCAAGCGCGGTTCGGATGAGGGCAAGAAACGGCGGCCAATAAGCTAAATGCCGATACATGCTCGCAATCAGAAACGGCGCATCATCTTCGCCGAAACTATTTAGTTCCGCGATCAGGCGTTGAACTGCGGGCTGTAGCGTTGCCATGGCAGGTAGTGGCGGCAATTCGGTTCGAATCAACGGCGGCGTCTCAGTCAGTTGGATGGGTTTGGCGGCGCTCGGCCTGTCGCGTTCGAGCAACGCGGACAAGACCACGAGTGCGAGGGCGTTGGTGTGATAATAGCCGTCCAGTATGGTTCTGATCCTGGCGAGTTCGCTCGAACCGAGGCCCGCCGCGCTCAAGGTATCGGCCGAAAATCGTGGCAATTTCGGTAATGAAAGGGTACGCCGCACGGCTTGCGCGTTCTCCTCCGCGCCACCCAGATAAAGCGGCCGTATCGTCGACCAAACCCACGGCAGCGCGCCGGGTAAGGTTGCAAGATTGCGCCAGACCAGATTGACGACGCTGGTGCCAAGGGTCGCGCGAATATCCGCATAGATTTCGGCGATCTCGCCGGTCGCTGCCGATTCCAGAACCGATGGGACGCTCTCGACCTGATTCACTGCCATCACCGCAAGAGGCGCGCGCCATTCGCCCTGGTTAGATATTCAGAAGCTTTCGCGCGTTGGCTTTTAGCACCTTCGGCCTGATCTCGTCGCGGATCTCGAGCTTGGCGAAATCAGCAAGCCAGCGGTCCGGCGTAATCACCGGCCAGTCGGAGCCGAACAGCATCTTGTCCTGCAGAATCGAGTTGACGTAGCGCACCAGGATCGGCGGGAAATATTTCGGCGACCAGCCGGAGAGGTCGATATAGACGTTCGGCTTATGGGTCGCGACCGACAGCGCCTCCTCCTGCCAGGGAAAGGAGGGATGGGCGAGGATAATCTTGAGATCGGGAAAATCCACCGCGACGTCGTCCATGTACATCGGGTTGGAATATTTCAGCCGCATGCCCATGCCGCCCGGCATGCCGCTCCCGACCCCGGTCTGGCCCGTATGAAACAACGCGATGGCGCCGCCATCGCTGATGGCTTCATAGAGCGGATAGGCCAGGCGGTCGTTGGCATAGAAGCCCTGCATGGTCGGATGGAATTTGAAGCCGCGAACGCCGTATTCCTCGATCAATCTTTTCGCCTCGCGGACACCGAGCTTGCCCTTGTGCGGATCAATGCTCGCAAACGGGATCAGCACGTCCAGATGATCTGACGCCGCCTCGATCATCTCGTCGTTGTTGTAGCGGCGAAAGCCGGTCTCGCGTTCGGCATCGACCGGGAAGATCACGGCTGCGATGTTCTTCGCCCGATAATAGGCGGCGGTTTCCGCAACCGTCGGCGGGTGCTGGTTGGGCGACTTGAAATAGGCCGCCATCTGCGCCTGGAAGTCGTCATAGCCGTCGTCGCCATGCAGGCCGCAGGGCTCCTCGGCGTGGGTGTGAATATCGATCGCCACGACATCGTCGAGGTCGGGCAGCTTCAATTTGGGCATCTTTTCCTCCCCCAGCGGACTTTCCGACATGCTCTTCAGAATTGGTTATGTTATATAACAATTTGGCAGAGCTGCCGGTGACGTCAACAAGGGCTGTTTCGGGGGTCCATGGCCGGTTCCGGACAATCCGTCCTTGGATTGACATTTGAGGGCCCAATGGCTTAGAAACCCGCGTCCCGGGCGGTTCGGCCGCCGGCGGGATAAAACCTTTTATTAAAAGCTGGGGTCTTCCGGGAGTGTTCTCGGGTTACCCGGATGATCGCGCCGAATACGGCCTTTCAAAGCATCAGGAATGTCCCATGAAGGTCCGTAACTCGCTGAAATCGTTGCGCGGTCGTCATCGCAACAACCGTCTGGTCCGCCGCAAGGGCCGGGTCTATGTGATCAACAAGGTCCAGCGCCGTTTCAAGGCGCGCCAGGGCTGATTTTGCCCAAGGCCGGCCTTGGCCGGTTCAGCGCGATTTCCACTTATCACGGGTCTTTTACGCTTCGCGGCTTTGCAAGCGGGATTTGGTGCGTCTAGACTTTCCCCATGGCTATGGGATTCTCCGCCGCTCCCCGGTTCGCAATTCTCCTTGCAGCGATCGTTGCTGCGACGCCCGCGTCCTCGATAGCCCAAGACCTCAAGCAACAAAAGAAATTGCCGGATGCGCCGGCGAAACTGCCGAAGGTTCCGGCCGACAAGACCCGCGGGCTGGATTTCCTGTTTGGCGCCTTGAAGGCGGCCCCGGACGAAACCAGCGCCAAACATGTCGAGGCGCGCATCTGGGCGATCTGGCTACAGACGCCAAGCGATACCGTCGCGCTTCTGATGGCCCGCGCCAAGCTGGCGATGGATGCTCAAAATCCCGACGTCGCGCTCAAACTGCTCGATTCCGTCATCAAGCTTCGGCCGGACTATGTCGAGGGCTGGAACCGCCGCGCGACACTCTACTACCTGAGAAACGACTACGCCCGCTCGCTTGAGGATATCGAGCAGGTGTTGGCGCGAGAGCCACGCCATTTCGGCGCGCTCGCCGGCCTTGGCATGATCATGCAGGATCTCGGTGACGAAAAACGCGCCCTCGACGCGTTCCGCAAGGCGCTGGCGGTCAACCCGCACCTTGAGAAGGTGCCGGAACTGGTCAAAACCCTCACCGAAAAAGTCGAAGGGCGCGATATCTAGAGATCGTGCAGTCCGCGCAACATGGACAGCTATCGCCAAGACGGCTAGTGCAGAACGCTGGGCTTCGGTCCCCTCAATCCGCCATGGGCGACCGCGGCATGGAGTTGTGCAAGCTCCGCCTCAAGCTGTTCATTGACCAGCAAAAGCGCTTTCAGGGCGCCTCTGATATCGCCGTTGCATCGGGCCACGATTTCATCGATGGCGGTCTCATGTAATCCGGAACTCATCGAAAAGCCTCCAAATATCCCTGCACGATAACTGCTTTGGCATCCACGGGTTGCTGTGGATTATGTGGAAAGGCCGGACGCGCGAAAGCCGTCCCGTCGGAAGCAAAAAGTGCCGCTTATGCTTATAGGAAGCCGCCGATGACGGCTGTATGAAGAGTGCTCGCTCGTCCGCTGGCTGCGGTGGAAAACTTGTCGCCGCGGCAAGCGTCCGAAACCCTGCCGCCGCCTCACGCGTAGCTCCCGTGTGCCCGTATCGAACCGGATCTCCCTCATGCTATCCGCGCTTTTTGTCGCCGCGCTCGTGATGCTGGCGCTGGCGACCCAGGCCGGCGTTGCCGTCCTTCAGCATCGTTTTCCCGCGCAAGGAAAAGCGATTAAGGTAACGGGCGCAACCCTCAACGTACTCGATATCGGACCCAGGGACGCTGCCGGGCCGCCGATCGTTCTCATTCACGGCGCCAGCTCAAATCTGGAGGCGATGCGCCGGCCGCTCGGCGACAGGCTCGCTCTCCACCACCGGGTGATCCTGATCGATCGGCCCGGCCATGGCTGGAGCTCGCTTGCCGGCGAGGACGCCTCTACGCCGGCTGCGCAGGGCCGGATGATCGAGGAGGCCTTGAAGAAGCTGGACACAGGTCCAGTCGTGCTCGTGGTGCATTCCTGGGCCGGCGCGTTGGGTGCGCGGATGGCCCTCGACTATCCGGCGCGGGTTGCGGGCCTGGTGATGCTGGCGCCGGTCGCCTATCCCTGGCCCGGTGGTGTCGGCTGGTACAACGCGCTCGTCGCGAAGCCGGTCATCGGTCCGCTGCTCGCCTACACCATCACCCTTCCGCTCGGCTATTTCCTGACCGAGCGTGGCGCGCGCGAGGTCTTCCTGCCGCAGGTCATGCCGGACGATTTCGTTCCCAGTACCGCAACGCCGCTGTTGCTGCGCCCGCGCGAATTCCTGGCGAATGCCCGCGATCTGGTACAGCTGAAGCAGGCGGTTACCGAGCAGGCGCCGCGCTATGGCCAGATTTCGGCGCCGACGGTCGTGATTTCCGGCGACGTCGACAACACCGTGTCGACAAATATTCATTCCCGGCCCTTTGCCGCCGCGGTGCCGAACGCCAGGCTGATCGTGCTGCCCGGCGTCGGCCACATGGTGCAAAATGCCGCCCCCGATCTTGTGATCCGCGAGATCGAAGCCATCGTCGGGGTGACCGCGAACGGAAGGGCTGCCGCCACAAATTAGATGGCTTCCTCGCGCGAAGAAGCCTGAAAAGAAAATGGCCGGGCAAAGCCCGGCCATCGGCGCAGAATCGCGTTTTGACGGTTACGACTATTTTGCTTTGATCTTGCCGTTCGCGTCGAACTGAGACACGTAGGCCCAAAGATTGTTGACCTCAGTCTCGTTCTTGATGCCGGCAAAGAACATCTTGGTGCCGGGCACCTTGGCCTTCGGGTCCTTGATGTATTCCTTGAAGTTAGCCTCATTCCAGGTGATGCCGGAATTCTTGTTGGCTTCGGAGTAATTGTAGTCCGGCACGGTGCCCGACTTGCGCCCGTCGAGCCCGTTGAGCTCCGGTCCGACCTTGTTCTTGGCGTCCTCGCCGATCGCGTGACAGGCCAGGCACTTGTTGAAGGAGTTCTTGCCGGCGTCGGCGTCTTGCGCCAGCGCGGCCGGTACGATGACCGACGATGCAAGGACGATCAGCGCGCTTGGTATCAATTTTTTCATTCTCGGCTCTTTTTGCTCGGGACGGGAAACTTCACGGCCGTTGTGGCATAGGCCGCGGGCGATGGACAAGGGCCGCGAAAGCGGATTTGGAAGTTCTGGCGCGACTTGCACCCTATGAAAAGGCTGTTTGCGGCGCCGGAGCCGCCGGTTCGCGGGTTCATCCGGACCTGCTTGATTCCTCACGGGAAATCGGCAATGTCGCACGAAGCGTAGGATCGGAGAGATCGCAATGACCATCATGATGCCCGCTCCGGATCAGGCGGTTCTGGCTCGCCGCACGACAATTGTCGAGGCGCTGCGCGCCATCGTGCCGGGCGAGGGCGTGATCGATTCGCCGGCTGAAATGCTCCCCTACGAGTTCCGACGGGCTGATGGCCTATCGCCAGCCGCCGATGGTGGTGGTGCTGCCGGACACCACCGAACAGGTTTCGCAAGTGCTGAAATACTGCTTCGAGCAGGGCATCAAGGTGGTGCCGCGCGGCTCCGGCACCTCGCTGTCGGGTGGTGCGCTGCCGCTGGAGGACGCGGTGCTGTTGGGCCTCGGCAAATTCAAGCGAATCCGCGAGATCGATTTCGATAACCGGGCGGTGGTGACGGAGCCCGGGGTCACCAATCTCGCGATCAGCCAGGCGGTGGCCCATGCCGGCTTCTACTATGCGCCCGATCCCTCTTCGCAGATTGCCTGTTCGATCGGCGGCAACGTCGCGGAGAATTCCGGCGGCGTGCACTGCCTCAAATACGGCATGACCACCAACAACGTGCTCGGATGCGAGATCGTGCTGATATCGGGCGAAGTGCTTCACATCGGCGGCAAGACCGCCGAAAGCGCAGGCTACGACCTGATGGGAATCATCACCGGCTCCGAAGGCCTGCTTGGCGTCATCACCGAGATCACGGTGCGAATCCTGCAAAAGCCGGAGACTGCGCGCGCCTTGATGATCGGCTTTGCCGAAGTCGAGGCGGCCGGTGAATGCGTGGCGCAGATCATCGGTTCCGGCATTATTCCCGGCGGCATGGAGATGATGGACAAGCCCGCGATCCACGCCGCCGAAGCCTTTGTCCATGCCGGTTATCCGCTCGACGTCGAGGCGCTTCTGATCATCGAACTCGATGGACCCGGCGTCGAGGTCGACGAGTTGATCAAGCGGGTCGAGACGATCGCGCAAGGTTGCGGATCCACGGTCTGCCTGATCTCGAATTCGGAGGCCGAGCGCAACCTGTTCTGGGCCGGCCGCAAGGCGGCTTTTCCCGCCGTCGGGCGGATATCGCCCGACTATCTCTGCATGGACGGCACCATTCCGCGCGGGGCGTTACCCAAGGCGCTTGCCCGAATCCGCGATCTCTCCGAAAAATACGGACTGCGCTGCGCCAACGTTTTTCATGCCGGTGACGGCAACCTGCACCCGCTGATTCTGTACGATGCCAATCAGCCCGGCGAGATGGAGCGGGCCGAGGCTTTCGGCGCCGATATCCTGCGGGCGTGCGTCGAGTTCGGCGGCGTTTTGACCGGCGAGCACGGCGTCGGCATTGAAAAGCGCGATCTGATGCCGGAAATGTTCAGCGAGATCGATCTCAATCAGCAGCAGCGGATCAAATGCGCTTTCGACGCGCAAGGCCTGCTGAATCCGGGCAAAGTGTTCCCGACCCTGCATCGCTGCGCCGAACTTGGCCGCATGCACGTGCATGGCGGCAAGCTCGCTTTCCCTGACCTTCCGCGATTTTGAGCGTGAGCCGCGTGGATATTCTGAAAGTACGTGACGCCCGGGACGTCGAGCAGGTGGTGCGTGCGGCGATCGCCAGCGAGCAGCCGCTTGAGATCACCGGCCATGGCACCAAGCGCATGGTCGGCCAGCCGATGGCGACCAATGCGCTGCTCGACATCTCGGCGCTCAATGCGGTCAAATCCTACGAACCGAATGAGCTGATCATCACGGTCGAGGCGGGCGCGCCGCTGTCCGACGTCAAGTCGCTGATCGATTCGAAAAACCAGCGCTTTGCGTTCGAACCGATGGATACCGCACAGCTGCTGGGGACGGCGGAGGCGGGGACAATCGGGGGTATGATCAGTGCGGGGCTTGCCGGCCCGCGCCGGATCCAGGCGGGAGGCGCCCGCGATCATCTGCTCGGCGCGCACGCCGTCTCTGGCTTCGGCGACAGTTTCAAGGCCGGGGGAACGGTCGTGAAGAACGTCACCGGCTATGACCTCTGCAAGTTGCTGGCGGGCTCGTGGGGAACCCTGGCGGTGATGACCGAAGTGACGCTCAAGGTGATGCCACGGCCGGAGAGTGAGCGCACGCTGGTGTTGCGCGACCTCGACCACGCGGCCGCCAACCAGGCGATGACCGCGGCGCTCGGTTCCCCCTTCGACGTCTCAGGCGCCGCGCATCTGCCGAAATCGGCGTTACGCGATGCGGTCGGCGCGCTGGGGAGCCTGGGGGCGCCTGGAAGTGCACTGACGCTGGTGCGGCTGGAGGGAATTACCGCGTCCGCTGTGCATCGTGCGGCCTCGCTCGCCAAGCTGCTGTCCGCGTTTGGAACGGCGGAGACGATCGAGGATGAGCGTTCAATGGCGGTTTGGGAATGCGTTCGCGATGTCGAACCTTTCGCGGTCAAGGGCCCGCTCGGCGGCTGGCCGGTGTGGCGCATCGTCTGCCCGCCGGCTTCAGGCTGCGCCTTGGGTGAACGTCTCGCCCGCGAAAGCGGGGGCGACGTGCTCTACGACTGGGGCGGCGGTCTGATCTGGGCGGCGATGCCGCCGCGGCCTGATGCCCACGCAACGCTGGTGCGAGAGCGCGCTGCGGCCGCCGGTGGCCATGCCATGCTGCTGCGCGCACCCGACGAGGTAAGGCGCCAGATCGATGTGTTCCACCCGGCAAGCGCCGGCGTGGCGGCCTTGAGCGAACGTGTCCGGCAAAGCTTCGATCCGAAAAGCATTCTCAATCGCGGCCGGATGACACGTCTCGGCGCCTCTTCGGGGTCCCCGGCATGAAGACCGAATTCAGCCTCGCCCAGTTGGCCGATCCCGATATCGCCGAAGCCGACAAGATTTTGCGCAAATGCGTGCATTGCGGGTTCTGTACCGCGACCTGTCCGACCTATGTCCTGCTCGGCGATGAACTCGATAGTCCGCGCGGCCGAATCTATCTCATCAAGGAGATGCTGGAAAAAGATCGCCCGCCGACGGCGGACGTCGTCAAGCACATCGATCGTTGCCTCTCCTGCCTTTCCTGCATGACCACGTGTCCCTCGGGTGTGAACTACATGCATCTGGTCGATCAGGCGCGGGTGAAGATCGAACGGAACTTTGCACGACCATGGACGGAACGGCTGCTAAGGGCCGTGCTCGCGCACGTGCTGCCGCGGCCGAAGCTATTCCGTATCAGCATGGTGATGGCGCGGCTGGCGCGTCCGCTGGCCGGTTTATTGCCTTCGGGGGAGGTCTCGGCGACGCCGACTTTATTGAGGCGGATCAAGGCGATGCTTACGCTGTCGCCGCGCGGCCTGCCGCCGGCGGGACCGTCGGGTGGAAACGTTTTTCCGGCTCGAGGCGAGCGGCGCGGGCGGGTCGCGCTTTTGCAAGGATGCGCGCAACAGGTGCTGGCGCCGCGGATCAACCAGGCGGCCATCAGCCTGTTGACCCGTCACGGCATCGAGGTCGTGCTGGTCAAGGATGAGCAATGCTGCGGCGCATTGACCCATCATATGGGCCGCGAAGACGCAGCGCTGGCCTTCGCCCGCGCCAACATCACGGCGTGGCTTGCAGAGGCCGATCGCGATGGGCTCGATGCCATCCTGATGACGACGTCAGGCTGCGGCACCGTCATCAAGGACTATGGTTTCATGCTGCGCGAGGACCGCGATTTCGCCGCTGCTGCAACCAAGGTTTCAGCGCTGGCCAAGGATATTACCGAGTATGTCAGCGGGCTCGATCTTGCGCCGGAACAGCGCCACGACGACATCGTCGTCGCTTACCACTCGGCTTGTTCGCTTCAACACGGGCAGAAAATCACGCAACTGCCGAAAGAATTGCTTTCCAAGAACGGATTCGTGGTGAAAGATGTCCCCGAGAGCCATTTGTGTTGCGGTTCGGCGGGGACCTACAACATTCTCCAGCCTGACATTGCGAACAAATTGCGCGACCGAAAGGTCGCCAATATTGCGATGATCAAGCCGGACATGATTGCTGCGGGCAATATCGGGTGCATGGTGCAGATTGCCAGCGGTACGTCAGTTCCTGTGATGCACACGATTGAGCTTCTCGATTGGGCGACGGGCGGCCCGCAGCCGGTATCGAGCGGACTCGGCAGGCTGGTGCGCAACGACAGCCTGAATGCCCGACAGACACGGCTCAGCGCAACAGGAGGACTACATGGCTAAAGCGAAGAAGAAGAAAGGCAAGAAGGCGAAGAAGAGTAAAAAGCTTCTTGCCGCGAAGAAGAAATCCGCCAAGAAAGCGGTCAAAAAATCCGCGAAGAAGTCTGCGAAAAAATCCGCCAAGAAGGCCGTGAAGAAGGCCGCGAAGAAGGCCGCCAAGAAAACAGCAACGAAAACGGCGAAGAAGGCGGCTCCGAAAAAGGCGGCCAAGAAGGCTGCGAAAAAGAGGGCGGCCCCCGTTAAGGCCGCGATGCCGGCGGAAGCCGCTCCGTCGCATGAGACGGAAGCGCCGGCTCATAGCTGGGCGACGCCAAGTCACGAGGAGCCCGCTGCCGCGCCGTCGTGGGAACACTCCTCCGGCCACCACACCTCTGGTGGCGAGGACGGAAACTAAAACGCGATGAGATTCGGTTGAGTCATCGCGCTTTAGTTCTTTGATGAAGCATGATCTTTCGGAAAGCCGCTTCGCACTTTTCCGGATCATGCTTTAGAACAGTCCGACCAATTGGCCTTCAACATCGAAGGGCCGCAGCGTTGATTCGCTGCGGCCCTCTTTGTTTTGTTCGCTCAGTTTTGCGCTGCTTGACGTTATTCGTCGGGCGTCGAAGCGGGGTCGGATTAAATTTGTGGTTAGATTACAACATCTTGTAACAATACCCGAGCTGCTCCCAAAAATGGATAAAAAGTATGCAGATGCTTATGTTATAATCTTCGTGTTGTAGCCGCCCTATACCAGATTGCCTCTTGCGTAACGGACACCGCGCCCATCCCAGGCGTCAATTCCGCACACGGATGGATGGGCCGCTAATGAAGACGCTCGTTATAGTTGCCGCGTTTCTTGCCGTGTCGGGGCCGGTTTTTGCTGCGGACTTGCCGGTGAAAGCCGCGAAGGCGCCAGCGTTCGATCCCTGGGATATCGCCTTCGGCGCTGCCGTCATGAGCGACTATGTCTTTCGCGGCATCACCCAGTCCAATCACCAGCCATCGGTCACCGCTTATTTCGAGCCGCGTTACAACGTCAACAAGGACCTGCAGCTCTATATCGGCACTTCCGTGGAGAGCATTTCATTCGCGAACCATGCCGCGGCAGAGGTCGATATTTACGGCGGCGTTCGACCGACCTTCGGTGCCGTGGCGCTGGATTTCGGTTTCTGGGGCTACCTCTATCCAGGTGGACAATGCCAGGAGAGCTTTCCCGGCGGTGTCGCGGTCTGTCCTGCGGGCTCGCCTTTGGCGCTCGGTCCCGATTTTACGCAGCTGAAGAAAGACCTCAGCTTTTACGAGGCCTACGGCAAGATCAACTGGACCATCAACGACAGCTTCGCGCTCGGCGGCAGCGAGTATTACACGCCGAGCTTTTTGAATTCGGGAGCCTGGGGCGATTACGCCTCGATCAGCGCGAAAGCGACAGCGCCGACAAAATGGTTCGGGTCGAGTGGCGTCGGGGCTTATCTCTCGGCCGAAGTCGGCAGACAGTGGTTCGGAACCACGGATGCCTTCTATCGCATTTCGGCTGCGCCTGTGGGCATTGCCTATCCGAGCTACGACACCTGGAATATCGGCATTGCCTTCACCTACAAGGTGTTCACGCTGGACCTGCGCTATTCCGACACCAATCTGAGCAAGGGCGATTGCGCAGCGCTGACGAGCGCTTTCAACGCCAATATCCCGGGTAATACGACCGCCATCAATCCCAACGGCTTTGGTTCCAACTGGTGTGGCGCGACCGGCATCGTCAAGCTTTCGGCCGACCTGACCGCGATGACCAACCTGAAGTAGCCTGTTGCCGTCGCGCGGTCAGGGGCTTTTTTGCTTTTGCTGTTCGTGAACGGCAAACCGGTCGCCGTCATGCTCGAGCACGAAACGACGCTCGTGGAACGCCTCCAGCGTGCTTCGATGACCGATGGAAACCACCGTCGTCGCTGTGAGCTTGTCGGCCAACAGATGATAGAGCGCGGCCTCCGAGGCCTCATCCAGCGAAGCGGTCGCCTCGTCGAGGAAGAGGTATTGCGGCTGGTGCAACAGCGCGCGGGCGATGCCGAGCCGCTGCTGTTCGCCGAGCGAGAGCATCCGGTTCCAGTGGGCTTTTTCCTCCAGCCTCGGGGCAAGTTGCGGCAGGCCGACGGCGGTGAGCGCCTCTTCAACAAGAGCCGAGCTGAATGCGTCGGGACTCGCGGGGTAAACGATCGCCGCTTTCAGTGCGCCGATCGGAAAATAGGGCCGCTGCGGCAACATCATCAGCGTGGCCTTGGCGGGGATGGTGATGACGCCGTCGCCGAACGGCCAAATGCCGGCCATCGCGCGAAACAGCGTCGACTTGCCGGCGCCTGACGGTCCGGTGACGAGAACGTGCTCATGGTTCGCAATCCGCAGGCCGTCGGCTGTAACCAGCGGCGTGCCGTTGGGTAATTTGACCAGGAACCGACGCAACTCGATCGCTTTGCTTTCGTCCGAACGCACGACGTTGATTGAGGGAGTGTCGCCGGTTGGCCGGGCGGCGTTCGCGATCGTTTCCTCGAAACCTTCGAGACGGGCAACGACCGAGCTCCATTCGGCCAGCGAGCGGTAGACCGACACGAAGAACGAGAGCGACTGCTGCACGCTGGAAAAGGCGGAAGCGGTCTGCATCATGCCGCCAAGCTGGATCTTGCCGGCGAAGTAGGCCGGTGCCACCAGAATATAGGGAAAGACCACCGCGGCTTGCGCATAGCTCGAGGTGAACGCCGTCAGCCGCTTGGTGCGGGTCATGATCTCGTACCAGTTCTGCACGACGCGGCCGAACCGCCCCAGCAGCCGCTCCTGTTCGGCGCCTTCGCCGCCGAGCAGCGCGATCTGCTCCGAATTCTCGCGCACCCGCACCAGGTTGAAACGGAAGTCGGCTTCGAAACGCTGCTGCTGGAAATTGAGCATGACCAGCGGCGAGCCGATCCAATGCGTCAGCACCGTGCCGAAGATGGCGTAGATCAGCGCGCCCCATACCAGATAGCCGGGGATGTTGAATTCCCTGCCGAACACCGTCAGCGGCGAATCGACCGAAAGGCCCCATAGAATGATGACGAAGGAGGCGAGCGTCACCACGGCGCTCAGGAAATTGACGCAGATGTTGAGCGTCTGCTCGACGAACATCTTCACATCGTCGGAGACGCGCTGGTCCGGATTGTCCGCCGCATCTCCAAGAAGCTGCATCCGGTAATGGTTGGCGTTATGCAGCCATTCGCCGAGATAGTGCTGGGTCAGCCAGTTCCGCCAGCGGATCTGGAGCCACTGATTGAGATAAAGCTGATAGACGGCGAGCGCGATATAGATGGCCGCAAGCCCGCAAAAGATACCCATCTCACGGACGAAAGCGTCCCAGTCTTTCTCCTGCAGCGCATTATAAAAGCGGTTATTCCACTGGTTGAAGAGAACATTGAGCCCGACCACCATGAGCTCGATCGCGATGACCGCGGCAAGCAGCAGGCGGCCTGCGAGTTTGTCTTCGGAACGGAAATACGGAGCTGCGATGCGCCACACGGTCGCAGGCCTCAAGCGGATATTATTCACAGATCGGGGTCTCCGGGGAATAGCTGCGCGAGTGAGGTGTTGGTTTGGCCAGTGCAGAGGCTGGTTTTCGCTACCGGTTCGTGGCGACCTCTTTCCAGGACTTGCAAAACCGTATGCGAACATCGGTCTCCAGCACTAGACTAAAGTCGTAACGACGTCGGTATGGGTTCGCTTGTCGCGACGTGCAAGTCAACCCTAGCATGCCGTCAACGGCGGGTGGCGGGGGGCCCTCACACTTACGCATTTGTGAGCGCGATTTGGCGAAAGCCAAATTCGCCATTGCTCGCGTGCTTTGCTAAAGGCCCTCAGCAATCGCGCCAGCGTACCAGCCGTTCACGCGGGCCGGTACGCCAAAAAACGCGTGGGGAGGAATCGCAATGTGGAATCAGGTCTATAATCCCTTTAACAATCCTGCACTTTCGACGATCGCCGCGGCGATACCCGTCGTTACGCTGCTGGTGCTGATCGCAAGCGGCAAGGTCAAGGCGCATATCGCCGCCATCATTGCGCTGATCGTCACCAATCTCATCGCCATTTTCGTCTTCACGATGCCGGCGGGCATGTCGATCCGCGCCTCGCTGCTGGGCGTGGTGTCGGGTTTCTTCCCGATCGGCTGGATCGTGTTGAATGTTATCTTCCTCTACCAAATCACGGTCGCGACCGGAAAATTCGAATTGCTGAAGCGCGCGGTCGGCGGCGTGACCGAGGATCGCCGATTGCAATTGCTGCTGATCGCGTTTTCGTTCGGCGCTTTCTTCGAAGGCGCGTCCGGGTTTGGGACGCCGGTCGCGGTGACAGGCGCGGTACTGATCGGCCTCGGCTTCTCGCCGCTCGCCGCTTCCGGTCTGTCGCTGATCGCCAACACAGCACCGGTTGCATTCGGCGCGCTGGGTACGCCGATTCAGGGACTGGCCAGCGTCATGGCAAGTTCGCCCGATCAGGTTGGTCCGTTGGCCTATCAGCTCGGCGCAATGGTCGGCCGTCAGTTGCCGATATTCTCGCTCATGGTGCCGTTCTGGGTGGTGTGGGCCTTCGCTGGCTGGAAGGGCATGAAGGATGTCTGGCCTGCGATTCTCGTCACCGGCATCTCGTTCGCCGTTCCGCAATTCGTGATTTCGAACTACCTCAATCCGTGGATCGTCGATATCGGGGCGTCGTTGATTTCGATGGGGGCGCTGATCCTGTTCCTCAAGGTCTGGCAGCCGAAGCAGCTTTGGCTTTCGCCGGCGCTGCGCGGCAGGGACGAATCGGCCGCGACAATGACGCCGGCCAAGCCGCTCGACAAAACGCCGTTGACCCAGGGCGAACTTTGGAGCGCGTTATTGCCGTGGATCATCGTCTGCATCGTGATGCTGATCTGGGGCAGCGGTGACTTCAAGAACTGGGCGAACAAGATCTTTGTCTGGAACTACGAGATTCCCGAACTCGACAAGATGATCAACAAGGTGCCGCCGGTCGCGGCCAAGGCGACGGCAGAACGTGCCATTTTCGGCTTCACCTATCTGTCGTTTACCGGAACCGGCATGCTGATCGCTGCGATCATCTCCGGCTTCCTGATGGGCTTTTCGCCCGCCAGGCTGATCGCCGAATACGGTCGCACCATCAAGCTCTGCGCCGTCTCGCTGATCACGATTTCGGCGATGCTGGCGATCGGAACCTTGACGCGCCTCTCGGGCGTTGACGCGACGCTCGGTCTCGCTTTCGCGGCGACCGGCATCCTGTATCCGTTCTTCGGTACGCTGCTCGGCTGGCTGGGCGTGGCACTGACGGGATCGGACACGGCGTCGAACATTCTATTCGGCAATCTGCAGAGGATCACCTCGGAGCAACTCGGGCTGCCGTCGATCCTGATGGGCGCGGCCAACTCGTCGGGTGGCGTCATGGGCAAGATGATCGACGCGCAGTCGATCGTCGTCGCCTCCACCGCGACCAACTGGTATGGCCACGAAGGCACGATTCTACGCTTCGTGTTCAAACACTCGATCGCGCTGGCCTGTCTGGTCGGCCTGTTCGTGATGTTGCAGGCCTATGTCTATCCGTTCACGGCGATGGTGATAAAGTAAGCTTCCGTCCGATATGGATTGATCAAGTTTCCCCGCGTCCTGCCGGACGCGGGGAATTTTTCTGCCGCTGACAATCTGGTGCCGGCTTTCCGAATTTCGTGCTCCGTTGCGGCACCCAGATCGGCGGCACTGGTCAATGTCACGTTGGCCGACTACAACCGCGCCCGTCTGGATTTTGTCGGGGAACCACATGTTGTTGATGCGAGCTTTGTTGAGGAAGGTGGCGGTCGCCGCCACCTTCGCTGCCGCCGGCCTACTGACCGGTCCCGCCGGTGCGGACGAGGGTTTCCCATTCGGATTCGAGATGACGCTGGATGTGCTCCCGCAAGCGGGATCGAAGCGGATTCCGACCCTTGAGATCGGCGACAATGGCGAGGCGAAACTCGATTTGTGGTGCAAGACCGGAACCGGTCAATTCTCGGTCGCGGGCAACACCGTGATCTTTGTTCCCGGTCAGTTGCAGGACCGCGACTGCCCGCCGGCGCGGGCGCAGGCGGACGACGATCTTGTCGCCGCACTCAGCGAAGCCACCAGCTGGCGGCGTCGCGGCGACCAGGTGTCGTTTGTCGGAACCAGGCCGCTGAGGTTCCACATCAACACCAACTGACGGTTGCTTGCTTCTTACTTCCAGACCGATTTGTCAGCGTCCCAGCGCTGCCCCTTGAATTCCCTGGCCAAGGCCTCAACGACGCCGTTGTCGTCCTTCTGAGCGCCTTCCTCGTCTCCGCTGGAATCGTTGGCGAGGTTGAGGGCGGGCCCGGAGGTCTCATCGGCAGTCGTGACGGCGGGACTGGAGACCCAGAGAACCAGCCGGTCCGATCCGCCGGGCTTTTCGGACGCGACGAGCGCAGTCACCTCCAGCGTGTCGGTGAGATCAAGCGTGGGATAGAGCTGGTTCAGGCGCTTGAACGTCAGTTTCAGTTTGCCGTTGCTGGCATTCCAGGCGGAACTCGCGGGCTTTGCCGAAAAGGCCCCCGCCAGGACATTGGCGATCGTCGCGGCGAGCTTGTCCTTGTTGAGACGCTCGCCGTCGCGCCATCCCGTGGCCGAAAAGCGGATGGTGCGGTCCATTTCCAGAATTCCCGTGGTCCAGCCGGCTGCGACCACGCCGGGGGCCGATTTGAATTTTGCGATCAGCGCCGCGGCGCGCTCGGGGTCGGCGCTGAGCGTGATAGTCTGTTCGCCCGCGCGCAACACATCGCAGGTGACGGCGAGGCTGCTCAGGGAAACCTCGACATCTTGGCCTTTGAGGCTTTTGAGAAAATCGGCGGCGGCCTCGAGCTTGACGCGAACCCCGATCGCTTCCGGCGATACTTCGGTAAAATCCTTTGGCGCTGCCGTGATGCCGTCGTCGCTGGTCTGGCTTTCCTGGAATTCCCGTTCGCTGAGGTCGGAATTGTCGGTCGAGTTCACCTCGGTGACGGTTGGCCCGATGCTGATCTGGCCCTTGAATTCAAAATTGTCGCCGGACGGCTTCCGGGTCAGTTTGACCGTCACCGGCAGCTTGCCGCCGATGCTTTGGGTGGCGCCGGTGAGCGTCTGGCCGTTGATCGCCAGATTGACGACGAAGCGATCCTTGCGATCCGAGCCCTTGGCGACGGGATAGCAGACATCGAGGCTGGCCGCGGTGAGCGTCTTGCCTTGCCGTGTCTCTTTCAGGATCACGTCGGCACTGCCATCCATCAGGCCATCGATGGCGGTGAAATACCGGACATCGTTGGCGCCAGGTGCTGCCTTCGGCGAAAGCTTCATTTGGCCGTGGGCCATGCCGGTCAAGGCCGCGGCAAAAACGGCTAGAAGAAGCAAAGGTGCGCGCATTTGCACTTCCCTGGGAGTGTGTAGAATCCGAAACCGTAGCGGCGCGGTTGAATTGAAGCCGCCCGACCTTCCTAGCAAAGCTTCGAACAAATCGCCAAAAAAGAAGGCCGCCCGGAGGCGGCCTTCTGCGACGACAAATTCGGATCGGTTTAGAAGCCCATGCCGCCGCCATGGCCGTGGCCGCCGGCGGCCGCCGGCGCCGGTTCCTTCGGCAACTCGGCCACCATGGCTTCCGTCGTCACCAGCAGGGCGGCGACCGAAGACGCATCCTGCAAAGCGGTGCGGACCACCTTGGCCGGGTCGATGATGCCCTTGGCGACCATGTCGACATATTCTTCGGTCTGGGCATCGAAGCCGAACGTCTCCGACTTGTCCTCGAGGATCTTGCCTACGACGATCGAACCCTCGACGCCGGCATTCTCCGAGATCTGACGGATCGGAGCTTCCAGCGCCTTGAGTACGATGTTGATGCCGGCCTGCACGTCGGAATTGTCGTTGTGAATGCGCCCGACGGCCTTCTTGGCGCGCAGCAGAGCGACACCGCCGCCCGGCACGATGCCCTCTTGCACGGCCGCGCGGGTGGCGTTGAGCGCGTCTTCGACGCGATCCTTCTTTTCCTTCACTTCGACCTCGGTCGCGCCGCCGACGCGGATCACCGCGACGCCGCCGGCGAGCTTGGCCAGACGCTCCTGCAATTTCTCACGGTCGTAGTCCGAAGTGGTTTCCTCGATCTGCGCCTTGATCTGGTTGACGCGGCCTTCGATATCCTTCTTCTTGCCGGCGCCTTTGACGATCGTGGTGTTCTCCTTGTCGATCACGACCTTGCCGGCGCGGCCGAGCATGTTGACCGTGACGCTTTCGAGCTTCATGCCGAGTTCGTCCGAAATCAGCTGGCCGCCGGTGAGGATCGCAATGTCTTCCAGCATCGCCTTGCGGCGATCGCCGAAACCCGGCGCCTTGACGGCGGCGACCTTCAAGCCACCACGCAGGCGGTTGACGACCAGTGTCGCCAGGGCTTCGCCCTCGACATCCTCGGCGATGATCAGCAGCGGCTTGCCCGACTGCACCACGGCTTCCAGCACCGGCAGCATCGCCTGCAAGCCGGACAGCTTCTTCTCGTGCAACAGTACGTAGACGTCTTCAAGCTCGGCGGTCATCTTTTCGGCGTTGGTGACGAAATAGGGCGACAGATAGCCGCGGTCGAACTTCATGCCCTCGACGATGTCGACCTCGGTCTCGAGCGACTTGTTTTCCTCGACCGTGATGACGCCTTCGTTGCCGACCTTCTGCATCGCCTGTGCGATCATCTTGCCGATTGCGGCATCGCCATTGGCGGAGATGGTGCCGACCTGGGCGACTTCGGCGGAAGAGGCGACCGGCTTGGCGCGCTTTTCGATGTCCTTCACCACGGCGGCGACCGCAAATTCGATGCCGCGCTTCAGATCCATCGGATTCATGCCGGCGGCGACGGCCTTGGCGCCCTCGCGCACAATGGCCTGGGCCAGCACGGTCGCGGTGGTGGTGCCGTCACCTGCGGTGTCGTTGGTCTTGGAGGCGACCTCGCGGAGCATCTGCGCGCCCATGTTCTCGAACTTGTCGTCGAGTTCGATCTCCTTGGCGACGGTGACGCCGTCCTTGGTGATGCGCGGGGCGCCGAAACTCTTCTCGATCACGACATTGCGGCCCTTGGGGCCGAGCGTCACCTTGACGGCGTTAGCGAGAACATCGACGCCGCGCAGCATGCGGTCGCGTGCATCTCCGGAAAATTTGACGTCCTTGGCAGCCATTTGAATTTACTCCATTGGTATCTGGATGTTTGCCTGACGCAGCTTTGCCGCTACGCCAACGAGGCGTGGGGAGCGCTGCGGCGTTTAAGCCAGCACGCCCATGATGTCGCTTTCCTTCATGATCAGCAGTTCTTCACCGTCGAGCTTGACCTCGGTACCGGACCACTTGCCGAACAGGACGCGGTCGCCGACCTTGAGATCGATCGGGATCAACTTTCCGGATTCATCCCGGCCGCCCGGACCCACCGCCGTGATTTCGCCTTGTGAAGGCTTTTCCTTGGCGCTGTCGGGAATGATGATGCCGCCCTTGGTCTTTTGTTCAGCATCGATACGTTTGACCACGACACGGTCATGCAGTGGGCGAAATGTGGTTTTAGCCATGGCGGTTCCTTTGGAGGCCTGTTCTGCTGGTCGATCTGCCGTCGAAGGCGACCTTGAATACGGGCGTATTCGATACCGCCTGGGGCAGCCGGTTCTGTTATCTTGGCAATCAAGTGTTTAGAGTGCCAATCGCGCGACTGGGGGATATGGCCTTGCAGCGGTCCTGTCAAGCAAACGGGAGGTTAAGGCGTTGGTGAGGCTCATATAGGATGCTTTGGGAAACCATATCGGCGCGTCGGCGTATTTCGTATGGCGTCGTTGCTACGGCAGGGCTTTTACGCTTCGCTGCGGGTCGGGTGCGGTCGCAGATTTCTTTGGGGGAGAATATGGTCGGTTCATGTGGCGCGCGGACAGCTGCCAATCTGGGGATCGCTTCGGTGCTGGCGGTCTTCCTCGGGGCGTGCAGCAGCATGAGCCTGCCCTCTTTCTCGTCGTCCTCGCCCGCGCCGGAGGCGGCGCCGCTGCCGGAGATGCCCGCGACGATCCGCGCCGACGAGATTGTCGGCAAATGGGGGCTGGCATCCTTCCAGAACCCCAATGACCGTGCACGAACCGAAGCGGCCGCGAAGGCCCAGTGCAAGCAGCCTTACGTGATCGGCGCCGGCACCAGTGGCGGCGTCATCATGCATCTGGCCGATCAGGCAACGCCGCAGGAATTGCGCCTTAAGGGCAGCCCGGGTGGCAAGAATTATATTGGTCCGCCGGGTCCGGCCGGCGGCGAGCAGGACCGCGAAATCGTCTCCTTCGACGGCAGGGTCCTGATCACCCGCTTCATCGACAAGGATGCGGCGACCCGCTACGGCAACATGGTCTACGTCCGCTGCGCCCCGCGGGCATAAGCGGCAAGTTGCGCGTCAATCCGGGCTCGATGCCGGCGCATCCACTCTGAAGTAAACGAGCAAATGAAAACGCCGGCCCTCTCGGCCGGCGTTTCGTTTGGAAGCGGGAACTTTCTGTCTCTAAAGCGCGATGAGATTTGGTTGAACCGTCACCGCGCTTTCGTTCTTTGATGAAGCATGATCTTTTCGGAAAACCGCTTCACACTTTTCCGGATCGAGCTTTAGTCGAATAGCGCGTCGATATCGTCCTGCGATGCGTGACCGACGTCGCCTTCCAGCTTCGGGCCGTTCAGAAGTCTGTCGTCGCCCTCGCGGTGGTCCACAATTGGCGGCGCGTGGGCCTTGATGGCGTCGACGCCGCCCCAGATATCCATCATAACGGTAATGTGATGCTCGATGAATTTCATCGTGTTCATCACTTTCTTGATGCGCTGGCCGGTGAGGTCCTGGAAATTGCAGGCCTCGAAAATCGAGACGACGCGCTCCTGGATTTCCTCGCTGAGCAGTTTCTGCTGATCCGGCGAAGTGACCCGGCTCAGCGCGGTGGCCGCATTGTCGATCGCCTCGGTGGCTTCGAGGATCTGCTGGGTGGCCTCTTCGGTGCCCCCGACCACGGCCCCGAGTTCGCCGTTGACCTTCGCCATCTCTTCGCCGTTGAAACTCTTGCCATGAAGCACGGCAATTTCGCGCTTGGTTCGTGTAATGGCGTCATAGATCAGGTCTAGCTCGACCTTCAGCTTTTCGCACTGTTCGATCTGCGCACGATAGGTTTCAAGCAAGGCGTGGGCCTCCGCGACTTCGCGTTTCGCAGCCTCTCCAATCGTCTCCGTCGCGACGCTCGGGCGCTCCGTTCCCATCTGCGCGCGAATGGCACGCAGTTCGTTCATTATCTCATGGTGCATGGGGCCTACCTCGGTATCGACCTCCGGCGGCAACTGAATGTCTCCGGAGAAAGCCTCCTCGATACGAAAACGTCTGCGATGAACCGGCATAAGAATTTTCCTGACCCCTTCACTCCGCAGTGTTTTAAAGCAGACCAGATTTAACATGAGGTTCACGCCGGAACCCGTATGAAGAAGATGAGCGTCGCCACACACCAACCATTAACCATGCGCGCCGCCGTTCATCGAAAATAAACGCTACCGGGAAAAACCGCGCGCGTTTGGCGACGTGGTGAATCAAAACCGCTGATCTGTTTACCAAACCGATGCGGTTTCGCTCTTAGCTGTTCGCGTGCAAGAGGCGCCGCTCCGGCGTCCCCACGACGAAACAGACAGTATGAGTACGTCGATGAAGAAAATGTATTTCGCGCTGCTCGCCAGTGCTTGTTGGCTCAGTCCGGGATTTCCGCAAGCCGCCGCAAACGAGGCCGACTTCGTCACCGATCCCGTTGTTCTGCATCCCACGCAGTCCGCGGCATCGCCGGCCCCCGCGCCGGTGCGCGTCGCGTCGGCCGATCGCCCCAACATGGGCGGTGGCTTCATCGAGTTTCTGTTCGGCGATGGCCAGGGGCAGGGTTATCAGCCGCAGGGTCAAGTCGATCGGCGGCCTCTTTATCCGCAGCAGCAGCCTTCATATTACCAGCCGCAGCCGCAAATGATGCCGCAGCAATCCATGCAGCAACCGGGATTAAGCGAGCCCGCCCGTCCTGCCTTCGATCCGAAATTCGAGAAGCAGATCGTTAACTATGACGGCAAGGAAAGCGCCGGCACGATCGTCGTCGATACGCCCAACAAGTTCCTTTACCTGGTCGAGGGCAACGGCAAGGCGATGCGTTATGGAATCGGCGTCGGCCGTCCCGGCTTCACCTGGTCCGGCATCAAGACGATTTCCGCCAAGAAAGAGTGGCCGGACTGGACGCCGCCGTCTGAAATGATCGCCCGCCGGCCGGACCTGCCGCGGCACATGGAAGGCGGACCGCAAAATCCGCTCGGCGCCCGCGCCATGTATCTCGGCTCAACGCTCTATCGCATCCACGGCTCCAACGAACCCTGGACCATCGGCACCAACGTGTCGTCGGGTTGCATCCGGATGCGCAATGAAGACGTGATCGACCTTTATGGCCGCGTCAATGTCGGCACCAAGGTCATTGTTATCTGATCGACCGGGGACCCTCGAAAATAGAACGGCCGCACAATTAAAGCGCGACGAGATTTGGTTAAATCGTCATCGCGCTTTATGAGCGGCCGTTTTTTATTCCAGTTGCGTCGGTCGCTTCAGGCGAGGTCGCTATCGCCGCCGCCAAAGTCGTCCGAGTCCATGTCCATATCGTCCTGGTCGTCGTCGTTCGACGCCGAATCGAACAGCCCGGTACGGGAATTGTCGTCCTCGCGATCCTGAGCCAGGTCCTGGGCGCGATCCTGTGCCGCCAGATCTCTCGAACTGCCGATGTCGTTGACGCCGGCATCGCGTGCGAGGCTGCTGTTCGACTGGTCGCTCCACGGGCTTCGATCCACGACGTTTGCAGTCTCGCCGAATGCCTGGCGGTTGCCGCCCATCATGCCGCGAAAGCTGTTGAGGAGCAGCGAGCCACCGACCATCCCGGCGGCGGTGGCCGCCGCGGTGCCGAGAAACGAACTGCCGCCTCCGCCCATCATTCCGCCGAACCCGCCGCCGACCGGCGCCTGCGGTCCGCCATATGTCTGACCGTACCCGCCTTGATCATAACGACCCGGCGATGGCTGCTGCAGGACCTGACCGCTGTTCCAGACCGGACGGCTGCCGGCCTCGGGAGGCCGTACGTTCGGCACGGAACCTTGCGACTGACTTTGCCCGAAGATGGCGCCGCGCATGCTGTCGAGAAAGCCGCCGCTTTGAGCTTGCTCAGGTGCGCTTTGGCTCTCCAACTCCTCGATGCGGTGATGGGCCTGCTTCAGCGCCTCGTCCTGCACCAGTACGGTTTGAACCAGCGCATAAACCGCGTTTGGCGCCCTTCGCAAGCCTTGCGTTATTGCGGCGATTGCATCCGGATCGCGCGGCCCGCTTTCCAGCTTGGACAGCCGGTCGAAAAGGTCGTCAACCAATTGGCGTTCTTGCGGTGTCATCAGGACTCTCCCTCGCTTTCGAAAGCGTGGCTGAGATGTAAGAGAGGTTCATGGCGCATGTAGTGCGGGTGGAAATTAAATTTATGTAGGCAGCAAATAAATAGCTGTCGCGTCGGCCGGCTTGTCCCGCAAGCCCTTGATCCAGAGCCGAAAACTCGCGCCGCGGATCAGCCCAAAGTGACCTCGCTGGCCGCCAGAAGAGGTAAAAACTGTTCGCCACGGAGAAATTCATATTCACGTTCGCGCTGGACCGTCAGCGGATCGAGGCTGATCAGCACGTCATCCACGAAACCGGGGTGGCACATCACGACGCCAGCCTCGGGCATCCCTTGAAGGAATTGCCGCATCAAGGCGCCGAACTCGGGCTGTTGCGAAAAATCGTAAGCGCCGGCAAAGGCCGGGTTGAACGGAAGATTGGTGCGCGCGGCGCGCGTGCGAAATTGCGCACTCAAGGCATCGAGAACCAACGCCTTCGGCTGATCCAGACGCTGAACCCAAGACTGAATCCGAGACCGGTCGCGGCCGCATTGGCGGATCCACGCATCGGGCGCTCCGGTCTTTACAGCCGCCAGAAATGCCGAGCGTATGCCGGGATAGAGCTGCACATGTTGATGGCCGTCGACGAAATCAGGCGGGCGGCCGAACAGGTCTACAAAGGCTGACAGTTGCACCGTCACTTCGGTGTGGACGAGTTCGGAATCAAGCCGTCCGATCAGACCGCGGCGCAGCAGTTTGGTGTGCGGCAGAAACAAGCCGCCCTCGGTCGGCCGAAAGTGCATGGTCAGCGGCCGGAACGGCGCCGTCAGCGTCACGTGCAGGCCGATCGCGCAACGCGGATTGGATTTCGCCGCCGCCGTGAGCGCATTGACTTCGTCGCGGCCGATCGCAGGACCCACCACCATGGCCGAGGTGGCGTTGAGGCGGTCGTTCTCGATCAGATCGCGGATCGCGCGGTTGACGCCGGGGCTGATGCCGTAGTCGTCGGCGCACAACCAGATCCGCCGGCTCATTCGGCCGCGGTCCTTTTACTCGCCTCGCCATCCACGCGTGAATCGGCGCGCTTTTCGGAATGCTCGGCGACAAAATAGATCGGACGCGCCTTCAGCTCGGAGAGGATCTTGCCGATATATTCTCCGACAATGCCGATCATGATGAGCTGCACGCCGCCGATCGTCATCAGGCCGACCACGAGCGACGGATAGCCGGGGACCGACTTCCCATCCATGATCGTTTCCCAAAGGATCGAGAGGCCGAACAGGAAGGCGGCCGACGCCAGAAACACGCCGAGCAGACTCGCAAAGCGAAGCGGGGCGACTGAAAACGAGGTCAGTCCTTCGATCGAAAGCCCGACGAGTCGGCCGGGGCTGAAGGTCGTCATGCCGTGCGCGCGTGCGGCCGGCTCATAATCGACGCGGATCTGGCGAAAGCCGATCCAGCTCGCCAGTCCCTTGAAAAAGCGGTTGCGCTCCGGAAGCTGCCGCAAGGCGGCGGCAGCGCGCGGCGACAGCAGGCGGAAGTCGCCGGCATCTTCCGGAATTTTCTGCCGGGCGCCCCAGTTGATCAAGGCGTAGAAGCCGCGCACGGATAACCGCCGCAAAAATGATTCGTTGTCGCGATTGGCTTTGGCCGTGTAGACGACGTCGTAGCCATCGTCGATCCAGTGGCCGACCAGCTTTTCGACCAGGTCCGGCGGATGCTGGCCGTCGCCGTCCATGAACAGAACCGCGCCGCGTCCGGCATGATCGAGGCCGGCCATCAGCGCAGCTTCCTTGCCGAAGTTGCGCGACAGCGAGACGACCTGGACGTCGATACCCTCGGGCTTGAGCCCGCGCGCGATCGACAGCGTGGCGTCGGAACTGCCGTCATCGACATAGACGACTTCGCAGGCCAGCCGATACCGGTCGTTGAGCGCTTTGGCAAGATCGCACAGCCGCTGGTGCAGCGACGACAGGCCGGCCGCTTCGTTATACAGCGGCACCACGATCGATAGCCCCTGCGCCGCAGCGGTCACTGCGGTCGTTGACAAGCTCGATACGTCGGTACCCAGCATCATCGGTCAGGTTCCAGTCTCAACACGAACCACTTCAACTTCGCTCAAAAAGGCGTTCCAGTACAACATATGGCAATCGCGGTGAATTGTCGCCACGGCGGGGTGTTTGCCATCCTGCCTATCGGCCGAGGAATGCCTGGAGCCTGGCGAACAGCGGATTTTCGCGGTCCAGCACATAGTCCAGCGAGGCTACCGAAACCGTCTCCGCGCCGTGGTCGCGCAAAAAGCTTCCGAGCGCATAGAGCTGGGCCGGTGGGCAGTGCAGCGTCACCATTCCGGAAGATGTCGGGCCGCCGAATGGCGACACCACGCCGAAGCGCTGCGCCGCCTCGGCGAGCAGGGTGGCGTTGCACCCGGTGAAGCGGGTGCGGACTTCGCGGTATTTGTTGGCGCGCGCACGCGCCGCGATATGGTCGAGGATGACCCGCGCGGCTTCCAGCGCCTCGCTCGACCAGTCGGCCTCGCGCGAGGCGACAAGGTTGGCATGGCTGCGCAGGATCACACCGTCATCGAGCACCTTCAGGCCATTGGCGGCAAGGGTCGCGCCGGTCGTCGTGATATCGACGATCATCTCGGCGGTGCCGACCGCGGGTGCGCCTTCGGTCGCACCGGCGCTTTCGACGATGCGGTAGTCGACGATGCCGTGCGCAGCAAAGAAGGTGCGGGTCAGGTTGATGTATTTGGTGGCCACCCGCATCCGCCGGTTATGCTGCTCGCGAAAGCCCGATGTGACGTCGTCAAGATCGGCCATGGTCCGCACATCGATCCAGGCTTGCGGCACCGCCACCACGACATTGGCGCTGCCAAAGCCGAGACTGTCGATCAGAAGCACGCGCTTGTCGGCATCGAGGATGCTTTCGCGCACGAGGTCCTCGCCGGTGACGCCCATGTGGACGGCGCCGCGTGCCAGCTGCGAGGCAATTTCGCCCGCCGAGAGATAGGCTATCTCCACATTGTCGAGCCCGGTAATGGTGCCGCGATATTCGCGGGCGCCGCGCGGCTTCGCCAATGCAAGCCCGGCATGGGTGAAGAACGCTTCAGCATTCTCCTGCAAGCGGCCCTTTGAGGGAACGGCGAGAACGAAGGGGGTGGTCACGACGGCCTCCCGGATGGTGCGGGTTGGCCAATTCGTGCGAGCGCCTCCACCCACACGGAAAATCCGACCGCGGGAATGGCGGTGGCCGAGCCGAGTTGCGTCAAGAGGCCGTCATAGCGGCCGCCGGCGACCAACGGCTCGACACCGTTGCCCTTGGCGTGCAGTTCGAACTCGAAACCGGTGTAATAATCAAGACCGCGTCCGAAGGCGGTCGAGAAGCGCGTGAGCGCGGTATTGATGCCGTGCGCCGCCATCAAGCCGACCCGGCTTTCAAGCGCATCGATGGCGGCCGTGATGTCGAGCTTGGCGTCCGACGCCAGCGAACGCAGTTGCGCGATCGCATCGCGCGGATCGCCCGCGATGGAAAGAAAACGCTTGATGATGGTGAGCGCGTCACGCGGCAGCGCGCCGGCCTTCAAGGTCGACTGTTCGAGAAAGCGGTCGGCGATCTCCGCGACCGTGCGGCCGCCGACATTGCTGGCGCCGGCGATCGACATCAGGTCGGTGACGAGGGCGAGCGCCGCCTTGCGGTCGGAGCCGGCAAGCGCTGCCAGCACGCCTTCATATTCATTGCGGGTCGCGGCGCTCGTGACCGTGAGCTGTTCGATGTCCTGTTCAAGGCTGATCTTGCGGTTGAAGTCCTTCATCAGCCGCCGGCGCCACACCGGATAAAGACCGAGGGCATCGATCAGCGCGGTGAAAAGCGCGACGTCGCCGGTGCGGATCTCGACGTCGTTGACGCCGAACGCGCGCGTGGCCTCGAGCGCCAGGGCCAGCATTTCCGCATCCGCCGCCGGCCGATCGAGCCGGCCGAACGACTCAATGCCGGCTTGCAGGAACTCGCTCGGCGCCGCACCACGATAACGAAATACCGGGCCGAGATAGCTATAGCCGGCCGGCCGGCCGGCCTGGCCTGAGGACAGATATTCGCGCGCCACCGGAATGGTCAGATCGGGACGAAGGCAAAGTTCTTCGCCGGTCGCATCCGTCGTCAGATACAGGCTCTTCCGGATGTCCTCGCCGGAGAGGTCGAGAAAAGGCTCTGCCGGTTGCAGCAGGGGAGGTTCGGCCAGCGCGTAGCCGGCCTGGGCAAATGACAATAGCAGCGTATCCGCCCATGCGGCGGACCCGGTCGCACGACGGGGCGCGGTTGCGGTCATCTTGCAGTCCAAATCCCCCGGAAGCGGGTCCGATGCACGTAATCTGGTTAAGTCTTTGACTCAATTGATTTTTGAGCAGACCGTTCGCGGCCTGGATCAGGCCGCGGGTACGGGCCGCAGCCCTTTAGCATGGCCGAGATGAGGTTTCGACCGGCATAAGCCAAGGCACTTAATATCAAGTCGCTTAATTTGAAGTCGCTTAACAAGCGGTTCGCCTTAATCGGCCGCCGGTTTCCCGGTCCAGTCGCCGAGCGCCGCCTGGACCAACGCCAGCGCGGCGACGCCTGCGGTATCGGCCCGCAGGATACGCGGTCCGAGCGAAAGCCGTAAGGTGTTCGGCTGACGCAGCAAAACGGCGCGCTCCTCCTCGGCAAACCCGCCTTCGGGCCCGATCAGGACATCGATTCCCGCAGTAGGCTTGTCGGCCTGAAGCACGCTCAAGGGATTGGCGACGTCGGCCGCCTCATCGCAAAAAACCAGCAGACGTTCCGGCTTGCGATGAGCGAGGAAGCGATCGAAGGCGACCGGTTCTGCGACCTCGGCGAGGCCGAGAATGCCGCATTGTTCGGCTGCTTCGATAACGTTGGCGCGCATCCGTTCGCTGTTCACGCGCGCGACCTGGGTAAAACGCGTCAGGATCGGTTGCAGCGAGGAAACCCCCATCTCGACGGCTTTTTGCACCATGTAGTCGAGTTGGGCGTGTTTGAGCGGGGCGAAGATATAAGCAAGCTCCGGCAGGCGATCTTGCGGCCGGGTCTGGCTTTCGATTTCAAGACCATCAGGCCGCTTGCGCCCGCTGATCGAGGCCAGCCACTCGCCGTCGCGCCCGTTGAATACGAGGATGCTGTCGCCGGCCTTAAGTCTCAGCACATTACCGAGGTAGTTGCTCTGGTCGCGCTCAAGCGCCACCGTCACACCGCCTTCGAGGGCGGCATCCACGAACAGCCGGGGTTTGCGGAAGTCATGCGAGGGCATTGCGGGTCGGGGTCCAATCCGCTGGCGTTTTAGCCCAAAAGGATAAGAAATTGCGCGATTATTGCGGTTTGGGAGCCAATTCTGACATTCGCGGCTGCCACTTTGGCCACTGGTGTGGCGACTCTGACGTTCCTTTCAGGGTCGCCGCAATGGGATACGAATGTCAGAACCGGGGCACTAGGGCGACCTCGCGCCGCGCTCTTGCCCCATTCCACGGGTTGTTAACCGTTTGCAGCAATCGTAAAATGCCGAACCGGAGTCGCTCTCCTATCGGGAAGAAGCTTGCAGGCCTGAAGGAACCAGCTTTGATGATCCGCCAGTTGATCGCACCACCAGTGCCCACTTTGCGAAGTTCGCACGCTGTCCCTGCAACACTTTTTTGCGAACTTCGAAAAGTCATGGGCACTGGCAGGCCAATGATTGCAGTACCGCTTATCGATCTGAAGTCCTTGAAAGAACTCGCCGCTTGTGGCGCAGGGACTTCAAATCGGCGGTACTGATTGCGGTCGCCGCCGTTGTGACTTTCAATGCGGGGCAGGTTTTCGCGCAAGGTGCGTTTCCCGCTCCGCTGCCCGGCAAGGTCGGGACCGTGAACGATCCGGCGTTTCCGCCGGTCAACGGGGCTGCGCCTTCGAGCGCTTTTGGTGCCCCGCCTCCGGCGTCCTCCGCCTTCGGTAATGCGCCTGCACCTGCGTCCTTTCCGGGCGCCGGCGCATCGCCCTTTGCGGCGCCTCCGACGCAAGGCGGCCCGCCTGACGAGTGCATGAAAGACTTTTTGCCGCTGCGCCAGGAAGCCGAGAAGCGCGGCCAGGTTCTGAAGGTGGCCGGCGAGCGGCATGCAGGTCCTGACGAAGCCTGCAAACTGATCGGCAATTTCCTCCAGGCCGAGACCAAGATGGTCAAATATGTCGAGACCAATGCGGCCCGGTGCGGGATCCCGCCGCAAATCAGCGAGCAGCTCAAGAAAGGCCATGTGAGCACCGAGGCGATGCGGACCAGAGTTTGCGGCGCGGCGGCACAGATGCAAAGGCAGGCTGCGCCGGCCGGTCCGAGCCTGAGCGAAGTGCTGGGTTCCGCGGCGGCATTGCCGGAAGCCACTGTCGCGAAGAAGAGCGGCAACACCTTCGATACGCTGAGCGGCAACGCGCTGACGCGATGACGCGTCGTGCGGGCCTGATCGAAGCTTCGGAAGCAAGCGCCGGGATCGCATGATCGAGGCTCTCGCGTTCCTTTGGCTCTGACATCGCGACGGGAGCTAGTGGTCCGATTCTAACATTCGCACCCCTTCTCAGCTTGCACTTTTGCGAATGTTAGAATTGAAGGACCACTAGCAAATATATGTCTCTGGTGTCCCGGTTCTGACATTCGTATCCTATCGCGGCGGCCACTTTTACGAATGTCAGAACCAAAGGGACACTAGTGTGGCTTTGACTTTGACGTTCCTTCGAAGAACTCGCGGCGGCCCTGAAAGGAACGTCAGTGTCGCCACACACTAGTGGAGTTTTGGATTTGACATTCGCTAAGCGAACTTGCGGCCGGATGGGTAGCGAATGTCAAATCCACTCCACGAGCGGCAACACCGAAGCCAATATCAAATCCGGCGCATTAGCGCAGGTCGCCGACGCGACCGGCAATTGGGTCGATACGCACGCGCCGTTATGGTCGCGGCCCTATCTGCGGCTTGCCCGCCTCGATCGCCCAATCGGCTCCTGGCTGTTGTTGCTGCCGTGCTGGTGGTCGGCCGCGCTCGCCGCAGGCTTGGCCCGTGACGTCAGCCGGTTGCCACTCATCCTGGCCTTGTTCCTGGTTGGCGCTTTTGTCATGCGCGGAGCCGGCTGCACCTGGAACGACATCACCGATCGCGATCTCGACGCCAAGGTCGAACGTACGCGTTCGCGCCCGATCCCGGCAGGACAGGTCGGTGTACGGCAGGCGTTGGCGTTTCTGGTGGCGCAGGCCTTGATCGGCCTTGCGATATTGCTCCAGTTCAACCGCTTTGCGATCGCAACCGGCATCGCTTCATTGGCGATCGTCGCGGTGTATCCGTTCATGAAGCGTATCACCTGGTGGCCGCAGGTCGTGCTCGGGCTCGCCTTTTCGTGGGGCGCCTTGATGGGATTTGCCGTCATCTTTGGATGGATCGGGCTGCCCGCGCTTTTTCTCTATGCCGGTTCGATCGCCTGGGTGATCGGGTATGACACCATCTATGCGCATCAGGACACCGAGGATGATGCGCTGATCGGCGTCAAATCGACCGCGCGTCTGTTCGGCGCGCGGACGCATCGGGCGCTGATCTTGTTTTACAGCCTGGCGGTGGTCCTGATCGGCGCGGCGCTGGCGCTGGCTGGCGCCGGCGTTTCGGCGTGGATCGGGCTTGCCGCGTTTGCCGGCCATCTCGGCTGGCAGGTCGCGCGGCTGAGAATTGATGATCCCGCGCTGTGCCTGCGCGTCTTCAAATCCAACCGCGACGCCGGGCTGTTGCTGTTTGCGGGGCTGCTTGTGGATGCGCTGGTTCGCGCCGCCTAATTTCTGGCGATGATTTCGCGCTCGTCACGATGCACGTTAGCGATATCAAGCGGACCGCCGCCGCGCCGCCGCACCAGGAATTTCGGACGTCGCGCCCGGATCGCGTTGCGCCGCCGCCGCCGCCGCGCCGGTTCGCAAGCGGTTTCCTCAGGCAGTTGCGGGAGTGCGAATATCTCGCTCCATGTTTGCCAGGCTACCGCGATCTCGTCGCGGTTGGAGCTCACGCAAAGCGGAATGTTCAACGACGGATCGCGATGCAGCAGCACCAGCATCTGGACGTCGTCGATCCCGCGCAGCGCAATGCCGCGGAAATCGCTGACACGAAGATTGATGGCCATCCGCATGCCCTGCACGGCACGCCGGAGCACGACACGCTCGCGATGAAGTTCGACACGGCGCACGCCGTTGTCGGCGCGGACATCGTGCGCCTCGAAGCTCACTGGAAGAGAGAGGGGTCGAGCCGCAACGCGCGGCTCGACCCGGCGGGATTGATCCCGCTTGTTGCTGTTTGACGCCTCACGGCTTTTTCTCCCCGCCGGGTGTTCCCGGTCGTTGGGTGAGAGCATGCCAGAGGGCGTTGCGGATTGGCTTAAGAAGGCTGGTTAATCCGTCGTCACCGGCCTTCCTTCAATCCGCATGATTGACAACACCTTGGCCGACATGATTGACGAGACCTTGCAGGATTGCCGAAATTCTTCTGCTTTGGCGGCGTGAAAGTGCTTGAATTCCAAGTGAATCAGGCACATTTCATCAAGTTCGTGATTTGCTTTCGGCGCCCTGTCGAAAGCCCTCGCCCTTCCATCAATTTGCGGGATTTGTTCGTGATCTCTTCACCATCGACTGCATCCTCGCTTTCGGCTGAAGCAGCCACCGCCAAGCTGTTCGATCAGTCGGCACTTACGACGCTGGCGCAGCGCCTCGTCGAAGCCGCCAGGCGCGCCGGCGCCGACGCAGCCGATGCGGTCGCGGTGCGCGGCATTTCACAAGGGGTAGAAGTACGCGACGGCCGCGTCGAGGAATCCGAACGCTCGGAGGGCGACGACGTCGGGCTGCGCGTGCTGGTAGGCAAGCGCCAGGCCGTGGTCTCGACCAACGATGTCGGCGGCGACGGCGTAGCGCGGCTCGCCGAGCGCGCGGTCGCGATGGCCCGCGTGGCGCCGGATGACGACTATGTCGGCCTTGCCGATCCCTCGCTGCTGACGCGCGAGTTCCCCGATCTCGATTTGCTCGACCCGAATGTCCCGACCACCGTCGAGCTTGAACGCCGCGCCTGTGAAGCTGAAGCCGCCGCGCTCGCGGTGAAGGGCGTCGCTAAATCCGGAGGCGCGTCGGCCTCAACCGGAATCGGCGGCATGGTGCTCGTGACCAGCACCGGCTTTCACGGCGCCTACCTGCGCTCAAGCCAGAGCATTTCGGCGACCGCGATTTCCGGCGAAGGCACCTCGATGGAGCGCGACTATGACTTCACGGCCGCGCCGCATGCCGCTGATCTCGTCTCGCCCGAAAACGTCGGCCGCAGCGCCGGCGAGCGTACGGTCGCCCGATCCAATCCGCGCAAGGTCGAAACCTGCAAGGTGCCGGTGGTGTTCGATCCGCGCGTTTCCGGCTCGCTGGTCGGCCACCTGGTCGGCGCGATCAATGGCGCTTCGATCGCGCGCAAGACCAGTTTTCTCAAGGATCGCCTGGGCCAACAACTCTTCGCCAGCAATATCCGCATCATCGATGATCCCTTGCGCCGCCGCGGCCTGCGCTCGCAGCCGTTCGATGCCGAGGGTGTTCGCGTCAGGAAAACCGCGCTGATCGATCAGGGCGTTCTGACCACCTGGCTTCTGGATTGCGCGACCGCGCGCGAACTCAGGCTCACGACCACGGGCCACGCCCACCGCGGCGTATCGTCGTCGCCGTCGCCGGGATCGTATAACCTGCATCTGGAGGCCGGCGAGCCGACGCCCGACGAACTCATTTCCGATATCCGTCAGGGTTTCTATGTCACCGATCTGATCGGCTCGGGCGTCAACGGCGTGACCGGCGACTATAGCCGCGGGGCATCGGGCTTCTGGATCGAAAATGGAGAGATCACCTATCCCGTGAGCGAGGTGACGATTGCAGGCCATCTGCTGGATATTTTCAAGTCGATGGTGCCGGCCAACGATCTTTCATTTCGCTATGGCGTCAACGCGCCGACGGTGCGGATCGAGGGATTGACGCTTGGCGGACGGTGATGCCGGGAAAACCAAACATCCGGAGAATTTTGCGCGCGACGCCGCGCTTCTGACCGACACGGTGCGGGAGGCAGGCCGGCTGGCGCTGTCGCTGTTCCGCACCGAACTGAAGAACTGGATCAAGGGCGCGTCATCGCCGGTGTCGGAAGCCGACATCGCGGTCAACGACCTGATTGCCGACAGGCTGCGGTCCGCTACTCCGGACTACGGCTGGCTGTCGGAGGAAAGTGCCGACGACGAAACCCGCCTCGACAAAAACCTGGTGTGGATTGTCGATCCGATCGATGGCACCCGCGCCTATCTCGCCGGCCGCGAAGACTGGTGCGTCAGCGTAGCCCTGGTGGCCGGTGCGTTGCCGGTGATGGGAGCGGTATTTGCGCCGGTGAGCGGTGAATTCTTTTTTGCGGAGCTTGGACGGGGATCGCAGCTCAACGGCGCTGCAATCCGGGCGACGTCTGGCACCGCGCTCGATTTTCCGCGCATCGCCGGCCCGAAGCCATTGGTCGAGCGGCTTAATCGCTCAGGCGGCGAGATTTCGCTTCATCCGCGCATCGGCTCGCTGGCGCTTCGCTTGTGCCGGGTCGCCGAGGGCAGGCTGGATGCCGCTTTTGCGGGCGGTCAAAGCCGCGACTGGGACCTTGCCGCGGCCAATTTGATCGTGCAGGAAGCGAATGGTAGCATGACTGCGTTGTCGGGGGACACCATCCTGTATAATCGCCGCGAGGTGACGCACGGGGTTTTGGTGGCTGCGGGGCGCGATCGTCATGCAAGTATTGTCGAGCAATTTCGAAGCTGTCCCTTGCCGTAAACATGTCCCGATGTTTCTCGAAAGACTTGCGCAACGGGCACAGCTTCAGGAAGAATGACCATGCCAGATAGTGCCTCGCAGCAGTTGCTGCACCTTGTCCTTGGTGGCGAGCTGAAGGATCTCGAGCACAACACGTTCAAGGACCTTTCGCAGGTGGAAATCGTCGGCCTGTATCCCAATTACGCGAGCGCCCACACCGCCTGGAGGGCGAAGGCGCAGCAGACGGTGGACAATGCGCAGATGAGGTATTTCATCGTTCACCTTCATCGGCTGCTCGACCCTGATCAAGACGAGAAGCCTGCCCGTTGAAAAAACTGATTCGCGATGTGCTGCGCAGCAGTTGGTTTCAGCGCGCTGTGGGTTTTCTGACGGCCGAATTCCTGCGGCTGGTTTGGCGGACCAACCGATTCAGTTTTGATCCGCCCGATGTGTATGAAATCGTCGAGCCGTTGACGCCGGCGATCTTTGTGTTCTGGCACGGCCAGCATTTTCTCACGCCGTTCATCAAGACCAAGGAAATGCATCGCGCCAAGGTGCTGATTTCGCGGCATCGCGATGGTGAATTCAACGCCATCGCCGCCGAACGGCTCGGCATCGGCACGATCAGAGGCTCCGGCGACCACGGTTCGGCGTTTCACCGCAAGGGCGGTGTCGGGGCGTTCAAGGAGATGGTACGCGCGCTCGAACAAGGGTATAATGTTGCGCTGACCGCCGATGTGCCGAAACGCTCACGGATCGCGGGGCTCGGCGTCATCATGCTGGCGCGCGAGTCCGGACGGACGATCATGCCGTTCGCCATGGCGACCAGCCGCTACTGGCGTCTGAAAAACTGGGATCGAACCACGATCAATCTACCGTTCGGGCGAGGGGCGCTGGTGGGGGGCGAAATGATCACGGTTCCACCCGGCGCCAGCCCCGAGGTCATGGAAGAACTGCGTGCGCGCCTGGAGGGGACCCTGAACGATGCGACCAGTCGCGCTTACGCGAAACTCGGCCGCCCGCAGGTGACGGATCATGGCTAGCGCCTTGCCGATGACGCTGCGCGTCTACCGGCGGCTGTCCTCATTGGCTGTCCCGCTTGCGCCGGCGCTGATCAAGCGGCGGTTGAAGCAGGGCAAGGAAGATTCCGCGCGCGTCGGCGAACGGCGCGGCATGAGCGAGGATGTCCGGCCGCACGGGCCGCTGGTATGGATCCATGGCGCGAGCGTCGGCGAAGTGCTGGCGGCCGCAGCACTGATCGAGAAGCTGCGCGCGCTCAATATCCGTATCCTGCTCACCTCCGGCACGGTCACTTCGGCGGCGGTCGTCGCCAAGCGTTTTCCGCCTGACATCATCCATCAATACGTCCCTTACGATTCACCGCGCTATGTCGCGCGTTTTCTCGATCACTGGCGGCCCAGTCTGGCTTTGTTCGTTGAATCCGACTTGTGGCCGAATCTGATTCTTTCGAGCGCGGCCAGGCGCTTGCCGATGGTGCTGATCAACGGACGGATGTCGCATCGTTCGTTTCCGCGCTGGCGGCGGGTGAGCGGCACGATTTCGGCGTTGCTCGGCCAGTTCGAGGTTTGCCTGGCGCAGTCCCGCGTCGATGCGGAGCGCTTTACCATGCTCGGCAGCCGCAACGTCGTCGTCACCGGCAATCTGAAGCTCGATGTTCCGGCGCCTCCCGCCGACTTCATCAAACTGGAGCGGCTGATGTCGGTGACGCGCGGCCGCCCCATCATCGTGGCGGCATCGACGCATCCTGGGGAAGACGAGATTCTGCTCGATGCGCACCGTACGCTGGCCGGGCATTTTCCGTCGCTGCTCACGGTGATCGTGCCGCGGCATCCCGGCCGCGGCGAGGCGATCGCGCGGATAATCGGCGCTGCCGGCCTGCACGCCAGCCTGCGCTCGCGCGAGGAACTGCCGACGGCCACCACCGACATCTATGTCGCCGACACCATGGGCGAAATGGGACTTTTCTACCGGCTCTCGCCGGTCGTCTTCATGGGCGGATCGCTGGTCCAGCACGGCGGGCAGAACCCGATCGAGGCCATCAAGCTCGGCGCATCGATCGTTCATGGACCTCACGTCTTCAATTTTGCCGATGTCTACGAGGCGCTCGACGGCAACGGCGGCGCCAGACTCGTGGAAACACGCGAAGCGCTGGTGAAGCAGCTCGGCCAACTGCTTGCAGATCCCGCCGCGCGCAATGCCGTGCTCGCCGCTGCCGAGCGCGTGGTCTCGCAGTTGGGCGGTGCGCTGGACCGGACGCTTGCGGCGCTCGAGCCTTATCTTTTGCAACTGCGCCTCGAAATGGGGGCGGCGGATGCATGAGCCGGCCTTTTGGTACCGGCCATCATCGTGGATGTCGCTGCTATTGTCGCCGCTCGGCGCGATTTACGGCGCGGTCGCTGCCCAAAGATTGCGGCGCAAAGGCTTTGATGCCGGCATTCCCGTATTCTGCGTCGGCAACTATCACGTCGGCGGCGCCGGCAAGACGCCGACCGTGCTGGCGCTGGTGAAGCTGCTGCGCGATCTCGGCGAGACGCCGGTCGTGCTCAGCCGTGGCTATGGCGGGCGGCTGCATGGGCCCGTCATGGTCGAACCCGACCGTCACCTTGCGGCGGATGTCGGCGACGAGCCGCTGATGCTGGCGCGGACGGTTCCGGTCGCGGTCGCCCGCGAACGTCTCGATGGGCTGGCACTCGCCAAGTCGCAAGGCGCCACCGTGATCGTGATGGACGACGGCTTTCAGAATCCGGCGATCGCCAAGGATGCTTCGCTGATCGTGATCGATGCGAATCGCGGGCTTGGCAATGCCAGGGTTTTTCCCGCGGGGCCGTTGCGCGCACCGTTGCCGCCGCAGATCGATCGCACCGATGCGCTGATCGTGGTTGGCGAGGGCCGTGCGGCCGAAGCCGTCGCCGCCAGCATCGCCGCGCAGCAAAAGCCGGTCCTGACCGCGCAGTTGAAAGCCGATGATACGGCGCTGTCGTCCTTGCGTGGCCAGCGCGTCCTGGCATTTGCCGGCATCGGCGATCCCGAGCGCTTTTTTCGGACGCTGAGAAGTAACGGTGTCGAGGTTTCAAGCCAGCGCGCTTTCGCCGATCATCACCCGTTTACGCAAGGCGAGGTCGAAGCGCTGGTCGAGGAAGCCAGGCGCGATTCACTCCAGCTGGTGACGACGGAAAAGGATCTGGCGCGGCTTGGCGCTGGCGGCGAACTGCCGCCATGGGCGCACGGCATCGTGGCATTTCCGGTGAAACTTGAATTCGACAGCGCGATCAAGCTGCGCCGGTTTGTCTCCGACCGGCTATATCGGGCGCGGGACCCGAAATTCCGGAGAGGCTGACCGCTTGGCGTTTCAGCCTTAACGTTTCAGCGTTGCCATCTTAGCCTTGGCGTTTCAGCGCGGCGGGAAAATGCCGCTGGAGTATGGCGACAGGCTGCGCGTAGGCTTCCTGCAAATCGACGCTCCAGTATTTCAATTCGTCCAGCGGTATCCGCGCGTCGGTCACCGCGCACCGCACATAGGTTCCCGGCGAGACCACACGAAAGTCGCCGTCGAGATATTGCAACTGCGCTTCGCCGTGGCCGGGCGGACCGGATTTATTCAGCACTTGAAAGCTCTCCGCAGATTTCCGTTTGTTTCCTTTATTACCATAAATAGGGTGGGGTGTCCGCCCGTCAAACCCACCGATTTGTGATGAATTTGCGGCTTTGCACGTGTTAGCCTTTTGGCGTGTCCGCATGGCGAACTCGCGGCAGCAATGATGCGGACTTCCAAACCGCCACGCCAGCACCGTCCCGATCCCGGCAAAGCCATGCGTTTTCTTTCGGCTATCATCGGACTTGCTTTCCTTGCCGTGGCATTGCCCGCGGAGGCTGCGCCGCTCCCCTTGTCGCAGACTGTCGAGATTCCGTCCGGGACGGCCGTGCTCCACGCGCAGCTTTTCAAGCCGGAAGGCAATGGTCCGTTTCCGGTCGTGATCGCGCTGCATGGATGCGGCGGGCTGTCCGGCCATTCCGAACCGGTTCAGCTTCGCTATCGCGACTGGGCCGAGCAGTTGCTCAAGGACGGCAAGGCGGTGTTGTTTCCGGATAGCTACGGCTCGCGCGAACTCGGCCCGCAATGCCGCGTCAAGGAACGTCGGATCACCGCCCGCCGCGAACGTGTCGCCGATGTCCTGGCGGCGCGGCAATGGCTGATGCAGCAGGCCTGGGTGGCGCAGGACCGCATTACCCTGTTGGGCTGGGCCAACGGCGCCAGCGCGGTCTTGTGGGCAGTCCGCCCGCAACTATTGCTGCACCATGCCGAGCATGATTTCCGCTCGGCGGTCGCCTTCTACCCTGACTGCCGTCTGTCATCGGGGCTGGGCTGGAGTGCGCGTGTTCCAACCCTGGTTTTGATCGGCGCCAAGGATGACGTCAGTTCGCCGTTGGCCTGCCGCCAGATGGTGGAGGGTGCCCACGGCCGCAGCGCCCTGACGCGGATCGTGGTCTACCCCACCGCCTATCACGATTTCGATCGTGCCAATTTGCCGGTTCAGGCGATTGGGCCGAATCCTGACGCGGCCGATCCGGAAAAAGGCCACGTCGGCACCGATGCCGAAGCGCGCGCCGACTCTCAAAAGCGCGTTGCGGAGTGGCTGGCCCGATAGTGCCGTGTCAGCCGGCTTTGCAAGTTAGAACAGGCTTCCCTGATCGACCGGCTTGGTCGCGCGCTTGGGCGGCGCCGCCGGTCTTGGTTCACTTCTCGGCTCCCGCGCGTCAGGTTTCGCCGCTGCCGCCAGTTCGTTGCTATCGGCGGTAGCGCCGACACGCCCGTCGGAAAATTCGATGCTCATGCGCGCGCCCGGCCCGATGTCGGCGCTGGCGTGCAGCGGATGGCCGGCCTCATCGCGCACGAGAGCAAAGCCGCGCGCCAGCACGCCGCGATAGGACAGGGCGTTCAGCAGTTGCCCGCTATGGGCAACCCGCGCCGAAAGCCGCTGGGTCGAGGTCGCAAAGGCTCGTCGGGCGCGCTCAGTCAATCGCAGCATGCGTTCGCGGTCGCGTGAGATTGCCTGACGCTGCGCCTGCGCGTTGGACAATTTTGAAGCTTTCAGCCGGACGGCCAGGCCCGTGAAACGATCCCGGCGGTTGCGCAGCAGGCTTTTGGCTGAATGCGACATCCGTTCGCCGGATACGGTGAGGCGCTGGGTGGCTTGCGCCAGCTGGCCGCGCAGCACCCGCATCGTCAGTCGCGCGCTGACGCCGGCAAAATGCCTGAAATGCGCGTGCGTGTTGGCATTCAGGCTGCGGGGTAGGGCTGTCGCTGCGCCGTCCAGCCGTTGCCGCGGAATGGCCAGAAGCTCGCTCAAACCCGGCAGCGCGCGGGCGGCGGCGCGCAACTCGTTGCGGCGCATCTCCTGGCTGCGCTGCCAGCACAGCATCGTGCGCCGCGCCAGCGAGGCCACCTCGACCATCAGCTCGCTGCGCACCGGAACCGCCATCTCGGCCGCCGCCGTCGGCGTCGGCGCGCGCTTGTCGGCGGCAAAGTCGATCAGCGTGATGTCGGTCTCGTGGCCGACCGCCGAAATCAGCGGGATCATGCTTTCGGCAGCGGCGCGGACCACGATCTCCTCATTGAACGACCAGAGATCTTCCAGCGAGCCGCCGCCGCGTGCCACGATGATAAGATCGGGCCGCGGAATCCGGCCGCCCTCGGGCAGGGCATTGAAGCCGCGGATCGCGTTTGCGACCTGTTCGGCCGAGCCTTCGCCCTGCACGCGCACCGGCCACACCAGCACCCGGCGCGGAAAGCGGTCTTCCAGCCGATGCAGGATATCGCGGATCACGGCGCCGGTCGGCGAGGTCACCACGCCGATCACCTCCGGCAGCCATGGCAGCAACTGCTTGCGCGCCTCGTCGAACAGTCCTTCGGCGGCCAGCTTTTTCTTGCGCTCTTCCATCAGCGCCATCAGCGCGCCGATGCCGGCAGGCTCGAGCGATTCAATGACGATCTGGTATTTCGACGAACCCGGATAGGTGGTGAGCTTGCCGGTGGCGATGACCTCAAGCCCTTCCTGCGGCTTGAAGCGCATCCGTGCATGCGCAAATTTCCAGATCACCGCCTCGATCTTGGCGCTGTCGTCCTTCAGCGCGAAATAGCAATGGCCGGAGGCATGAGCGCCCCGGAAGCCGGTGATTTCACCGCGGACCCGGACATGACCATAGGCGTCCTCCACCGTCCGCTTCAGCGCGGACGACAGCTCGGTCACCGTGAATTCAGGTGCGTTGATCAGCGCTTCGGTCGCGGCCATTCCTGGTGTCCAGTTTCCTTAAGTACGAGCACTACCTTCTATTTGAAGTTCCTGATGGGAGTACCCGGCCCCGCAGGGCGGGGAACTTCAAATAGGCGGCACCAGTCAATCGAATCGATTCGGGGGCGGGGGGCGATCCCAAAGTAAGGAGTTTCTCCCCTGACCGCCAAGTTCGAACTTGCATGGCAAAGAACTCTGTATTATAGAGTTCTCTATTAATATGACCAAGGGAGCAGGATCATGTCGAAATGGATCGTCCGATTTCCGCTGAAAGTATTGGGCTGGAGTTTCACGCTCGTTGGGGTTGCCGCGCTGGCGCTGGTGGTGCTGATCGCGACGCCGCTACAGGGCTTGCCTGAATTGACTTCGATCTCGCAGTCCGCCCGCGCGGTCGATCGCAGCTCGATGCCGCCGCTGTCGCGCTTTTCAGCCCGCGACGGTACTGAACTCGCCTACCGGCATTATCCGGCGCGCGGGTCTTCGACCGGCAAGATCGCCATTCTCGTGCACGGCTCTTCAGGATCGAGCGTCGCGGTGCACGGGCTGGCGGACGCGCTCGCCGCGCGCGGGGTCGAGACCTATGCCCCCGATATTCGCGGCCATGGCGGTTCCGGCAGTCGCGGCGACATCGCCTTTATCGGCCAACTCGAAAACGACATGGCTGATCTTGTCGCGCTGGTGCGCAAGACCTCCCCGACAGAACCTCTGACGCTGCTCGGCCACTCGGCAGGCGGCGGCTTTGCATTGCGGATTGCGAGCTCGCCAATTCAGGACCTGTTTGTGCGTACCGTGCTGCTTTCGCCTTATCTCGGCTATGACGCCCCGACCAACCGTCCCGATTCCGGCGGCTGGGCGAGTGCCGACCTTCCGCGCTTCTTCGGGCTGATGGCGCTGCGCAAGCTCGGAATCGATTGCTGTGAGCAACTGCCGACACTCGCCTTTGCCGTGCCGGCCAATTCGGCCAAAATCCTCAACCCGAGCTACTCGTTCCGGCTGATGCGTAATTTCGCGACGCGCGGCTATCAGGCGGATCTCGCCGCCGCGCACCATCCGATGACGCTGATTGCCGGCGCGGCCGATGAACTGATGCTGGCCGACAAATATGCCGACGCGGTGCATGCGGTCGCGCCGTCTGTCGAGGTCAAGCTGATTGACGGCGTCGATCACATGGGCATTGTCGGTAGCGCCCAGGGGGTCGCGGCGGTCGCCGACGACGTTGCGAACACACGGATCGGATCATGACCTCTATCGGTCCAGAGGAAGCCGCGCAGGCGCTGAACGATATCGAGCAGATCGTTCGGCGCGTCCGTCAGTCGCGCATTTACGATATTGCAAGCCAGATCATGATTGTAGCGGGCGTCCTGGTGCTGGCGGGCAATGTCGCCAACTTCCTCACCCCGCGGCACGCCAACACCATCTGGATCACCGTCAACGTGCTGAATGTTGCGAGTGTTGCGGCGCTCGCCACCATGGGCAGCCGGCCGGCCGGCGTGCAGGGGTTCGATTTCAGGATGCTGGCGGCATTTCTGCTGTTCTACGCCTTCGGCATACTTTGCAGCGGCGTACTCGGCCATTACGGACCGCGCGAACTCGGCGCGTTCTGGCCGATCTACTTCATGCTGTTTTACTGCATCGCCGGGCTCTGGTTCGGCCGCGCGTTCATGGCCATTGGTCTTGGCATCATCGTGCTGACGCTGATCGGCTATTTCTTCATCGAAGGCGGCGCATTTTTGCTGTGGATGGCCGCGGTCAACGGCGGCGGACTGATCCTCTCTGGCCTCTGGATGCGCAGGATCTGATCCATGGCCGAGCTCGACGACATCATTCACCAGCCGTTGCGCTTGCGGATCATGGCAGCGTTGAACGCGCTGCCGGCCGGCGAAGGGCTTGAGTTTTCCCGCCTGAAAAAAATGACCGGCGCGACCGACGGTAATCTGGGCGCCCATATCGAGACGCTGGCCAAAGCCAGCTATGTCGGGATCGAAAAAGCCTTTGTCGGCAAGAAGCCGCAGACGACCGTGACGGCGACCGCGGCCGGTCGCGGCGCGTTCGCCCGCCATGTCGCATCCCTCCAGCAGATCATCGCGGCATCGGGGGGCGAGAGGTAGCTGATCTTCGCGGATCTCAAACCGTCATTCCGGGATGCGCCGTCAGGCGCAGGCCCGGAATCCATAATCCCAGTTGGTGGTTATGGATTCGGGGCTCGTCGCTTCGCGCCGCCCCGGAATGACGGCTGTGTGGATATCTAGCTCTTGCGGGGGCAGGGGGAGTCGTGCGACCGAAAGTGAGATCGCGCGGGTTACATTTGGCGTTCTCATGAAGATACTTTTGCTGGGCTCCGGTGGCCGTGAACATGCGCTCGCGTGGAAGATGGCGGCCTCACCGCTGGTGACAAAACTCTGGTGTGCGCCCGGCAATGCCGGCATCGCCCGCGAAGCCGAATGCGTCGCGCTTGATATCGCCGACCATGCGGCGGTGATTGCGTTTTGCCGGCGCGAGGAGATCGATCTGGTCGTGGTCGGACCGGAAACCCCGCTGGCAGCCGGCATTGTCGATGATCTCTCTGGTGTTGGTATCAAGGCGTTCGGGCCGAGCAAGCAGGCGGCGCGGCTGGAGGGATCGAAGGGCTTTACCAAGGCGCTCTGCACCGAGTTCAACATTCCGACCGGCGCCTACGGCTGTTTCACCAATGCAGCCGATGCACTTGCCTATGTGCGCCAGCATGGCGCGCCGATCGTGGTCAAGGCCGACGGGCTCGCCGCGGGCAAGGGCGTCGTGGTCGCGATGACGCTTGCCGAAGCCGAGGCCGCCATCGCCATGATGTTCGACGGCGCCTTCGGTGCGGCGGGCACTGAAGTCGTGATCGAGGAATATCTCGAAGGACGCGAGATCAGTTTCTTTGCGTTGTGCGACGGCGAGACCGCGATCCCGCTCGCTTCCGCGCAGGACCACAAGCGGGTGTTCGACCACGATCAGGGACCGAACACCGGCGGCATGGGCGCCTATTCGCCGACCCCCTTTGTCACGCCGGCCATTCACGACCGGATCATGGCTGACATCATCCTGCCGACGGTGGCCGGCATGAAAGCGCGCGGCACGCCGTTTTGCGGGGTGCTTTATGCGGGCGTGATGTTAACGGCGACCGGCCCCAAGCTGTTCGAATATAACGTCCGCTTCGGCGATCCCGAATGTCAGGTGCTGATGCTGCGGATGATGTCGGATATCGTGCCGGCGCTATTGGCCTCCTGCGATGGCGAGTTGAAGCATTTCGATCTGCGCTGGTTCGACGAGCCGGCTCTGACGGTGGTGATGGCTGCCAAGGGCTATCCCGGCGATTACGCCAAGGGAACCCGCATCGAGGGGCTGGATGCAGCGGCGCAAATCGAGGGCGTCGAAATCTTCCAGGCCGGTACGATCGCCAAAGACGGCGCGATTCTCGCCAACGGCGGCCGCGTGCTCAACGTCTGCGCCTCGGGCAAGACCGTGGTGGAAGCGCGGCAGCGCGCCTATGCCGCGATCGACCGGATCAAGTGGCCGGAAGGATTCTGCCGGCGCGATATCGGCTGGCAGGCGGTCGAGCAGGAGCCGAAATAGCGTTGCTAATAGATTGAGCGTGGAGTGATCGACGATGTCCGATCTGGCCGACCTTTTTCCCGGATATGCTGCCGAATGGATCAACACGACGTCCGGCCGCATCTTTGCCCGCGTCGGCGGTAAGGGCCCGCCGCTGCTGCTGCTGCACGGTTTTTCCGAAACCCATGTGATGTGGCATCGCGTGGCGCCGCAACTCGCCGATCGCTTCACGCTGATCATCGCCGATCTGCCGGGGTACGGCTGGTCGGATATGCCGGAGAGCGACAAGGACCACATGCCCTATACCAAGCGCGCGATGGCCAAGACCATCGTTGAGGCGATGGAGCAGCTCGGTCACGTGCATTTCGCGCTCGCCGGCCACGATCGTGGCGGTCGTGTTGCTTACCGTCTGGCGCTCGATCACCCCGGACGGCTGTCGCGGCTGGCGGTGCTCGATATCCTGCCGACCTATGACTACTGGGCGCGGATGGATCGCCTTTATGCGCTGAAGATCTATCACTGGACGTTTCTGGCGCAGCCTGCGCCGTTGCCCGAGACGTTGATCGGCGGCAATCCGGACTTCTTCCTTAAGCAGAAGATGGCGAGCCAGACCAAATCGAAAACGCTGGACGCGATCGATCCGCGCGCGCTCGAACATTACCTCGCGGCGTTCCGCGATCCCTCACGCGTGCATGCGATGTGTGAGGATTATCGCGCCGGCGCCTATGCCGACTTCGATATCGACAAGGCCGATCGCGAGGCGGGAAAAAAGATCACAATCCCGATGCTGGCGCTGTGGGGTGACGCGGGCATCGCGCGGGCCGCGGCCACGCCGCTCGACACCTGGAAGAACTGGGCGACCCATGTTTCGGGATCGCCGGTCGATTCCGGTCACTTCCTCACGGAAGAAAATCCCGACGTAACGGCGAAGGCGCTAAGGGAGTTCTTCCTGGCTTGATAGGTCCTCATCCCGAGGAGCATCGCGAAGCGATGCGTCGCGAGGGACGTGGTGGGCCTCATCCTTCGAGACGCGCACGCGCTCCTCAGGATGAGGGACCTACCGCCTCGCCTTGAAGAAATCCCGCAGCAGTGTGGCGGCTTCGCGCTCGCCGACCGCTGAATAGACTTCCGGGACATGGTGGCAGGTCGGCGAGGCAAAGAACCTGACGCCGGAATCCACCGCGCCGCCCTTGGGGTCGGCCGCGCCATAATAAAGCCGCCTGATCCGCGCCAGCGAGATCGCGCCCGCGCACATCGTGCAGGGTTCGAGGGTGACATAGAGGTCGCAATCGACCAGCCGCTCGCTGCCGACCGCCGATGTCGCCTGCCGGATCGCGAGAATCTCGGCGTGCGCCGTCGGATCACGGTCGGTCAGGGTGCGGTTTCCGGCCGTGGCGATGACCTCGTTGTTAAGCACGATCACGCATCCGATCGGCACTTCGGCCGATTTTCCGGCCGTTTCGGCCGCTTTCAGCGCCAAATCCATGAAAGATGGGGCTGTCATGCCTCGTATCCCCGACAGAACTCTGCTATGGGAAGTGCCTTCAGCAAAAGTGGACACCGTTTTTTGCGTGAGAATGCGCCTCGTCGAGAGACGCGCGCATGATTGTCATTTGTACCTTGCAGCCGAAATGAGACCTTTCATGCCCCGCGACAACGATAAAGACAACAATTCCAGGGGCCGGCGCGACCGCCCCACAGGCGGCAAGGGCCGCTCGGGCGTCTCTCGGGGGCCGGAGAAGAAATTCGCCAAGCGCGGTTTTGCGGGGAAGGCGGAAGGCGAGCGGCGCCCCTATGCCGGAAAGCGCGACGATCGCCCACCGCGCCGTGACGATCGCGATGCGCCGCGACCGCGCGGTGATCGACCATATGGCGACCGTCCATCGCGAGGCGTTGATGGCGAGAAGCGTTCGTTCCGGCCACGTGAAGACCGTGGCGGCGACAAGCGACCGTATACGCCGCGCGGAGATCGGCCGGATCGCGACGCGCGGCCGGCTGCGCGCTTCCAGGACCGAAAATTTGGCGACCGAAAATTCGGCGACAAGAAACCTTACGCGCCACGCGAGGATCGCGAGAAGCGGCCCTACACCCCGCGTGGTGAGGGCTTCCGCAAGGACAGTGATCGTCCGCGCGGTGATCGGCCGTTCAATGCGCGACCGCGGGATGGCGACCGTCCCCGCGGCGACCGGCCGTTCGCCGGCCGTCCCGAGAGAAAATTCGACGGCGACAAGAAGTTTTCCCGCGGCGCGCCTGGCGAAAGGGGCCCGCGCAAGGATTTCGGTGATCGTCCGGATCGCGGCAAGGATTTTGGCCGTGATCGTGGCGATGCCAAGCCGTGGCAGAAGCGAGAGTCTTCTTCGCCGGATCGTGGCGAGCGCAACTCGCGCCCCGCACGCGACGGCGCGCGGAATTTCGAGCGTCCAAAATTCGACAAGCCGCGTTACGACCGTCCGCGCGATAACGACAGCAGCGACCGGCCGCGATTCTCGCGTCCGCGCGGCGATCGCCCGGAAGGCGATCGTCCGTTTCGCGAGCGTCCGAAATTCGATCGTCCCCGCGAGGATCGTCCGAAGTTCGACCGCCCGCGTCGGGACAGCGACTCCGGGCGTCCCGAAGGCCGCACCGATTGGCAGGAGCATTCCCGCAGCGAGCCGCGTGGCCGGGGCTTCGATCGGCCGCGCCGGGAAAATGAGGACGACAGCAAGATCTTCGCAAAACGTCCGGCCTTCGGTGGTCGCGGCGCCTATCGCGAGCGCAACGAAGACGAGCGTAGGCCTGCGCGGCCGCCGAAGGTCAAGAAATCCGGCGAGCGTATCGCCAAGGTATTGGCGCGCGCCGGGCTCGCTTCGCGCCGCGATGCCGAGGAGATGGTGACGCAGGGCCGCGTTGCCGTGAACGGCCGTGTGATCAATTCGCCGGCGCTGGACGTTACCGAGAACGACGCGGTCACCATTGACGGCAAGCCGTTGCCGCCGCGCGAGCGCACCCGGCTGTTTCTGTATCACAAGCCACGCGGGCTGATGACGACCCATGCCGATCCGGAAGGCCGGCCGACGGTGTTCGACAATTTGCCGGAAGGTCTGCCACGGCTGATCAGCGTCGGACGGCTCGACTTCAACACCGAAGGTCTGCTGCTGCTCACCAATGATGGCGGCCTGGCGCGGGCGCTCGAACTGCCGGATACCGGCTGGCTGCGGCGCTATCGGGTTCGCGCCCATGGCGACGTGACGCAAGGCCAGCTTGATGAACTGAAAAGAGGCGTCGAGGTCGACGGCGTCAAATACGGCTCGATCGATGCGACGCTGGAACGCGACCAGGGCGCCAATGTCTGGCTGGTGTTTGCGATCCGCGAAGGCAAGAACCGCGAGGTGCGCAACGTGATGGCGCATCTCGGCCTCGAAGTGAACAGATTGATCCGCGTGTCCTATGGTCCGTTCCAGTTGGCGGAACTGGCCGAAGGCACGGTCGAGGAAGTGAAGACGCGGGTGCTGCGCGAGCAACTCGGCGAAAAGATCGCAACGCTTGCCGGCGCCGACTTCAACCGGCCGATGCCGGGCGAGGCGGCCGCGAAACCCGCGGATGAGGCGGCTGACGCGCCGCGCGGCAAGAAGCCGTTCAAGCCAGCCGGCAAGAGCGCGCTGATCGCCGACAGCAAGGGCCGTCGCGTGCTGGTGCGGCGCACCGGCAGCGACGAGGCCCGTGCCCGTAATGAGGAAGAGGCCAATGGTTACGGTCCGCCACGCCGGCCCAAGCGCGGCTATCACGGCAAGCGCGATCTGAAGCCGCTGGATGAGTAAACGATGCGTGTCGTCGGAGGCAGACTGAAGGGCCGCAATCTTGCCTCGCCCGCCTCGCGTGATATCCGCCCCACGGCGGATCGCCTGCGTGAGTCGCTCTTCAACATCCTGATCCACGCCTACGACGATCCGATTACCGACGCGCGGGTGCTGGACCTGTTTGCCGGCACCGGTGCGCTCGGCATCGAAGCGGTTTCGCGCGGCGCCAAGTTCGCGCTGTTCGTCGACAATGGCGCCGAAGCACGCGCGCTGATGCGTGACAATGTCGAAGCGCTCGGTCTTGGCGGTGTCACGAAAGTCTATCGCCGCGACGCTACGAATCTTGGACCGGCGCATCCGATGGAGCCGTTCTCGCTGGTGTTCCTCGATCCGCCGTACGCCAAGGGATTGGCGGACAAGGCGCTGGTCTCGTTGCGCGACGGTGGCTGGCTGATGCCGAACGCATTGCTTGTGGTGGAAGAAGCGAAAGCCGCGGCGTTGGCTGCGCCTGATGGTTTTGCAGAACTGGAACGACGCGCCTACGACGACACGGAGTTTGTGTTTTTGCGCGCTGGAAATCCCTAGCTCCGGTGTCGTCCCCGCGAAGGCGGGGACCCATAACCACAGACGATAGTTGTTAGGCAAGCTCGTCGTTCCAGTGTGCTCTAAAAGAGCTGTCGGTGGTTATGGGTCCCGGCTCGCGCTCCGCTTGGCCGGGACGACGGTGTGAGAAGCGATATCACCGCCGCCCGAACAGCTTTTCGATGTCGGCGAGTTTTAGTTCCACATAAGTCGGACGGCCGTGATTGCACTGGCCTGAATTGGGCGTGTCTTCCATCTCGCGCAGCAGCGCGTTCATCTCTTCCGGCTTGAGACGGCGCCCGGCGCGCACCGAGCCATGGCAGGCCATGGTGGCCGCGACATGCATCAGCCGACGTTCCAGCGGCAAGGCCTCGTCCCATTCCGCCATATGCTCGGCGAGATCGCGCAACAGACCGCCGGCGTTGGTCTTGCCGAGCAGTGACGGCGTCTCGCGCACCGCGACTGCGCCGGGACCGAAGGATTCGATCGCAAGCCCGAAGGAGGCCAGTTCCTCGCCACGCGCGAGCAGTTGCTCGACCGTGGCCTCGTCCATCTCGACGATTTCCGGGATCAGCAGGATCTGCCGCTGCACCCCGTTTTTTACCAGCGAAGCCTTCAGTCTTTCGTAGACGATGCGTTCGTGCGCGGCGTGCTGGTCGACGACTATCAGACCGTCGCGGGTTTGCGAGACGATATAGGTCTCGTGAATTTGTGTCCGCGCCGCGCCGAGCGGGCGGTCGAGCAGATCGGCGGGAGGCCGTTCCTCGAAGCGAATGTCGGCGGTCGGCGCGCCGACATCGAAGGCCGCTTGGCCCGGTTCGGCCAAGGCGGTCGCTACGGCGGTCTGAAAAGCCGGCGACGATCCGACCGGAAAGGCCGGCGAGCGCCGCCAGTCCCAATTGGTTTGTCCCCCGTTAGACTGTCCCCAATTCGTTCCCCCCGGCGCAAAGGCGGGGCGAAGCGCGTCGATCGCGGCACTGCCGCTGTTGGCCGCCGTGCGCCGGCCCTCACGCGCAAGACCTTCCTTGAGCGCATGCACGATCAGGGCGCGCACGAGGCCGGCGTTGCGAAAGCGTACTTCGGTCTTGGCCGGATGAACGTTGGCGTCGACTTCGCGCGAATCCAGCGTCACGAACAGCGCCACCGCCGGATGGCGGTCGCGCGGCAGATAGTCCGAGTAAGCCGCGCGCACTGCGCCCAGGATCAGCTTGTCGCGCACGGGCCTGCCGTTGACGAAGAGATATTGCCCGAGCGCGTTGGCTCTTGTGAGTGAAGGACTCGCGGCAAATCCTTCGACGATCGTGCCTTCGCGCTCGGCGCGGACGTCGATCGCACTGATGCGGAAATCCGCGCCCAGGATATCGCCGAGCCGCGTCAACTGGCCGGGCGCGCCGGGTAACGCCGCGGCCCAGGTGACGGGACTGCGTTCCTCGCCGGCCAGCGTAAAGGCGATGTCAGGCCGCGCCATGGCCAGACGCCGCACCACTTCGCGGATCGCTTCGGCCTCGGTGCGATCGGTCTTGAGAAATTTTAGCCGCGCCGGCGTCGCATAAAAGAGGTCGCTGACCTCGACACGTGTCCCCTGCGACAAGGCGGCCGGCGCGATCGTCGATTTGACACCGCCATCGACCGAAAGCGTCCAGGCATGCGGCTCGCTTGCGTGACGGGTGGCGATGTTGAGCTTGGCCACCGCGCCGATCGAAGGCAGTGCCTCGCCACGAAATCCCAGCGTGCGGATGCGCAACAGGTCCTCATCGTCGAGCTTCGACGTGGCGTGACGCTCCACCGCCAGAGCGAGATCGGCGCGGGTCATGCCGCCGCCATCGTCGGTGATGGCGATCTTTCGCCGGCCGCCACCGTCGGTGAAGACATCGATCCGGCTCGCGCCGGCATCGATGGCATTCTCGACCAGTTCCTTGACCACGCTCGCGGGACGTTCCACCACCTCGCCCGCGGCGATGCGGTTGACGACCTGTTCGGGTAGTTGTCGGACGGGCATTGAGGGCTACTCGTTGGCGGTCGCCCAATCTAAGGGCTTTTGCGCCGCCGCGGGAGGGAGCAATCCGAACAGTCCCCAATTCAATCTTCGATACGGCCCGAGCCGCGCCTGGCCTTGATGTCGCTGCGGCGTTTTTTGCCGTCGAGACGGCGCTTCTTCGAGGCTAGCGTCGGACGGGTCGCGCGCCGCGGAACCGGTCGAATCATGGCCTCGCGCAACAGCGCGACCAGACGTTCGATGGCGTCGCTCCGGTTACGCTCCTGGGTTCGGAAGCGCTGGGCGTGAATGACGATCACGCCGTCCTTGGTCATGCGCTGGCCGGCGAGCCGCTCCAGCCTTGCCGCGGCATCGTCCGGCAACGTGAGCCGGCGCGCGTCGTACCGCAATTGGACGGCGGTCGAGAGCTTGTTGACGTTCTGCCCGCCGGGTCCGGAGGCGCGAACAAAGGAAATATCCAGATCGTTTTCGTCGATCGAAAGGTCGCGGGCAATCCGCAGCATGGTGTCACCGGCTAAAGCATGATCCGGAAAAGTGTGAAGCGGTTTTCCGAAAAGATCATGCTCAATCAAAGAATTAAAGCGCGATGACGATTCATACAAATCTCATCGAGCCTTAGTGGTCCGATTCCTTGATGGAATCGGGCTTTTCGGGAGCATAACGGCTTTGCGCGCGATTGGCTTGAGGAGGGCTCAATTTGCCTTCAACGGCTTGGCGGCCACCGGCTGGGCGGTGGCCTCCGGCGGACGGCCGACAATCACGGTCAACAGACCGTCGCCCCACAGCCTGCGCGCAGCCTGTTTGGCCTCGTCGATCGTCACCGCATCGACGAGCGCATTCCGCTGCTCCATATAGGCGATCGGAAGATGATCGAGCTGATATTGCAACATCGCAGAGGCGAGCTTCGACGACGTATCGAGCGAGAGCATCCGCGAGCCCTTGAGGTAGGATTTGGCCTCATCCAGTTCCTGTTCGCTCGGGCCGCTCTCGGCCATGCGGCGGATTTCGTGGTTGATGGCTTCCACGGTTTCGCCGGCGCGGTCCGCCCGCGTCCCGGTCGAACCGACGAACAAAGCCGAGTGGTCCATCCAGACCAGCGAATCCGAGATCGAATAGGCAAGGCCGCGCTTCTCGCGAACCTCGCGATAAAGCCGCGATCCCGATCCGCCGCCCAGAATATGATTGACGACAAAGGCCGCCATGAAATTCGGATCGTTGCGCGGGATGCCGGGGCCGCCGAACGTCACCACGGTTTGCGGCACGTCGAGCGCAATGAACTCACGCTGCGGCGGCTTGCTGGCCGTGATATCGGGCACCGGGACAAGCTTCGACTTCGCAGGCAGGCCGCCGAATGTGCGGTCCAGCAACGCGCCGAGCGAAGCCGCGTCGATGTCGCCGACCACGGCAATCTTCAGATGTTCCCTGGTCAGTACGCGACCGACATAATCCTTCATGTCGGCGATCGTGACGTTGGGAACGCTTTCCAGCGTGCCGCCGGACGGGCGGCCGTAGGGATGATCGCCATAGGCGATCTCGACGAATTTGCGGCCGGCGAGCGAATTCGGATTCGATGTCTCGCGCTTCAGGCCGGAGATGAGCTGCGCGCGAATGCGTTCGACGTCGTCGCTATCGAAATGCGGAGAGGTCAGCGACATCCGCAACAGGTCGAAGGCCTCATCCCTGTTGTCCTTGAGCATGCGCAAGGAGCCGCGGAAATAGTCCCGCGTCACGCTGAAGCTCAGCTCGATCGCGCGCCGGTCCAGATGTTCGTGGAACGCTCGGGAGTCCAGATCGCCCGAACCTTCGTCGATCAGGTCGGCTACCATATTGCCGACTCCGGCCTTGCCATCCGGGTCCTGCGCGGCGCCGCCGTCCATGGCAAACTCCATGGCGACGAGCGGGACGGTGGCGTCCTGCACGAACCAGGCCTCGATGCCTCCCGGAGAAACCAGGTGCTGGATCTTGGCGGCGGCGTGCGAGGACGTCGGCGTCATCGCCGCGACGGCGAGGCATGCGCCAGCCATGAGCAATCTGCGGGCCGCGCCGATCTTGAGGAAGGTCACGACCGCTTCTCCGCGTGCTTGGGGGTTGCGTCCTTGATGAGATAGCCGGTGACCGAGCGGTTCTTGTCGAACCATTTTTGCACGACGTCGCGCACCTGCTCTGCGGTGACGGCGCGAATGCGCTCCGGCCAGGTTCTGATGTCCTCGATGCTCAGGCCCGTCGTCATGGCTCCGCCGTACCAGCGGGCCAACGTGGCCTGATTGTCCTGGGCATAGACGGTCTCGGCGATCAGCTGGGTTTTGACACGCTCGAGATCTTCGGAACGCACCCCGTTCTGCGCGATGTCCGCGATCACATCGTCGATCACCTGCTCGACCTGGGCAAAGGTCACGCCGGGTCGTGGCGAGGCCGATATCGCGAACTGCGTCGCGTCGAGCGAAACGCCCTGGTAGGCGGCGCCGGCGTTCACCGCGAGCGGCTTGTCGATCACCAGCCGGCGGTAGAGATAGGAGTTGCTGCCGCCGCCCATCAATTGCGCCAGCACGTCAAGTGCTGCGCTCTCTCCGGGCGCAGCCGTCGCAGCGGATGGAACCAGATAGTAACGCCGCAAGCCCGGCTGCTCGACGCGCGGATCGGACAGGGTCACCGTGCGCGGCGCGGCCGGCTCCGGTTCCTGCGGGCGGATGCGCTTGGCCGGTATTGCGGGCTGTGCGGCAACGACGCCAAACGTCCGCTCCGCGATCGGGCGCACTTCGTCGGCATCGACGTCGCCGGCAACCACCAGAATCGCATTATTGGGTGCGTAGAAGCGCTTGTAGAAGGCGAGTGCATCCTCGCGATCGAGCTTCTCGATTTCCTGATGCCAGCCGATCACCGGCCGGCCATAGGGGTGATTGAGATAGAGCGCGGCCATGATCTGCTCGGTCAGCCGTGCTTCGGGGTTATTGGCGACCCGCATGTTGAATTCCTCGAGCACGACGTCGCGCTCGGGCAATACGTTTTCATCTTTCAGCACGAGCCCGGTCATGCGGTCGGCCTCGAATTCCATCATGGTGCCAAGCTGCTCACGCGGCACGCGCTGGAAATAGCCGGTGTAGTCGGCGGAGGTGAAGGCGTTCTCGTTGCCGCCGATCCGCAGCACCGTCTGGGAAAATTCGCCGGCTGGATGCTTGATGGTCCCCTTGAACATCAGGTGTTCAAGAAAATGCGCCAGGCCGGATTTGCCGGGTGTTTCGTCGGCGGAGCCGACCTTGTACCAGATCATCTGGGTGACGACCGGCGTGCGGTGATCCGGAATCACCACGACCTGAAGCCCGTTGGCGAGGGTAAATGTGGCCGGTGGTGAGGGGGGCGCCGTGGCCTCGGCCAGCGCGACGGTGGAGGAGGCAGTCAATCCGGCAAGCAGGCCGGCGAACAACGAAGCCCGGAATCTCCCCGATGATATCATGGATGAACTGGAAGGTCGGCGGGGAAGATGAAGTGCTCGCCGACGATCCGGCAGCGAGCGCTAAAAACGAATGTCCGAGGCTCCACCGGCAATCCTTATGTTGGGCTGCCGGCGCCGCGCATTGATGCGGAGCCGGTCCGTGTCAGGCAATCAAGAATGCACCAAGAACCTCAGTGCACGACGCTGGATGCGCTCGACATCTGGCTAAGCGGATTCCTGTCCGGATTAGACGTGCCATCCAGCAGGCCCTTCTTCTGCTCGCCGTAGGCGTAGCCCGCTGCGGGCGTCTGGTAGCCAACCGGCGGCTGAGTCAATGCCTGGCGAGCAGGTTCGGTGCCGGGCTCCACCGGAGCGACCTTCGTTGTACCGAACAGGTTGCCGATGCCTATGCTGTCAGCCAAATCCGCGGCGCCGCCCGTAAACAGATCGCCCGGCTTGTCGTAGACCGGATCGGTAAGGGCCGTGCCGTTGCGATCGCTGGCGTAAGCAGGACGCGTCGTGCCGGGAACCGGGGGCTGCCCTGCCTGCGGGTCGACCGGTGGCGCAATGTTGATGGGCTGGACCTGGCCGCCCGCGCCTGCCGCGGTGACCTGAACGCGCGCCGGAGGCGGCGCATTCTTCTTCTTGGCCGCGATCACCGCCTTGCGTGTACGTTCGTCGGGATCCTTCGGCCAGTTCGCGATCGGCACGTCGCCGCTGGCGGAGACCGGCGGCGGCAGGTCGAGCGTCGGAGGCACCACCAGCGGCGAACGCTCGCGGTAGTCGATGCCCCGGTTGTCCATGTTGGTGCCACGGATCATGCCGTAGAAGCCGTCCGAGACTTTCTCCGTGAAGGTCCTGTCGTCGTCACCGGCGCGGGCGGGGCCGGCCGACATGGCAAGGCCGAGACTCAAGGAGAGCACGGCAAGGCTGCAAGTCCGCGTCATGGTGATCATGAGATTTTGCCCAGTCCGACGGTTGGCATCAGTTCGGCGCATCGCAGTTTCCCGTCCAAAAATGGCGTTACTGTCCAAGCTCTTGGCCTATCCAGGGCCAGCAGGCCGCAAGGCCTCAAACTCAACGGACTACTATTAGCCGGATCAGGGCGCTTTTACGGCGTCTACACCCCAAAACGAGTTCATACAGCAGCGCCGCTACCCCGGCAACAATGGCGACATCGGCCAAGTTAAACACATACCAGTTAAAGGTATTTTCGCCGATCTGGACGTGGAAAAGGGCAAAATCGACCACCGCGCCGTAGGCCAGGCGGTCGATTCCGTTTCCGATCGCCCCGCCGATGATCAACCCGAGCGCCACCGTGGCGATCGGGGTGCGTGACCGGGCCATCCAGATCGCCAGTACCACCACCGCCACCGCCTTGATCGCCATCAGCACGAGCTGGGCTGCCGCGCCGTCGTTCTGAAACCAGCCGAAGCTGATGCCTTGATTCCAGGCCAGGACCAGATCGAAGAACGGTGTCAGCTTGACCGTGCCGCGATGCGCGATGTCGAACACCCGGACCAGCCAGAATTTCGAAGCCTGATCGGCGATCAGGGTGACGATCGCGGCCGTGACGCCAGTGCGTAGTGCGGGGGTCATGATGCAATCATCGCCGTCAGCAAAGCCCTCGTCCTGGATGCGCCTTGGGCGCTGCGGCGAGCCCGGGTTGAAAGATTCGTGATAATCGCCGCTTTACGACCGTCATGGCGTTTGCGTCCCGGCATTTGCCAGGATGGCTGCCCCCGGTCCCTACTCAATGAGAGACTCCAACGCAAGCCGGGTTACCACTCAAGAAAGACTTTTGGTGGCCGTTGCGGCCCGCGCGACAAAGGCCGGAATTAGCAAGCAAAAACAGCGGTGGCCGAAACCACCGCTGTGGACGATTGATAGCTGTCGAATTAACCCGACGCGAGCTTGAGAGGTTCAGTGCGGCATGCCGAAGTGCCAGACCAGCGAGGTGGTCGCCGTCTGCACATAGGGCGTCGCATGCTGTCCAAATCCCGGTCCAGCGCCCACGCCGAGTAGCGCAAGATCTTTCTGGTTATAGCTGGCAAAGCGGTATTCGTTTCGCCAGATCAGGCCCTGAATCGGAAGCCATGAGAGACTCAGCGCGTAGTCGACGCCGCTGCCGATGAACCAGCCATTGTAGGTCGTACCCGGCAGGAAAGCGTTTGCCGCCACGCCGTTATTCAGGAAGGTGAAGTTCTGCTGGCCGAAGTGGGTTTGGGTATAGCCGCCGTCAACGTAGGTCAGCAAAGTCGGGGTGACAAGATAACCGACGCGGGCGCCAATGTACCATGCGCTCGACTCCTTTTCGGGAGCAGAGGACGGGGGGCCGAAGGCGCCGCCAAAACCGATATTCTGGAAGTTGTTGGTGCCCTTGATGCTCATCACGTCGTAATCGCCGAGGACGCCGACGACCCAGTTCGAGAGCGTACCCGTGAGCTGATAGTCGCAGCCCGCGCCGAATCGTCCAGTCCAGCCTCGGCCGCCGTCCGTGGTGCTTCCGAAGGATGTCTGCACGAGACCCGGAACGGTCTCGGTGTATTGATCCTGGTTCCACATGCCGTAGCCGACGCCGACGTTGAGGTTACATCCCGTCCAGCTGTAAACCGGAGGCGGGATCATCGGCGCCTTGACTGCCATGTCGGCCGCCAGGGCCTGTCCGCTCAGCAAAGCAAGGCTCGCAAAAGCAGTTGCCAGTATATTTTTCACTAGCCATACCCCCGTATGTTGCCGGTAATTGATACTAAAAATATTTAGTAGTCCGGTGCAGTCGTGAAGTCTGTGGTGCGACAGCAACAGTGAATGGGATTCACAGGCCTCGCTGTCGTCAGTCGGAAATATACGGGCTTAGACGGTAACTCCCAACGCCTTCCATTCCCGCAGAGCGATGGCATCCCGCGGCGACACATCGGGATATTCGGCGTCCTCGCCGACGGTGGGGAGGATCTTCCACGACCGGGCGCACTTTTTGCCCGCGGCTTTTTCGACGACCACGGCAACGCCCGGCACGCCGTCGAGACGAAACGCGGCCGCGGGGGCTTCGCCTTCGCGCACCTCATAATTCGAGGTGATGCAGACCTCGGCAAGATCGATGTCGAAAAGCGTAGCCAGGGTTTGCCGGTCCGAAACGTAGATCACTGGCGAGGCTTCGAGCGAAGAGCCGATGCGTTTGGCGGCGCGTTCGAGCTCCAGCGCTCCGGTCACCACGCGGCGCACGTCGCGGATGGTCTGCCACTTGGCGGCGAGAGCGTCATCGCGGAAACCCGAGAGATGATCCGGGAAGGTGAGCAGATGCACCGAGGGCGACCCGTCCCGGCGGTACATGAACCAGGACTCGTCTGCGGTGAAGCTTGTGATCGGCGCCAGCCATTTCAGGATCGCGTCGCAGATGATGTCGACCGTCGTCAGCGCGGCCTTTCGCGTGGCCGACGATGGGGGGTCGCAATACAGGACGTCTTTGCGGATATCGAAATAGAACGCCGACAGATCGGTGTTCATGAAATGCGTGAGCGAAGCAACGACCGTCTTGTAATCGAACGCCGCGTAAGCCTCGCGTACGACGGCGTCGATTTCGCTCAAGCGATGCAGCATCAGCCGTTCGAGCTCGGGCATGTCGGCCGGCGCAACCGCCTCAGCCGGTTTGAAATGATGCAGCGTGCCCAGCATCCAGCGGATGGTGTTGCGCAGCTTGCGGTAGGTCTCGATGGTGTTCTTCAGGATTTCAGGACCGATGCGCTGGTCGTCGGCATAGTCGGTGGCGCAGACCCACAGGCGCAGAATGTCGGCGCCTGATTGCGCGATGACTTTTTGCGGCTCGACGGTGTTGCCGAGCGACTTCGACATCTTGCGGCCGTTCTCGTCCAGCGTGAAGCCGTGGGTCAGCACCACGTCATAGGGCGCACGCCCGCGGGTGCCGGCGCTTTCCAGGAGCGAGGAGTGAAACCAGCCGCGGTGCTGGTCCGAGCCCTCGAGATACATTACGGTATCCTGGCCGCCATCGATCTTGCGGACGATATGGCCGAGATTGGGAAAGTTCTGGCGGTCCTCCAGCACGAACGCGTGGGTCGAGCCGGAATCGAACCAGACGTCGCAGATGTCGTCGACCTTCTTCCAGTCCTCGTTGGCGCGCTTCCCTAAGAAACGCTCGCGGGCGCCGTCCATATACCAGGCGTCGGCGCCTTCCTCCATGAAGGCCTCGGCGATCCGCTGATTGACGATTTCGTCCTGCAGGATTTCCGCCGAACCATCGCCCTTCTCGCGCACGAACACCGCGATCGGCACGCCCCAGGCGCGTTGACGCGAGATCACCCAGTCCGGCCGGTTGATGATCATGCCGTTGATACGGTTTTGCCCCGCCGGCGGCACCCATTTGGTGACGGAAATCGCATGCAGCGCGCGGGCGCGCAGGGTATCGCCGGGCTTCGCCTTGCCGTTGTCGAGGATGTCCATAGCCCCGCGCTTGCCCGGGGCGTCCAAAATGGGTTTGTCCATCGCAATGAACCATTGCGGCGTGTTGCGGAAGATCACCGGCTTCTTCGAGCGCCAGGAGTGCGGATATTGGTGCTTCAGGCGTCCGCGTGCCAGCAGCATGCCGGCCTCGATCAAGGCCTTGATCACGGCCTCGTTGGCATCGCCCTTTTCGCCCTTGTCGTTGAGAACGCGTTTTCCGGTAAAGCCGGGCGCTTGCGCCGTGAGCGCGCCGTTCTCGTCGACGGTGTAGGGAATGGTCGTGCTGATGCCGCGCGCTTCCAGCTCGCGCGCATTCGCGGTCCAGACGTCGAAGTCCTCGCGGCCGTGGCCCGGCGCGGTGTGAACGAAGCCGGTGCCGGTGTCGTCGGTGACGTGATCGCCGGGGAGTAGCGGAACGATGAATTGATATCCGCCGTCAAGGCCGCGCAACGGATGTGCGCATTCCACCGCATCCAGCGTCTCGGCCGGCAACGCGCGCACCTTCTCATACGCTGCGACGCGCGCCTGCTTGAATACGCCTTCCGCGAGCGCATCCGCCAAAATCAGCAGATCGCCGTTTTTAGCCCAGTTATCGGCGGGTGCGTCGGTGACTTTATAGAGGCCATAGGCGATCTTCGGCGAAAAGCTGATCGCGCGATTGCCCGGCAGCGTCCATGGCGTCGTGGTCCAGATCACGATACTGGCGCCGGCCAGCGCGCCATGCGCGGGCGAGGTCACCGGAAATTTCACCCACACCGTATCCGAGGTGTAATCCTCGTATTCGACCTCGGCTTCGGCAAGCGCGGTTTTCTCCACCACGCTCCACATCACGGGCTTGGAGCCGCGATAGAGCGTACCGTTACTGGCGAACTTCATCAGCTCGCGCGCGATCTGCGCCTCGGCCGGATAGCTCATGGTCGCGTAGGGGTGATCCCAATCGCCGACGATGCCGAGCCGTTTGAATTCTTCCCGTTGCACGTTGAGCCAGTGGGTGGCGTAGGCGCGGCATTCCCTGCGGAAGGCCACCATCGCCGCCGAGTCGCGAAAGTCCGGTTTGGTCTTGCCCTTGGAGCGGTAGTTTTCTTCCTCGATCTTCCATTCGATCGGCAGGCCGTGACAGTCCCAGCCCGGCACATAGTTGGAATCGAAGCCGAGCATCTGCTGGCTCTTGGTTACGACGTCCTTCAGGATCTTGTTGAGCGCGTGCCCGATATGGATGTGGCCGTTGGCATAGGGCGGGCCGTCATGGAGAACGAATTTCGGCCGTCCCGCGGAGCTCTCGCGCAGGCGCTCGTAGAGACCGATCCTGTTCCACTCTTTCAGGATTTCCGGCTCGCGCTGGGGCAGGCCCGCGCGCATGGGAAATTCCGTCTGCGGCAGAAAGAGCGTTTTGGAATAGTCTGTGCTGTCTGACTTTTGCGGCTTTTCGGACATGGATGCTCTGGTTTGCTCGTCTTCGGTTAGAGCATGACCCTTTCGGAAAACCGGTGCCCACTTTTCCGGATCATGCTCGAAATTCGCGGTCGATGGCGGGGAACGAGAAAATCCCGGTCTTCTCGCCGAGCCTCTCAAAGCTCAGGCGGAAGCCGGGCCGCTAATGCCGATGGTGCGCCGCGCAAACATGGGCTTTCCATAGCAGGGGGCTCAGGAAATCGCAAAGGCCGCATCCGGGCATAAAGCCCTCAAATGTCGGCCGGCGATCCCAATCTCGGGAAGGCATCCGGCGAGGCCGCCAGGCGTTCGCGAGCCCTGCGGCTGTCGTCATCCATCTGACGGATCAGCGCGTCTATTCCGTCAAATTTCAATTCCTCGCGGAGGAAGGCGATGAAGGCGATGTCCAGGCGGCTGCCATAAAGGTCGCCCTTGAAGTCGAACAGGAAGACTTCCAAAAGCGGTGCGCCATTGTCGAAGGTCGGACGCCGGCCAAAACTCGCGACCCCGTCGAAACGCTGGTCGCCCCGGCCGACGCGCACCGCATAGATGCCGTGCTTGAGGCCGCAATTCTTGTCGAGCCGGATATTGGCGGTCGGGTAGCCGAGGTCGCGGCCGCGTTTCTCGCCATGGATGACTTCGCCATTAATGAACCAGGGGCCGCCCAGCATCGCGGTCGCCTCGTCGATCTGCCCTTCCGCCAGCGCCATCCGGATCGCGCTTGAGGAGACCGGCCGTTCGGCGATGTCGACATGGGCCTGGACATCGACCTCGATGCCAAGCCGCGGCGCCTCAGCCACCAACAGGCCCGGTGAGCCGACCCGGCCCTTGCCGAAATGAAAGTCGTAGCCGACCGCGATGCCGCTAATTCCGAGCCGCGCGATCAGATCGTGGTGAATAAAGTCTTGCGCCGTGGTCTCGGCGCGGCGTTTGTCGAAAGCCATGACCACGGCGCCCGAGAGTCCCGTTGCGGCCAAAAGGCGCAGCTTTGCGGCCTCATCGGTGAGGCGGAATTGCGGGGTGTTCGGGCTGAAATAGCTTCGCGGGTGGGGCTCGAAGGTCACGGCGAAAGCCGGCCGGCCGTGGGCAAGCCCCATGCGCTGGGCAGCGTCAATGACCGCACGATGGCCAAGATGGACGCCGTCGAAATTGCCCATGGCGACCACCATTCCCTTGGGCGTGGCGGCAGGCGGGCTCGAGTCGCGGATGACGGTAAATTCGGAGGCCATTTTTACGAAGTCTTAGCACATACGGACGGCGGACCGTGACTTGGCGCGATGGACGAAGTCAAGCCGGGTTTGATGGCGTTGTTTGGGAGCAGATAAGCCATCGCGCCGTCGTCGGTTAACGGGCTGTTTAACGGCTGGTGGTAGTTCTTGGGCGGATTGCGGGGCGCGTTTTGGCCCAGCAGCGTTTGTATGTTGCCCCGGGGGATTTGAAGATGGCGGTAGATTTAACGATGTCGGTTCTGGTGGTGGATGACTACAACACCATGATTCGCATCATCAGAAATCTCCTTAAGCAGCTCGGCTTCGAGAATATCGACGATGCCGCCGACGGATCGGCCGCGCTCAACAAGATGCGCGCCAAGAAATACGGCCTCGTCATCTCCGACTGGAACATGGAGCCGATGACCGGCTACGATCTGCTGCGAGAAGTTCGCGCTGATCCCAATCTCGCCACCACGCCGTTCATCATGATCACGGCCGAATCCAAGACCGAGAACGTGATCGCGGCCAAGAAGGCCGGCGTGAACAATTACATCGTCAAGCCGTTCAACGCCGCGACCTTGAAGACCAAGATCGAAGCGGTGTTCCCGGATATGGCGAGCGCGTAAGCCAGCCCTTCGTGTCCCGGACGCGACGCGTCATGCAATGATGCGGCGCTGAGCCGGGACCCATCTTTTAGCATGGACCCCGGATCAGCAGCGCACCGCCTCGCGGTATCGCTGATGCGCGTCTGGACGCCCATGGCGCTGCGCTGCGTCCGGGGAACGGCGCGTCACCACGTGAGCTCGCGAATCAGCGCGCGGGGCGGGTGGCCGAACAACTCCTTGACGGACGCAGCGTCGAGCTGGTCGATGCCTTCGAACTCCTCGGAGTGGATGCCCCGCGTCACGAACAGGCAATCGATCCCGAAGCCATGGGCGCCGGCGAGGTCCGTTCGCACGGAATCACCGATGGCCAGCACCCGGCCGGGCGGGACCACCTGACCCCGACGCTCCGCGGCAAGCGCCATGGCGCGTTCGTAGATCGGCCGGTGCGGTTTGCCGTAGAAAATCACCTCGCCGCCGAGTTCGAGATAAAGTTCAGCGATCGCGCCGGCGCAATAGATCAGCCGGTCGCCGCGTTCGACGACGATGTCGGGGTTGGCACAGACCAGCGTCAGTCGGCGTTCGCGGGCCTCGATCATCATCGCGCGGTAGTTTTCCGCCGATTCGGTTTCATCGTCGAACAGGCCAGTGCAGACGATGTAGTCGGCCTGTTCCAACGGGACGAGCCCGGCGTCGAGGCCGCGATAGATCGAGCTGTCGCGCTCGGGTCCAATCCAGAACATCCTCTCGCCGGGACGGCCGGCGACAAAATTCCGGGTGAGATCGCCGGAACTGACGATGGCATCGTAAGTCTCGTCGGCGACGTGAAGTTTGCGCAATTGCCGCTGCACCGAATCCGCCGGCCGGGGTGCGTTGGTAATCAGGATGACGGTGCCGCCCTGGCCGCGGAAGTTCCGAAGAGCTTCGCAGGCTTCGGGAAAGGCGACGAGGCCGTTATGCACGACGCCCCAGATGTCGCTGAGCAGCACATCCACGCCGTCGACGAGATCGCGCAGCCGCTCGGCAAATTTCAATGTCGTCATGTCAGGCTTGGCCGAGTCAAATTCGCAGCGCTAATTCGGACCGGCCGCGCGCCGCGCCAGCGCGGCATTGCCGGTGGTTCGCGTCGACGGTTCGATGATCGGAGTGTCGACGGCCGGCGTTTTGACAGTCCCATTGGATTCCGGGCCGTTGCCCGGGTGGGCTCCGTCAGCGCCCGGCGCGCCCTCGGGCCGCAGCGGTCGCGGCGGAGCAAACAGAAAGCCCTGTCCGAACCTGACATCGAAATCGAGCAGATCGACGACGGCGCGCTCGCCCTCGATGCGCTCGGCAATCAGGTCGATGCCGAAACGGCCGAGCAGATCGGAGAGATCTGATGGGTGGATATCGGATGTCGACGATTGTTTCGGATCGAGCAGTAGCGCGGCCGGCACCTTGATGAAACGGACGCCGCGGTCGGCCAGTTCGCGCGGCTCGATTCTGAGGTCGGTGACATGGTCGATCGAGAAACGGTAGCCGCGCTGTGCCAGGGCCGCCAGATGCTCGCTCTCGGCGGCGCCGAGATTGCGGAACATCGCCTGTTTGAACTCGATCACAAAGGACGGCGCCAGCGCGCGGTTGGCTTCCAGGAAATCCAGGCACGGCGCGAAGGTTGCGGGATCGCGCAGCGTGGCGGCGGACATGTTGCAAAACACCCCGACTTCCTTGTTGCGGACCATCAGGCGGCGCAGCACCTGCACGCAACGCAGCATCACGGCGTGATCGACCCGCCCAATAAGCCCGGTGGCTTCCACGAAAGGCATGAAGTCATCGGCGACAAGCACCCGGTCGTTCTCGTCGCGAATCCGCGTCACCGCTTCGTAAAAACGGACCTTGCGCTGCGGCAAGGTCACCATCGGTTGCAGATAGATATCGAGCCGGTTTTCCTCGATCGCGGCTTTCACGGCGGCGAAGGTCTGCATTTCCCCGCGCGGGACCACGGCCGGCTCGGGATGAACGACGACAATCGGCGGCGCAGCCACGGCCAGCTTCGGAGGTTCGGCGGCAGAGGGCGGATCCTTGGGCGGAGGGTTTTCCTGCTTGTCCGCAACTGCTGCCGCTGCCGCGCCTGCGGCAAGCATGTCGTCGTGGCTGGCGACCGAGACCGCGAGTTGCTTCACCAGCCCGCCAAGTTCGTTGATCTCGCCGACCACCGCCTGGATGCGGTCGGCGCCGGCATGGTTGAGGGAATTGAGCTTGCCTTCGACTGCTGTGAGTCTCCGGCCGAATTCGGCAACCTGACGGGCCAGGTCTGCGGTCCCGCGCGACAAATCCGCGATCTGGCCGCCGACGTCGGTGCGGTCGCGCAGCCGCATCGAGACGGCGTTGTAAAGGATCAGGAAGGTCAGCGCGGTCAGGGCGACAATGGCCGATTCCAGGCCGCTGATTCCAGCCACCGAATACAGGACAAGGCCGAGCGATGCAGCGACCAGCACCATGCAAATAGCGATGAAGATCGTGGAGATGCGGATCATGTTGCGCGTTAGGCCTTCAACCCCCCAGTTGATATCGCGGCTCGGGGAAGGGTTTTGCGCCATTCCGCTGCGCCCCCAGGCCTTGCAACATTAGCACTAATGTTGATTCGAGAGGCTAGTGGAGTGGATTTTACATTCGCAATATCCGAGCAGCACCTACGAGTGCGAAAGTAAATCCGAAACTCCACTAGAAACATATGTTTGCCAGTGGTCTTTTTGGTTTTGACCTTCGCGAAAGTGCCTGCGGAACCGGTGCGCGAAGGTCAGAATCGGACCCCTGGTGTTCTTTTGGCAAAAAGGGAACTGCGGCTCCCGACATATGGTTGCCAGTGTCCCTTTGGTTCTGACATTCGTAAAAGTGGCCGCCGCGATAGGATACGAATGTCAGAACCGGGACACTGGCTGTGGTTACCCGGGAAGAGGTGGCGTGCCTACTAGGCCACCGCGCGAATGACCTTGGCGATCTTTTCGACGATCTCGCCGACCTGTTCCTCGCTGACGATCAGGGGCGGGGTCAGCGCCAGGGTGTCGCCGGCGATGCGCATCATCAGGTCATTGTCGAAGAAAGCGCTGTTGAGCGCGTCAAAGCCGCGCTTGCCCGGCTGGTCCGGCCGCGAGGTAAGGTCGATGCCGGCCGTCAAACCGACGGTACGGATATCCACGACGTTGGGCTCGTTCTTCAGCGACAGGATGGCATCGGTCCATTTCGGCTCAAGGGCACGGGCGCGCTCGAACAGCTTTTCGTCGCGATAGATGTCGAGCGTCGCAAGTCCGGCGGCGCAGGCGAGGGGATGGGCCGAATAGGTGTAGCCATGGGCCAGCTCGATGACGTGTTCCGGCCCGCTCATGAAGGCGTCGTGGATGGTATCGCGCACGATGACGCCGCCCATCGGCGCGGCACCGTTGGTGACGCCCTTGGCGAAGGTGATCATGTCCGGCAGCACGCCGTAGCGCTCGGCCGCAAACGCATAGCCAAGGCGCCCGAAGCCGGTGATGACTTCGTCGAAGATCAGCAGGATACCGTGCTTCTGGGTGATCTCGCGCAACCGCTTGAGATAGCCCTTCGGCGCCGGCAACACGCCGGTCGATCCCGCCATCGGCTCGACAATGACGGCGGCGATGGTGTTGGCGCCATGCAGGTTGACCAGGTTTTCCAGCGCATCGGCGAAATGAGCGCCATATTCCGGCTCGCCTTTCGAGAAAGCCTGCTTTTCGCGGTCATAGGTCGACGGCAGATGATCGACGCCGGTCAACAGCGTGCCGAACATCTTGCGGTTGTTGCCCATCCCGCCGACGGACGTGCCGCCAAAGCCGACGCCGTGATAGCCGCGCTCGCGGCCGATCAGCCGGCTACGGCCGCCCTGGCCGGAGATCTGGTGGTAGGCTATCGCCATCTTGAGCGCGGTATCGGCGGCTTCCGATCCCGAGTTGCAGAAGAAAACATGATCGAGGCCCTTGGGCGCAAGATCGGCGATGCGGCTGGCGAGCTCGAAGGCCTGCGGAATGCCGAACTGGAATGGTGGCGCATAATCCAGCGTCGCGGCCTGCCGGCCGACGGCTTCGGCGATCTGGGTGCGGCCGTGGCCCGCATTGCAGCACCACATGCCGGCGGCGCCGTCGAGTATTTTACGGCCATCGGCGGTGAAGTAATGCATGTCCTTGGCGCCGGCGAGCAGCCGCGGCGCCTTCTTGAAGGCACGGTTGGCGGTAAACGGCATCCAGTGCGCGGCAAGGTCATTGGGAACGTTGACGGCGGCGGAGTGCGGGCTCTTGTCCAGCATGGCGGGCCTCTTCGAGTTTTCGGTGGATCGTTGCCCGATACGTTAGCAGTTTCGGTCAGGTACTGGAATGCCGGAAACCGGACTTTTTCCGTATGGCCGGGCAGCGTTTAGGGGAAGCGCGGTGCGTCAGAGATCAGCAAGATCGGACGCGGCGATCCAAAATACCTCGCCTTCGGAGTCTTCGGTGTCGAGCCACAGAAATTCCGTACGTGGATAGGCCGCTTCCATCGCGCCGCGGCAACGGCCGATTTCGCACAACAGCCCGCCTTCCGCCGTCAGATGACGGCTCGCTTGCTCCAGAATGCGCCTGACGACATCGAGACCGTCGGCGCCGCCGTCGAAAGCGAGTTTTGGCTCGGCGCGGCATTCAGGCGGCAGGCCTGCCATGCCTTCCGCATCGACATAAGGCGGGTTGGCAATGATCAAATCATAACGCCTGGCTGCAACCGGCGCGTAGAGATCGCCGCGATGCAGCGTCACGCGATCTTCCAGACCGAAATTCGCGACATTGCGCGCGGCGACGGCCAGCGCGCCCTTGGAGATATCGACCGCATCGATATGCGCGTTCGGAAAGGCGCGGGCAGCGAGAACGGAAAGGCACCCCGAACCGGTGCAGAGCTCCAGCACGTTTTCCACCGCGCTGGCATCCTCGATCAACGACGGCCCTTCGCCGTCCGCTCCGCCGAAATGCGAATCCAGCAACTCGCCGATGAACGAGCGCGGCACGATCACGCGATCGTCGACGTAGAAGGGCAGGCTGCGCATGTAGATCTTGTTGACGAGGTAGGCGGCGGGTTGGCGGGAAACGACGCGGCGGGAAATAACGTCGAGGATTGCGCGCGCCTCGCTCGCGGTCAGGCGCGCGGTCGCGAAGCTTTCGAACTGATCGGGATGTAGATGCAGCGTTTCGCATACCAGAAACGCCGCTTCCGCCACCGGATCGGTGGTGCCGTGCGCGAAAGTCAGTTTCGCCTCGTTGAAGCGGCTGGTTGCATAACGGACGAAGTCGAGCAACCTCACCAGTTCGCCCGGCAAGACCTTGGCAGGCCTCGGTGTGGTTCGAGAACGTTTGACAGCAGCTTTGGCGCGTTTGGCCATCAGGATTTGGTCCAGCGCGCGGCGGCTGTCTCGTCGTGATCGCGCGCCTCGATCCAGTCGGTGCCTTCGGCGCCGTCCACGCGCTTCCAGAACGGCGCGTTCGCCTTCAGGTAATCCATCAGGAATTCGGCGGCTTCGAACGCAGCGTGGCGATGTTTCGACGCCGTCACCACCAGCACGATATTTTCGCCCGGCGTGATGCGGCCGACGCGATGGATGACCCTGATGCCGGACAGTTCCCAGCGCGACATCGCCGCCTCGGCGTGGCGCATGATCTCGGCTTCCGCCATGCCGGGGTAATGTTCGAGCGTCAGTGCGGCGATGGCCGCGCCGTCTTCGCTGCCGCGGCAAATTCCAGTAAACGAGACCACCGCGCCGACATCGCTGCGCCCGCCGGTCAACGCCGCAATTTCCTGCGCGACGTCGAAGTCGGATGGCTGGATGCGGATGGTCACGTTGGCGGTCATGGAATCTCTTTTTGACGCGTTTTTTTCACGCGAACCGGTGTCCACTTAGCTCGAAAACGCTATCACCCACCGGTCATCGGCGGGAAGAAGGCGATTTCGCGGGCGCCGGCAATCGCCGTGTCCGGTTTGACATGGGCATGGTCGATCGCGGCGCGGATCACGCGCGGGGTCTCAAAGGCGTGGGCGTAGGTCTCGCCGCGCGCGGCAAGCCAGGCAATCAGTTGTTCGACGGTTTGTACGGAAGCGGGCGGCTCGACTGTTTCTTCCGCTTTTCCGATCCGCTCACGCACCCAGGCGAAATATTTCAGTTTCATCCCTCATCCTCCTCGATGAGGTGACGGATACCGGCGCGGAAATAATCCCAGCCGGTATAGATCGTGACGATCGCCGAAATCCAGAGCAGCAACAGCCCGATCTCGGTGGTGTGAGGGATGACCTGATCGCCGGCCTCGCCGGCCAGCAAAAATCCGATCGCGACCAGCTGTGCCGTCGTCTTCCATTTGGCGAGCTTGGTGACGGGCACGCTGACGCGCAGGCCGGCGAGATATTCGCGCAGGCCCGATACCAGGATTTCGCGGCACAGGATCACGATCGCGGCCCACAGCGTCCAGCCGTGGATGATTCCGTCGGCGGCCAGCATCAAGAGGCAGGAGGCGACCAACAGTTTGTCGGCGATCGGATCCAGCATCCGTCCCAAAGCCGATTGCTGATCCCAGATTCGGGCATAGTAGCCGTCGAGGAAGTCGGTCACGGCGGCAGCGATGAACACCGCCAGCGCGACCCATCTCAGCCACAACGGCCCGTCCAGAATCGCCTGCCAATAGATGCAGCCGACCACCAGCGGAATCGCGGCGATCCGGGCGAAGGTCAGAATGTTGGGCAGCGACATCGAGCTTTTCGCCCATCCCCTGGTCGTTGCGATGTTCATACGTCCTTCCAATACCGCCGAGGCCTCTCGTGTCCCGGTTCTGACATTCGTATCGCGAAGCTGCGGCTACGGCGTAGCGAATGTCAAATCCGCCTCACCAGGTCAACCATGCGACAGATATGACTTTCAGGTGACATTGTTACCCGGCCTCACCCCGGCCGGGTGTGGAAAAACTCGAAAATCTTGCGCGCGCTCTCGGCGCTGACGCCGGGGACCTTGCCGAGATCAGCGATCGAGGCCCGCTCGATCTCCTTTAAGGTTCCAAAATGGTGCAGCAGCGCCCGTTTACGGGAAGGACCGATGCCGGGGATTTCCTGCAGGCCTGCCTCGCGGATGTCCTTTTTACGCAGCTTGCGGTGCGACCCGATCACGAAGCGGTGTGCCTCGTCGCGCAGTCGCTGGATGAAATAGAGCACGGGGTCGCGCGGCTCGAGCTTGATGGCGTCGCGGCCCGGCATAAACAGGGTTTCCCGCCCGGCATCGCGGTCCGGGCCCTTGGCGACCGACATCAGCGAGACCTGCGAAAGCCCGAGAGCGTCGAAGATTTCCTTTGCCGCGTTGAGCTGGCCGCGGCCGCCGTCGATGATGACGAGATCGGGCCATTGCGGAACGCCATCGTCCTCGGCCTTGGGTGCTGGTGTCTCGCTCTCGGCCGGCGCCGCCAGCAGCCGCTTGAAACGCCGTTGCAGCACCTCGCGCATCATCGCGTAATCGTCGCCCGGCGTCAGCCCTTCGGACTTGATGTTGAACTTGCGGTACTGGTTTTTGATAAACCCATCCGGCCCCGCCACGATCATGGCGCCGACCGCGTTGGTGCCCTGAATGTGGCTGTTGTCGTACACCTCGATGCGGCGCGGCGGATGCGGCAGTCCGAGCGTCGTGACCAGCCCCGAAAGCAGCCGGCTCTGGGTTGCGGTATCGGCGAGCTTACGGCCGAGCGCTTCGCGCGCATTGGTCAGCGCATGCGTGATCAGTTCTTTTTTCTCACCGCGCTGCGGCGTGGTGACCTCGACCTTGAAGCCCGCCTTGATCGACAGAGCGCTCGCCATCAACTCGCTCTCCTCGATCGCGTGCGACAGCAGAATGAGTTTCGGCGGCGGCTTGTCGTCGTAGAATTGCGCCAGGAACGAGGCCAGCACCTCCTCCGGCGTGAAAGATTTTTCCGCCTTCGGAAAATAGGCGCGGTTGCCCCAGTTCTGCCCGGTGCGGAAGAAGAACACCTCGACGCAGGAATATCCGCCTTCCTGATGGATAGCGAACAGGTCGGCTTCCTCCACGGTGCGTGGATTGATCCCTTGCTGCGACTGGATCGCCGAAAGTGCGGCGAGCCGATCGCGGTAAAGTGCCGCGGTCTCGAATTCGAGTTCGGCGGATGCCTTTTCCATCTCGCCTGCGAGCTCCTGCTTCACGGCGCGGCTGCGGCCGGACAGGAAATCCTTGGCTTCGCGCACGAGCTCGGTGTAGCCGGGAAAATCGATCTCGCGGGTGCAGGGTCCGGCACAACGCTTGATCTGGTAGAGCAGGCAGGGGCGGCTGCGGCTTTCGAAAAACGCATCCGTGCAGGAGCGGATCAGGAAGGCGCGCTGGAGCGCGGTGATGGTGCGGTTGACCGCGCCGGCCGAGGCGAACGGTCCGAAATATTGTCCGGGCCTGGTTTGCGCGCCGCGATGCTTGAGGATTTGCGGCGCCCAGTGATCGCCCGTGATCAGGATATAGGGAAACGACTTGTCGTCGCGCAGTTGCACGTTGAAGCGCGGGCGCAGCTGTTTGATCAGGTTCGCTTCAAGCAGAAGCGCTTCGGTTTCGGTCGTTGTCGACACGATCTCGACCGCGACGGTTGCGGCGATCATGCGCAGGATGCGCGCCGGCTGCGGTGCGTTGGCCCGCGCGTAGGAGGAGAGCCGCTTGCGGACGTTCTTGGCCTTGCCGACATAGAGCACGTCATTGGCGGCGTTGAGCATGCGGTAGACGCCAGGCGACGTCGGCGCCAGCCGCACCGCGTTTTCGATCGCGGCATGCCCGATCGCCAATGGGCCCTCGGCGATGGTCTCGCTGCTGTCCTCGGTGACGTCCGGCAGCCGCCCGTCGTCTTCCTCGTCGGTGTTGACGGTCGCTGGATCGATGTCGCCGGCGGCGAGATCCGGCGGCCGGTCCGGCGACGCCGGCTCCGCTGGTATCGATTCCGGTTGCATCTCGTCGGGCAGCGAGGGAGCGCCTCCCTTGCCGCGGGCGGTCTTTGCCTGTTCGTTCAATTCGCGAGCCATACAGCCGTGAAGTTTTGGAGCCGTGAAGTTTTGGAACTTCTAAATGATGGAACTTCTAAATTTAGGTGCCGTCCCCGCTGCTTGCCAGCGCCGGAACTGCACAGGCGACCCCGGCCTCGAAATCGTCAGAGATGAAGCAGAGATCACGCCGGAAGCCGCGACGGTAACGCTCTCTTAAGACTAAAAATCTGCCGCTGGCAGGGCTTAACAACCCTTTAACTTAAAAGTCTCGATAAATCCCGTGGGTAAAACGTGCAAATCCGTAACCATGCCGATGGCGACGAGGTTCTGCACTTCCCGGGTGGAGTGTGCGTGATGAGTATGAGCAGGATTGTTTTGGTTGTGGCGGCACTGATTGCTGCGGTTTCATCGGTTCAGGCGGCCGATTTGTCCTACGGACGTGCGCCCTACACCGTCAATCAGCCGCTCAACATGTACAGCTGGGCCGGTCCCTATATCGGCGGCAATATCGGCTGGGATTGGGGTTCGGTCGACAACAACCCGACCAAGCCGTCAGGCTTCGTTGGCGGCGCGCAGGCCGGCTACAACTGGCAGACCGGTCCCTGGGTGTTTGGCATTGAAGGCGACCTTCAGGGCAACGGCGCTTCCGATACGTTTGCGCCGTGGAAATTCTCCAACCCCTGGTTTGGCACGGTTCGCGGCCGCGCCGGTTATGCCCTCAACAACGTCCTGTTCTACGGCACCGCGGGTCTTGCCTTCGGCGAGTTGACCGGCCAGACGTTTGGCGGCCTCAGCGAAAGCCATACCAATGCCGGCTGGACGGTGGGGTTAGGCGCCGAAGTCGGCCTGGCCCAGAACTGGAGCGCCAAGGTCGAATATCTCTATGTCGATCTGAACGACAGCAACTTCACCATCACCGGAGCCCAGAACGGCTACCATTTCGGTCTGCTGCGCGCCGGCGTGAACTATCACTTCTAAGACTAAAAAAATCGGACAACGCCAACTCCCGGCCGTCATGCGGCCGGGATTTTTTTTGTGTCGTCGCCTACTAGGAAATCACGAGGTTGACCGCTTTCGGCCCTTTGCCTTTCTTGTCCGGTTCGACCTCGAATGTGATGCGCTGTCCTTCCGTCAAATCCTTCAGTCCGGCCCGCTCCACGGCGGTGATGTGGACAAACACATCGCGACCGCCGTCGTCCGGCTTGATGAAGCCGTAGCCGCGTTCTCCGTTGAAGAATTTGACCGTCCCAGTCATGGCCATCGGGAAACCTCCCCCCGCATTGCTCCGCCGTTACGCTCCTCACGCGTATTGGCCGACCGGACTTTTTGCTGCGGACATCTTCCGCCAGACGCCTTGGCCATCCAAGCGGGCCCGCGTGATGACGAACCTGCCCTAAATCAGAAGAGGCCTTGTCACTCCGCCGCTACCATTCGCGGAAGCGGAACGTAAAGCCGATGCCAATCATGACAAGCATAATACGGTTCCCGGCCCATTGCCTATCGGACTTTTGCGATGTGAAACGTCCGCTCGATGTCTGGGTGTCTGTGGTGACCACTCAGATAGACGGCACGAGCCGGAAACGGCCGGCGCCGCCCTGGCCGAGCGGCTTTTCGAGTTCAGGCAGGATCGTCTTGAGTTCGGCCGCCAAGGTCCAGGGCGGATTGACGACCAGAAGGCCGGCGGAGGTGAGGGCTGCGCCGGCGGTCTGCGGCGCGACGCTGAATTCGACGCGCAGGCATTTTCCGGGCGGTCTTGTAGCGCCGATGGTCTGCGCGACCTGCCGCGCCAGGTCGTCGGTGGCCCGCCGGCTTTTGGCCGGATACCACAACAGGTAACTGCCGGTCGGCCATTTCACGAAGGCTTCCGCAAAGCCCGCGGCCAACCGCTCGAACTCGTCTTTCTGTTCGTAAGGTGGATCGATCAGCACCAGGCCGCGCCGCTCCTTTGGCGGCACGAAAGCGGGCAACGCGGTCCAGCCGTCGAGATCGACCACGCGAGCCTGGGTGTCGCGGCGCAGTGCATCGATCAGGTCGCGTCGCGCGGCAGATTCGACCTCGCAAGCGGTCAGGCGGTCGTCGGGCCGCAACAGGGCGCGGGCAATCAGCGGCGATCCCGGATAGGCCTTGAGCGGGCCTCCTTGCGGATTGAACGAGCGGACAATGTCGAGATAGGGCTTGATCAGCGGCTGCGCGTCTTCCGAAAATCGCGCCTGCATGATCCGCGCAATCCCGGTCAGCCATTCGCCGCTGCGTTGCGCTTCCTCGCCGGTGAGGTCGTAGCGGCCTGCGCCGGCATGGGTATCGATCACGCGAAACGCCGCATCCTTTTCCTGCAGGTAAAGCAGGATGCGCACCAGCACGACGTGCTTGATGACGTCGGCGAAGTTGCCGGCGTGAAAGGCGTGGCGATAGTTCATGGCATCAGCATTACGCCACAGCGACCTAATGAGCAAAGCGGCGAACTGCGCGTCCCGGACGCGGTGCAGCGTCCTCACGCTGCTCCGCAGATCCGGGACCCACACTTAAATCGTAAGGAAATGGACCCCGGATCAGCAGCGCATCACGCGGCAAGAGCGCGGCGCACTGCGCAGCAGCCGGGGCACGCGGGCCTCTGATCTAGCCGCCGCGTACCGGCGGCATCGTCACCTGATCGCGCCGGCAGGCCTGGCGGTCGACCTCGTCGCAGGCGCGAAACTGCAAATCCTTGCCCATGCAAATGCGCACCTCGCTCAGCCGCGAGCGGTTACAGGTCACCGCGATGGACGTCGCAGAGAGGCCCGGATTGACCTTGATGAAGGCCTCTTCGATGTCGGCCGGCGAGATCGTCTTGGGATCGGCTAGGCCGATGAATTCGGGTGGAATCTTCACGACGGCGCGCGCCTTGCGAATGGTCTCGAAATAGCCGCGCGGACCAAGGCCCGAGCAGGTGCCGTGCTTTTTCCACTCGTTGAAAATCAAACCGGGCGCCGGCATCAGGTCCAGCATCGAGGCCATGATATTGCGGTCGAGCCAGGAATCCCGGTCGCAATATTCCGGATAGCCGCGCTCATATTGCGGCCACAGCCCGTGAACCACGAAGGAGAATGGCCGGCCGCCGCACTGGGCCTGCTGGGAGCGCCCGCTATTGCCGCGCTCGGCCACTTCCTCGCAGAAGGACGGCGACCAGGACAACGACAGTACGTAAAAATCGAACTCGCCCGGTGTGTTCTGCCGGCGGTCCTGGGCGGATGCGCTTACCGTGGCGCCGACGCCGATGGCCGTGATCCAAAAGAGGGTGCTGAGGCGATTGAAAATTCGCGCCGTCCGACCCGAGCAACGCCCAAACATGATAAAATCCTCACTCCACGATCCCCGACGAAACCGTAGCATGGGACTGGAACATTTCAAGAACAAAAAGCGAGAATTGGAAAAACTGCCGCGAAACCGCGGTTTGAGATCAGGGCTTAAGTTTAGGGCCTGGCGCCTACGCAAGCCGGGTTGTTGGCCCAGTTGCGGTCAAGCCCGGTCACGCACCATTCGACGCCCTGACCGTAGCCGGCAAAACCGCCATCCTCGATGATCGAGTAGTGTACGGCGTGGACCTTGCCATCGCTCAACTGCACATCGCCGCTGCAATAGCGGCGCGGAATATTATCCGACTGCCAGGGACGGTAGGCGACCTCGTGAATCCGGCCGTAAGCCGTGATCGTGAGCCCGGAATTCCAGTAGGTGCTTTCTTTTTCCTGGAATTGCGAAGTGACGGTCCCAAGCGCAGCCTCACAAGACTTCAGCCGCCCGTCATATTTCGGGCCCGACAGCCAGAAATTCAGCTCAAGCGGATTGGCCGCTTCGGCGGCCTGGCAGAGCGCCAACAGGCCAAATGCGGCCCCAAGCGCAGCGCTCAAGCCTGTTTTTCGGCAAAAAAGATGATGTCGCGCATAGCCGATCCGCCGATGTTCAAGTGAACGAACCGTGCCGCGAAGCCTCCTCAAGGTCAAGTGCAGCGCGGCAACACCTGCCAATAAGTCCATTTCTCGCGAGATCGTGTGCTTTTCACAGCTGCTGATGCGCTCTAAGGTGCGCCCAAATAAACGGAGTTAGCGATGCGAATCATCAAGGCCGCTGTTTTGATTGCCTCCGCCGCCATGCTGTCATGGGCACCGGCGCGGGCCGACACCGTGCCGGCCTTCAGGGGCAACGATACCGGTGGCATCATTGCTTATGAGCTGGCCCAGCATAGCGACGCCCGTCAGCTCGCGGTCGATCACTGCGCCAGCTACGGCAAGGTGGTGAAATTTCTCGCGGTCGATCCGCACTATGGCGGTTATGTTTCCTTCGCCTGCCGCTGGGTGCCGTATGGCGCCAATAACCGGCCGTTACGCACGCTCTATTGAGCGCCTGAGCCCGGCGTTACATTTCTAGATCCTTGTTGATGTCGGGACGTAACCGATGACGCATAAACTTGCCGCATGGGGTTTGGGTCTGTGTCTGCTGGCGGTCGCGCCGGCAGATCGCGTCCGGGCCGACGATCTGCCGATCCGCAAGGCCGGTCTGTGGGAAATCAAGCTGGCCAAGACCGGCTCGCCGCTGCCGGATATGACCATGCAGCACTGTACCGACGAGACCATCGACAGGGACATGAACAACATGGTCTCGCCGATGGCCAAGCAAATCTGCTCGAAGCAGGATATCCAGAAGACGGCCACCGGCTATGTGAGCGATTCCCTCTGTAGCGTTGCCGGCGTTTCGATTGCCTCGCACTCGGAAATCAACGGCGACTTCAACTCCGCCTACACGGTCACGACCACCTCGCACAGCGACCTCGGCAGCAAGGGAACGCCGCGCGATACCGTGACCAGGATCGAGGCGAAATGGCTGGGGGCCTGCAAGCCGGATCAGAAGCCGGGCGATATCGTGATGCCCGGCGGCGGCTTCAAGCTCAACGTCAAGGACATGGACAAGCTCAAGGCCCTGCTGCCTGGCGGCAAGCAGTAGCGACGCGACCGGCCCTCATGGTTCGAGACGCGCCGCTCCGGCTCTCGTGCCGACTGCTTTGCGTTGATGCGGCGCTCCTCACCATAAGGGTACGCGGATTTCACCACGAAACAGAACCTCATCCTGAGAAGCATCGCAGGGCGATGCGTCTCGAAGGATGGCCGCCTCTCACACTGGAATTCGCACCGCCGCGCGCAGGCCGCCCATCGGGCTGTCGCCGAGCGTAATATCGCCGCCATGCGAGCGGGCGATGTCGCGGGCAATCGCAAGGCCCAGTCCGGTCCCGCCTTCGTCCTGGTTGCGGGCGTCATCGAGCCTGAGGAACGGCTTGAACACTTCTTCGCGCATGTTGAGCGGAATGCCGGGGCCGTCGTCATCGACGGTCACCGTGAGATAGCGATGATCGCGCAAGCCGGTGATTGAAATCGCGTCGGCGTGCCGCGCGGCGTTGGAGACGAGGTTGGCGAGGCAGCGCTTGAAGGCAGCGGGTTTCACCGTCACCACCGGAAGGCCGTGGAACGCGACCGTTGCGGTATGGCCGTTGCGCTCGGCATCGCTGCGTAATTCCTCCAGCGCCAGCGTCATGTCGGTCGGCTGCGCCTGCTCGCCGCTGTCGCCGCGCGCAAAGGCGAGATAATCCTCCAGCATCCCCGCCATCTCGTCGACGTCCTTGCGCATCGCATCGACTTCCGGGGTGTCGCCGATCAGCTCAAGTTCAAGCTTGAAGCGGGTCAGGATGGTGCGCAGGTCGTGCGACACGCCGGCGAGCATCGCGGTGCGCTGTTCGATCGAGCGCTCGATGCGGGATTTCATTTCCAGGAAGGCATTGGCGGCGCGGCGTACTTCGCGCGCGCCTCGCGGGCGGAAGTTCGGCGCCTCACGGCCCTTGCCGAAGCTTTCGGCGGCATCCGCCAGCCGCAGAATCGGGCGGATCTGGTTGCGCAGGAACAGAACAGCGACGATCAACAGGATCGAGGACGTCCCGACCATCCAGAACAGGAAGATCTCCGAGTTGGAGGCGTAAGCGGCGCTGCGCAGCGCGAAGACCCGCATCACCGCGTCGTCGAGCTGAACGCGGATTTCGACCAGGTTGGAGCGGCCGACGGTATCGATCCAGAACGGCTTGGCGATCTGCCGGCCGAGTTGCACCGAGAGCGTCTGGTCGAGCAGCGAGAAGAACGGCTTCGGTCCGGGCGGCGGCATATCGCCGGCGGGGAGGAAATCCACTACCAGTCCGAGCCGCTGCTGGGCGATGCGCCGGATCTGCGAGCGATCCTTGTCCTGAGGATAACTCTTGTAGACGTCGATCAATGCGGCGATGTCGGACACGACGGCAGCCGACAGGTGCCGTGTCACCGTGTTCCAGTGCCGTTCCATGAACACGAACGCTACGACCGATTGCAGGATCACCATCGGCACGATCATGATCAGAAGCGCGCGGGCATAGAGGCCGGTCGGCATCCAGCTCTTGAACGCGTTGCCCATCCAGCCATTGGCGGCCGACACCCGCCCTGCGGCGGTGCGGATCAGTGTCAATCCCGTGTCGAATGGAGCGGATTTGACGTTCGCCGCCCGCTTGCCGCGATTTTCAGAAGCGAACGTCAAATCCAAAGCTCCATTCGTAAATGATATTTGCTAGCGCCCATAGCTTTCCGAAGTTCGCAAAGGTGCACGCCGCGCCGGGATGCGAACTTCGGAAAGTGGGCGCTAGGCGTGCTCATCCGGCGGTGCTCGGTGAGATGGTGTCGAACTGTGACGGCTGCGGAAGTGAACTCCCTCCCCCCTTGCGGGGGAGGGTTGGGGGAGGGGGGTATCGAAGCCGCAGTTGTTTGCTGCTCACCCCCACCCCCGACCTCGAGAGCGAGCTTCGCTCGCCTCGGACCCCGCAAGGGGGAGGGGAGCGGAAAGACTGCCCGGCTGTGTTGGCTGATCAGCACGATCTCACTCCAAGCGGTTCACACACCTCAAGGCGAAGCGACCAGGCGATAGCCGATGCCGCGCACCGCCTGCAGGAATAACGGATTGGCAGGATCGCGCTCGATCTTGCGCCGCAGGCGGTTGATCTGCACGTCGACCGCGCGCTCGTTGACGCTGCCGTCGCCCGTCAAGTTGTTGCGCGGCACGGTTTCGCCGCGCGCCAGCGCCAGAATCCGCAACATGTCGCGTTCGCGGTCGGTGAGGCGAATGGCTTCTTCGCCTTGCCGCAACTCGCCGCGCTCCAAATGATAGACGTAAGGCCCGAACGCGATCTGCTCCAGCGTCTCCACCGGCGGCGGCGCGGTGCGCTTGAGGATATTGCCGATCCGCAACGACAATTCGCGGGGCTCGAACGGTTTGGCGACGTAGTCGTCGGCGCCGATCTGCAAGCCTTCGATGCGGCTTTCCGCCTCGTGGCGCGCGGTCAGCATGACGATTGGCACGGAGGAGGAGGTCCGGATGAATCGGGCAAGGTCGAAACCGGTCTCGCCCGGCATCATCACGTCGAGGATGAGCAGGTCGAAATTCAGGCCGTTGAGCTTGGCGCGGGCGTCCTTCGCGCTCATCGCGGTGGTGACGCGGTAGCCCTCGCCGCACAGAAAACGCGACAACAGGTCGCGGATGCGGCGGTCGTCGTCGACCAGCAACAGATGCGGAGCGTCGTCGGCCGGCTTCGGGCGTGTTCGTGCGATGGCTACAGCCTCGGCCACGTCTATTCCTTTGTCTTTGCGCCCGCGGGCGCGACACCAAAAATGGCTTCCAGCACCTTGTCGGGATCGTCGCGATCAATCATGGCGCGCAGGAATTGCCTGACAGCCTCGAGGCCGGCCGGGTCGATGCCGCGCAGCGCGCGGTTGAGCCGCTCGGTTTGCAGTCCTGCGAGCTTTGCCACCAGCGCCTCGCCCTTCGGGGTGGCGAAAAGAAGGCGTTGCCGGCGATCGTTGTTGCCGGCCTTCTGCACGATATAACCCTCGTCGAGCAGTTGCTTCAGCACGCGTCCGAGCGACTGCTTGGTGATTCGCAGCACGTTGAGCAGGTCGGCGACCTTCAGCCCGGGATAGCGGTGGACGAAATGCAGCACCCGGTGATGCGCACGGCCGAAACCGAAGGCCTCTAGCTCGTGATCGGCGTCGCCGACGAAATCGCGGTAGGCGAAGAACAGAAGTTCGATGATGTCCCAGCGCAAGCCCGCGGACGCCATGGCCGAACGTGTCTCGTTTGGCTTGGAGCCGGCCGACGCCGACGAGCCTGATAAAATTATGTCAGCCATATTGACATATCTTGGGTTCAATGTTACAAAAAAGCCGATCACGACGAAATAATAAGTCGTTTCGTTGCGGTCGTGGCGCTGTAAATGGCCCAACGGGGCCGGAAGATGCAGCAAAGCCTTCGGATATGTTGACCGTACGACTGTCGGGCGGCATTCCGGCAAACATACTGGACTTCCTCGCTCCACAAAAGCATGTCCTTGTGACGCGCCCGGTGGGGACTGGCCGCAAGGCCGGTTGGTCGCGAAGGTCCAGACCAGTTGAGCTAGCAGGCCCGAAAGAGGCAGGCCGCGCCGGTCGAGAACAGCGGGAAACGAGGAAATGAGTTTGAAATTCGAAATTCAGCCGGCGGCGAACCCGACACCGGAGACGGAGCGCGCGGCAAAGCTCGAAAATCCGGGCTTCGGCCGGATTTTCAGCGACCACATGGCACTCGTGCGTTACGACCAGGCCAAGGGCTGGCATAGCGCGCGCATCGAATCTCGCGCGAATTTTCCGCTCGATCCGGCCGGCGCCGTGCTGCACTACGCGCAGGAGATTTTCGAAGGCCTCAAGGCCTACAGGCGCGACGATGGCGGGGTGAATCTGTTCCGCCCCGACGCCAATGCCAAACGGTTCCAGAATTCGGCCGACCGGATGGCGATGGCGCCGCTGCCCGAGGCTGTCTTCATCGAAGCGGTCGAGCAGTTGGTCCGCATCGACCGCGCCTGGATCCCAGGCGGCGAGGGCAGTCTCTATCTGCGCCCCTTCATGATCGCGAGTGAGGTCTTCCTCGGCGTGAAACCGTCGGCGGAATATATCTTCGCCGTGATCGCCTCGCCGGTCGGCTCCTATTTCAAGGGCGGACCCGCGCCGGTCTCGATCTGGGTATCGGAGAATTACACCCGTGCCGCGGTCGGTGGCACCGGCGCCGTCAAGTGCGGCGGCAACTACGCTGCAAGCCTGCGCGCGCAGGCCGAAGCCATCGATCACGGCTGCGACCAGGTGGTTTTCCTCGATGCGATCCAGCGCCGTTACGTCGAGGAACTCGGCGGCATGAACATCTTCTTCGTGTTCGAGGACGGTTCGTTGCTGACGCCGCCGCTCGGCACGATCCTGCCGGGCATCACGCGGGATTCGATCATCACGCTGGTCAGGGATTCCGGAAAGCCCGTGCGCGAAGAGGCCTATTCGATCGACCAGTGGCGCGCAGACGCTGCCAGCGGGAAGCTGAAGGAAGCCTTTGCCTGCGGCACCGCCGCCGTGATCTCGCCGATCGGCAAGGTGCGATCGGCGAGCGGCGATTTTCTGATCAGCGGCGGTGAGGCGGGTCCGGTCGCCATGGGGCTGCGCAAGCAGCTGGTCGATATCCAGTACGGCCGCACCAACGATCCGCACAACTGGATCCGGAAGGTTTTGTGAGGCTTCTTCCCCTCTCCCCTTGCGGGAGAGGGTGCCGAGCGAAGCGAAGGCGGGTGAGGGGGTTCTTGTTGGACTCAAAACCCCTCATCCGGCTCGATCGCCCTGCGGTCGATCTCGCCACCTTCTCCCGCAAGGGGAGAAGGGAAGGAAGCAAGGTTGCCGCTTGGCATTTCGGCTGATACCAACGCAGCCCCATGGCCGACAAACCGAAAAAGCCGCAAAAACTGAAGGCGCGCCTGCCGCGCGGGCTGGAAGACCGTGGCCCGGCCGCGATCAACGCGACGCGGCAGATGGTCGAGAAAATCCGCGAAGTCTACGAGCTTTACGGCTTCGAGCCGGTGGAAACGCCGGCGATGGAATACACCGACGCGCTCGGCAAGTTCCTGCCCGATCAGGACCGGCCCAACGAGGGCGTGTTCTCGTTCCAGGACGACGACGAGCAGTGGATTTCGCTGCGCTACGATCTCACCGCGCCGCTGGCGCGCTATGTCGCGGAACGTTACGGCACCGAGAACCTCGTGCTGCCCTATCGCAGCTACCGCTTCGGCTACGTCTATCGCAACGAGAAGCCCGGCCCCGGCCGCTTCCGTCAGTTCATGCAGTTCGACGCCGACACCATCGGCACCGCGGCAGGCGGCCAGTCGAGCGCCGCGGCCGATGCCGAAATGTGCATGATGGCGGCCGACACGATGGAGGCGCTCGGCATTCCCCGCGGCTCCTATGTGGTGAAGGTGAATAACCGCAAGGTGCTTGATGGCTTGATGGAGAGCATCGGGCTTGACGGTGCGGAGAATGCCGGACGACGGCTGACGGTGCTGCGGGCGATCGACAAGCTGGATAAATTTTCGCTCGATGAAGTAGCCAAGCTACTCGGCCCTGGACGATGGGATGGGGGCGAAGAAGGGAAGGGTGATTTCACCAAGGGGGCCGGTCTCGACGACATTGGAATATCTCGTGTCATAAACTTTACCGGCTGGGGAGAGGTCGACTCCGGCGCAAAGAGTAAATTCTCGTCGAACGCAGTCACGATCGCGAATTTCGAGTCTCGTGTCGAAGATAGTCCTTTGGGGCTAGAGGGAATCGCTGAACTTTCACAAATCAGCGAACTAGTTGTTGCAACTGGCTATGATGACGGTCGTGTTGTCATCGATCCCTCCGTCGTTCGCGGCCTCGAATATTACACCGGCCCGGTTTTCGAAGTTGAACTCCTGCTGGACACCAAGGACGAAAAGGGCCGGCCCGTGCGTTTCGGCTCGGTCGGCGGCGGCGGGCGCTACGATGGTCTCGTCTCCCGCTTTCGTGGCGAGGTAGTGCCGGCCACCGGATTTTCCATCGGCGTGTCGCGGTTGCAAGCCGCGCTGACGATGCTCGGCAAACTCGACACGCGGCCGGAACCCGGTCCCGTCGTCGTCACCGTGTTCGATCGCGACCGCGTCGCGGACTATCAAAAAATGGTCGCCGCGCTTCGCGCCGACAAAATCCGCGCCGAGCTTTATCTCGGCAACCCCAAGAACATGGGCAATCAGCTCAAATATGCCGATCGCCGCAACGCGCCTTGCGTGATCATCCAGGGTTCGGACGAGAAGGCGAAGGGCAAGGTTCTGGTCAAGGACCTCGTTCTCGGCGCCGGGCTCACGACGAACGAAGATCGCGACGAATATCTGAAGAAGCAGGCCGAGGCGCAAACCGAGGTCGATGAAGGCGAACTCGTTGCGGCGGTGCGCAAAATATTGGCACGCCACGCGGTCACGTGGGGCTAGGTCCTCATGGTGAGGAGGCGCGGAAGAAAATCTATCGGACTTTTCGCGTTTTCATGGTTGCGCCGTCTCGAACCATGAGGACAATGGGCCATCCTTCGAGACGCGCACAAGAAGTGCGCTCCTCCAGCGATAACGGCGAAGCCGTTATGCAGGGATGAGGTCAGTGCAAGACAGTTTGCAATAAGGAAAAAGGAAACAAAAATGCCCGAAATCACCATCAGCATGGCCGCCGGACGCACCGATGAACAGAAGGTCGGCATGATGCGCGACATCACGCAAGCGCTGGTGAAGAATCTCGGCGTCGACGCCGAAGCCGTCGTGATCCAGATCAACGAAGCGCCGCTGGTCCACAAGATGAAGGGCGGCGTGTCCTTCGTTGAACGTCTCGCGAAGAAGTGACGCCGGTTGTTTTCCCCTCTCCCCTTGTGGGAGAGGGTGCCTGAGATGCGAAGCATCGAGGGTGGGTGAGGGGTCTCTCTTCCCACGGAAACCAAACCCCTCACCCGGCACGAACTCGCTACGCTCTTTCGCGCCACCCTCTCCCGCAAGGGGAGAGGGAAGAAAGAAAAATCCATGGACGCACGCGAAGTCATCAAGGTCGGCATGAGCGCCGAGCGCATCTTGATCGTGCCGGCCGATCGCACGGTCGGGCATTTCGTTCCGGGCATGCCGATGGTCTATGCGACGCCGATGATGATCCTGGAGATGGAGCTGGCCTCCGCCGACGCCATCAAGGCCGCTCTTGAAGCGGGCTGGGTCACGGTCGGCACCGAGGTCGATATCCGCCATCTTGCCGCAACGCCCGTCGGCGCGACGGTACGAACCACCGCCAAGGTCATCGCGGTGGAGCGGCGGATCATTCGGTTTGAGGTCGAGGCGTTCGACGAGAAGCGCCGCATCGGCGAGGGCCGTCACGCCCGCGGTCTGGTCAATGTCGAGAGTTTTACGAAACAGTTCGGGCCGCAAACTCGGACCTCATCCTGAGGAGCCGCGAAGCGGCGTCTCGAAGGATGTCCTCCCATGCGCCCTCCATCCTTCGAGACGCGGCCTTCTAATGCACGGTTCGCGACGGCCTCGCTACCGCTCGGCCTGCTCGGGTGCGGCCGCTCCTCAGGATGAGGGCTTCGCCAGGTCCTTCGAGCGTTGGGTCGCGGCGGCAACTGCACGCGTCAAGAGCGATTGCATTCCGTCCTTTCCCATCAGCACTTCGAGCGCGGCCGCCGTGGTGCCACCGGGAGAAGTAACGTTCTGGCGCAGCGCCGCGGCCGCCAGATCCGAACGGCGCAACAGCTCGCCGGAGCCTGCGACGGTTTCGCGCGCAAGCGTCATGGCAAGCTGCTCGGGCAATCCCGCCGCGACGCCGGCGCGCGCCAGTTCCTCGGCCAGCAGAAACACATAGGCCGGACCGGAGCCGGAGACCGCGGTCACCGCGTCCATCAGGTTTTCGTCCTCGACCCATTCGACCCATCCGGTGGCGCGCAGCAGGTCACTTGCAGTTTCGCTCGTTGCCGTCGCTGACGTCCTCTGCGGCGACCGCAACCGTGATGCCACGGCCGATCGCGGCCGGGGTGTTGGGCATCGCGCGCACGACGTGGCCGCCCAGCACCTCGCCAAGTGAGGCGATCGTCATTCCCGCCATGATCGAGACCACCAGCGTGGTTGCATCGACATAGGGTTTCAGGCTCGGGCCCGCCTCGCGGAACGCCTGCGGTTTCAGCGCCACCACGAAGGCCGCGACGGTTCCGCAATCTTGCGGCGAGGGGTTAAGCCGCACGCCCTTGGCGAGGTACGCACGAATATCCTCGGAAGCATGCGGTTCGATCACGGCCGCGCGGCTCGCGTCGAGGCCCTGGGCGAGCCAGCCCGACAGCATCGCGCCGCCCATCTTGCCCGCGCCGGCGAGGACGATGGTGCCCTGGATGTTCTTCAATGTGGTCGTGTTGCTCACGCTCTCCACCACAATTCATTGGTCGTCCCTGCGAACGCAGGGACCCCCGCGCGAGCGCTTGCGCTCGTCGCGATACCATAGCCGGTTCTAGTGAAGCGAAAGACAGGCCACAAGCTCTTTGCCATGACAACGCCGTCACGGCGTATGGGTCCCTGCGTTCGCAGGGACGACGGCGAATGCCGAAGCGTATCGGAAACGCCCCTACGCCTCGCCCTCGGTGTCGAACATCGCCGCGCTCATGGCTTCCGCGGCGGTCTTGCCGGCCCAGACCACGAACTGGTACGCGGGATAATAACGTTCGCAGGCGTGGAGCGCGCTCACCAGCATGGTCTCGCATTGCGCGGTCGAGGCCCGGATGCCGCCCGGCAGCACCAGCGCCTGACGGTACATGATCATGCCGGTATGGGTCCAGATATCGAAATGCCCGACCCATAGCTGCTCGTTGATCGCGGCGATCAGCCGCTGCACCTCACCCTTGCGGACGTGCGGAATCTTCATGTCGAACGCGCAGGCCAGATGCAGCGCCTCGATCTCGTTCATCCAGGTGAAGGACGAGCTGGTAGTCGGTCCAGTTGCCCTTGGAGACGATCGTCACTTCGTCTTCGCCGGAGCGCTCGAACGCCAGGTTGTTGTCGCTGGCGACGTCCTCGACGACCGCAAGCGGATTGTTCGGGGAATCGATAATGCCTTCGAGGAGGGACATGCCGTCTCGACCTTGCCTTTTGTCATCGGATACGAGTGATACGCACGCGGCACGCCGACATGCGCTCTCAATTACGCGCCGTGGCGGTTGCTTGCCCGATGATCCCTTGCGCCGGGATCGGAGCTTGCCGGGACGAAGTGATGTGATTTGCGGAATCCGCGCAACCGGGGCCGGAGTCCATCCACAGCCAAAGCCCAAATCGTCCACAACTCTTCGTGCGCGTTAACTTTTGAATGAGAACAAACCGGAATTGGATTCGCGTCCCGCCCAAATCGTTAACTTTTACGCCCCGGGCCGTTTCCTGGAACGGCGCTTGCGAACTCCGGCACGGCGTTTACGCAGGCATGCGTTCGGGCGGTGCCGGCCCGGCTTGCTGCCGGCGGGCGTCTTGGTCATAGTTGCCTTGGTCATCGTTGCGGGCAGGTCATCGAGCACAGCGCGATGACCTTCGGCACAATTCGAAATGAGCAGTTTTTCAGATGTCGCAAGACGCAGTCGAGTCCAAAGACGCTGCCGGCCATCCGCGCTTTGCTAAGCCGCAGCGGGTCGCCTTCGTGCAGTCGGCCTGGCATCGCGATGTGGTCGCCATGTGCCGCGAGGCCTTCCTCGCCGAAATCGAAGCGCGTCACGTCGCGCGCGCGTCGATCGACGTGTTCGAAGTGCCCGGCGCCTTCGAGATTCCGCTCCATGTACAGCTGTTGGCCAAAACCCGGCGCTACACCGCGATCGTGGCGGCCGGGCTTGTGATCGATGACGAATACATCGCCGAAACCGTGATCAGGTCGTTGATGGACGTTCAACTGCGCACGGAGATTCCGGTATTCTCGGCGGTGGTGACGCCGCAGCAGTTCCGCGAGACAGCCGACGTCGAATTCCTGCGGCAGCATTTCGCCGTCAAGGGGACCGGGGTTGCGGAAGCCTGCGCCAATACGCTGCTCAGCCTCGAGCGGCTACGCGGACAGGTCGCGGCCGGGATCGTGTAGCGCCGCGAGCCACTTCAGGCCCAGGTTCCCGGTTAAGATTACGTTTTAACTAAAAATTAAGGATGGGTTTGCGGGGCGAAAACGCGCAGCCTAGCGTCCTTGCGGAGGGCTGGTTGCCAACTGTGAGGTGCGTGTCATGAAATCAGGAATGTTGAGTACGGCGCTTGGCGCAATCGCGTTGATGCTTGCCGCCGACCAGACTTTCGCCGCCTCCCGGGGCGCCTCTCACGGCGGGTCGCATCTGACGTCCCATCGCTTCGCCGGCCACTTCCGGCACCATCGCGGCTTGCAGGGCGCCTATATCTGGCCGGGAGACGTCGATGACTACGGCTACGGGCCTGCCGGCGAGCCGGTGTTGAGCGGAACGCAGCCGCTGCCGGCCGATATCGGTAACTCCAACGCGAGCGACATTCCCTGGGATTGGGCCCATCGCTATCCGCCGGCCGTCGTGCCGTCCGGCCGGCCCTACGTGTCGAACTGTGGCGCCGAGACCGTCACGGTTCCTGACGGCCATGGTGGCAACGGGCAGGTCAACATCGTGAGATGCTACTGAGGTTGTGTTAGCCTGATCCCTGGTCGTCAAAGACGAGGGACGTGCGACCGGCCAATGATCGATATCAGCCCTTAATCGAACAGGCTCGACACCGACTCTTCCGACGCCGTTCGGCCGATTGCGTCCGCGATCAGGGAGCCAATCGTCAGCGTGCGGATATTGGGCGACTTGTTGACCGCTTCGGTCGGCTGGATCGAGTTGGTGATGACAAGTTCCTTCAGCCGCGACGAGGTGATGCGCGTCACCGCGCCGCCGGACAGCACGCCGTGGGTGATATAGGCGTAGACTTCCTTGGCGCCGTTGGCGAGCAGCGCATCGGCGGCATTCACCAGCGTGCCGCCGGAGTCGACGATGTCGTCGACCAGGATGCAGGTATAGCCGGCGACGTCGCCGATCACGTTCATGACTTCGGACTCGCCGGCGCGCTCGCGGCGCTTGTCGATGATGGCGAGCGGGGCGTTGATGCGTTTGGCGAGCCCGCGGGCGCGAACCACGCCGCCGACGTCGGGCGACACCACCATCACATTGGTGAGGTCGAAGCGTTCGCGGATATCGCGCACCATCACCGGCGAGGCGTAGAGATTGTCGGTTGGGATGTCGAAGAAGCCCTGGATTTGCCCGGCGTGCAGATCGAGCGTCATGACGCGATCGGCGCCGGCATGGGTGATCAGGTTCGCCACCAGCTTGGCGGAAATCGGCGTGCGCGGTCCGGCCTTGCGGTCCTGACGGGCGTAGCCGAAGTAGGGCACCACCGCGGTGATGCGGCGCGCCGAGGCCCGGCGCAACGCATCGGTGATGATCAGCAATTCCATCAGATGGTCGTTGGCCGGAAACGACGTCGACTGGATGATGAACACGTCGGAGCCGCGGACGTTTTCCTGGATCTCGACGAAAATTTCCATGTCGGCGAAGCGGCGGACAATCGCTTTCGTCAGCGGCAGACCGAGCCAGCCGGCGATTTCCTTCGCCAGCGCCGGATTGGAATTACCGGCGACGAGCTTGATCGAGCCGTTTTTGGCCGACATCGAGGCTTCTCCCCGCGCCTTGCTGGAGACAACATTCAGCATATCGCAATCCCCACGAAAGAGCGCGTTAGATAGGCGGGTGATATCAAGAGGGTAACCCGGCTGGCAACCCGTCCGCGCGGTTTTCCCGGGCTAAAATGCCGCTTTTCCGGCTTTCCGGCGGCTTTGGCTAATGGCGAGTATAGTCTTGGCTATTGGTTGGTATAGCCGAGGGCGCCCACAGTGAATTCGCCCTCTTGCGGTGTGGCGCTTTCCTCGGCGCTGGCGACGGCTGGTCCACGCCTGGAAGGAACTGAGGGGGGCGCCGGCGGAGGCGCATCCACCGGGGGCGTTCCATTGATCATGCCGGCGAGACCGCTAAGGCCGGACTGGGCGATTTTCCGCAACACCAAATCGTCAGCTGAAGACCAGGCGTCGCGACTGGCCCTGCCGGCCTGCTCTTCGCCGGAAAGCCGCAAGGCGCGCTGCTGGTTCTGGTCGTAGACGTCCCAGACCCAGGCGATCGTGGTGCGTCCCCGGCTTACTTGGGCGGCGAGATAGCTCCGTACCCGGTAAGCAGCAGTGCTCTCGCGGGACACGATCGACAGGCTGCGCAACTTGGATTCGCTGTCTAAAATGCCGACCATCCGATCGAACACCTGCGGCGGCGGGCCGTCGATGGATTCGAACGCGATCGTCGGACCGCTGGCGTTGCTCGCCATGGCAAAGGAATTGCCGGCCGCACCGCCGCCGGCGCAGCCGCCAAGGCCAACGGCCGTCGTCAGCAGCACGCTCGCCATCGTAGCGCGTAGCGCGATCCGGGAAACGCGGGACAAGGTTACTGACAAGTCGCTCATCGGCTCAGAGCGATATCGTTAAAATCGATTAACGTCTAGGGCAGACAGGATGGCGAACCGGTGGCTGTTTGGTGTCATTTAAGTCATGGCTAACGCAGGAAATGCTTGCCCGCCGTCACCCTTCAAGAACGATGGCATGAACGTGGCGGCCGTAGTCCGCTTCCTTTCGGTGCACGGAACGGCGGTAGCTGAAAAAACGCTGGTCAGAATAGGTGTCGATGCCGGTGTCGTCGATCATCAGCACGCCGGCATTTTCGAGCCGTCCGCGGATGAAGCCGGCCAGATCGAACATCGCGTGGCCCTCGCGTGCCGCAGGCAGGAAGTAGAGCGAATTCTCCGCGTCGGCTTCGACGAACCTTTCGACGAATTCGTTGCCGACTTCGTAGGATGGCTGGCGGATCAGGGGGCCGTGATGGCGTATACGCCGGCGCCGCCTGCACTGGTGCAAATGCCGGTAAGAAGGCATATCCATCCCATCGCCGCCAGTGAGTTCTGACCGCGACCGAATATGCAGACCATGATCGTGCTGCCGAGCATGAGGATGCCCGTCAGCGCACGAATTGGAAAACGCTGAGCCAGCAACCCGATGCCCGCCCCGCCAATGGCGCTGCCCACGTTAGCCCAAACAAGTACGCTCGCGGCGCCACTGGCGGGGTAACCTAGATCGACGACTATCTTCGGCACCCACTTCAGCAGGAAGTAGAAGGTGATGAAGTGAAGCGTATAGACAAGCGTGAGCAGAATGACCTTGCGAGCGTACACCGGATCTGCCAGTCGAATCTGCCCGTTGGGTTGCCCGGCTGCAGCTCCGAGCGCCCCCGGGGGGCGTCGGGTGTAAAGCCAACTGACGGATTCCGGCAGTCGCAGCAGTACAATCGGAATCATCACCAGCGTTGCCAACGAGCCGACTACGAAGATGGAGCGCCAGCCATAGCCCTTCAGAAGATTCTCCGCGAAAAGTCCGGCGGCAATCGCTCCTAAGGGGTAGCCCACAGTCATCAACGTGACGCAGAGGTCGCGTTGACGAACGTTGGATGTTTCGGCCACGAGGGCGTTCGCCGATGCGAACATCCCGCCGATTCCGAGACCGGTCAATACCCGTAGAACGCATAACATGGCAATTGTGCGGGTCCATGTTACGCAAGCCATGCCGATGCACATCAGGCTCAGGCAAGTCAGAATGGTGTTGCGCCGGCCGATCCGGTCGGCGAGCGCGCCAAGAGTAATTGCACCGATCGCCATGCCGAGCAACTCCATGGACAGCACGATGCCCAACGCACTGCGATCAATGTGCCACTCAGCGGCGATACCTGGGGACGCATAGCTGATGGCGAGGACGTCAAAGCCGTCGAGCCCCACACAGGCGACCAAAATATTGGGCGGATCCACCCTGGCTTTCCTCCAGGGTTTTATCTTGCTTCTTTTCGCCGGGACGGTGGGGGCGACCTTTCAACTGGGCCCCTTTTTGGGAATGGTATTGTCCCTTTTCCTGATTTCCTTTGTCCTCACCGGCATGGGTTTCTGGCTGGCCTGGACCATCGAGTCCAGCCAGGGATTCCATACCATCATGAATCTGGTTCTGCTGCCCCTTTGGATGGCCTCGGGCGCCGTCTTTCCCGCCACTTCCTCGGTCTGGCTTCAGGCCTTCATGAAGGTCAACCCAATGACTTACGGGGTGGCGGGCATCCGTCGGGGGCTTTTCCCGCAGTCCGATTTCGGCCAACTGCCGGCCCTGGGGACGTCTTTGCTTGTCCTGGCTGTGACCGGATTGGCCCTCTATGGTTTTTCCGCCTGGGCGGTCGAAAAAAGTAAAGTCAGGAACGCCGCGTGAAGCAAAAACAAGAATACCTTTGGAAATTATGGTCCGTCCTCAGCCTGGTCCTCATCGCTTTGGCTGTTATCGGCTTGAGGGTTTTTTGGCATCCGGAACCGCATTTCAAAGGGGTTTACTGGAACGCCCCTTCTTTTTCTTATGAGGAGCGAAGCGGACGCACGGTGCAGAGCTCCGAACTCCAGGGCCATTACTGGGTCGCGGATTTTATCTTTACCCGCTGCGCCGGATCTTGTCCGGTGATGAGCGAGCAGATGAGCCGGCTTCAGACTGAATGGAAAGGGGACCCCCGGCTTCAATTGGTGACCTTCACGGTAGACCCGCAGTATGACACGGCGGCGGTCCTGCGGGATTATGCTGATGACTTGCACGCGGATCCCCATCAATGGCTATTCCTGACTGGCGACAAAAAAAACCTGCTGAAGACGGCCACCGAAGGTTTCAAACTGGATGCTTTGGAAAATCCGAACGGAACCCCGGGGGCCCAATTTATTCACAGCACCTACCTGGTTTTAGTGGGACCCAACGGCAAGATCTTGGATTTTTATGACGGAACGGATGAAACTGAATTTAAGCAGCTCCGGGTGGATTTAAAAACTTTACTGGGTGAAAGGAAAATTTCATGAATTACGCCATACTTCCGCCGGTCAACGCCTGCCTGAACGGCTTGAGCGCGGTCAGCAATACGATGCTGCAACCAGGTACACACA
>CAVVLH010000010.1:0-6926 GCA_963748805.1 uncultured Alphaproteobacteria bacterium | reverse complement strand
GCTCGATGAAAATTCCGTTTGCGGAATTGAAGGGAGTAACTTTCGTCGAAGCCGACAAGGACCGCGTCATGGCCAAGATGCTGGTTCGTCCCGATCTCTGCACGCTCAATCACAGCATTCACGGGGGCGCCGTGATGGCATTCGCGGATTCCGTCGGTGCTGCGGCAACCTTGATCAATCTGCCGGAGGATGCCAAGGGCACGACCACCATTGAAAGCAAGACCAATTTCATTGGCGGTGCGAAGGAGGGAACCACCGTCATTGCCACGGCGACACCCGTCCATCGGGGGCGACGCACGCAGGTCTGGCAAACGCGGCTGGAAACCGAGGAGGGAAAGCTCGTCGCGATCGTGACCCAGACCCAGATGGTTCTGTGAATTGCGATGGCTCCGCAGGGTTAACCACTGCCGTTATTTGCGGCTGAAATTGGCCTTGAATTTTATGCTGCGATGCACAATATCAAAGGTCTAGGGATTCGACGCCTCCTCGAGGGCTACCAAGAGGAGATTTGACGTGAACTACCAGGACGTTTCGGGCTCGGCGGTTGCCAGAGGCATCGTTCGGACGCTGAGCCGGCAGGAAGAGCTGCCGCTGCTCCGGGATCATCTGTTGCGGCTCGACCACGAAAGCCGTCATGACCGCTTTCACGGCTTCATGGACGACAGCTTCGTCGAGCGTTACGCGGAAAAATGCGCTGATGACGGGACCTTGATTATCGCCTATCTCGAAGACGGCGTGGTGCGGGGTGCAGCGGAGCTTCATCCGCCGGAGACCTCGCCGGATGTGCTGCCGGAGATCGCCTTCAGCGTGGAAGCCAGCCTGCGCCGCCAGGGAGTTGGAAGTCTTCTGTTCCGTAAATTGATCGAAGAAGCGCACGCCAAGGGCTATCGCTTCCTGCGGATTACGACCGGCGCTCAAAACGAGGCCATGCGCGCGCTTGCCAACAAGTTTGGGGCCCATCTGACGTTCCGCTACGGCGAATCCACCGGCACGATTGACGTCAAGGAGCAGCCTCGGCCCGAACTCGCACGGCCAGTGATCATCACGCCAGTCGATGCCGTGCGTGCAGTTCTTCAATTCAATCGTGCTTATTGGAAGTTTTTATTGCGGCTGTATGGCTGGAAGCAGGTCGCGTGAGCCAAGCGAGGGGCAGGGGCAGCTAAAGCATGATCCGGAAAAGTGTGAAGCGGTTTTCCGAAAAGATCATGCTTCATCAAAGAACTAAGCGCGATGACGATTTAACGAAATCTCATCGCGCTTTAATCGTCCGGATCCGCCGTTGTTCTTACGGGCCTGGTTCTTACGTACCGGTTCGCTTGTCGTTGCCGAATTTTCTCACCACGCGACGTTCGACCACGATCGATCGCTGAGCGCCTTGTTCACCGGCGATCACACGGGTAGCGGTGCGCGCTTGTATGCGTCCGGCCTTCCTGATCTCGGCAGTGACGGTTTCAATCGGCATGCCCATCAGCGATGCCGCGATTTCGGCCTGCTCGCTTTGGTCTTCGGTGATGCCAGCGGCCGCGAAGATCGCCTCTTCGAGCGTGGGCGGATCACGCCGAACGCGCCGCGGTCCGTATTTCGTGTTCCAATCCTGGCTCATCGCCGACCCCTTGTTCTGGCGGGAGATATCTAGGGATGCCTATGTTGCATTGCAATATGAAATTGATGTGGCAATACAGCTATGCATCCATCCGACGTCAAAGATTCTCGATCCGCGTCACGTCAAAAATCTCGATCGTTGAAGCGCTGGCGGCGAGAGATTTCAGCGCTCGGACGAAGTCGCGCGAGGCGGGCACAGCGAAATGGGTTCTAAGTGCAGCACGATCGAACCATTGTTCGACGAACACCAGCCGAAGCGGATTCTCGCAGTCGATATGCACGCTGTGCGCGTGACAACCCGGCTCGAGGCGCGAGCGATGTACATGCTCCAGGCTCAATCTTCGGACTTCGTCGAAGGAATCTTGCCGCGCTGTCACACTTCCCGTCACAACGATCATCGCGTTTCTCCCGACCTGATCTGACTCATCGCGCTCGCTCGGCTGCGCCAGCCATTTCGAGCGGCTGCTGCGGCCAGCGCTTGAGCGCAGCGCGCCCGGAATCGGTCAGGACGTAGATGCCGCGCTCGATGCGGTCGAACCAGCCGTAGACATTGTGCTGCAGAATTTTTGGTGCGTCCGGAATGGCCGGTTTGAGTTCGCGAACCTTGCGGGGGCCATGCGAGAGGGCTGAGGCGCAGGCCAAGGCCTGCTGGCGGTAAGCCGTCATAATCGGGGCGCGGGTGCTGCCGCCAAGCGCCGGGTCACCTTGACGCTTTCGATGCTCGGCGATCAGGCGTGAGCGCCGCTTCGGATCTCGGCGAGGAACGGTGGCGGGGGAGACAATAACCTCGACCGCACCCGATGTGGTAACCGCGAGCATACCGAAGCCAAGCCGGCGGCAGAGATTGCGATAACGCGCATCGCTCTCCCGTCCCTTGCCGCGTGCGGAGAATTTGGCGGCAAGCCAGACCTCATCGCTGGCAGCGGCGCGGTCAACCGCTTGCAGGATCAGTTCGAGGTTGAAGGCGAGCTTCAATTCGCCAATGACCACGATCGGAGGTTCGTCGTTCGAAAGCGCTACGAGATCGCAGCCGCCGATCTCGCCCTTGACCGTGAAGCCGAGCTTTTCAAGAAACTTTTTAACTGGCAAATAAAGCGCGGTTTCCAAGGGGCATGCATTCCTGAACAGTGATCTGACGACTCACTGCCCCAGTTTACCCCAGATCGCACGCGGGCTTGGCCACGTTAAACCCGTCCGTTGACCGGGAGCAGGGCGCCCGTGATGGCACTTGCCGCGTCACTTGCCAAAAACAGGATGACGTCAGCCAGTTCTTCGGGCCTGACCCATTTCGCAAAGTCCGCATTCGGCATGCTGGCGCGGTTGGCCGCGGTGTCGATGGTCGACGGCAGCACCGCGTTCACGGTGATCTTGCCTTTCCATTCGGCGGCGAGCGCCTCAGTGAGGCGATGCACGCCGGCCTTTGATGCCGCATAGGCGCCCATGCCCGCGCCGGCCTGGAGCGCGCCCATCGCGCCGACATTGACGATATGTCCTGCGCCCGAGGCGATGAGGTGAGGGATGGCCGACCGCGAGGCGTTGAGCGCGGTCAGAACATTGAGCGCATACATCCGTTGCCAGGTTTTCGGATCGCCTTCGGTGGTCGTCTCAAAGGCAAATCCGCCTGCGATATTGATCAGGGCGTCGAGTTTTCCGAAATGCGAAGCCGCCGCATCGATCGCCTTTCTGGCTTCGGTTGCGTCGGTGAGATCGACACCGCCAAATTCGATCCGCTCGGGCGTCGCCTGCATTGCTGAGGCCGCATGGTCAATGCCGGCGACACGAGCGCCCTTGGCGAGAGCGGAGGCCACGACGACCTTGCCGAGCGCGCCGGAGGCGCCGGTCACGACAACGATCTTTCCTTCCATGACGGGATCTCCAGGGCGGGCGACGAATTGGCGGCCCACTATGGGCACGTAAAATCCGTTGGCAATGCGGCCAAGGCACTCCCGCACGAACACGTTTTTGCGAAAAACTGCCGATATTCCAGCACTTGTTGGCGATCGTTAAAATTTGCCCGGGTTTTGTAAGCGAAACGCAGACTAGTCGGGATATAGCCGAGGTGTCGCTCAATTGAGGGGTTGAAGCATCATGCTGAAACATCTGCCCGACCACGGGTTGCCACTGGTCCAGCTCAAGGAACAGCGGCGCGATTTGGTGGTCGCTTTGCAAAACCGTAACGGCCCGGTCAACGCCTGGGAATTAATGCAGATCGCGGCCGTTCAGCAGGCGATTTCCGCGTTCGAGGACGTCATTACCGATCTCGACGCCGAAATGGAAATGGAAGCGGCGGCCTGACCGTTTCGCCGGCCGAGCCAAGCGCTTCGGTGGCCGGCGACTATACAGCCGCCATTGCCGGCGCTATTGCAGGCCTGCATCCTCCGAGGATGCGGTTTTCGAGGGCAACGATGCGACGGTATAAAGCCGCCTCGGATTGGGCGGGAATTTTGGGCAGGGCGACAATTTTCGTGGCGGGCTTTGTTGCTCAGGGATCGCCTGTATCAGCCCAGACATTCGATTCCTATCGCTGCGCCGATGGCACGCATTTCATCCTGGCGTTTTACCCTGGCGACCAGCGTGCTTATCTCCAGATCGATGGCCGCCCCGTGACCCTGAAAAAGAGCCTGACCGTATCGGGCAAGCGCTATTCCGGCAGCGGGGTCAGCCTGGTCATGGCCGCTACCGGCACCTTGATCCGGCATCTGCGGCGCCCGGTGACGGCGTGCGAGCTCTCTTGAAAGCCCCGCAAGCCGTGCTCAACCGGCGCTCCGCATTGTCTTAGGCCAAACCACCTTCAGTTATCGCGACCGCGTTCGGCAGCTTCCCGAATGGCGGCCTCGTGATACCAGCTCTCTCCGACAGCCGCCTCATGAACGCGGGCGGTGGCAGGCGTGAATTCTTCGCGACGCTTGATGCCGAGAGCTGCGCGGCCCCCGGCGGGAAATTGATAGATACGCGCGGACTCCTGACTCTGATTTCTATTCATCGATATCTCCATTGGCCGAGACGCACTCAACTCATGCTGCGCCCGAACTCGTTCGTGTGCGGTTACTGGAAAGCCGATATCGGTCCTGCTTGCCTACGGCGCAACCTGATTAAAATGAATTCATCTGCTGGCTAAAATAGATGCATATTTGCCTTTGCACCGTGCAGAGCAGATATCGGTCCGGGATCGCGACCGCCGAGGGTGCGGTTGCCAACGACCTCGGTTTTCTTGCGCAATGTTGCTTGGGCCTGCCGCTTCGTTGATCGATCTTGACGTGCCTTGCAGCGAATGCCGAGGAAACAGGCGTCGGTGCGAGGAGAAGGCGGTTCTCATCGCCATCATGAACCGATTCGGGCGCGCGCCTTTGCCGCACCTCCTCCCGCACAGAAATCTGTGAACCCGTTCCAGCAGCGCGGCTACCGCACTGCAATAATTGGCACTTTTATTGCTTATTCATGACTGGCCTGACGTGGCCGGGTACGTGTGTGGGGCCAGGAGCCGATTGGGCGGCTTCGTTCTCACGCCTTTCGCATCATCAACTCATGAGAGGCTCAATGACCAAATACAAGCTCGAGTATATTTGGCTCGACGGCTATACGCCGACGCCGAATCTGCGCGGCAAAACGCAGATCAAGGAATTCGCGTCGTTCCCGACGCTGGAGCAGTTGCCGCTGTGGGGCTTCGACGGAAGCTCGACCATGCAGGCGGAAGGCAGAAGCTCGGACTGCGTGCTCAAGCCTGTTGCGGCATACCCCGACGGCGCGCGCACCAACGGCGTGCTGGTGATGTGCGAAGTCATGATGCCGGATGGCGTCACTCCGCACCCGACGAACAAGCGCGCCACCATTCTCGATGACCCCGGCGCGTGGTTCGGCTTCGAGCAGGAATATTTCTTCTACAAGGACGGCCGTCCGCTCGGCTTCCCGACGACCGGCTATCCGGCGCCGCAGGGCCCGTACTACACCGGCGTCGGCTACTCGAATGTCGGCTCGGTCGCCCGCGAGATCGTCGAGAAACATCTCGATCTCTGCCTGTTCGCCGGCATCAACCACGAAGGCATCAACGCGGAAGTCGCCAAGGGCCAGTGGGAATTCCAGATCTTCGGCAAGGGCTCCAAGAAAGCCGCCGACGAGATGTGGATGGCCCGCTACCTGTTGCAGCGGCTGACCGAAACCTACGGCATCGATATCGAGTATCACTGCAAGCCGCTTGGCGACACCGATTGGAACGGCTCGGGCATGCACGCCAACTTCTCGACAACCTATCTGCGAGAGACCGGTGGCAAGGCCTATTTCGAGGCGCTGATGGCGGCCTTTGAGAAGAATCTCATGGACCACATCGCCGTTTACGGGCCGGACAACGACAAGCGCCTGACCGGTAAGCACGAGACCGCACCCTGGAACAAGTTCAGCTATGGCGTGGCCGATCGCGGCGCCTCGGTTCGCGTGCCGCACTCGTTCATCAAGAACGACTACAAGGGCTATCTCGAAGATCGCCGCCCGAACTCGCAAGGCGACCCCTACCAGATCGCTTCGCAAATTTTGAAGACGGTTGCCTCCGTGCCGACCGGCGCAAAGGCAGCCGCGTAATAAGTTCACGTAGGGCGGGCCGTCAGGCCCGACCTCCCATATGGTCCGCCGGAGTGCCTGCTCTGGCGGATCATTGCGTTTTGGGCGCGCGATCTCCGTGATAAAAGCCTCCGCTGTGACGGGAGATCGAGGCATGGAAAATTCGGTACGGGTATTGTCGACGCTCGCTCTGGCCGGCGCGGTTCGTGCGCTGGCAGAAAAGTATCAGGCGGTCAGCGGAGCAAATATCGACGCCGATTTCGCGCCGACCGTGCGGCTGCTTGAGCGGCTAAAGGAGGGCGAGACCGCCGACGTCCTCATTCTGACCGAGGAAGGGCTTGCGGGACTCGCCTCGGCGGGAAGCGTGGTTGCGGAAAGCTGCGTTGACCTTGCGCGTTCCTATATTGGCGTCGCTGTGAAGGCCGGTCAGCCTCATCCCGATATCTCGACCGAGCCCGCTCTGCGCGCCACCTTGTTGGGAGCGCGTTCGGTGGCCTATTCGCGTCTTGGCGCCAGCGGCATCTTCTTTGCGCAGTTGATTGAAAAGATGGGAATCGCGAAGCAGATCAACGCCCGCGCCACCGTCGTTCCCATCGGCTTCACCGCCGAGCGCCTTGTCACCGGCGAGGCGGATCTCGCGATCCAGCAACTCAGCGAGCTAAAACAAGTCGACGGCATCGAGGTCGTCGGGCCGCTGCCGCTCCATTTGCAGACGCCGGCCGTATTTTCCGCCGGTCGGACAGCAGACTCGAAGAACCTTGCCGCAGCCGAAC
>CAVVLH010000009.1:0-101998 GCA_963748805.1 uncultured Alphaproteobacteria bacterium | reverse complement strand
GAAGGTGAGCTTTGGCTCCAGTTCGCAGGCCGAGCCGGCAATGCCGAGTTCCGCTCCACCGCAACCTGAGGCCGCCCCCGGCGAAACCCGTTCCGAACCGGCGCAAGAAACCGGACAGGAAACCACGACGGAAGCCGCGCAGCCTCGGCGCGCCGGCTGGTGGTCACGACGCTTCGGTGGCGGCGAATAGAAAACTCAAAAATTTGAGACCAATAAAAAGCCGCCCGGCGAGAACCGGGCGGTTTTGAATTTGTAAGATCGGCGCGCTGGAAACCTGAACTATAATCGGACCGGTTTTCCCTCGCGACAAACGCTATGCGTTTGCGCGGAAATCATGTTTCAGCTCGTCGTGACCGCGGTTTCGATATCGGTCGGATCGATCTGACGGTTAAGATTGGCTGCAAGGCGGTCGCGATCGAGTTCGCCTTCCCATGCCGAGACCACGACGCAGGCGATGCCGTTGCCGCACAGATTGGTCAGCGCCCGGCACTCGCTCATGAACTTGTCGATGCCGAGCACGATCGCCATGCCCGGCACGAGGCGCGGATCGACCACGGCGAGCGTGGCCGCCAGCGTGATGAAACCGGCCCCCGTGATTCCCGATGCGCCCTTTGACGTCAGCATCGCAACGACAAGGATCGTGATCTGCTGCCCGAGCGTCAGATCGAAGCCCAGCGCCTGCGCGATGAAGAGCGTCGCCAGCGTCATGTAGATGTTGGTGCCGTCGAGATTGAAGGAATATCCGGTCGGCACCACAAGGCCTACCACCGACTTCGAACAACCGAGCCGTTCCAGCTTCTCCATCAGCGAAGGCAATGCGCTCTCCGACGACGAGGTGCCGAGCACGATCAGGAGTTCGTCCTTGATGTAGGCCAGGAATTTGAAGATCGAGAAACCGAGGATACGCGCGATGATGCCGAGCACCACGAGCACGAACAGCGCCGCGGTGAGGTAGAACGTCGCAATCAGACCGAGCAGGTTGAGGATCGCGCCGGTGCCGAACTTGCCGATGGTATAGGCCATGGCGCCGAAGGCGCCGATCGGCGCGGCCCGCATCACGATCGAGATTACGCCGAACACGCCTTGCGCCGCGTCGTCGATGAAGGAACGCAGCGTGTGGCCACGCTCACCCAGCGCCATCAGCGAAAAGCCGAACAGGATCGAGAACAGCAGAACCTGCAAAATCTCGCCGGTCGCGAATGCGCCGACCACCGTGTCCGGAATGATGTGCAGGAAGAAATCGACGCTCTTTTGTTCGCCCGCCTGCTTGGCGTAGGTGGCTACCTTGTCCGCATTAGCCATCGCGCCGCCGAAGCCCGCGCCGGGACGGATCAGGTTCCCGACCAGAAGGCCGATGACCAGCGCAAACGTCGAGACGACCTCGAAATAGACCAGCGCCTTGATGCCGATACGGCCAACCTTCTTGGCATCCTGGATATGCGAAATGCCGGACACCACGGTGCAGAAGATGATCGGGGCGATCACCATCTTGATCAGCTTGATGAAGCCGTCGCCCAGCGCCTTGACCCATTCGCTGGTCGCGAAATCCTGAAACTTCCAGCCGACGAGGGCGCCAAGCACGATGGCGATCAGCACCTGGATGTAGAGAACCTTGTACCAGGGCTTGGCCACGCGGACCGGTGCTGCGGTTACAGTTGTTGGCGCCATCGAACTCACCCCCTCCTCAACTTTCTTGATTTCAAGCCAAAATCCATTGCACCGGGAGTGTCAATGGCATCGGCTTACTTTTAGCCGGCTCACTTCAGCCAACGGGTAATGCGCTCCACCGCCTCGCGCATTTCCTGCGCCGAACGCGCGTAGGAAAAGCGCATGAATTGCCGGCCGTGGACAGGATCGAAATCGACGCCCGGGGTCGTCGCGACATGGGCCTTTTCCAGCATTTCGCTTGCGAATTTCACACTGTCGGACGTGAAGTCCGACACGTCGGCGTAGAGATAGAAGGCACCGTCGGCGGGCAGGAACCTGGTGAGGCCGGCGCGCGGCAGGCCCTCGATCAGGATGCGCCGGTTTTCCAGGTAACCGCGCTTCACCTCCTCCATCTCAGGCTTGCCGTCGAAGGCGGCTTCCGCCGCGATTTGCGACAGCGTCGGCACCGAAATGGAGAGATTTTGCTGTAGCCGCTCGATCGGGCGCACCAGCGGCTCGGGCACCACCATCCAGCCGACGCGCCAGCCGGTCATGCAGAAGTATTTCGAGAAGGAATTGATCACGAGCGCATCGGCGGAAAGTTCCGCCGCCGTCACCGCCGGGAACGCGTAGTCGAGGCCATGATAGATCTCATCCGAGATGAAACGGATGCCGGCGCTTTCGGCGGCCGCCATCAGCCCGCTCAACGCCTCGCGCGACATCATCGTGCCGGTCGGGTTGGCCGGGCTTGCAACCAACACACCCTTGAGGGGCGCTTTGCGGTGCGCGGCGAGCAAGGCTTCGCCGGTCAGCGCATGGCGGGTTTCGCTCGATGTTTCGATCAATACCGGCTCGCAACCCAGCGCGGTGAGAATGTGCCGGTAAGGGGGATAGCCGGGAACCGTCACCGCGACCCGGTCGCCGGGCTCGAACATCGCCATGAATGCTAAAATGAAGGCCGCCGAAGAGCCGGTGGTGACGACGATCCGGCTGGAATCGACGGCAAAGCCATAACTTTCGCGGTAGTGGCGGGCGATTCGCTCCCGCAAGCTCGGGGTTCCGAGTGCGGCAGTGTAATCGATCCGCGTCGAGTCCAGCGCGGCGTGCGCCGCCAATATCGCGGCCTTCGGCGCTGAGGCGGCCGGCTGCCCTACTTCCATGTGGATGACATGACCGCCGGCCGCCTCGATACGGGCGGCGGCGGCCATAACGTCCATCACCATGAATGGCGGGACGTCGCTACGTCCGGACGCTGCCGTTAAAAGGCCTTTGGCACGTTCGCTCAATGTCGCTTCAAGCATCGATATCTGCTACTGATTGGTGTTCAGGCTCTGACGTTCTGTCGTGTTGCGGAAAGAGCTTTTATGGGGGCCGGAACCACCGCCCCAGACTAGCCTTATTCCGCGGATTGTTAGGGCATATCGCGTATCAAACCCGCCGCCAATCGATAAAGACTGCTTGATGCTGCTGCGCCTCGCCCTGCTCCGGAAAACGACCAAAGTGACCGCGATCGCCGCCGCGGTCGCCCTCCTTGCTGCGCCGATGACTGCCCGCGCCCAGCAGGAAAAGCTTGGCATCCTGCGCGACACCGAGACCGAACAGCTCCTGCGCGACTATACGAGGCCGATCCTTCGCGTTGCGGGCCTGGAGAAGCAGAATATCCAGGTTACAATCATCAATGAGCCCGTATTCAACGCGTTTGTCGCGGACGGCCATCGCATTTTCGTGAACCACGGCGCACTGCTGCAATCGGAGACCCCGAACCAGATCATCGGGGTGCTGGCGCACGAAACCGGCCATTTGGCCGGCGGCCACCTTGCCCGATTGCGTGAGCAATTGGCCCAGGCCCAGACGCAGATGATCGTCGCCATGGTGCTTGGCGCCGGAGCTCTGTTGGCTGGCGCAAAAGGCGGCGCCGGCGGCAACGGCCTTGCAGATGCGGGTGCGGCTGCGATTTCTGCGCCGCAGACCCTGATTATGCGCTCCCTGCTTTCCTATCAGCGCCAGCAGGAAGAAAGCGCCGACCGCGCCGGGGTCAAATTCCTGACCGCGACCGGTCAGTCCGCCAAGGGCATGTACGAAACCTTCAAGCGGTTCACCAACGACAGCCTTTTCTCCGCCCATGGCGCCGATCCCTATTACCAGTCGCATCCGATGCCGGCCGAACGCGTCGCCGCGCTCGAAGAGATCGCCCGCACCAGTCCCTACTGGGACAAGAAGGACGATCCCGCGCTGCAATTGCGCCACGATATGATGCGCGCCAAGATCTCAGGGTTTCTGGAACGTCAGGACACGGTCTACCGCCGCTACCCGCTATCCAACACCAGCCTGCCGGCGCGCTATGCGCATGCGATCACGACCTATCTTCACGGCGATCTGAACAACGCGCTCGGCCAGATCGATTCGCTGATCCAGGTCCAGCCCAACAACCCCTATTTCTATGAATTGCGCGGCCAGGCGCTGCTCGAGGGCGCCAGACCCGCGGAGGCTGTTCCCGCGCTGCGCAAGGCCGTGGCCCTGTCCAATAACGCCCCGCTCATCGAGATTTTACTTGGGCAGGCGCTCGTGGCGACCGATAACAAGGCCTACACGGAGGAGGCGATCAACATTTTGCGCAACGCGATGGCGCGTGAGACCGAGCAACCGATCGGTTATACCCAATTGGCCATGGCATATGCCCGAAAGGGAGACCTCGCGGAAGCCGATCTGGCATCGGCACAGGCGGCGTTTTTGCGCGGAGACAACAAGACTGCGCGCGATCTCGCCTCTCGCGCCAAGACCCGCTTTGCCGTCGGCACGCCCGGATGGGTCAAGGCCGACGATATCGTGTCAGCCAAGCTGCCCGCTGCAAAGAAAGACAGCGCGTCTCGCTTTCAGTTTCAGACAGGATCATCTCAGGATCGAACCGGCCGCTTTTTAGGTCCAGGACGCCAACCCGATTCTGATGCGAACCAATAACGAACCCGATTTAGAGAAAACCCGAGGAATCATCCAATGTCCCCATTCCGCCTGCTCTCTTCCGCCCTGTTCGTGCTGGCGCTTGGCGCGGCACCCGTCTCGGCGCAGGCCTTCTCCGATGGTCAGCGCGGCGAGATCGAGACGATCGTAAAGAATTATCTGGTCAGCCATCCGGAAGTGCTCGAAGAGGCGATGGCTGAATTGAATAAGCGCCAGGCCGCAGCCGAAAACGAGAAGCACGAAGCGAGCATCGTGCAGAACTCGGACGCGATCTTCAATTCGCCCCGTAACGTGACGCTCGGCAACAAGAACGGCGACGTCACCTTCGTCGAGTTCTTCGATTACAATTGCGGCTACTGCAAGCGGGCGATGAGCGACATGCTCGATCTCATGAAGTCCGACCCCAAACTCAAGGTGGTGTTGAAGGAGTTTCCGGTGTTGAGCGAGGGTTCGGTGGAAGCGGCGAAGGTCGCCGTCGCCGTGCGGATGCAGGATCCCGGCGGCGCCAAATATCTCGACTTCCATCAGAAGCTGCTCGGCGGCCGGGGCGCGGCCGACAAGGCGCGGGCGTTGGCGGCTGCCAAGGATGCCGGGCTTGATGTCGCTCGCATTGAGAAGGACATGGCAAGCCCCGAGGTCAAAGCCACGATCGAAGAGAACTTCAAGCTCGCCGAATCGATGGGCATGAACGGCACGCCAAGCTATGTCATCGGAAAGCAGGTGGTCGTCGGCGCCATTGGTCTCGATGGCCTGAAGGAAAAAATCGGCGTCGCCCGCTGTGGCAAGGCGACCTGCTGACAAGGCGACCTGCTAACAAGGCGACCTGCCAGCTCGGCGGTAAGACGTCGCACACCAAGCGACGATCATTTGAAGCAAGAGGCCGGCGATTTCGCCGGCCTCTTTCATTTTGCAGGCTTTTTTGCAAGCGCGCGGCGTTTATCCGCCATTCATCAAACAAACTTTACGGAACCGGCAAAACGGCGGAACATCGTCGATCTCCTTTCGTTGTCGGCCGGGCAGTGCAAACTCGTGAGGAGCAATTTCAATGATGAATCGTTTGATGGTCACCGTGGCCACCGCGGCGTTGATCGCCGGAACAGGTCTCGCCAATGCACAAGGCACGGGCGGTCGCGAAGGCGGAGCCGCCGGTGGCGCCGGCATGCAGCAGAGCGCACCGTCGGCGCCTGCCGCTGGCGCAGCCAGCCGTGAGGGTTCTTCGGAAGGCATGAAGGCGAGCCAGTCCGAGGAAAAGGGCGGCATGAAGAATCAACGCGCCCAGCAGGACATGAAGTCCGGCCCCGCGGGTGAAAAGTCGATGGGTGAAAAGTCGACCGGCGAGAAGTCGGCTCAGGAAAACAGCCCGGGCGAGCGCTCCAAGGGCATGAGCTCGCAGAATGAAAAGGGCGCAGGCAAGGACATGAAGGCCGAAAGCCGCGATGAGCGTAACGGCAAAGACATGAAGGCCGAAGACGAGCGTAAGGGCAACATGAAGGCCGAGGGTCGCGAGAACAACGGCCGCGAAAACACCGCCGGCGCGAAAGAGGAAGGGCGTTCGCAAACCGTCGGACAGGCAGGCGCAGGCGCCAAGCTTAACACCGAGCAGCGCACCAAGATCACGACGGTGATCCGCGATCAGCACATCGCGCCTGTGACCAACATCAACTTCTCGGTTTCGGTCGGCACCCGCGTTCCCCGCGACGTCGGCTTCCATCCGCTTCCGGCTGAGATCGTGACGTACTATCCGGATTGGCGAGGCTATGAGTTTTTCCTCGTCCGCGACCAAATCGTGGTGGTAGATCCGCGAACCCTCGAGATCGTCGCCGTTCTCGACGCCTGATCTTGAGTCAAATTTCGCGAATCCGGGGCGGGTCCTAGTGGCCCGCCCTGTTCGTTTTGGACGCTTCCGGTCAGCATATGGCCCAAGCGGCGCTGGACCATTCTTTATGGTTAATGAATGGTTTCCGTCGATTCTGTCGGGGTTTTCACCAAGTAGATGAGGCATTTGGGAGCCTCGCGGCCGGGGCTTAAGGCTTCCCTCCTGCCTTTTAGTTACCTATAACCGCGCCATCACCACCACATCACCGGGATCTGGATGGCCAAGACCGCAGCCGATACCATTTACGTGCTCAACGGCCCGAACCTCAATCTGCTGGGAACCCGCGAGCCCGAAACCTACGGCCATGCCACGCTCGCCGACGTCGAGAAGCTGTGCGCGGAGGCTTGCGCCAAATTCGGCCTCAAGGCCGATTGCCGGCAGTCCAACCGGGAGGGTGAGCTGATCGACTTCATCCACGAAGCCCACGCCAAAAAGGCCGCCGGCATCGTCCTCAACGCCGGTGCCTATTCGCACACCTCGATCGCGCTGCACGACGCGCTGGTCGCGGTGAAAATCCCGACGGTCGAGGTCCACATCAGCAACATCCATGCCCGCGAGAGCTTCCGCCACCACTCCTTTACCGCCCGGGCCGCCTTCGCGACACTTGCGGGTTTCGGCATTGACGGCTACCGCCTTGCGATCAGCGGCCTTGCGGCCAAGCTCGGCGCCAAGAAGGTCAAGACTTGAAAGCTTGAGACCCGAAAAAGCTTGAGACCTGAAGGCTAAGACCCGACGGCCCCTTAAACCACGAGACAGAGAGTTCCGGATCAAGATCATGGCGCGCCAGCCTGAGGACAAAGCAACTGCAAAGTTCGCAACTAGCGACGGAGCGCTCATTCGCGAACTCGCTTTGCTGCTGGACGAAACCAGCCTGACAGAAATCGAGATCGAACGCGCGGGCCTTCGGGTGCGCGTGGCGCGCAATGTCAGCATTGCAGCTTCCGTGCCGATGGCCGCGCCAAGCGCCGCACCGATGCCGCTGCCGACAACCGCTATGGCGGCTCCCGCAGCCGACATCGCCAAACATCCCGGCGCGGTTCCCTCGCCGATGGTCGGCACCGCTTACTGGGCTTCCGAGCCCGGCGCCAAACCCTTCATCGAGGTCGGCTCCAAAGTGTCGGTGGGACAGACCCTGCTGATCATCGAAGCCATGAAGACGATGAACCAGATTCCTTCCCCGCGGGCCGGCACCGTCACGCAAATTCTCGTCGAGGACGGTCAGCCCGTGGAATTCGGCGAGCCGCTGGTGATTATTGAATAGCCAATGGTGAGCAGCGAATAGCGAGCCATCTTCTATTCGCCATTCCCTGTTCGCTATTCGCCCCCGAAGGGTACGATGTTCGATAAAATCCTCATAGCCAATCGCGGCGAAATCGCATTGCGCATCCTGCGCGCGTGCAAGGAGCTTGGTATCGCAACGGTAGCGGTGCATTCCACCGCCGACGCCGACGCCATGCATGTGCGGCTCGCGGACGAAAGCGTCTGCATCGGGCCGCCGCCGTCAAAGGACAGCTACCTCAACGTGCCGGCGCTGCTCGCGGCGTGCGAAATCACCGGCGCGGATGCGGTGCATCCCGGCTACGGTTTCCTGTCGGAAAACGCGCGCTTTGCCGAAATCCTCGCCGATCACAATCTGCATTTCATCGGACCGAAGGCCGAGCATATCCGCTTGATGGGCGACAAGATCGAGGCCAAGAAGACCGCCAAGCGCCTCGGCATCCCTGTTGTGCCGGGCTCCGACGGCGCGGTCAGCGCCGACGACGACGCGATGGCGATCGCGAAGGACATCGGCTTTCCGGTGCTGGTGAAAGCGGCTTCCGGCGGCGGCGGTCGCGGCATGAAGGTGGCGCAGACCCCGCAGGACCTGATGCTTGCGCTCTCGACCGCTGCCAATGAAGCGAAGTCCGCTTTTGGCGATGCCTCGGTCTATCTCGAAAAATATTTGCAGAAGCCGCGCCACATCGAAATCCAGGTGCTTGGCGACGGCCGTGGCGGCGCCATCCACCTCGGCGAGCGGGATTGCTCGCTGCAACGCCGGCATCAGAAGGTCTGGGAGGAAGGCCCCTCGCCTGCGCTGGACGCGGCCCAGCGCGACAGGATCGGCAGGGTCGTCGCCCAGGCGATGCAGCAAATGAAGTATCTCGGCGTCGGTACGGTGGAATTTCTGTACGAAGACGGCGAATTCTATTTCATCGAGATGAATACCCGCATCCAGGTCGAGCATCCCGTCACCGAGATGATCACCGGGATCGACCTCGTGCTGGAACAGATCCGGATCGCCGCTGGCGGCGATCTGCCGGCCACGCAGGAACAGGTGGTCATCAACGGCCACGCCATCGAATGCCGCGTCAACGCCGAAAACCCGGTGACCTTCCGTCCCTCCCCCGGCAAGATCCTGCAATATCATCCGCCCGGCGGCCTCGGCGTGCGGATCGATTCCGCCGTATACCAGGGCTATGTCATCCCGCCTTATTACGACTCCCTGGTCGGCAAGCTGATCGTGCACGGCAAAACCCGGGCCGAATGCCTGATGCGGCTGCGCCGGGCGCTGGACGAGATGGTCGTGGAGGGCATCGAAACCACCCTGCCGCTGTTCCGCGCATTGGTGCGCGAGACCGACATCATCGACGGCGACTACCATATTCACTGGCTGGAGCAGTATCTCGCCGGCCAGTCGACGAACTGAATTTCAGGATTTTTGCTGCTCTTTGAGGCCAAAGTTCCCCGCCATGGAACCGAACACGGCCTTGCGCGTTAGGTCTGTCAGAGTTTTTCCTTTGGGTGGATTTGATTCCATTTAATTCAACAACCGCGACGCCCGGTGCGATACGTCGACGCGCGATGGGCCAAACCCTGCTGCTCGCAGCGGGATTTCTGGTGCTGGTCGCTGTCAGCGCCCTGTCGGTTATCCTCGTCAATCGCGCCCGTGAAGACAACGAGTGGGTCGTGCATACGGTCGAAGTTGAAAACCAGATTTCAACCCTGCTTTTGCGTATTCGCACGACCGAAAGTGCGGCGCGCGGCTACCTCTTGACCGAAGAACCGCGCTTTCTCGACGAATACCTGGCTACGGCCGCCAGCGTTCATTCCGATATCGACCAACTGCTCAAGCAGGCCGGTGACAATCCTGTCCAGATCGAGAGTTCCAATCGGTTGCGCGAACCGATCCAGGCGCGGCTCGATGAATTCGAAAAAGCCATAGGCTTTGCCAAACGGCACGACACCGCCGGTGGCGTCGCCATGTTGCGCGCGTCGGACTCCGGCGAGGCGGTCCAGCGCATCGACGAAACTGCCGGCCGGATGCGGACGGAAGAAGAGCGCCTGTTTACGCTGCGTACCACAACCGCGGACCGCACGGAACGGCTTGCATCCATCGTGACGGTCACGGGCTCCGCTCTTGTCATCCTGCTCGGCGGCATTTCCGTTTTCCTGGTCCGCCGCTCGACCCGCGCGCGCGACAAGGCCGAGGAGCAGTTACGCGACAACAACCTCAATCTCGAGGCCACGGTGGACGAACGTACCGCCGACCTGCGCGAGGCCAACGACGAAATTCAGCGCTTTGCCTATATCGTCAGCCACGATCTTCGCTCGCCTCTGGTCAATATCATGGGCTTCACCAGCGAACTCGAGGAACTGCGCGCCGATATTTTCAAGCGGATCGGCTCATTACGCCTTGCCGCGATCTCCGCCCCTCCGCCAAAGGCCGACGGCGGCGACATTGAAAGCAGCCTCGACGCCGAAGACAAGCAATTGCTCGTAGGTTTTTCCGAAGCTCTCGAATTCATCAAATCGTCGATCGCAAAGATGGACCGGCTGATTACGGCCATCCTCAACCTGACCCGCGAGGGGCGACGCGAATTCGAGCCGGTCTTGATCGACACCAGGGAGCTGATCGAAGCGATCGTGACGACGGTGGCGCATCAGGCGTCTGAAGCGCAGGCGCAGATCCGTATCGAGCCTCTACCTGAAATCACCAGCGATCGGCTGGCGCTGGAGCAGATTTTTTCCAACCTGATCGACAACGCACTCAAATACCTCAAGCCGGGAGTTCCCGGCGACATATCGATACGGGGCCGCACCAAACTCGGCTATGCGATCTTCGAGATTACCGATAATGGCCGTGGTATCGACCCCAAGGATCACCAGCGCATTTTCGACCTGTTCCGGCGCGCAGGCTTGCAGGACAAGCCGGGTCAGGGAATTGGCCTTGCCCATGTCCGCACCCTGGTGCGCCGGCTGGGTGGAACCATGTCGGTGGCCTCGGAACTTGATCAAGGAAGCACCTTCACAGTAACCCTTCCCCTCAACTGGAACGTCAACCGTCGGAACAGGGATTCATGAGCAAACCGGTCAGCATCATCATGATCGAAGACGACGAGGGTCACGCCCGTCTGATCGAACGCAACATCCGCCGCTCTGGCGTCAATAACGAAATCGTGCCGTTTACAAGCGGCACGGCCGCCGTACGCTATCTGTTTGGAACCGACGGCTCCGGCCTCGACCACAAGGGAGAAGCGCTCTTGATCCTGCTCGACCTGAACCTGCCCGACATGGGCGGGATCGAAATCCTGCAACGGGTCAAGGAAAACAAGTATCTCAAATCGACGCCGGTCGTGGTGCTGACCACCACCGATGACTCCCAGGAGATCAAGCGTTGCTATGAGCTCGGCTGCAATGTCTACATCACCAAGCCGGTCAACTACGAAAGCTTCGCCAACGCTATCAGACAGTTGGGCCTGTTCTTTTCGGTCATCCAGGTGCCCCCGGCCGCGACATGAACGCTGAGACGCCCACGCTGCTTTATATCGACGACGACAAGGCGTTGGCGCGCCTGGTCGATCGCGGTCTGACCCGGCTTGGGCTGAAGGTCGTGCATGCCGGCAGCGGGACCGAGGGGCTGGATCGTCTGGCGCAAGGCGGCATCGACGTCATCGCGCTCGATCAGTACATGCCGGGCCTGGACGGACTGGAAACGCTCGAGCGGATCATGGCGATCGCGAATGCGCCGCCGGTGGTGTTCGTCACCGCCTCGCAGGATTCCAAGATCGCCGTCACCGCGCTGAAGGCTGGAGCTGCTGACTATCTGGTCAAGGACGTGCAGGGCGACTTCATCCCCCTGCTCCAGGTCGCCGTCGACGGCGCGCTGCGGCAGGCAAGGCTGCAAAAGGCCCGCGATGACGCCGAGGCCGAGGTGCATGCCTCGCGCGACCGCTTTGCGGCGCTCGCCGCCGAACGCGAGGTGTTGTTGCGCGAGGTCAATCACCGCGTCGGCAACAGCCTGCAAATCATCGCCTCGCTGTTGCACCTGCAAGCGAGTTCGGCGGCGGAAGACGACGTCAAGGCCGCCCTCACCAATGCCATGGGACGCGTCGCCGCCGTAGCCCAAGTCCATCGCCGGCTCTATACCTCGCATGACCTGAAAAGCGTGCTGCTCAATCAATATCTCGACGCGCTGCTCGAGGATCTCCGGCGATCGGCCGAGGGCAACAGGATGTCGCGGCTGACGCTGAAATGTGAGCCGATCGAAATCGATCCGGACCGTGCCGTCGCGATCGGGATCATCGTCAACGAGCTGGTGATGAACGCGGTGAAATACGCCTACCCCGACGGTGCCGGTCCTATTCATGTCGACCTGACCGGACGAGGCAGCGAGCTTGAGCTGTGCATCGCCGACGACGGCGTCGGCCTCAATGCCAAGGCCGATCCGCGCTCGACCGGAATGGGACAACGTATCGTAACCGCGATGGCGGCAAAGCTGGCCGCAAGCGTCGAGCGCGACCCCGCCCATTCCGGCACCAGGATCATACTGCGGTTTCCGTTGGCCGGTCAGACCAAAACCAAGGCCGGCGCTGAAGCGGCGGGCCAAGTCTCTTAATATTTTGCCTCGCAATGTTACCGCGCGGGTCGCGGAAGCCTGCTAACCTCGCACCATGACGCCACGCGACGCAGCCAATTCGGAGATCACACCTGAAGTGCTGCTGCGCGCCTACGCCTGCGGCATTTTCCCGATGGCCGAGAGCGCCGACGATCCAAGCCTGTTCTGGGTCGAGCCGGAAATGCGCGGCGTGATCCCGCTCGACGCGTTCCGTATCGCCTCTCGCCTCGCCCGCACCGTCCGCGCCGATGCCTTTACGGTCACGGTTGATCGCGCCTTCAAGGCCGTCATCGCCGGCTGCGCCGCGCCGCAAGCCGGCCGTAACGATACCTGGATCAATCAGCGGATTCGCGATCTCTATGTCGGGCTGCACGGACTGGGCCACGCCCACAGCGTCGAGGTCTGGAAGGACGACGATCTGGTCGGCGGTCTTTACGGCGTCAATCTCGGCCGGGCCTTCTTCGGCGAAAGCATGTTTCATCGCGCCCGCGACGCCTCGAAGGTGGCACTCGTGCATCTCGTCGCCCGCCTGATTGCCGGAGGCTTTGAACTGCTCGACACGCAATATGTGACCGAACACCTGCGCAGCTTCGGGGCCACCGAAATCCCGCGGCGGCGCTATACCGCGCTTCTCGACAAGGCGCTGAAGGGCGAAGCGGACTTTTACAAGCTGCCTGCTGATGTGCCGCTTGCCGGCTTGCGTGCACTCGAAATCATCGCCGCGCGCAACCAAGCATGATCCGGAAAAGTGTGAAGCGGTTTTTCCTCGCGACAAACGCGGAACGCGTTTGCGCGGAGATCATGCTTCATCAAAGAACTAAAGCGCGATGACGATTCAACCAATCTCATCGCGCTTTAGCCGCTACATCACTGCCGGAAAATCCCGAACAGGCCGCCCGATTGCGGCGGGGGCTGGGGCTGAGGCGGCGGCTGTTGCTGGACCTGCGCCTGCGGCGGCGGCAACGGCCGAGGCGCCTGCTGCACCTGCTGCTTCGGAGCCGGCGACCGCTTTTGTGGGGGTGGCGGAGACGGCTTCGGCACATCGGTTTGCACGCTGACGACGGTCGTATCCGGCGCTTTGCAGTCGGTCAGCCAGATGTCGTAGATCGGATGCTCGACGCCGTGCAGGCCCGGGCTTGCGGCAAACATCCAGCCGGAAAAAATCCGCTTCACTTCGCCCTGCAAGGTGATTTCGTCGACCTCGACAAAGGCGTCGGTGTTGGCGGCCTCGGTGGCGGGACGGGTGTAGCAGGCGTCGGTCTTCACGCGCAGCGCGCCGAACTGAACGGTCTCGCCGATGTCTTCATCGAAATTGATGATGCGGCCGGTAATCTTGTCCAGTCCCGAAAAGCTCGCTTTCCTGTTGACGATCTTCTGCGCCGGCGGCTCGGTCACCACCTCGTCACCGGGCTGCAACGTCGCCGGCACCGGCGGTACGCCTTTTTGTTGCGGCCGCTGACCGGGCGGCGCGAGCGCGACCCCCTGACCGGGTTGCGGCGGCGTCACCGCGACGGGGGCTTGGGGATTTTGCGGAACGACCGATGTGCCGGGCGGCGGCGCGAGCGGCTGCGACGTCACGCTGCCCGGCGGCGGCACGCCCTGACCCGGCAACGGACGGTTCGGCGTCGGCAACAGGCGCCCCCGCGGCAATTCGGGCACTTCTTCTTCGTCATCCGGAACGGCCTGCTGAGGCTGGCCGCCACGGGGAACGCTGCCCGGCGGCCGCGGCTGATCGGAAAAAATATTGCCGATCTGCGCGTGCGCCGGCGGCGCAAGCGAGATGGTGGCAACGGCAACAAGGGCCGTAAAACCGGTCAGCAGGAGGGTTCTGATCATCTCGCGGATATTACAAGCAAATTGGGCGTGCGACACTGAAAAGCTACCTTCGCCCGTGGTCTGGTCGGGTTAACACGCGGAATACGGCGGGGAAAGGGCGGCTTTACGCCGCGTTGGCCCGATACCACGCGGGTTCCACGTTAGTGCGTGATCTGCCGGTCGCCCGGTTTGCACGGACCAAGCCGGCGCGAGACCGTTACGGTATCGCTATCCGGGATCGGCGTCGTCTGCCCATTGGGCATCTTGATAGCGCCGCCGTGGGTTTGCACCCTGCCGGTGAAGGCATCGGGGCCGGTAACCGTGAACGTCCCGCTCGAGGTCATGACGCTACCGCCAATCGTACACTGCAACGAATAGGAAGTGACGTCACCAACGGTCTTCATACTGTCCATCTTGCAGGTCGCGCCGGGAATCTTCGACAACGGGCGCATCACAGTACTCTCGTCGAACGTTTCGTCGACGGGAAAACACGCGACCATTGGCTTCCCCTTGTCGATAATGGTCTCCCACTCGCCGGCATGCCTGACCGGGGCAGCCAGGGCGGCAGACGCAGAGACGGCTAAGAGCGCGGCAAAGAATATCGCGGATTTTTGCATGGCGGTTTTGTCCCCTGCCAGCCGGCAAGCCAGTTACCCAACAAGCTCAAGTGTCTTCCATGAGGCCGCCCCAGTACAAGACCGCTGGCGCAGACCGTCCATGCCAAACAAGCTTGTCGTCAGGTGCAAATCATATACGGCTTGAGATGCCTGTAGGGCTTAAGATTTTTGCTCGATCCCGGAAGTGCCGATGAACCGCAAAGACCGCCGGGCCCAGAACAACACGGATGCTGGCGAGCTTACAGCCGCCGCGCAATGCGAAGCCGGCCATCGGCATCTGCAATCGGGGCGTCAGCTCGAAGCTCAAATCTGCTGCCAAAGATTGCTGGCATCCGACCCCAATCATGCCGGCGCCTTGCACCTGATGGGCCTGATTGCCTTCCGCGCCGGACAGTACGATCACGCGCTGGAGTGGATGGCCCGCGCGATCGCGCAGGAGCCCAAACCGGATTATATCGCAAGTCTTGCAACCACGCTGTTGAAGCAAGGCCGGCGCGAAGAAGCGCTCAAGGCATTCGACAAGGCCGTCCAGCTCAAGCCGGATGATGCCGCGTTGTGGAAACAGATGGGCGACGCCTTGCTGGAATTGCAGCGCTACGACCATGCTTTGTTGAGCTTTCAGCATGTGCTCAAGCTCGATCCGCGCCACCAGGACGCTGCCTACAAGAGCGGGGTCCTGCTCAACGACGCCGGACACTTCGAGGAGGCGGCAGCCTGCCTTGATGTCTGCAACGACGTGCTTCCCGAACCGCGCCCCGACCTTGCAGGCACGCGCCCGCGCGCTGCTCGGCCTGAAAAAATTCGAAGCATCTCTCGCCGATAGTTTGCGCGCCAACAAACTTCGGCCGGGCGATGCCGACACGCTCAACAATATCGGCGCCTGCCTGCAATCGCTTGGCCGCGAGGAAGAGGCGCTGGTCTGGTTCGACCAGGCGCTTGAGCGCCTGCCGGACTCGATTGAAATCCTGAACAACAAGACTTCCATCCTCGGCCAGCTACAGCGTTTCGATGAGGCGCTCGCGCTCTACGACCATATCCGCGCCCGCCAGATCGCAAATCCCATGACGGATTGGCATCTGGCCTTGCTCAAGATGCTGCTCGGCGATTTCGAGGCCGGCTGGGCCGGACGCGAAGCACGCTGGACCATACCGGATCCGGCGCCCTACCCGAAGTTCAGCCAGCCGATGTGGCTCGGCCAGCAATCTATTCAGGGAAAAACCATCCTGATCCATGTCGACGAAGGCCTGGGAGACACCATTCAGTTCGTTCGCTATGTGCCGATGGTGGCAGAGCGCGGGGCGCGCGTCATTCTGGTGGTCGAGCGCCCGCTGGCGACGCTGCTGTCGAAACTTTCCGGCGTTTCGCAGTGCCTAGCTTTCTCGGACGAGCCCCTGCCCGCCTTCGACATGCATTGCCCGGTCGGGACCCTGCCGATGGTGTTCGGCACCCGCCTCGACAGCATTCCGGCGGAGACATCGTATCTTCCTGCGCCGGACGCGGCGCGCATCCGGGCGTGGGAGATGCGTCTCGGACCGCACGACAGATTAAGGGTTGGGCTGGTCTGGTCGGGCAATCCTAACCACCGCAACGATCACAATCGATCGACGACGTTGCGGGCACTATCGCGCCTGCTTGACCTCGATGCGACCTTTGTCAGCCTCCAGAAAGATCCTCGGGCCGCCGACAAGATCGAGCTCGACAAAACCGACATCATCGATTGGACCGGCGAGTTCAAAGACCTCGCGGACACGGCGGCGCTGGTGAAATGCCTCGACCTCGTCATCTCAGTCGATACCAGCGTTGCGCATCTTGCCGCCGCACTTGGGTGTCCGACCTGGATTCTTTTGCCCTGGACGCCGGATTATCGCTGGCTGCTCGGTCGTGACGACAGTCCCTGGTATCCGACGGTTCGCCTGTTCCGGCAGACCGAAACGCGCGACTACGCAAGCGTGATCGACCGAATGCGGCTTGAGTTGCTGCAACTGACAACCGCCCGATCATCTTCAGCGCCTCGCTGACAGGCCCGCAACGCCGGCTTGCCGACATCAGGCGCGCATGATGCGCCCCCGACGCTGAGGTTTTTCCAGAAACCAGCAGAAACAAATCAGCAGCAAACGAAACAGGTTTCGTTAACCATACTCATCCAAGGATCACTTCCAAGATCCCTGCCAAGGATCACTGCCAAGTTTTAAGCGGAGGACATTGGATGTCGTCAGTTTCATCGCTCGGATCGAGTCAGTACACCTACAGCAGTCCGCTTCAGCAGCTGGAAGCAGAACTACAGTCCGAGGTGTCGGCCGGCACCGTAAGCTCATCCGACCAATCGGCGCTGTCTTCTGCTCTCAAAAGTATCGATAGTTCGCTATCCTCGGGTCAGTCGCAGACCGCAGGCTCAACGGGCGGCAACGGTCCCGGCGACATCAAGTCCAAGATCAACAGCCTGATCCAGGCCCAGGTCGCCAGTGGCGCGCTGACGAGCAATCAGGCGACGGAATTGCAGAACCTGTTCAATAACACGTTCGGCAATGGTCCCGGTGGATCAGCAGGCCCCGGCGGTCCAGGTGGTCTGCAAGGGTTTGGTGGACCTCCTTCCAGCCAACCGCCAGGCGGCGGTTCAACCGCGTCGTCGTCAGCTTCCGCAATTGCTCAATTGCTCGACAGCTCTTCTTCAACGGATACGTCGTCGACCGACGGTTCGTCGACCGACAGCACGTCGTTGAACAACATCTTGCAGGACTTCCTGAAGCAGCTTCAGGACTCCCAGTCGCTCTCTTACGGCGCGAACGGCGCCACAACGGCGGGGAGCTCGCTCGGGTCGACGCTGCTCAATTACCAGGCCTGAGAGAAGCCGGGGCTCGCGCGAATCAACTTCGCGTCTGACGCACATCCACGATCGCACCAAACGGAAGTCTGAGTACGATCCAGCTCCTTGAGCATCAGCTCACATAGGGCCGAAGCTTGCTCTTGTCGGTGCCGCAATCCGGGCAGCGCCAGCTTTCCGGCAGTTCCTGACAGGCAGTACCCGGCGCGATACCCTCCGCCGGAAAACCTGCTTCCTCGGAGTAGATGAAGTAGCACCCGCGGCACATGAAGCGCCGGCCGTGACCGGCATTCATCTTCGGTACGATGGAGGGCTGAGGTTCAATGGAAACCGGCCGGGTCAGCGGATCGTTCACGGCGAGCGTGCCGCCGTTGGCGACCGTCAGATAGACGCCGAGGTCCTTGTGGCCGAAGTTGGCGCGCAGCGACCCGGGGATGTCCATGTCGCGCACGCCGGTGGCGGGATTGACATTGGTGGCGCCGCAGCGGCCGTTCTTGCGATCGACGCGGAAGGTCACTTCGCCGAGCCGGATTTCCTTCTCCACCCAGTCGAACTCTTCCCACGGACGTCCGGTGTCGACGTAAAGATTGGCACGGAAGCGCAGCGGATCGATCGATGCACCCCATTGCTTCTCGAGGCTGCGCAGGGTGGCGAGATTGATCAGCGAGATCACGTTGTCGGGCTTGTCCATGAAGTGTCCCTCCTTCGAGCGGATCAGCGTTGGAGGAGCCGGCAAGGTGGGGACAAGCTCGTGGAAGTAAGTCTCGATCGTGGCTTTCGCGTCGGGCTCATGAAGATTGATCGACAGGATGGTCCGGTTGCCGGAACGCACCTCGAACTGAAGCGTGTCGGGGTCAAGGTGCGTCTGCACCTTCGCCAGCGCCTCCTCGAGCATCAGCATCACGAACAGACCTTTCTTGGCCCATTTCGGATTGTCCGCCTGCAACGGCACGCCCGGGCGCGCCAGTGCGAAGCGGCGGTCGTGCGGCAGCGGCTTGCCTTTCGTCAGGCTGACGGTCTGAAGCGCCTGACCGCTCAGTCCCTTCACCGGATAGAGGTAGATATTCCTTAGCGAGGACATCAGCGACCCGTGCTCGAAATCAACAACAGGCCAGTAGTCTGGTTTGCTTTCGCGCCGCCCGGTTAGAGCCGGCTCATGTTTTTTTGCTGAGGCCGGAACGCCACGAACCTTCAGGGTCGGGATCGGCGGCCGTTCCGGCGGCAGGTCGACCAGAAGCTCGCCGATCTCGGTCAGGTGATCGTCGAGGGCGTCATCGACGATGTCGGAAAGCCGCTCGATCCCTTTCTCGATCTGCCGCTCGCTGAGCGCGCCGAAACCGAGCAGTATCCCGCGCCGGATCACGTCGCTGTCGTCTCCGGCATGAACCGGCGCCGACTTCAGGCTATAGACGCCGATGCGGCCGCGACGCGCCTGATGTTCGAACGTCCGGGCGTGCGGCACGCCAGGTGGAAGCTGCCAGAACAACTGCAATCCGGCATTGCCGCCGCCGAGCGTCACCTCGCCGAAGTAGCGCCGCAGCGCCGCCACCAGCACGTTGCGGCAGGCGCGGTAGTGCGCGCGGACGCGCAGCACATGAGAAGCGTATTTGCCGCTGGAGATCATATCGGCGAGTACGGACTGTTCGAGCCAGGAACTGCCGCTGGAAAGCAACGCCTTCATCAGCCGCGCCCGTTCAGCGTGGCGCGGCGGCACAATCAGATAGCCGAGACGCAGTCCGCTGCCGAGGGAGGAGGCGAAATCGCCGATATAGAGCGTGCGTTCGGGTGCGGCAGGCAGGATCGGCTGCAACTGCATGCCCTCGTCGTGAAATTCGTCGCCATATCCGTCCTCGACGATCAGGCAATCGTTGCGCCGCGCCCAGTCTATGAGCGCGAGCCGGCGCTCGGCGGATAGTGCTGCCCCGGTCGGGTACTGATGCGACGGCGTCACATGCACGAGCGCGCATGGGCGCTCAGGCAACTGGTCGACGATAAGCCCGTTCTGGTCGACCGCACAGCCGATGATCCTGGCACCGGCCGACTTGAAACAGAGACAGGCGCCGAGATAGCCGGGATCTTCCACCACGCCCCGTGCGTCATAGGTCAGGAAAATCCGCGCGATCAAATTCAAGCTTTCGATGCGGCCGCTGGTGATGATGATCTGCTCCGGATCGACCATGAAGCCGCGCGCGGCGCTCTGATAATGCGCGATCGCCTTGCGCAGATCGGAAAGGCCGGCCGGATCGCTGGTGACCGAGAGGCTCGAAGCCGCGCCTTGCGAAAGATGATCCTGCGCAAGCCTTCGCCACATCTTCAGCGGAAACATCGCCGCACTGGTCTGGTCGAGTGAGAAATCGACCATCATCCGCCGTTCCCTGGCCCCGACGAAGCGCTTGAGTTCGAGATCGACAGGCGCCGCGGGCGGCACGACAGAAGCCCTGCTCTGCACAACGCTTACCATCGACACGGCAGCAGGCTCGGTCTCTTCCGCCACGAAGACGCCGGAGGCCGGACGGGCCTCGACATGGCCTTCGAGGATCAGGTTCTCATAGGCCCGCACGACGGTGTTGCGGGAAATGCCGAGTTGGTCGGCGAGGTTGCGTGACGAAGGCAACCGCGCGCCGCGCGCGATCCGTCCCTTGCGGACCGCCTCGCGGATTTGTTCGACGAGTTGCTCGGTCAGCGTCTCCCGTCTGGCCTTGTCGAGCAGGATGAGCAGCTGCATGACCAGTTGAAATGCAAGGGAAAGGCCAAGCGCTCGATGGGTCCAGTTCTGGCTGATTTCCGCCGCTCAGCACCGGATTTCGCGGTATTCGCGGCTCGCGATTGTCCCACCAGGGCGAACTGGACCCTTGCTGAGCCAGAAAACTGGACCTTTCCGGTGCAAGCTCTGGCTCGAAGCGTTCGAGATTGCCGCTCGCAGGCGCAAATCGCTGCCCGCAAAGCGGCCTTTTCGCGTTCCGTTGTCCAGTTTCTGTTCAGCCGTCGGTTTCGCCGTATCGCCGAAATGGAGCCATCGCAATTTCAGGGCGCGGCTCTCAGGCTTCGTGGTGCCGCGTGCGAGCGTCGCACCAGGTGATCGACAAGCGGCTGCATGCGGCAGTTCGCAGGCATCGACGCGCCGCGTTGAACAGGAGATTGATCCATGAGACTCGCACGGTATCTTCGGATCTTTGCGTTACCGCTTCTGATGGCGTTCGGATCGAGCGCCCAGGCGGAGGAAGACACCATCAAGATCGGCATTCTTCACTCGCTGTCCGGTACGATGGCGATCAGCGAAACCATCCTCAAGGACCTGATGCTGATGGAGGTTGCCGACGTCAACGCCCATGGCGGGCTGCTCGGCAAGAAGATCGAACCGATCGTGGTCGACCCCGCTTCCAACTGGCCGCTCTTTGCCGAGAAGGCGCGCGAACTGCTGACCAAGGACAAGGTCGCCGCTGTGTTCGGTTGCTGGACCTCGGTATCGCGGAAGTCGGTGTTGCCGGTGTTCGAGGAATTGAACGGGCTGTTGTTCTATCCGCTCGAATATGAGGGCGAGGAAGCCTCGTACAACATTTTCTATGGCAGCTCGGTGCCGGACAACAAGGCGATCCCCGCCGTCGAATATCTGATGTCAAAGGACGGCGGCGAGGTAAAGCGCTTCGTGCTCGAAGGTACCGATTACGTCTATCCGCGCACCAGCAACAAGATCATCCGCGCCTTCCTCAAGACCAAGGGCGTCAAGGATGAAGATATCCTGGAGAACTACACGCCGTTCGGCTTCTCCGACTGGCAGACCGAAGTCGCCGCCATCAAGAAGTTCGGCAGCGCGGGCAAAAAGACGGCCGTGGTCTCCACCATCAACGGCGATGCCAATGTGCCGTTCTACAAGGAACTCGGAAACCAGGGCGTCAAGGCCACCGACATTCCCGTGATCGCCTTCTCGGTCGGCGAGGAAGAACTCGCGGGCCTCGATACCAAGCCGCTGGTCGGTCATCTGGCGGGGTGGAGCTATTTCCAGTCGGTCAATACGCCGGAGAACAAGGCCTTCATCGCCAAGTGGCGCGAATACACCAAGAACCCGAAACGCGTCACCAACGACCCGATGGAATCGGCCTACATCCTGTTCCACATGTGGGTGCAGGCGGTGCAGCAGGCCGGCAGCACCAATGTCGACGCGGTGCGCCAAGCGATGATCGGACAAAAGGTGAAGTCACCGTCCGGCTTCGAAGTGGTCATGGGACCCAACCATCATATGGCAAAGCCCGTCATGATCGGCGAGATCAAGGCCGACGGTCAGTTCAGCATCGTCTACCAAAGCAAGGCGCTGCCGCCGAAGGCCTGGAGCCCCTATGTCGAAGCCAACAAGGGCAAGGTCGCCGACTGGTCGTGGCCCTGGGTGTGCGGTGGCTGCTCAACCCCGCGGTTCGCGGCGAACTAACCCCGCGCGCTGACCTCCGGGTGACGGGCTCCGGCGATCGAATGATCCTTCGCCGGGGCCCGTGCCCCGCGCCGCAGGACCAGACATCGAACCTCACCACGGCGAACCCCGTTCGCCGTTCAGCGGTGGGCGTACTCGGTGAAAACGTAATCGCGTGCCTTCACCACCGTGTGGCAGGCGTAGCCGCACTTCGCGTCGCTCGCCTGCGGCGGACTGTCATTCGAATTGCCGGCTCTGAACGTGTCGGAAGCGGCATCATACTCGAACTCGGCATACCCCCACCCGCCACTGTCGGCGAACATCTTGCTGTCCTTCTTCATGAAATCAACGTCGTGCTGGGTCCCCGGCACCATCGGTTGGCCGGGATAGGTCTCTTGTTTTTTAGGGGTCCAATGGATTTTCGCCATCATGGCGCCGTCCGGGAAAGGCTTGCCGTTGCCGGGCACGCCTGCCTTGAAGGCGTCGATCATAATGGGATTTCCCATGATCACGGCGATCTTGCCGCCGTTCTCACTGATGGCAATGACTTCCCAGGTTTCGTATCCTCTGAACTCGGCGAAGGCGAGCCCGCCCGGCACTTCCAGAGTGTACTTGTCCTGCGCGGAAATGGCCCTGCCGCTCACCACCGCGGCCATCGCTGCCATGATCAAAATTGCTGACAATCCAATTCTCTTCATGACTCTCTCCACTGTTTCGGCCTTCTAGCGCTATTGATCCTTTCATGCTGGTTCTGTCGCGTTCTTGCTATTGTGAGAGCCGCCTTGAACGGCAAAGTGCCGGCTATGGTCCGTTTCTAGTGCGCCATCGCGACCTCACCCGACAATTGCTCGCGCCTCGCGTCGATCCGCAGCATCACGACGACGATGGCGCCGATCAGCGCGCAGCCCGCGAGCACCAGAAGACCGGCCGTGAAGCTGCCCGTGAGATCCTTCAGGTAGCCCATCGCGTAAGGCCCGGCGAAGCCGGACAGATTTCCAAGCGAGTTGATCGCGGCGATGCCGGCGGCGGCCGAAGCTCCGGTAAGGAAACTGGCCGGCAGCGGCCAGAACATCGGGGGTACCGCGGAGATGCCTATTTGCGCAAAACAAAGTAGCGCCATGATGATGATCGGATTGGAGATGAGACCCGCCAATCCGACACCGACGGTGGCCATCAAAAGTGCCGCGGCGACGTGGCCTTTTCGTTCCATGGTCCGGTCAGAATGGCGGCCGAGCAGGACCATTCCGATGGCGCCGAAAACAAAGGGTAGCGCCGCCAGCAATCCGGTCTGGGTGTCGCTGACGCCAAACCCCTTGATGATGGTGGGCAGGAAAAACGCCACGCCGTAGCTTGCCGCATTCAGGCAGAAATACACCAGGGCGCACAATAAAATCCTGATATCGGTCAGCGCCTGCCACAAGGACAGGTGTTCGACCTTCTCCTTGTTTCGCTTCTCGGTGGCCTGAACATTCTCCAGCCAGGCGATCTCATCTGCTTGCAGCCAGCGAGCCTGGCTCGGGAAGTCGGTGAGATAAGTCAGGACGCCGATGCCGACCAGAACCGACGGCAACGCTTCGAGAATGAACAGCCACTGCCAGCCTTCCAGTCCCCCGCCGGTCACGCCGAGCAGCAGCCCGGAGATCGGCGATCCAATGATCGATGAAATCGGGATCGCCAGCATGAACAGGCTGATGACCCGGGCGCGGTACACCGCCGGGAACCACAGGGTCAGATAGAAGATGATGCCCGGAAAGAAGCCCGCCTCGCAGGCGCCGAGCAGCAAACGCAGCGAATAGAAAACACCCGTGGTCGGAATTCCGGTCGCGGACGATATCGAGGGAATGAAGGCGAAGGCCGCGGAAACGATCCCCCAGGTGATCATGATGCGGGCGATCCAGACGCGCGCGCCGACTTTTTCCAGAAAGATGTTGGAGGGGACTTCGAACAGGAAGTAGCCAATGAAGAACAATCCCGCGCCGAGGCCAAAGGCGGCCTCACTCAAACCAAGCGCCTGGTTCATGTGCAGTTTGGCGAAGCCGACGTTGACGCGATCGAGATAGGCTACGAAATAGCACAAGATCAGGAACGGGATCAGCCGCCCCATCACCTTGCCGATGACACGTTGCTCGATGTCCTTCATGGCGCAGCCTCCCGTTATGTCATTAAAGGCCTCTTCGAAATTGGGGCTCTGAGCTTTGCAAAACTATGACGGCGCCGAACGACGAGCGCAAATGACATTTGAATGTTGCACTGCGGCCAACGACGACCATCGCGATCGCCGCCTCGCCGCTCGCAGTGGACATTCATCGCGGACAAAGGGCGAGTTACGCGCTGCGTAACCCGCCCTGTTTCGTCATGCCGCCTTTTCTCATCAGCAGCTTAGCAGCCTTGGCGACTTTCTCCGGCGCAGCCTGCTCCATGGCGCGCATGTAGAGATCGAGCATGCTCTCGCGCTCGTCGCGTTCTTCCTCGTCCTGCTTTCGAAGTTTGATGATCTCCTTGAGGATCTTGACGTCGAACCCTTCGCCTTTGGCTTCCGCAAACACTTCCTTCTTTTGTTCATTCAGCTCCTGGATTTCGGTGTCCAGATTTTCGACCCGTTCGACAAACGCGCGAATCTTGCCGCCGGGAATGGTGACGTCAGACATGGTGCCTCCCTGATTAATGGAAGCGCGAAAATGCCCGCAAAGAAATAACCAATGCGTTAACTTGGAGGAGCGGGCCGAAAGGTGATTAACGCGGAACCCGGCGTCGTACTTGAAGGAAATATCGCTACGCGTCCGTCACCCGCCAGATGACATTGCCGACATCGTCGGCCACCAGCAGCGAGCGATCGGGCCCGAGCGTGACGCCGACCGGACGGCCCCAGGATTCCCGCTCGTCGGGCGCGAGGAATCCGGAAAGAATATCGCGCGCCGGTCCGGACGGACGGCCGTTCTCGAACGGCACGAACACAACCTTGTAGCCGCTCAACGTGCTGCGGTTCCACGAACCATGCTGGCCGATCGCCATGCCCTGAGGAAAGCCCGGCAGCGTGCCGGCCGGTACCCAACACAGGCCAAGCGAAGCGGTGTGGCCGCCGAGCGCGTAATCAGGCGTGATCGCCTTGGCGACCATGGCAGGATCCTGCGGCACCCGATCGTCCACCGTCTGCCCCCAATAGCAATATGGCCAGCCGTAGAAGCCGCCGTCGCGAACCGAGGTCAGATAATCCGGCGGTGTCTCGTCGCCGAGGCCGTCGCGCTCGTTGACGACGGTCCAGAGCACTCCGGTGGTCGGCTCCCACGCCATGCCGACGGCATTGCGCAGGCCGCTCGCGAAGATGCGGTTCGAACCGCTTGCCAGATCCAGTTCGTAGATCGCCGCGCGGCCTTCCTCGACCTCCATGCCCTCGTCGGCGATGTTGGTGAGCGAACCGACGCCGGCATAGAGCTTCTTTCCGTCGGCGCTCGGCAGCAAGCTCCGCGTCCAGTGACCGCCCGGCTTGAAGGTCACGAGCTTGCGCCCCATGGCTGTGATGCGATCAGCCCCCGCGACGTAGGGAAAGGCTGCGACGCCATCGGTGTTGCCGACATAAAAGGTGTCGCCGACCAGCGCCATGCCGAACGGCTGGCTCAAACCCTCCATGAAGGGCCAGCGCCTTTCAGCGATCCCGTCACCATCGAGGTCCCGCAACAGCGTGATGCGGTTGGCGCTGACGCCAAGCGCGTTGGCGCGCCGCATCGTCGCCTGCATCGCATAGTGAAACATGTTTCGAACGGGACCGGCGACCTGCGTCGACTCCGCGACCAGTACGTCGCCATTGGGCAGCACGTTGATCCAGCGCGGATGATCGAGTTCGGCGGCAAAGGCGTTGACCTTCAATCCGGGCGCTGCAACCGGCTTTTGACCTTGGCGCCAGCCCCGCGCCGTCGGCATCTTCAGCGTCGGAAGCACCCCTTGCGGTTTCGCCGCCGGAATCACCGGCGCCTGACCCCAGGCCACCTGGGGTTGAGCGCCCTGCATCCGCCGCCATTGCAGCGCGCCCGCGCCGACCAGCGCGACGATGCGCGCAAAAATGCTGGACATACTCATGACAATCCCCTGCTCGCCGGATGCAGCCGGCGCCTGGGACAATATTTCACCGCGAACAAATAGTCAGCGGGATTAGCCCTGTTCGTTTTGGCCCCAAAAGCAGGCACCCACCAGTCATGTCGGTTAGCGGCGACTATGACAACCGAGTAGCCTAACCCGCCCGCGCGGCACGGCGCAGCGATTGCGGCGGCTGGCCGAACGCACGGATGAAGGCACGGCGCATGCGTTCGGGATCGCGGAAACCGGTTGACTGCGCCACGCGCTCGATCGCCTCAGAAGAGGATTGCACCCGTTGCCGCGCCACCTCGATCCGCAGCCGCTCCACCGCCTTGAACGGCGTGGTGCCGGTTTCGGCGACAAAGGCGCGGGTGAAATGACGCGAGCTCATGCCGGCTCGTTCGGCCAGATGTTCGACCGTCAGCGGCGCGTCGAGGTGCTCGCGCGCCCAGGTCAACAGCGGAGCGAAGCGTCCGGTCGGCGCCTTCAACTCCAGCAATGACGAAAATTGCGATTGTCCGCCGCTGCGCCGGTCGTAGAGCACGAGCTGGCGCGCGGTTTGCCGCGACACCTCCTCGCCGAAATCCTCGCCCACCATCGCCAGCGCCAGATCGATGCCGGCCGAGATGCCCGCCGAACTCCAGATCTCGCCATCGCGGACGAAGATCCGGTCGGACTCCAGTTTCACCTTCGGATAGGTCGACAGGAAATGCGGCGTGCGCCGCCAGTGGGTGGTGGCGCGACGGCCATCCAAGAGACCCGCTTCGGCCAGAACGTAGGCGCCCGAACAGACGCTCGCGATCCGAACGCCGCGCCTCTGCGCCGCGCGCACGAACGCGAGTATCTTCGATGATCGCGATGCGGCGATAACCCCCTCGCCGCCCGCGACGATCAGGGTCGAGAGCTGACTTGCCGATCGCAACCCCCGCGCCAGCAGTTCGACGCCGGACGACGAGCGCACGCCGCCCGGCACTTCCGCAAGCACCCGGATCGAGGCCCGCGCGCCAGCCAGCCGGCTTGCGATCTCGAATACTGAAATCGGGCCTGCTGCATCGAGCAGCTGAAAATCGGGAAAGACGAGGACGCCGATCATGTTTGAAGCCGTTATGTCTGATGAAGCTGTTATGTCTGAAAATGAGGGAAATAAGCCATTTATGACATAAGACCACCGTGCCAGAGTGACGTCAAGCCAAACCCTCGAAAGGCGCGTCCCATGCCGAACCTGCTCCAGATCGGAATTGTGGTATTTCCGAACGTAACCCAACTCGATTTCACCGGCCCGTTGCAGGTGTTCTCGAGCCTGCCCGACGCAAAGCTGCATCTGATCTGGAAACGGATCGAGCCGGTCGCAAGCGACACCGTGCTGACGGTGTTGCCGACCACGAGCTTTGCCGATTGCCCGCCGCTCGATGTGATCTGCGTTCCCGGCGGCGCCGGGACCGACGACATCGTCAATGACGCGGAGGTGCTCGATTTCGTGCGCGCGCAATCGGCGCAGGCGAAATACGTCACGTCGGTCTGCACCGGAGCGCTGGTTCTCGGCGCCGCCGGCCTGTTGAAGGGATACAGAGCAACGACGCACTGGACCGCGATGGAATATCTTGCGCCATACGGAGCGTTGCCGACCAGGACGCGGGTCTGCGTCGACCGCAACCGCATTACCGGCGGCGGCGTCACGGCGGGAATCGATTTCGCGCTGACGCTGGTCGCCCACCTGGTCGACCGGCCGACCGCCGAAATGATTCAGCTTCGGCTCGAATACAATCCGGCGCCGCCGTTCACGTCGGGTTCGCCCGACACCGCGCCACCGGAGGTGCTGGCGCGCTTGCAGCAACGCAACCCTGCGGGGCGGGAGCGTCGGAGTGCCGCGAACCGAAAGGCCGCCGCCGCTTTGCAAATGTTTGCAAATACAAGCCTGGCACCCTAGCGGACGTCGTATCGGCCGCCGTCGAGACTTAATTTGATTTTAGTGTCGTTTCCGTTCTCCTTCGACAATAGCTCTCACGGGAGCGCCACGCTCCTCTCGAACCTGGCCCCATCGAGGAAGGGCCTCGGCAGTGTCTTCGCCGAGGCCCTTTTCATTGAGCATGGGAAGCGGGCATAACAGGGAGCCGTTCGAAGGCCCCGCGAAGCAGCGGGAACAATGGAGCAGAAAGAAAATGAAATCGAAATTCGGGCATATGATGGCTGCCCTTCTGGTACTTGGCTCGGCTATTTCCTTTGCCGGCCAGGCATCGGCGCAACAACGGACAAAGGTCGGGACCTTGCGGTGCAGGCTTGCGCCGGCGGTCGGCCTCATCGTGGTGGAAAAACAGAGACTGTCTTGCTCCTACGCGCCGGACGGCCCCTGGCCGCCGGAGCGATATTTCGGAAGCATCACGACAGTGGGCGTCGATCTCGGATTCAGCCGCGGCGGCGGTATGGCCTGGGCGGTGCTGGCGCCGGTCGATGGACCCATTCGCGGTGGCCTTGGCGGCTCCTATGTCGGCGTGAGCGCGGATGCCGCGGTCGGTGTCGGACTCGGTGCAAACGCCCTTGTCGGTGGCTCAAGGCGCTCGTTTGCGCTTCAGCCTTTATCGGTCGAAGCGAACACGGGTCTCGACTTTACGGCCGGCGTGTCGACGCTTCGGCTGCGCTACGCGCCATAAGGGCTGAGCGCTCAAAGGGGCACGAAGACAGTCGATCCCCTCGGTAACTGTCATTCCGGACGACGCCAAGCGGCGATCCGGAATCTCGAGATTCTCAGGCGTGCAATGGCACGCCATCGTTCGATGCTCACGCATCGCTCCGGAATGACGAAAAGAAAAAGGCCGCCCGGTTTCCCGGACGGCCTTTCCTGTCTTACGGCAGCCTCACATTATAAACGGGCGATCTCAGGACGTCGTATCCGGGGGCCTATCTCCCGGCTCATCCTGATCGGAAGCCGCTGCTTACCGGGTCAGTCGCGATCTGTTGCCCGATCCGTTCGCGGTGGTTTCCCATCTCCGTAAGATGACCTTACTAAGCCATCTGCACTCTGCGTGGCGCAACGGCGGCGTGCTTGATGTCCCCGTTGATCCCGTTGTTCACAGGCAGGTGGGCGATGCAGCACGACGCGGATGGTTTGCGTTTCGACCGACGCTAAACCTTGCCGGCCGATGCCTTGATGAAATCGACAAAGGCCCGCAGCGGCGCCGGCACAAGCCGCCGTCCGGGATAATAGAGATACGGCCCCGGGAAACTTTGCCACCAGGGTTCGAGGACCGGTTGGAGCGCGCCGCTTTCGAAGTGCGGGCGCAGCCAGTCCTCGAACAAAGGCACGATGCCGGTGCCCGCGATCGCGGCGTCGACGAGCAGATCGGTGGCGCCGCCAAGGGTCACCGTCAGCGGCCCGGTCACGTCGACCTTGACGACCTCACCATTGCGTTCGAACTCCCAGGCCATCGCCGCGCCGCTCGGAAACCGCCCTTGCAGACAGGTATGGCCGAGCAGATCGCGCGGATGCTCGGGCCGTCCGCGTCGCTCGAGATAGGCAGGCGCAGCGCCAAGCGAGAAGCGCTGCTGACGCGGACCGATCGGCACCGCGATCATGTCCTGCTCCAGCCGCTCGCCATAGCGGATGCCGGCGTCGCAGCCGGCCGCCAGTACGTCGACGAAATTCTCCTCGGCGATGACCTCCAGCCGGATGTCCGGGTATGCGGCAAGAAACGCCGGCACGATCGCCGGCAATACCAGCCGCACCACGCTGACCGGAACATTCAGCTTGAGCGTACCCGCCGGCCGGTCGCGCAGGTTATGGGCGATGTCGATGGCGGCCTCGACCTCGCTCAGCGCCGGGGTCAGCCGCTCCAGCAGGCGCAGGCCCGCCTCGGTCGGAGCGACACTGCGCGTGGTTCGGTTGAGGAGACGAAGGCCAAGCTGCGCCTCCAGCCGGCGAACCGCTTCGCTCAGGCCGGACGCGCTAACCCCGCTCGCGCGGGCACCATCGCGAAAACCGCCGGCGCGGGCCACCGACACGAAGGCATGGAGATCAGCGAGACTGGCTTTCATTGTGCGGATTTTCGTACGACCTGTACAAACTGTGCCTATTTTCGTGCATGCTGGCAAGGTCTAACTGGGGCTGGTCACACCCCTCAGGAGACCGACCATGACCAGCGTTCAGAAATCCGGCAGCTTCACCCTCGGCGACCGTACCGTTTATCGCCTGGGCTATGGCGCCATGCAGCTGGCAGGGCCCGGCGTTTTCGGCCCGCCGAGGGATCGCGGCGCGGCAGTGGCCGTCCTGCGCGAGGCAATCGCGCAAGGCGTCAACCACATCGACACCAGCGATTTCTACGGGCCGCACGTCACCAACCAGATCATCCGCGAGGCGCTGCACCCGTACTCCGACGATCTCACCATCGTCACAAAAGTCAGCGCCCGGCGCGGCGCCGATGGATCGTGGATTCCGGCGATGTCACCGGATGAACTGACCAGCGCCGTGCACGACAACCTTCGCAATCTTGGGCTGGACGTGCTCGATGTCGTCAACCTGCGCAGCATGCTGGACGTCCATGGCCCTGTCGAAGGATCGCTCGAAGCGCCGCTCACCGTCCTCGCCGACCTGCAACGCAAAGGCCTGATACGCCACATCGGGCTCAGCAACGTCACACCGACCCAGGTCGCCGAAGGTCGCAAGATTTGCCAGATCGTTTGCGTGCAGAACTACTACAATCTGGCGCACCGCGACGACGACCAACTGATCGACGATCTCGCGCGCGCCGGCACTGCCTATGTGCCGTTCTTCCCGCTGGGCGGTTTCAATCCGCTGCAATCGCAGGTCTTGTCCGACGTTGCCGCGCGGCTTGGCGCGACGCCGATGCAGGTCGCGCTTGGATGGCTGCTTCGTCGCGCGCCCAATATCCTTCTCATTCCCGGCACCTCGTCACTGGCGCATTTGAAGGAAAATCTGACGGCGACCGAAATCGCCTTGCCGGACGATGTCATCAACGAACTGGACGGCGTCGCAACCAAGGCTGCCTGAGGGCGAGCTCGCGCAAGAGGGTACGGTCCAGCAGCAACAGCCGTATTTTGGTCTTCTCACTTCGGTGCGAACGCGCTGACGTCAGCCTCGACGTCAGACTTGATGTCAGCCTTGGCAGCAGCCCCGACCGCGCGCACCCCAGCCACGTATATCTCGACCACCCTTTCGAAGCTCTCGTCATAGGAAGAGACATGCAGGAATGAGCCCAGGATCTGATTCACGGCAAAGCCGCGCACCAAGCTCCGAAGCATATACAAGGCGTCCTCTGCGTGTTGCCCATGCACCCCACATTCGGCGAGAACCGATTTGATGAGGTCGCAAACTTCTTTGTGGCCCGCCCGCCACTCGGCGCAATCGCTTGTTTGTGTTCTCGATGCGGCGGCCCACAAGGCGGGACGATCCAAAGCATATTGTCGCATTTCTCGGCCAACTGACTTCAGGGCGTCGAAAGACGTTTTGCCCTCGCGTGCTGTCTTCAATCTAACGAGCAGGTCACGATTGCACTTGATGGCGAAAAATCTTCGCAATTCCGGAATCGTACAACGCTTGTCGGAGGAGAAATATTCCACCTCGTAGGCGAGATCTACCGCAAGCAGCTGATCCCAGGATGCCGACAACATTTCATCGACGTTGAGGCTCTGTTCGTGGTTCATCAATCCAGCCCCGCGTTCAGCGCGAAGGGCGGCTGCTTCCGCAGACACGCGACTTCGATCACGTTGCCGCGTGTACTGACTCTTCTACATTGTCTGGAGACCCTCCATGGAGGGGGCGTGAATACAAGATAGAATTCGGTGAGATCACCCGGAAGACTGACCTCAAGTTGGGCGCCGGTGTCCCAAAGGCTCAACACCAGGCAGTTTATCGACCGCAATCCATCGACCGATACGCATCTGGCGCAAAGTGGGGTGGAGAAGATTACGCGCTTCGGCTCCGTTAGATTAAAAGGCGGAAACCCCAGCGTTTGCTTGTTCCCATCCTTCTTGTGGAGGACGATGGCCCGCGGCAGCGACACGTTTTCGGGCTCTACCGGCAGTGTTTCTGCCTGTTGAGTCGACTGACAGTGATGCATCGTGGGTCGTCGCATCTGCAGCCCCGTGATTTTGCCGTGTCCGGCGAAAAAGCCCTCAAATTCCCTTTACAAAGTTCCCTTGAGGGAACATGCATCCACGCAATTTCGAGTTGCGTTTGTCTCTAGCAGATGCTCTGAGCTTTCAATCGGCCGCCATGGAGCAATTCGTCGGCTGGCCTACGGTTAAGGAATTACAACACTTGGAAACGATCTTCTCGACCTCCTCGGTTCACCCCCGCGACCGATTTGATTATTGGCACAGCCTGGCCTGCAAAAAGATCGTGGGTCATGACTCTGCGCCGGAAAATCGGCTGGCATTTCAAGCTGAGATCAAAGCAGCGACGTTCGGCAACCTGGAACTTGTTGAATTCAGCAACTCGCCGATGCAGGTCTCTCATACCTTCGCCCACGTCGAGCGCACCAGATCCGACACGGTGTTCCTGTGTTACCAGATGTCGGGCAGCGTCCTTATCGTCCAGAACGCGCGCGAGGTTAACCTGGATGTCGGTTCGCTGATGCTGCTCGAGCCAGTGTTGCCTTATGATGCGAGGTTTTCGCGAGACTCGAAAACCCTCCTTATCAAGGTTCCGCGTCGTGAGCTACGCGCACGGATTGGCGGAAACCGCGAGTTGATCGGGCGTCGCGTGACGGCCGAGCGGCCGGACGACGATCTGGCGCTTTCGGTCGCCGCAAAACTGCCATCGCTCGTCGGGAGGACAACTTCTGTAACGGAAGAAATGGTCGGCAACCACGTACTCGACTTGATCGGACTATCCATTGCGAGAACGATTGGGAACGCTACCGTTCGCGTCTCGAATGCAAAAGCATTATTGCTGGGACAAATTCGTTCAGTGGTGGAAGCCAGGCTCACCGATCCCGAACTCGACGGACAGAAGGTCGCCGATATCGTTGGAATAAGCGTCCGATACGCCAATGCGCTTCTTGCCGAACAGGATTCCTCGCTTCACCGTCTCATTCTGTCCCGACGACTCTCGCGCTGCCGGCTTGCTCTTGAAGACCCCAACCAAGTCCATCGAACCATCGCCGAAATTGCACAGGGATGGGGGTTTTCGGATATGACGCATTTTGGCCGCTGCTTCAAAGTGGCTTATGGGGCGTCACCGCGCGAGTATCAGAAAGCGGCGGCGCAATCCCGGCAAGCTGGTCGGCTGTGATTTTGGGCGCGCTTTCCTTGGCGCTGATGAGTCCACGTCCTAGCCCAATAGCGGACGGATCACCCGATCGAGTTCGGCGAATGAAGCCACGACATGATCGGCGCCGGCTTCTCGCAGCCGCGCATCGTGCCCGGGCTGAACATGGCTTGCCGCGGTCAGCCCGATCACCGTGGCGCCCGCCGCGCGGCCGGCGATAACGCCGCCGACGCTGTCCTCGATCACGATGCAATCGGCAGGTGCGAAGCCGAGTTGCTCGGCCGCATACAGGAAGATGTCGGGATGCGGTTTTCCGCGGGCGACATTTGAGGCGCTGAATACCCGGCCCTCGAACAGCGGCGTCATGTTCAATACCTCAAGGCTCAACGCCAGCCGCTCGGGCGAGGAGGACGAAGCAATGCAGTGCGGCACCTCGCGCCAGATCCCGAGGAATTTCTCCAGAAATTCCCGCGCGCCATCGACGGCTTTGAGACCCACGCGAAACGCGTCGAACGTCCTGATCTGATACGCGTCGGTGAAATCAGGCGGCAGCTTGCGGCCGGTCACGGCTTCGATGGTCTCGATCACTTCAGAAAGCCGCTTGCCCATGAAGATGCGGTAGGCATCGTCCACCGTCGTGGGCTTACCGAGCTCGGTGACAACATCGGCGATCACGGTGTTGGACAGCACCTCGCTGTCGGCCAGCACGCCGTCGAAATCGAAGATGATCGCGCGGTGGTGCGAACTCAGCGGCGCGTTCAGTTTCCGGGAGTCCACGGCTGGTAATCGCCGGTGGCCTTGGGACGGCGGCCGCTCGCCAGTGTCGAGCCCGACGGACGATAGGCGTTGGGCGTGCCGGTCATGTTCGGCACATGCGGCTTTTCCCACTCCCGCGGCGTGTAGTTTTCTTCCGTGGGCGCAACGTCGACGGTGTGATGGATCCAGCCGTGCCAGGACGGCGGAATACGGGTCGCCTCCGCATAGCCGTTATAGACCACCCAGCGGCGCTCGAAGCCGAGCGTGGGATCGATCTTGCGGCCCGCGGTGCGGTAGTAGCGGTTGCCCTGCTCGTCCACGCCGACCAGTTCACCGAACCGCCAGGTCCACAGCTGGGTGCCGAAGGTCTGGCCGTTCCACCAGGTGAACACTTTGAGGAAGAACTGCTTCATAAAAGCACAAGCCCGCTTCATGGACGATGCAGCCCTGATGCCACCTGAGCGCTGAATTGTCCAGTTCGGCCCGGCACAAAAGGCCGTGCGGCCGCCGGAAAACTCCCCTCGCCGGCCTTCAGGATTGCGTGGCGAGCGCCACGCCGGCGAGCGTAAACAAAAGCGCGGCGATCTGGCCGATGCCGAGCGGCTCGTGCAACGCGATCGCCGACGCTGTCACGCCGATCACGGGAACCGCCATGGTGCCGATCGCAGCGACCGACGCCTTCAGCCGCGCCAGCGCCGCAAACCAGCAGACATAGGCGATGCAGAATTGCACCACGGTCGAATAGCCGAACAGCAGCCAGTCCGTGCCGGTCAATCCGGCAAAATGGGACGTCTCGAGAAAAAAGCCCGCGATCGAGACCGGAAAGCATCCGATCCCGATCTGCCAGGCCGCCGCCGACACCGGCGGCAGGTTGAGCGGCCATTTTTTGGCGAGCACGGTTCCGACCGCAAACCCGGTCGCGCCGCCGAGCGCCATCAGGATTCCCGGCAACTTGGAAAGGCTCGCCGCAACGCCGTTGCCGCCGAGAATCGCGCTCAGGCCTGCAAAGGCCATCACCAGCGACAGCACGCGCAACAGATTCGGCCGCTCGCCGAGGATCGGCCAGGCCAGCAGCGACGCCCATACCGGCATGGTGTAGGCGATCAGCGCCGCTTCGCTGGCCGGAAGATAGACCAGCGCAAACCCCATCAGCACCATCCAGCAACCGACATTGAGGATCGCGGCCAGCACGAGGCGCGGCCACATCGCGCGCGGCACGCGTAAGCTCTCGCCCAACGACAGCGCCAGGATCGCAAGCAGGCTCGCGCCGATCACGCCGGTGGTGCCGCGCAGCGTCAGCGGCGGCAGAAAGCCGATCAGGTACTTGGTGATGGGCCAGTTGAATCCCCAGCCAAGCGAGGTGACGGCGAGGAAGGCTAGCCCTGCGGGCGCGATGCGCGCTTTCGCGCCCGGCTGGTTGGGAACTGTCATGGGGGATGGTCGGGAGGGTGCGGGTCTACTCTGGAATCAACCACACCTTGCCGCTTATCGAGAGCCCGAGCCACCGCCTTCACGGCATGCCTGACCGGACCCGTCCGGCCGATTTCCCGTAGCGTGACGTGAGTCTCCCCCAGGCAAGATGTTGGGCGCAATAAATAGTTGGCCTGTGAACAGCGGGGCGAAGTCCGAAACGCGGCTCCCGATCACTTTTTTTCACTTGGGAATCCCTGAGGACTCACTGATACTTGCCCCCGTCAGGCACGGGCGTTGCCCCCTGGTTTCCCCCACCTTCCACCATATTTAGTATTTGATTCAGGAACTCGTACTAATCCTTGACGGGCGCGTTGGAGTCGTCCTAGTTTTCCTCCGTTCGGCGCGAGTGTGTTTGGGTCCCGCCGGTCACTCCCTGAAGGGTTCCAAAATGACCACTCCGTCAGCCGGTCGAGGCAACGGATGAGGGCCTTTTTGTCCCTCATTCAGGGATCATTCGGACGCAAAAAAACGGGCCAAAATGGCCCAGGGCTTTGAGTTGGGGCGTTGAGTACATGGATTTGGAACGGCGCTGGGGAGCTCCGTTTTGAGACCATGGACCGGACAGAAGCGGTGCTCGCACCGCGTTTGAACCGTCAGAGAAAAGGGCCGGATCCACCGGCTGGAAACTTGCGGGCTTCAAGACCACTTCGAAGGTGGTCGGAGGGATCGCTGAAAGACAGTAACACCCGGCAGCCGCGGCGGCGGCCGGCCTAAAAAGAACGGGGCACGACCATGCGAATCGAACGGCGTAATACCACTTCCGGCCAGTCACCTTATGCACGGATTGATTTCAGATTAACGACATCTGAGATCAAGAATCCCGATGGCTCGGTGGTGTTCCGTCTCGAAAACGTCGAGGTGCCCGGCTTCTGGTCGCAGGTCGCCTCCGATGTCCTGGCGCAGAAGTATTTCCGTAAAGCCGGCGTTGCCGCGCGGCTGAAGAAGGTCGAGGAAGAGACCGTGCCGTCCTGGCTGTGGCGTTCGGTGCCCGACACCGAGGCGCTTAGCGTGCTGCCCGAGAACGAGCGCTATGTCAGCGAACTCTCGGCGAAGCAGGTGTTCGATCGCCTCGCCGGCTGCTGGACCTATTGGGGCTGGAAGGGCGGCTATTTCTCCTCGGAAGAAGACGCCAGCGCCTTCTTTGACGAACTGCGCTTCATGCTCGCCAAGCAGATGGTGGCGCCGAACTCGCCGCAATGGTTCAACACCGGGCTGCACTGGGCCTATGGCGTCGATGGTCCCGGCCAGGGCCACTATTATGTCGACTGGAAGACCGGCAAGCTGACCAAGTCGAAGTCGGCTTACGAACATCCGCAGCCGCACGCCTGCTTCATCCAGGGCATCGAGGACGACCTCGTCAACGAGGGCGGCATCATGGACCTGTGGGTGCGCGAGGCGCGCCTGTTCAAATATGGCTCGGGCACCGGCTCGAACTTCTCGCGGCTGCGCGGCGAAGGCGAGAAACTATCCGGCGGCGGCCGTTCGTCCGGCCTGATGAGCTTCCTGAAGATCGGCGACCGCGCGGCCGGAGCGATCAAGTCGGGCGGGACCACCCGCCGCGCCGCCAAGATGGTCGTGGTCGACGCCGACCATCCCGACATCGAGACCTATATCGACTGGAAGGTGAAGGAGGAGCAGAAGGTCGCAGCGCTGGTCACCGGCTCCAAGATCAACCAGAAGCACCTCAAGGCCGTGATGAAGGCCGCCGTCAACTGCGAAGGTTCGGGCGACGACTGCTTTGATCCCGAGAAGAACCCGGCGCTGCGCCGCGAGATCAAGCTCGCGCGCCGCTCTCTGGTGCCTGACGCCTACATCAAGCGGGTGATCCAGTTCGCCAAGCAGGGCTACAAGGAGATCGATTTCCCGATCTACGATACCGACTGGGATTCGGAAGCCTATCTCACGGTGTCCGGCCAGAACTCCAACAACTCGGTGTCGCTAAAGGACGACTTCCTGCGCGCGGTCGAGACCGACGGCGAATGGAAGCTGATCGGCCGTACCAGCAAGAAGGTGACGAAGACGCTGAAGGCCCGCGATCTCTGGGAGAAAATCGGTTACGCCGCCTGGGCCTCGGCCGATCCCGGCCTGCACTTCAACACCACGATGAACGACTGGCACACCTGCAAGGCCTCCGGCGACATCCGCGCCTCCAATCCGTGCTCGGAATACATGTTCCTGGACGACACGGCGTGCAACCTCGCCTCCGCCAACCTGCTGACGTTCTTTGACGTGGCGTCCAAGACCTTCGACGTGGCGTCCTACGAGCATCTCTGCCGGCTCTGGACCATCGTGCTCGAAATCTCCGTGATGATGGCGCAATTCCCCTCCAAGGCGATCGCCGAACTCTCCTACGAGTTCCGCACGCTGGGCTTGGGCTTTGCCAATATCGGCGGCCTGCTGATGACCATGGGCCTGCCTTACGACTTCAGGGAAGGCCGCGCGCTCTGCGGCGCGCTCACCGCGGTCATGACCGGCATTGCCTACAAGACCTCCGCCGAAATGGCGGGCGAACTCGGCACCTTCCCCGGCTACAAGAAGAACGCCAGCCACATGCTGCGGGTGATCCGCAACCACCGCCGCGCCGCGCATGGCACGGCCGGCGGCTATGAGGCGCTCGCGGTCAATCCCGTGCCGCTCGACCACGCCTCCTGCCCGCAAGCCGACCTCGTCGCGCATGCGACCAAAGCCTGGGACGACGCGCTCGCGCTCGGCGAGGCCAACGGCTATCGCAACGCGCAAGTCACCGTGGTGGCGCCGACCGGCACCATTGGTCTGGTGATGGATTGCGACACCACCGGCATCGAGCCGGACTTCGCGCTGGTGAAATTCAAGAAGCTCGCCGGCGGCGGCTACTTCAAGATCATCAACCAGGCAGTGCCGGCAGCGCTGCGCGCGCTCGGCTACCGCGAAAGCGAGATCGCCGAGATCGAGGCCTATGCCGTCGGTCACGGCTCGCTCTCGAACGCCCCCGGCATCAACGCCTCGACCTTGAGAACCAAAGGCTTCACCGATGAAGCCATTGCGAAAGTGGAAAAGGCCTTGCCGACCGCTTTCGACATCAAGTTCGCCTTCAACAAGTGGACCTTCGGCGAGGATTTCATCCGCGACCAGCTCGGCATCGGGCTGGAAGCGATCGCGGCGCCGAATTTCGACCTGCTCACCGCGCTCGGCTTCACCAAGCGCGAGATCGAGGCCGCCAATGTCCACATCTGCGGCGCGATGACCGTGGAAGGCGCGCCGCACCTCAAGGCCGAGCACTATGCCGTGTTCGACTGCGCCAACCCCTGCGGCAAGATCGGCAAGCGCTACCTGTCGGTGGAAAGCCACATCCGCATGATGGCGGCTTCCCAGCCTTTCATCTCCGGCGCGATCTCCAAGACCATCAACATGCCGAACGACGCCACGGTGGAAGACTGCAAGGCGGCGTATCTGTTGTCCTGGAAACTGGCGCTGAAAGCCAACGCGCTCTACCGCGACGGCTCGAAACTCTCCCAGCCGCTGAACTCGCAGCTCATCAGCGACGATGAGGACGAGGACGATGCGGTGGAAGCGTTCTATGACAAGCCGATGGCCGCGCGCGCCACGCAGGTCTCGGAGAAGATCGTCGAAAAACTCGTCGAACGCATCATCGTGATGCGCGAGCGCGAGAAGATGCCGGATCGCCGCAAGGGCTATACGCAGAAGGCCGTGGTCGGCGGACATAAAGTCTATTTGCGAACCGGCGAATATGACGACGGCCGTCTCGGCGAGATCTTCATCGACATGCACAAGGAAGGCGCCGCCCTGCGCTCCTTCATCAACAACTTCGCGATCGCGGTTTCGCTCGGCCTGCAATACGGCGTGCCGCTGGAAGAATATGTCGATGCCTTCACCTTCACCCGCTTCGAGCCGGCCGGCCCGGTGCAGGGCAACAACTCGATCAAGTATGCGACCTCGATCCTCGACTATGTGTTCCGCGAACTCGCGGTCAGCTACATGTCGCGCTTCGACCTCGCCCATGTCGATCCGACCGAATCTGGCTTCGACGCGCTCGGCAAGGGCGTCGAGGAAGGCAAGGAGCCGGAAGGCCACGGCCATCATCAGGCGACCAAATATCTCTCCAAGGGGCTGACCCGCTCCCGCACCGACAATCTCGTGGTGATGCGCGGCGGCAGTGCCGCGGTCAGCGCGGGCTCGGACTCCGCGCCATCGGGCGGCAGCAAGGTGACGGCGCTGGCGCCGGGTGGGGCTCACGGTCGGGTTTCCGATACACTGGAGGGCGCGGTCGCGCTGAAGCAGGAGGCGCAACACGATCTTTCTCCGACGGAGAAGCTCGAGGCGCTGCAATGGAGCAAGGCGGGTGCCGCCACAGCCGCTCATCCCTCGAAGGCCGAACGCCGCGCCGAAGCCAAGGCCAAAGGCTACGAGGGCGAGATGTGCTCGGAGTGCGGCAACTTCACGCTGGTGCGCAACGGCACCTGCATGAAGTGCGACACGTGTGGGTCGACGACGGGGTGTTCGTGATCTCGCACTAGCGTGAGGGCCAGGCGTAGACCGGGCCATCCCATAGATAAGCAAGGGGCGGCCGAGAGGCCGCCTTTTCTATTTACAACCACAGAGCGCGGCATTTAGATAAATGAAGTTACCGCGTGTGGAGTGATTATATTGAACATTTTCGATTTCATTACTCAAGATGAAATAGACGACCTACCGGACGATGATCCGCAAGCAGCTTTTGTGCGATTTGTCCGCATTGCCCAACGTCGATTAGGCGAACGCACGACGCAGCTGGACGCTCAAGATCAGTCAGGTTGGGAGGAATTGAACGAAGCTCGGCTTGGCTTCATGAACGTCGTTATAGCCGCAGCAAAAAAATACGAGATTGAGCCATTCGCCGCTTTGTCTGTGCCTCGACTAAAGACTTTTGGCACAGACGAGCATCGTCAATTCAAGGCTGACCTAGATCACTATCTTACACAGCTGCTTCTCGATAACAGCTCCCGCGCCAAACGTGACTCAGTGTTCATTTCCCTCGAGCTTAAAGATTCAATCCGCACTTATATATTTCATCTGCGTAAATTGATCGAAAATGCCAGCGACTTAGACGAACTCGAAGCGGCAGGTACTCTTACGACGTCTTACTGACTTTGAGGCCGAACTGGACAAGAAGCGCTTAAATCTCATGGCTGTGACCGTTCTTGCCATAACACTCGCCGGTGCCCCAGGTGCGTTATGGTCTTCAGCCGACGCCGCCAACAAGCTCCTAACGAATATACTACGTGTCGTCGGAGAAGCGAAGCTTGCTGACGATGCTACACGTCAACTACCATCTTCCGCCGCGCCGATGGCAATAACCGGACCCAGACCTAACGAAATTGTCAAAAATGATTTTCGACAGCTAGATATGGACGATGATATCCCATTCTAGGTTGTCAAACAGGTTGAGCTATCCCTCACGACGCCCGTAACAATGCGACGGATCGAAGTCCCGATTTCAGAGCAGATCTACTCAAGCTAGCTTCCAAGATTATCGCGTCCCCCCCCCCCCCGCAGCCAGCCAGGCAACGACCGGCGTCATCACGCCTCTAGCTTCGCGAAATTGGAGTCATTGGGAGCAACGGCATGAAATTCGTCTTAGCAAATCCTTCAACGATCGCTCCGACGCCGGAGCCTATTTTCGCGCTAGTTAAAGACAATTGGAACGATTGGTTCATCTGGCACACGCTTTACTCTGTCACTGCCGTTTTACCAAACGGCGCACGTGTGGCTCTAGGCGGCGTCAAGATCGGCCAAAAGGGAATGTCTGAGAATGATGCTTCTACTAACTTACCACAAGTCTTCGCGGCCCTCGATCCCAGCTATTTTTCCATTGGAATGACGGAGAATTACTACGAAACATTGAATTCATTCGGCGACGTTTTCGCGCAACAATACCTACGCAAACCGGCTTTCATAAGCTGATCACCGAGAAGTCCCTCGGTCGCACCTACGAGGACGTCTTGGCCCTCTTCGGAAGTCAACTTGGTGCGGAGGGTCGAGGGCTTGCCCGGGCACTTAGCCTATTGCCACCGAGCGGTGATCTTGAGGAATAGGCAATATGCTCACGTTGCCCAAGCCATCGCTTGTCCCTACGGCAGTAATTTCCGATTGCATCGCCGGCTATTCCGACCCGTTGCTAGTAAACAAGCTGAGGGCGGAAAAGGAGAAATTAGCTGCTACCGCAAGCCGATACGATAGCCTTGCAACAACCCACACCCTGCACACGCTCCCTCGACTGAGCGCAGTCGGCCTAGTCTCCAAAAGCGAGTTGGAGAACCTCTATACAGATCAATTAAGCGCCACTAATGGAGCAGGACGCAAGTACTACGATGTGCTTCGTAACGCGCCAATGAACCGAAAATGTCCTCTATGCGGTGTGGGGACGGTCACGGTCCTAGACCACCACCTACCGAAATCCAAATATCCCGATCTCTCGATTTGCCCCTTCAATCTCGTTCCGTCGTGCGACTTTTGCAACAATGCGAAACGAGCACGTTTTCCGAAAGTTGCAGGCGAACAGACTATCCATCCCTACTACGACGACTTTACCAAACAACAATGGGTTTTCGCGAACCTCGACACCGCGGGACCGCCAGTATTGCTTTTCTACGTAAACCCACCGGCTAACTGGCCGGTGCTTCAGCGGGAGCGAGTCGCGCGACATTTCGATATAGTGAAGCTCGGCGTGACCTACGCGTCGAACGCTAACGATGATATGGTGACTTTAAGAGATCCGCTCATCTCAATCCAAGCCAGTAAAGGTCCATTTGAGGTGAGAGCATACCTCGAAGAACAACGAGATCGATACAAACAGCGATTAAACAGCTGGCAACACGTAATGTATCAAACACTCGGCGAAAGTTCGTGGTTTCTAAACGGCGGGTATTCGGCGATTCCCCATTGAGCGTCGTCTTAGTTGTCCATTCGTGCTGCGAACCCCATATATCTAGCGAGCGTAGGATGGGTGGAGCGAAGCGATACCCATCAATTTCGGCTCTTGATGTGATGGGTTTCGCCAAGAGCTCAACCCATCCTACGAGCTGTCACGCGCAATCTCGTCGAGCCGCTTGGCAATCTCGCTTGCGAGATCGGCGACCTCGGCCATCGGCAGGATGATCACATGGTCGGCGCTTTCGCTCATCATCAGGTTGATGGGATCGCTGCCCTCGAACAGGCGAAAGTCTGTGCGATACACGACCTGCGGCTTGCCCTTCGCGTAGGCATAGCCCAGCTCCCAGCACGTGCCGGAGTCCGGGTCCGGTCCGTCCAGGCACGCCACCACCGCTTCGGCCCAGTCAAGACCTCTGACGTCGCTCTCGAAGATCGCGCGGGGCAAGTCTTTGCGCTGCTCGTGCTCCTGCGGCAAAAACACTTCATGTCCGCGCCCGCGAAGCTCGCTTGCGAGCGCGGCGTTGAACGCCAACTCCGCGGTCGAAAACAGCGGGCCGGCCATATAGATCTTCATGGCAATTCCTTCATTGTCACGAGCGGATCATACGGGCAAAATCGGAAGCCTGCACCAGGCGGCGCCCGGATGAGCGGAGCGATATCCGGGGCCATATCGGAAATCCGCAATTCGAAAGCTCCCGCATATCGCTTCGCTCATGCGGGCAACTCGGTTTCCATCGACTTCCTCTTGATTTACCCGGGCAGGAACCTACGGTGCGCTTCGCTCACGTGGGGATAATCTGAAATGGACGACACCATGAAATGCCCGGCATGCAATTGCGAACATGCCTACGAGGACCGCGGTCTCTGGGTATGCCCGGAATGCGCCCATGAATGGAGCGCCGGGGCTGCCCCGGCGGCTGCGGCCTCCGATGAGGCCGGTGTGCGCGACGCCCATGGCAACGCGCTTGCCGATGGCGACAGCGTGGTCGTGATCAAGGACCTCAAGGTCAAGGGCTCATCATCGGTGCTCAAGGGAGGAACCAAGGTCAGGAACATCCGCCTGACCGACGAGGCGGATGGACACAACATCGCCTGCAAGATCGACGGCATCGGCGCCATGAACCTGAAATCGGAGTTCGTGAAGAAGGCCTAAGCATGATCCGGAAAAGCGTGAAGCGGTTTTTCCGAAAAGATAATGCTTCATCAATTATGCGAACGGTCGCCAAACGGTAATTACCGTAGCCCGGATGAGCGCAGCGATATCCGGGGTGATATCAGAAATCCGCGGTTCGAAAGCTCCCGCATGTCGCTTCGCTCATGCGGGCTACTCAGTTCCTCCTCACCAGCCACATGCCCGCAAAACCCAACCGCTTCCTCCCTCGCCTGCGCCGCTGGCGCCGGCATGCACGCCGGGCGCGGCAAAGGCTCACGCGGGTGCCGCGCGCGGTTCAGATCGCGGGCGGCGCCGCGATCGGGCTCGCGGTCTTTTCGCTCGCAAACCTCGTCTATCAGGTGATCCATAAACCCACCGAGCTATTCGCCTTCATCGGCCACCGGCTCGACAAGGAGCCGGCCGATACGTGGCGGCAATACGGGCCGCTGTTCCGCACCTATTCCACCAGCACGATCACGCCCGAATTGCTGGCCGCGCTGGCACAGGTCGAGAGCTCCGGAAACCCGGTCGACCGCACCTATTGGCGCTGGCGCTGGAGTTTCAACCCGTTCGCGATCTACCAGCCGGCCTCCAGCGCGGTCGGCCTGTTCCAGATGATCGATGGCGCCTACGCCGAGGCGGCCAAGTTCTGCATCAGGGATCATGCGGTGGTGGATCACGGTTGCGGTTTCACGGGCTTCTATATCCGCGCGATCCCAAGTCATTCGATCGAGCTCGCGTCCATCTATCTGGACCGCCATGCCGCTGAGGTTCTTGCCCGCACCGGCAACGAGAAGGCCACGGCCAGCCAGAAGCAGGATCTCGCGGCCTTCATCCATCTCTGCGGCGCGGGGCCGGCGGCTGCTTTCGCACGGCGTCATTTCCAGATGATGGCCGGCGAGCGCTGCGGCGATCATCTCGTTGCGGCCTATGTCGCCCGCGTCAACGCGATGAAGCGGCAATTTGTGAGCCTCGCGGCCGACGGGGCGAATTAGCAGGTGAAATATCTTTCAAAGCATAGGTCCCGGATCTGCGTCGCGTCATTCCATGCCGCGTCGCGTCCGGGACAAGAGAAGCCCGCGGGATGCGAAATTGATCCATCGTTTCTCGCGGCGGCGGTGCCGCGTTCCCCGGATGCTGCGCAGCGCCATAAGCGCGTTCACGCGCGTTTTCGACACGCTATGGCGATGCGCTGCTGATCCGGGGTCCATCATGCCTACGAGCGCGGTTGCCGTTGGTCGCAATCGGTGGCAATGAGCGCATATGCCCATGCTGTTCGCCATCGCCGGTTCCTTCATCAATTTCATCGCCTGCCTCGGCTACGTCCGCGCCATCTTCAAGGGCGAGGCCGCGCCGAACCGCGTCACCTGGTCGCTCTGGGCGCTGGTGCCGCTGATCGCCGGCGCCGCGCAGTGGCGCGCCGGCGTCGGGATTTCGACCTTGGTGGTACTGGCGGTCGGAGTCGGCCCGGCCATTGTCGTGCTGGCGTCCTTCGTCCGGCACCGGGGCTCATGGCGCCTTGGTCCCTTCGACTATGTCTGCGGCGCCTGCGCGCTCGCAGCGCTCGCGCTCTGGGCCGTCACCGGCGATCCCTTGATCGCCATCGTACTTTCGATTCTGGCCGATGCCGCCGCGGTCCTTCCGACGATGCGGAAGGCCTGGCTGGAACCCGAGACCGAGAATCGCTTGACCTATCTGCTCTCGTTTGTCGGGATGGTCGTCGGCATCTTCTCGGTCCGCCAGCCGACGTTCGCCGCCTATGCCTTCAACGCTTATCTGGTGACGGCCAGCAGCGCGCTGGTGCTGATCATGTATTGGCCGCGCAGGCGCCCTCTCGCCGCAGCGCCGGCGAGCCCGATGATTGACGGCAGATAGCGAGGCCCGACATGAGCGATTCCGAAACCGCCCAAAAAGTGTTCGAAGCCTTGAAGCAGGCCGAACAAGCATCGCCGCAGGAAGCCTTGCCGATGCTGAACGGGTTGGCCGGGCTCATTCAGGGAGGCGGCGAAACCTCGATGGAAGTGGAAGACGCCCGCGCCAGCGCGTTCCTGGCGATCTGCGAAGTCGGCAAGGCGCTGCACCGCGGCCAGCCGGCGGATGGTCTCTACGCCACCGCGATCAGCGCCACCGAGCGATGGATGGCGCTGGCGAAGTGAAAAGGCTCGTATCTTCGATGAGCCCCGGAATGATGCGCCAATCATCGAATTTCGCAAGCCCGATCAACGCTGAGTCTACTGTCCAGCCGGTTTGCCAAAAATATTTCGCTTAACACGCCGGGCAAATCACCCCTAGAGCTTCGCCCGTCTCGCCCGAAAGAGGGACGTTGGCCATCGTCACGAACGTTGGGCGGGATGCGATGGACGCTTTGGCGGCGCAAAGACGAACGGCGCGAAAGCGGACGGCGAAGTCGTGTGGTCTTGATGCCTCGACGCTGGCATCAACCCGGCGATAATGCTCTGCATGACGCCGGGGATGGTGGCAAGAAAGCCGATCACCAGAGAGAGCACGAAGGACACCGTTAAAACCATCGCGCAGGGAAAGCCGGATGTTCCGGCATACCTGTGGCGACGACACTCGTGTGCTTTCTATTTTGCACACGGGGCTGCGGGTGCGGCCAGGCACCCGGCTTTCCCTGCGCCCTCTATTTTCGGGGCGACCGATTTTCAATAACCCGGGCGGAATTCCGTCGCGGCAATGCAAAGGGCTGTTCCAGCTCCGGTTGTCATTCCGGGACGCGCTTCTTGGCGCGAAGCCGAACTCCCATTCACGCGCGACAGGTTGCAAGCTACCCTCCCCTGCCCTTGCAACCGTATGACCGATGAACCTCTACATGCCCGACCTGAAACCGCCCATCACCACCGACGATTTCGCCCGCCTCGACATCCGCATCGGAAAAGTCGTCGAGGTCCAGCCATTTCCCCGCGCACGCAATCCATCCTGGAAAGTTGGCGTCGATGTCGGCGCCGACCGCATGATGTGGTCGAGCGCGCAGATCACCAATTACGAACCCGAAGCCCTGATTGGCTCGCTGGTGGTGTGTATCTGTAACTTCGCACCGAAGAACATCGCCGGATTCACCTCGGAATTGCTGATCCTCGGCGCAAAGAACGCGGAAGGAAAGGTGATCCTGCTCTCGCCCCGCAGCGAGGTCGCCGCCGGCGAGCCGGTCTACTGACAAGCAAGCTTGCGCGATGACGGCTTACAACCGAAAATAGCGCAACTTTATCCGACGCAGGAACCTGCGAGAGCGAATTGTGTTCTATCCTGCGCCGGACCTTTGGCTGCTGCGCCGCCTGATCCAGATCAACACCTCATCCGCGGCGATGGATGAGAGTTTGCCGTTCCGCCAGATTGCTTTGACCTCACGGGGATATGCCGCATGACCGACTTCACTTCGCTTTCCACTCCCGAGCTTGCCAACCGCATCGCGATCCTGCGCGACAATCTTCGCCAGCTTACCGAACAGGCGGCGGCGCAGTCGGGCGCCGCGAACGAAGAGCGGCTGGCGGACCGGATCGAGACCCAGAGCAAGGAGCTGGAAGAGCTTCTGAAGGAGCAGGAGCGCCGCGGATAGAAGTGTAGTTGCGCGTCTGCCTCAGCTTTGCGCGGGCCGGGCTGCGAAAGCCTTGTGACATCAGGCGCGGATATTTGGGCTGGCTCGCCATCGTCCGCCGTGCTTGGCTGAACCAGCCGAAATTCGTTGCGCCATGGAGGATGACGTGTCCAAAGAGCCAAAGATCGAGCACGAGTATCATGCGCATAAGGACAGACTGACGATCACCATTCAGCGATATCATCTGAAAAGCAAAAAAACGCGTGATGCGATTTTGATGAAGCTGATGGCCAATCTCGAAAGCAAGCCCGACCGCCTCACGGCCGATGCGAAGAAAAAAGCCAAAGACGGCCCCGGAAAAAAGCTGCGCGGTCAGCAAAAGACCTCCAGGCTGGTCGAGATTGGCGACTAAAGCGCGATGATATTTGGTTAAATCCTCATCGCGCTTTAGTTCTTTAATGAAGCATGATCTTTTCGGAAAACCGCTTCACACTTTTCCGGATCATGCTTTAGAAGGAAAATGACCACCTTGCCCGCCGCGCCGAAGGCTGAAGATTATTGCATCGTGCCGGACTCGTTGGGTCCGCGCCGTGATTTTCGCATCAGCGTGGGTTTGCGCGAAGGCTGGGATGCCGATGGCCGCGTCTTCGACGTCTCGGAAGCCGTTCGCACCGCGCGCGCCTGGATGAAGCGTCGCGTCGAAGCAGGCCAGCCGGCCCTGTCAGGCATGTTCACCCGTGCGGAGGTGACCTATGCGTGGCCTCGGCCGGACGGCACCGTCGGGTCCGATCGCGAACCGGTCGCGCTGTTCACCGGCGAAGCGGTTCACGCCTATCTCGGCCACCTCTCCGACGAAGCTATCGAGGCGATGCTGAACGAACTGTCGATCGAGCTTGGCACAGCGCTCGGGCAGGAGCGGATCTATGTCGCGTTTGCCGATCGCACCTGGATCCTGGATGCCGGAGAACGCAAAAAGGGCCGGTGAGAACCAGGCACGCTGGGGCGAACGCGTGGTGCCCGGCAACGTTCCAACAATCGAGCAGCTGAAGATGAAATAGATTTCCATATGATGGAGCGTTTAGGTCTAGGGTTGAGCGCCTGACGTCGCAAAGGAGATCTCAAATGACCGGTCGCATGCCGCCTATCCCACCCGCCAATCGCAGCAACAAGGGCGTCCCCCAGGACGCCGAAGCGGCGAGAGATACGTCGCACAAAAAAGACCACACGCAAAATACCGACGAGCAGGGCGAGACCGCCAACATCAAACAGAACACGACGAACGCCGGCTTCTTCAAGGGCCGAAGGGTCAAATAGGCTTTCAAATGATGCGGTCGCGATCGCCGGATGTTTTACGAATTTTCGCGAGCGATTGCCGATGGACGCGGCGGTATGATTTGCCAGACGCCGGTCTGTTTTCGCCGCAACGCGACGCTAACCTTCTGCCCGTATGATCGCGCCCCGTTACGCGCGTTAATGCGCAATTTACTTTATTGCGGGGGCAGGATGCTCAGATTTGCAGTGATTGCCGCAGCGTTGTTGCTGTCGGCCGGCGAGGTTTTTGCTCATGGCGAAGAGCCCGCGCCGCCGCCGAAAAAGGTAGCGCCGATGTTTCCGGTGAAGGTGGTAGAGACCCGCAAGGGACGGATTTTCGTCGATAACAACGGCATGACGCTCTACACGTTCGACCGCGACACCTCCGGCGACAAATCGAGCTGCGACGGCAAGTGCACCGAGCGCTGGAAGCCGTTGGCCGCAGACAAGGACGCCGAGGCCAAGGGCGATTTCACCGTGATCATCCGCAGCGACGGCAGCAAGATGTGGGCCTATCGCTATCGCCCGCTTTATACCTCGCAATCGGACAAGGCGCCCGGCGATGTCAATGGATTTGACGGCGCCAATCTCTGGCACGTCGCGCGCCCGGCATTTTGAGCCGGCCGATGTGTTGTGTGGCGACGGACAAACGTGCGCCGGCCCGCAAGCGCTCGTCGGTTCTGTTTCGATGTTGGAAGATCGGTTGAGGGAACGCGAGGCCCGGTGTGCCTAGGAGGCCGGGCCTCGCGAACATCCCCCACACCCCAAAATGGCCGAAGCCCACAGGGTCCGTGGTTTCTCGATTACGCAAATTTCGCCGCGCGCACCAGACCGTAGCATTACGGTGCGAGTTAAAACGGACATGCGCGTTGAAACCACCCGTCATTGCGCGCAAGCGTTGGCGCTCCGTCATCACCCAACTGAAATCCATGAATCAATCGAATCGGTTGCAGCAAACCGAGAGGCAACAGGCAAGCAGGTTGAAGAGAATTGTCTGAATTCTTCGTCGTTTACTCCGCAGTATTCCGGATTTTCCGACTCACCCGCTGCTGCTATCTCAATTCATGCATCACGATTTCCCTTGAGGGGATGGATCATGGCTCAGCTCTTCTTCCATTGTTCCAACGACGCAGGAATCTGGATTGATCGGCGGTTGCCCCCGGCGAGCAGCCTGACCGAAGCGATGGAACAAGCCTCGAAGGTCGTGCGATCGCTGGTGATGGCGCCGTCGGGCGAAGACTGGCGCTGCTGGACGCTGCATGCCAGCGACGATTTCGGTGACGAAATCTTCGCGATGCCCTTCGCCTCCGTCCTCGGCAAATCCCATTGAGAAACGCCATGCTGGTGACCCTGTTCGCCTCGCTTCCGCTTCGCCACCGTTTCAGCGCTTTCGTTGAGGGTTGGCAGCGCCTGCTTGAGGTCGCCGGCGATCCCTATCGGCCCGAGCGTCATTACATGCGCGGCCCCGGCCCCAAATGGCGCGCCAAACAGCGCCAACAGGCCGGGCTTTAGAGTCCTCCCAGGCTGGTAAAGCCCACCTTGAAGGCGCCGTCGGTGACGGCGTCGTTTTCTTTTTGTTAGGCAAGCCGTTTCGCCGAAAGTCTAAAACGCACCCCTCTGGCCAAAAATCGCCAAATTGTTCTTTATTCAAGGGAGCTGATTTCATCCCTTTGCGGAGAACTTCCCATGCGGATCGCGCAATCGATCTTCGTCGGTTCGGTCGCCGTTTTGGCTGCCCTCGCCTCGCCTGCACTGGCCAAAGGCTCGAGCCCAAATTCTCACGCCAACGCCAATGCCCAAGCCGTCGAGGACGCGCCGGCGCCCGCGGGCTGTCACGCCTATCAGAAGGGCCCCGATGGCTCCTGGGTCGAAATGGCGTGCCATGAAGGCAGCGGCAGCGACGCAGTAGCAGCGCCGGTGCGCAAGTCCGCCAGCCACCGTCCAGCGGATCAGAGCGCGCGCTGAGCGAACGCGCGTGCGCTGTCTAAAATAGCGATCTGTCTTCTCCCGCCGACATGCCTGATGCCCGACGATCATAGTCGGCCTGGTGCAAACGACGTGGATTTGTCTGCACTGCCGGGCACGCCTCCTATCTGGCCGGCGGGAGCGTACCGCGGCTGCCCGATCAACGGGCCAGCATCGGCCTCGACAAGGCGACAAAAACCGGGATTATCGGAAAACCGATAAAGGAGCCCGTATGATTTCCAGCAGCGACGTTCACCTCGTCAGCCATCCCCTGGTCCAGCACAAGCTGTCGCTGATGCGCGAGGCCGACCGGTCCACCAAGGGCTTTCGCGAACTCCTGAACGAGATCGGGATGCTGCTCTGCTATGAGGTCACCCGCGACCTGCCGCTGGAGATGGTCGATATCGAAACGCCGCTGATGGCGATGAAGGCCCCGAAAATCGCCGGCAAGAAGTTGACCTTCGCGCCAATCCTGCGCGCCGGCGTCGGCTTCCTCGACGGCATGCTGGCGCTGGTGCCCTCCGCCCGCGTCGCCCATATCGGCCTCTATCGCGATCCCGAGAGCCTTCAGGCGGTCGAATATTATTTCAAGGCGCCACACGATCTGTCCGACCGTACCGTGATCCTGATGGACCCGATGCTGGCGACCGGCAATTCAGCCTCCGCCGCAGCCTCCTTGCTCAGGACGCGCGGCGCGCATGACATGCGCTTTGTTTGCCTGCTGGCGGCGCCCGAAGGCATCAACCATTTCCAGGCCGAACATCCGGACGTTCCGATCTGGACTGCGGCGATCGACGAGAAGCTGAACGATCACGGCTATATCCTGCCGGGCCTTGGGGACGCCGGCGACCGGATGTACGGCACGAAGTAGCGGGGCGCGCGCGTCTACGCCAGCCGCTCCAGCCCGGACTCGATCAGCGCCGGCGTCGCTTCAGCCGAAGCGAGGAACTTCAACAAGAGTTCGGCAGACTTTGCCGCGCATGGCCAGGTAGAAGCGCTTGAGGCGCTCGGGTTCGGTGAGGTAAACCTCGACGGGGCCGTTGATGCGGGCGAGTGAATCGTAATAGGACGCGAGCCAGCCGTCGTCCTTCTCAATCAAGCGTTCGAAAAACGCGGCGCCTTTGTCGGGCGCGACGCCCACCAATTCGGCCCACATTTTCTCCGAGCGTGCGCCGCCGGGAACGATCGCTTTACCGTCGCGCACTTCGAACATGGAGCCGAAGAAGTCGAGCACATGCGCGTAAATTTTTGCTTTGGCGGCGGGCAGGTCTTTGCGAAGCTGTTCGGCGGTGTCGGGATCGAGCGCCGCGGTGGCCGTATACAAGCGGCAAATGGAGGGATCGCCCAGGAAGAAATCGATGAACTCGACGGGCTTCTGGCCGGCGACCGCGGGCTGCCAGTATTCGGGTCCATACAGGATGGGCACCCGCGAGGGGTGGAAATCCAAGCTAAACGGACGGTTGGTGCGCAGCGCGGCTTCGAGGTCGGACAGCGGGAAGCCTGAGTCAATGGTCAGGAACGCGCGCGACGGGTTCACGGTTTCAAGCGCGACATCGGAGCCGCAGCCACCGCGCATGCGGTAGCCCAGAATGCGCAGCAGGTCGCCGGTTACCGTCGATTCGCACATGTCGACACGCAGCATTTTTTCCGCACCCGCTAGTTTTTCTAGCTCGCGCGCTTGCGAAAGATAACGGATGACCAGTTTCAGATACTCGGTGGGCTCCAGCGATTCGCTGGCGCGCGAGGCGGAGTAGCCGTTTAAGGTCACGTTGTGCGCGACCGAGGCCATTACGTCTTCAGGCGCAATGTCGGGCGAGATGGCAGCCATGCGCGCGAAGGAACGCAGGGGGCCGGGTATCTCGATGTAATTAAAACGCGGCGCGACGGACGCGGCAGGCAGGCTTAGTCCGCTGCCTCCGGCGGAGCGGAAGGCTTGCAGATGTTTCTCGGCGCTCTCGCGGTCTCCGGCGAGCAGATCGAGCTCAGTTAGACGGCGGGCGGCCTTGGCGCGCTCGGCAGGATTCGCACCGTTGCGGCTGAGCAACTGCCAAAGTTTTTCGTAAGCGGCGCGCGCCGCGGGATCGCGATGCTGACCCAGAAATTCCGCGTAAGCTTCTAGAGCCAGCGGATTATTGGGTGCGTCGTCGGCGGCTTTTTGAAGCTGCTCACGAGCTTCCGCCGCGTCGCCCTTGGCTTCCAGCTTCCAGGCGTCCCCCGTCAGGGTTTGGGCATCCAGGTGGTGGACCCCAAATTCCATCGCCGCCACGGCAAAGGTGGCAAATATCCTATAAAGCCGCATCACGCGTCTCCCCTCGTCGGCCTGTGCGTCCGTGCATACGGCAGGGCCCACCCAAATTTCCCTTAGCACCGCTAGCGGAGCGCTATCTGTTGGTCACTAATGTATCACTCTGCTGAAGCGCTTTGGGGACCCAGAAACTCATCTCACGAATCAGTTCAGCCTCCGGCCACCTGTTAGACTATTGACAAGGACGAATCATTTCATGATCGTTCGCATAAAGTTGCGAAGGGGCGGGTCTTGCGGAAAGCGCCGGGTAAGAACCGGCATCTGGCTTTGGCCGGAGGCGCGCTTCTGATTCCGGCGGCGCTCATGGCTTACGTGCTGGGTTTCTGGCGCTTAGCGTCGGACATCGGCGTTACCGGCGAATTCGCTCTGCGCGGCGTTTTTTCCCACTGGCAAATCTGGATCGTAACCGGGGTGGCGCTGCACATCACGGCTTCCGTCCTGACCCGTTACGGCCGGGGCGGCGAGTTTCACTTGCCCAACGCGCTGACTTTCCGCTTCGGCGCGGGGCCGGAGCCTCCAGATCCTGACGAGTCCCAAGCCGCCCGGCGCGCGAAGGTTTCTTAGACATTCCGCCGAGCGCGTGTCTTTCTTCCGCCGTTAGCGCGCGGTATTTACCGATTTCGAGCGGACCGATTTCGATGCCGCCTATGGCGGTGCGCACCAACTTCAGCACCTTTGCTCCCAGCGCTTCCACCATGCGGCGGACTTGGCGGTTGCGTCCTTCGGTGATGGTGATTTCGAAGAAGCTGTATTTGGCACTGTCGCGAATGCGCTTCACAAACGCCGGGCGCGTGGGGCCGTCGGCGAGCGTGAGGCCTTGGCGCAACTGGTCGAGCTGCGCGTCGTCGAGCAGGATGGACGCTTTCACCAGATATGTTTTCGGCACCTTCGATTCGGGGCTGGTGATGTGATCGCCGAAGGTGGAATCGTTGGTGAGGATCAGGAGGCCGGTGGTGTCCTGATCCAGGCGGCCCACGGGGAACACGAAGTCCTTTACGCCGATAAGCAGATCGTAAACCGTGGGGCGGCCTTCGGGGTCCTTATACGTGGTGAGGTAGCCTTTGGGTTTGTAGAGCAGCAGGTATTGTTTCTGGCGCGCGGTGAGGGGGCGGCCGTCGAGCTCTACACGATCGCTCTCCGGATCTATCCACACGTCGGGGGTTTGAACCTTCTTGCCGTTGACGGTGACACGGCCGGCGCCGATCCAACTGCGCGCTTCGGTGCGCGAACCGACTCCGAACTTGGATAGAACGCGGTCGAGGGTTCGCTTCTGGTTGTCTTTCGGCGTGTGCACTCTTTATGATCCCAGTAATGATCGAATGTGTGCCTAACTTTTCTGAGGGGCGCGAGCCGGAAATCATCGCCGCGATTGCCGCTGTGATCAAGGAAGTGTCCGGCGTGGCCCTGCTTGGGTTCGAATCCGATGCCGACCACCATCGTAGCGTGATCACGTTCGCCGGCGATCCGGAGGGTGTGCTGGAGGCGGCGGTGCGGGCGGTGGGCAAGGCCGCGGAGTTGATCGATTTGCGGCGGCACGTGGGCGTGCATCCGCGAGTGGGCGCGGCGGACGTGGTGCCGTTTGTGCCGCTGGAGGGGTCGACGCTGGAGGATTGCGCCACTATCGCGCATCGCGCCGGCGCCGAAATCTGGCGGCGGTTCGGGGTGCCGGTGTACTTTTATGAAGCTGCGGCGAAGGATGCCTCGCGTAGACGTCTGGAAAAAACCCGACGGACAGGCTTCGACGGGCGTCCGCCAGACGTTGGTGATATCGCGGAGCACCCAACCGCGGGAGCCACGATGGTGGGCGCGCGGAATTTCCTGATCGCTTATAACATCAATCTGATGACGCCCGACGCGGCCATCGCCAAGCAGATCGCCTTTAGGATTCGCGAGTCCTCCGGCGGCTTCCGCTTCGTCAAAGCGATGGGGTTGCACCTGGCGTCGCTGGGCTGCGCACAGGTGTCGATGAACCTGACCAATTTTGCGGGATCGCGTTGGATGACTTGTACGCCGCGGTCGAAGCGGAAGCCGCGCGCCTGGGCACCGCCATCGCTGAAAGCGAGCTGATCGGCTTCATTCCGCGCGCCGCTTACGAGCAGTCGCCGGCGTTCTTTGACCGCATCCGCGGTTTCAACGAAATCGCGCATTATCGAGAAGCGAATCGCGCAGTTGCTACAATCGAACTAGTGCTCGTCAGCATTGATCCCAAATCCCGCGCCCCGCGACCGGCTTGGCTGCGCGCGCCCGCGCCGGTCGGCGAAAATTATCGCAACCTGAAGAAGCTGGTGCAGAAGCTGGACCTGCACACGGTCTGCGAAAGCGCCGCCTGCCCCAACATCGGCGACTGCTGGAACCGCCGCACCGCCACGTTCATGATCCTGGGCAACGTGTGCACGCGCCGCTGCGGATTCTGCGCGGTGCAGAAAGGCGCGTCCGCTGCCGGTCGATTACGACGAGCCGCGCCGCGTGGCCGAAGCCTGCGCGGCGCTGGGGCTCAAGTTCGCCGTGATCACCAGCGTCAATCGCGACGACCGCAAGGATGGCGGAGCCGAGCTGTTCGCGCTTACCATCAAAGCCATTCGCGAGCGGCTGCCCGACTGCGGCATCGAGGTGCTGGTTCCGGATTTCCAAGGCTCGCACGCGGCCATGGACATGGTGCTCGAAGCCGCGCCCGATGTTCTGAATCACAACACCGAAACGGTGCCGCGCCTGTACCGGCAGGTGCGTCTGGGCGCGCGCTATGAACGCTCGCTCGACATGCTGGCGTATGTGAAGCAGCAGCGGCCGGAGATTCCCGCGAAATCGGGGTTGATGCTGGGCCTAGGCGAGACGCTCGAAGAAGTGCATCAGGTGATGCGCGATCTTGCGCGCGAGCAAAGTCGATATTCTCACGCTGGGCCAATACCTGCGGCCTTCGCCCAAACACCTGCCCATCATCCGCTACGTAAGCGTCGAAGAATTCGCGGAGCTCAAGCGGTTGGGGTACGAGATGGGCTTCCGGCACGTCGAGAGCGGGCCGCTGGTGCGCAGCTCGTATCATGCCGAAGAAGCGGTGGTGTCGTAATAAGCTTTCAGCCCTATGCGGAGCCCCGCTGACCTGCTGGATATAGCCGAGTCTTTTGCAACGCGGATTCCTCTAGATCCTGCCTACGCTGAAGAGCGCCAAATGAGTTGGGAGCTATTGGGGCGGGCGTTCCTAAACTCCGCGAATCCTGAGGCAGCCTTGCGAGCATTGCGGCAATTAGGCGTGGGGGCAGAACAAGCCGCGCTGCGTTTGGATTTCGCGAGTTGGGCCTCAGATCACCCCGATTCTGTCCTAGGCGTCCAGATTCTGCGGGAAACTGTGGACGAAATTTCACAATGGGAAGCTTGGTTCACCAGAAAGGATTTTAGTGAATTAACTCCGTTGGTATATCGGTTTCTAGGCGAGACTGTGCTTCGGCGGATGGCCGACGGCCTGGAGGATTCGTTTACTAAGGCGATGGTTGTGACTAATTGGGCGTGCGTTCTCCCAGACCCCGAGCCGCGCAGGGCTCTGCTCAGGGAAGCTGAAGAAATCGCGATCGCGACTCATTCGGGCAATCGGGACTGGGCGGTCGGCTATGTCTCAGGTGCTTATCGGGCGCAGGGATGGGACAGCGACGCACTACGGGTCGATTCTCATATTGAAAGAGATCTCGATGACGCGGACCGTCTCATGGACAAAGCCAGCGCGCTCGTCGCAGAAATCGACGAATGGAGAGCCGCGCCCGAGCCTCCACCAGATTCCGCCAGCGGCCGCCTTTCGCGTTTTCTAGATTATCGCTACAACGATTTAAAAGTTCGCTGGCTCACGGATCAGGCCGCGCTAGGTGGGCTTGACGATTCGCAACTCGAAGCGCATGTTGCCGGTGAGCCGTTTCAGCGCGTAGAGCCGCCGCGACAGCCAAATATTCACAAAGATCCTTCGCATCTGACGCCTGCAGAGTTTGCGGCATTCTTTTTTGCCAGGGCCGTCCCGCTGCGGGATTCTGACAAAGATCTGCTCGGTGGCGATTCCCGCTATTCGACGGAGATCGATTCCGTGGCTTTAGTCGCGGCGGCCACGCGGCTATTCTCGGATTTTGGAACGGTCGGCTCACTTTACAGGGAAGATCAGATCGAGCAAGGACTCTGGTTTCTTTTCGGATTTCCTTACTTTTTCTTCAACGAACTCATGAGGGACCAGGTTCCGGAAGAAGCGAAGACGACTTGTTTGGAAGCGATGGTGGCCCCGTTCCGCGACTATTTGCAGATGACGCACGGCTACAGCGGCAGTGCACTCCACATGTGGTGGGATCATTTCCGAGATTGGGAAATGCACAAAAACGCATGTGCCGGTATGCAAGCGCGTCTTGACACAGATCCTGGCTCTTCCTGATAAAGAATGCCAGTTCGCGGCATTGCACGGGCTGAATCATCTGCAGCCAGATGCAGAAGCCTCCGCCATTGTCGAGCGCTATTTAGATGTTCACCGCGCGGAGATGACGCCGGACGAAATCAAGTGGATCGAGGCATGTCGCGAGGGAAGGGCACAATAAGGCAGCCCCGTTCGCATTACCTCGTCAACACCGGAATCTCGGGCACCATTACGCGGATCTCTTCTTTTACGGGTGCTTTGTCGGAGGGAATGGGCAGTTGATCTTTGCGCAGACTCTCAATGTACCCGCGAATGGCATCTTCCGCCATGGCACGCGCCTCTTCGATGGTGTCTCCTTCGGTGACCAAGCCGGGCAGGGCAGGTGACTACGAACCCGCCTTCTTCGGCGGGCTCAAAGAGGACGGTATAGCGATATTCCGTCATGAGGGTTAGACCTGCTTCGATCATACGCCTTCTTACTCGAATCGCAGCGGGCCGACTACCTAAGGGATCGGGTCCACAATTGCCCGTCGTTTGCCAAGGCGAAGAGGCGCGTGCTTGTTGCAGCCATCGCTCCCACCCAGACTCCTGATTTCGCCTTGCGGTTGAGAGGGCCCTGGTCGCGCTTCCAAGTTCTCCCGCCGTCGCGTGTCATGACGATTTCGTCTCGCAGGCCCGTTACCCATCCGGCGTACTTGCTGCTAAATTTCACAAAGCCCAGGAACGCGAACGGCTCTTTTCCGTGATTCAAAAGTGTCGTCTGGGACCAACCTACTCCGTCGCTGCTATGGAGAATCGAACCCGCTGAGGCTGTGACCCAAACCGCGGACGGCCCTGCTAGATCCATGTCACTGAGTGACCCGTCACCGAAGTAAGCGAGGCTCCAGAATTCGCCACCGTTATCGGTCTGCATCACCGCGTTGTAGCCCATGACCCACACATGCCGCGAATCCCACACTCGAACCAGGTCGCACTGCCCGGCGATCTCGCTTCCGGAATATTGTGGCGTCCAATGCTGTCCGCCGTCTACAGTGGCAACGATGATCGCGGTTGCCTGATTGCCACCTACGGCCCAACCGTGAATCCGGTCGGCAAACCGTATGTCCGTCATTACCCCGGCCGTTGATGTCTTTGGACTGCTTGGCGGCAACAGATATTGCAACGCCCAGGAGGTTCCCCCGTCGCTGGATTCCCAGATGGCCGCCTGACTGTTGAACTCCCCCGCAGCCCAGCCGTGGAGGCGGTCGGCAAAGCAAAGCTTCACAACCGATTTATACAGATCAGGCAGGTTTTGGTTGAGGACAACCCAAGTTGTTCCCCCGTCGGTGGTCTTCAAAACTTGTTCACTGCTAAGGATCCACCCAGTTTGATCGTCCACGAACAGAATCTGGGATAGTGAATCGAATGGCTGGCCCGTCTTGGTCACGCGCCACGCGGAAGCAACCGGGCCGGAGGCGGAAAGCGCCAACGCCCCCGCAATGCTTAGCAGGAGGGCGGCCCGGGACATCATCGGGCTATCGGGTCAGCACGGGAATCGACGTGAACGCGTTGCCATTCGCGCGAATACCCAGCACGCTGATTTGCGCGCCGATGGAATCGAACTCTACGGTGCCGCGTTTGCCGGCGGTGAGCGGGTAATTCGTGCCCAGCACGAAAGCGGAATGGCCGTTGGCGGGTAGGGACACTGCCGTGGATTGTAAAACCGCGCCGCTATCGTCGCGGACGATCATTCCTATGGTCGCGCTTTGACTCGAAAGATTCGCGAGGGCCACGCCGGTCGCGAGCGGGGCGGAGTTGTCGTAGGCCAGCACGTAGGCTGTGGTGTTGCGGGTTTCGAGGGGCGCGGTGGCTTCTTGTCCGCTGGGATCGTAGCGGAAGAGCGCGAATCCGCTGGCGCCCTGATCGCTAGAGAGCTGCGCGGAGCCGAGCAGTACCTGAGAGCCCGCGCCTTGCGACTCGAGCACCAGCGACGCCCCCGCCTTCAACGGCTGCGTGATGCTGGCGGCCGTAGCGGTGGCGCCGGTTTGCAGGTAGGTAAGCGGCAGCGACAGCGGGTTTCCGTTGTCGTCGAAAAACTTAAGCGTTACGTTCGAGGTGACCGAGTTCAAATTCACCACGTAGAAGATCGATCGCCAGCCGCCGCCGGCCGCGATGTGCGCCATGCTGCCTCCACTGGCTCCCGATTGAATGGCTGGAATGGTGGTGAACGAAGTGCCATTGGCGCGAATGCCCAGCGCGCTGATCTGTCCTGAGGACGGCGCCGCCAGTTGTACGGTGCCGCGCTTGCCGGCGGTGGCGGGATATTGGTCGGACAAAGTGAAGGCGGTGTGACCGTGCGCCGCCAGTTGAATCGATCCGCTGGCGATCTGGGCGCCGCTATCGTCGTTAATCACCACCGGGACGGTGGCGGGCTGTGCCCCCAGATTCGCCAGCGCCACGCCGGTGCCAAGCGTGTTCACCAGACTGGTGTTATCGAATAGCAGCGCGAAGGAGCCGGTGCGATTCTCCATCGGTACCACTGCCTCCTGCCCGCTGGGATTGTAGCGGAAGATTTCGTAGGCGTTTACGTTGCCGATTGCCGACACATCTCCCCAACCCACGCTCAGCGCCTGGCTGAGGGGGCCGGTGGTGTCGAGCAGTAGCACCGAGTTCGCATTGATGGCTTGATTTACCGTGGACGCGTTCAGCGGCGCATTGGTGCCTTGCGGAAACGTGAACGGCAAGCTTAGCGTGGTGCCGGGGTCTCCGAACAGATTGAGGGACACGGGAGTGGACGCCGAGCCCAGATTCACCAGCGTGAAGGTGGTTTCCCACCCGCTGCCGGATGCCAGATCGGCCAGCGATCCTCCGTAGACCACGGTATGCGCCACGGTTTTTGAAGCGCCGGCGAACTTGCTGTCGCCGGCGTAGGTCACTGTAATGGTCTTGACTCCCGGGGAGGAGGCGGTAAGAGTGCAGAAGCCCACCGACACATCGGCGCTACAGGTTGCGGAACCATCCGACACGGTCACTTGGCCGGTAGGCGTTCCGCCCGCCGCGGTCACGGAAAAATTCACCGTGTAGGGTTGCGCCACGTGGCTGGGTTCGGGGCCGACAGGTCCGGCGGTCAGCGTCACATTCAAAAGCGTTGACCCGGTCACCACCAGCGTAAAAGTAGCCGGATGGCTGATGGCGCCGCTGGTCCCGGTCATGCCGAAGGTGTAGGTGCCTGAGGGGACGGTAGGCGTGGTGGTCACCTGAAAGCTCGCTGCCGGTGGGGGAGGGAGGAGTGGCGCTGGCGGTGGCGCCCGGGGGCAGGCCGCTGAGGCTGAAGCTGACCGCGCCCGAGAAACCTTTCACGGGAATGATGGACGCCACGTAGCTGCCGGTAGAACTTCCGGCCGCCACCGGCTCCGAACTGGTGGACGCCCACACCGCAAAATCAGGTCCCGGCGAAGCCGATAAGCCACAGTATCCGCCCGACGCATTGACCCAATCCTGCTGGATCAAATAGTTGTTTCCGCCCAGGTTCATATTGGCCAGGCTGCCGTTCGGAGCGCTATACGTGGTACCGAAATTCCAGGCGCATTTGTCGGCAACTTCATTACCGCCGGAATCGTACCAGGCGTCCAGGTTAGGATCGGTAGTGAACTCTTCCAGTTCATGCGTCATGGTGCTGGCCATGGCGTCGGCGCCCGGGTTGTTATTGGGACTGTTGGTCTGCTGCACGGCGCAATTATTCAAGTGTGCTGGATCTGGATTGCCGATGAAAGCGTAATGAATATTATTGCTGCCCATGGTTTGCGCCGTATGGTAGCCGCAGAACTGCGTGCCGAACCCGGTGACGGACACGTCCCCGGCGGTCAGCACCATATAAAGTCCATTGGTATCCAGCGGCAGGAGACCGCCGGAAAGAGTATCCGATACGATGCCCCCGATGTCCGAGGTGTGCAGCGCTTTCCCCCTGGTGTAGTTGTTCTGCACGCTTCCCATAAAACTCACCGAGTTGGAAATGCTGTTCCCGCTGCTATCGAAATAACCGGTGTTGATGTTGAAGTAGGGGGAGCCACCGATACTGCCGAGCAGCGTGCTGAGAATGCCCACTGTCCCGCTGTCGAAGGTTCCGTACCAGATGACATAGACGCGGGAGCCCCCCAAAATCACGGAGCCACCCCAATATTGGATCTGGTTTCCGGTATCGAACTCGACCGAGGAGGCGTTATTGGGCCCTGCCGAGAAGATACGGTCGCCCATGCCGTCGGGCCGCGGAGGCGTACCCGCCATCCTTACCTGGGCCGCCGCTGGCGGCGCACTGATCCCTGCGGCGAGCGACAAGCCTAAGATCATCCTGCACGCGGTGGTTTTTTGAAACGATTTCAGCACTCTTCCTCCGGTAGTTCTGATTCTGCGCGATTACACCATAGACGCGGGAAGTATCATAATCAGTTTCGGCAGAATACTCTAAATTTAGCAGGTGATGGATGCATAAAAATTTACCGCTTTTCCTCACTACGGGAATGGCCTTGGTGGCGGCGTGGGGGTTCGCGTGGGTGTGGGCCTGGGTCCTGCCGCGGCCGGTGCAGGGGCAGACCAAAGGGGGTTACGGATTCGCGGCCGTCCCGGGAGAAAAAGGCGGGTGGGATCTCACGGGACCGTATCAGGTGGTCCCGGGGTGGCCCAAACCGATGTCAAAGTTTCGCCCGCGCGCCGGCGCGAATCCGGATTTCCTGGTGGGAAAGCCGGTCTACGCCGCCTGGAAGTAGAGCGTCTAAGTAATGAATTCCTGTTAACTTTCGGAACTATTTCGGTTGCGCTCACATCATGAGCATATGCGCCTCCGACCGTTCACTCTTTTGACCTTCGCGTTGTTTGCGGCGGCACTCGCCCCGGCACAGCCTCCGCCTAACGGTGGGCCGGATCAAGCAGGCGGAGAAGATCCACCTAGCCGGGCGGCGCGTCTCAGCTTCCTCACGGGCACGGTTTCCTTTCAGCCCGGCGGAGTGGAGGATTGGGTTCCGGCATCGCTCAACCGGCCGCTGACGACCGGTGACCGCTTGTGGACCGAAGCCGGATCGCGCGCCGAGCTCAACCTGGGCTCCGCGGCGCTGCGCTTGAACGGGCGTACCAATTTCACCTTCATCAATTTGGATGACGGCATCACGCAGGTGCAGCTTTCCACCGGTTCTCTCAGCGTGCGCGTGCGCCGCTTGGATGACCGCGAGACTTTCGAGGTTGACACGCCGCAGATCGCATTCACGCTGCAGCGTCCCGGCGAATACCGCATCGATGTGAACGAGCAGGGCGACGCCAGCATCGTGACTGTCCGCGCCGGGCAGGGCGAGGCGGTGGCCGGCGACCAGACGCAGCCGATTTATGCGCGGCAGCAGGTGCGCGCGGGCGGCACCGGCGATGCTCCCGTGGTCTTCGATGAGCGCGACGCTCCGGTGGCCGACGGCTTCGATAACTTCTGCATGGATCGCGACCGGCGCGAGGACCGCTCGGAATCCGCACGCCACGTGTCGCGCGACATGCCGGGCTACGCCGATCTCGACGCCAACGGCGTGTGGCGCGAAGATCCGCAGTACGGCTGGATCTGGGCGCCGCGCGTTGAAGCGGGATGGGCCCCGTATCATAACGGCCATTGGGTGTGGATCGCTCCCTGGGGATGGACCTGGGTGGATGACGAGCCGTGGGGCTATGCGCCGTTTCATTACGGGCGCTGGGCCAACGCCGGTGGCGTGTGGGTATGGGTGCCGGGGCCGCCTGCGGTGCGTCCGGTGTATGCTCCGGCGCTAGTTGCCTGGGTCGGCGGGCCGCGCTTCGGCGTGAGCCTGGCGATTGGTGGAGGCGCGGCGGTGGGGTGGTTCGCACTGGGACCGGGCGAGCTGTGGGCTCCCGCGTATCACGCCAGCCCGCGTTATTTCAACCAGGTGAATATTTCGAATACGGTGGTAAACCGCAACGTCAATATCACCAACGTCTACAACAACGTGTATGTGAATAAGACCGTGACCAACGTCACCTATGTGAACCAGAACGTCAATGGTGCGGTGACTGCTGTACCGCAGAATGCCATGGTGTCGGGACGCCCGGTGGCGCAAGCGAGCGTGCGGGTGCCGCCCAACGCCATCGCGGCGGGACAAATTCAGCAAGGCGCGCTGGTCGCTCCGCAGCGTGCGGCGGTTTTCGGCGGCGCGGCAGGCACTTCGGCTGGGCCTCCGGCGGCCGTCCTAAATCGTTCCGTTGTCGCGCGCGCCACGCCGCCTCCGGCGCCCGTGCCCTTTGCGCAGCAGCAGGCGGCGCTGCAACAGAATCCCGGACAGCCGTTGAACCGCACGGCGCTCACCCAGATGCAGCGATCGCAGCCCGTGCCGGGCGGAGGACTGGCGCGGCCAACCTATCGCCAGGTGCAAATGCGGCAAGCCGCTCCCAACGTTTCGGGACCGCCGGCGCGGCCGTCTTCGCAACCGGCTCCGTTCGTTCGCCCGAACGCCCCACAGAACGTGCAAACGCCAACGCCGGGGACCCAGATTCCACGGCCGCAAAACCCTGATGTGCCTGCGCGGCGAGTGGAACAAACCGAGCGTCCGGCACCGGTGGAGCGCAGCATCCCCGCTGAGCGTGCAGCGCCGGTCGAGCGCTCTATTCCCGTTGAGCGCGCCGCGCCGGTCACGCCAGGAACGAACCAGCCGCCGCGGCACGAACCGCCCAAGGCAAAAGCCAAAGATACAAAGCACGAGAAAAAAAGCGAAGATAAAAAGTAATACAGAGACGTACCGTGGAATATTACAATACAATTGCGTAGCTTTATCGTAAGGAAGGCTTGACACTCGGGCCTAAACCTTCGATGATTATTGAAAGTTATGCGCCAGTGCGGGGTGGCTATCGGTGCGCTTTTATTCGCGGTCCAGTTAGCGACTGGGCAATCCACTCAGGATTTTTCGGGCGCGTGGATTCTAAATTCGGCGCGTAGTGAAATCCAGAGTTCGGTTCCCGGCGAGCCCGCCTTGAAAGTGGAGCAGAGCGCAGTTTCCCTGACCTGGTCCGGAAGCGAACCCAATCCGGCCACCTATCCTCTGGACGGACGCGTCGAGAAGCGTAAGGTGGGAGACGCTGACTTCAGCACCACCACCAAATGGGAAGGCGCGGCGCTGCTGGTGAACGCGATTGTGAGCGGTCCGCAGAACTACACCGTGATGGAGCGGTGGACGCGCTCGCGCGACGGCAATACGCTCACCATCCGCAGAACCATGGTGCGGCTGCGCAACGAAATCGAATCCACCTTGGTATACAATCGCGCGGGCTCCCCTGCGCCCGACGTCACTACTACTCGAACACTGGTCCCGGCGCAGCCCACGCCGCCTGCGCCCATGGAATTCGTAGTGGAACAAGGCACGCGCATTTTGCTGCGCCTGACGAATTCCGTAAACACCAAACGCACGGCCCCCGGAGACCGTGTGTATCTCGAAACGGCGGTGCCCGTCTTCGTCGACGGGCGCCTGCTGATTCCGCGCGGCAGTTATGTTACGGGAACGGTGACCGAGTCCAAGGAGGCGGGACGCGTCAAAGGGAAAGCGGCGCTGAATCTGCGCTTCGATAACCTCACCTTGCCCAACGGCGTGTCGCGCGACTTTCGCTCGCGCGCCGCCAGCGCCGATACGCGTGGCAATCTCGATCGCTCTGAAGGACGCATTGAAGGCGAAGGCAACAAAGCCGGGGACGCGAAGAAGGTGGGTGAGACCACCGCGGCCGGAGCCGGCATCGGAACCATCGCGGGTGCGGCGACGGGGCACTACGGATTAGGCGCGGGCATTGGCGCTGCCGCCGGCGCGGCTGCGGGACTCGCCGGTGTACTCAGCTCGCGCGGCCCCGAAGTGGTGCTGCCGCCGGGGACCACCATGGAACTGGTGCTCGACCGCGATCTGCGTTTCACTTCCGAAGACTTGCGGCCCGCGCCACGGTAACTGCGGAACTTTTTCCACTCCGCTTTCGTAAGCAATTGCAGGAACCTACCATGCTCACTTTCCTGCTGTGGTGCCTGCTCTTCGTCGTGTGCTGGCCGCTGGCGATCTTGGCGCTCCTGCTTTACCCAATCGTCTGGCTGATTCTTCTGCCGTTCCGGCTGGTCGGGATCGCCGTTGAGGGAGCGTTGAAGCTGGTGTGGGCGGTGGTGACGCTACCCTTCACGGTCGTCCGCCGCCTGGCGTAATCAGTAAGCCAAGATGCGGGCGGCTTCTTCCACGATATTTTCCACTTGCGGGAGAATCTCGTATTCGAGCGAAGGCGCGTAGCCGATCCAGGTGTCGAGCGCGCCGATGCGGCCCACTGGCGCGTCCAGCCGTCCGAACAGTTCGCTGGCGATGCGCGCCGAAATCTCCGCGCCGAATCCCCAGGAAAGCGTATCTTCGTGCACCACCATCACGCGGCTGGTTTTTTCGACAGAGGCTTGGATGGCCGCCCAATCGTACGGATTCAGAGTGCGCAGATCGATCACTTCGACCGACGCGCGCGGATTTTGCTGCTCGATTTGCAGGGAGGCCTGCAGCGACTTTTGCACGAGCGCGCCGAAAGTCACGATGGTCAGGCTCGTTCCCGGCTTCACCACTTTGGCCTTGCCGAAGGGGATCAGATAATCGGGTCCCGGGTGCTGGGTGCGATTGTAGGGCTCGCGATACAGGCGCTTGTGTTCCAGGAACAGCACCGGATCTTCACAGCGGATCGCCGTGCGCAGCAACCCGCAGGCATCGAGGGCATTCGACGGAAAAACCACGCGGATGCCGGGGATATGCGTGAACACGGATTCCGCGGACTGGCTGTGGTAAATCGCCCCGCCGTTGAGGTATCCGCCGGTGGCGACCCGAATCACCATGGGCGCGGCCCAAGCGTTGTTAGAGCGCCAACGCAATGAGGCCAACTCATCGCGAATCTGCATCATAGCAGGCCAGATATAATCTAAAAATTGAATCTCAACAACGGGCTTCAAGCCGCGCATCGCCATGCCCGAGGCGCGCCCGACGATGGCCGCTTCCGCGATGGGAGCGTTGAACACCCGGCGCGAACCGTACGCCGTTTGTAAGCCCTGGGTGGCTTTAAAAACCCCGCCTTTGCCTTTGACCTCTTTTAAGTGTTCCTCGCGGCTGCAATCGGCCACATCCTCGCCGAAGACCACGATGTTGCGATTGCGCGCCATCTCTTCGCTGATGGTCAGCGTGATGGTGTCGACCAAGGTGCGTGGGTCGCCGGCACACTTGGCCTCGGTTTCGAAGGCGCTCGAGGTGGGATCGACATCCTCCGAATACAGGTACTTCAGCGCGGAACCCTTGTGCGGCTGCGGAGCTTTCAGTGCGCGCTCGGTCACTTCCTGGATTTCGAGATCCACTTCCTGCATCAACTGTTCGAGAGCCCCACGACTCATGACACCGCTCGACACCAGGTGATCGGAGAAAGTCGTCACGGGATCGCGGCGCGCTTCGTCCGCGCGCTCGGCTGCGGTTTTATACAGCTTCTCGTCATCGGAAAGCGAATGCGAATAGGGGCGCGTGCAGAAGGCGTGCACGAAGGCGGGCTTGCGCTCGCGGCGGCAGTAATTCACGGCCTCTGCGAAAGTGCCGTAGGACGCTACAAAATCGGTACCGTCGCAGCGGAAGCTGCGCAAGTTGGGATGGCTCGATACCAGCTTCGAAATATCGCCGCCGGGAGTCTGATACTCCACCGGCACCGAGATCGCGAAGCCGTTATCCTGCACTAGAAAGATTACCGGCAGTGTTTCGAGACACGCGGCGTTGATAGCTTCCCAGAACTCGCCCTCGCTAGTGGCCCCTTCGCCGACGCTGGTGAGAGTGACCGCGTCCGACCCCGGATCGAGGTAGCGATTCGCATGCGCGCAGCCCACCGCCGGCAGCAACTGCGTGCCCGTCGCCGACGAGGGCGACACGATATGCAGTTTCACTGAGCTCCAATGCGAAGGCATCTGGCGTCCACCGGACGAAGGATCGGATTCCGCGCCCACAGCCTGCAGCAGCATGTCTTCTGCCGTCAAACCCAGGGCCAGCGACAGCGCGCGATCGCGATAGTAGGGGAAGAACCAGTCATGCCCAGCGCGCAGCGCCATGCCGGCCGCGGTTTGAATCCCTTCGTGCCCGGCGCCGCTGACCTGGAAGAAAATTTTGTTCTGCCGCTTCAGCAGAATCTCCCGGTCGTCGATGCGCCGGGACATATACATGATGCGAAACGCGCGGATGAGATCGGGGGCTTCCAAGCGGGTCGGAAGCTCGCGAAGTTCAGGGTCAGTGGCGGCGCTGGTCAGCATATAGCCCTAATCAGTGTAGCAATCGGGCGAGCACCGGGCCACAAAAGCAGGCCGCGCTAGCTGCCCGGGTAGTAGCCGTCGCGGGCCTGCACCAGAAGGCCTTTGGGCTGCACCGTCACGTGGATTTTCCGGTAGCCGCTGCCGCTCGCTTCCGGAGTGTAGCCCAGGCTGTACTGACTGCGCAGTTCTTCGTCGATCTGCTTGAGGATGTCATCCAGCGGATGCTTTTTCGACACTTCGAAAAACGCCCCGCCGGTTTCCTTGGACAGGCGTTCGAGAATTTTCTTGCCGTCGGGGCGCGATTCCTGCGGCATCCGGCTGCCCCCGTGCCTCCCGCCGCCACGGCCCATGCCGCCGCCGCCGAATACCGGACCGAAGCTAGGGCCGCGCTGTTCCTGATCGTCGGCGAAGAGAATCGAGTAGACCAAGGTATCGGCACGCTGGGCCGACTCGATCGCGCCGTTCAGAGTGGTCTTGCTGGTGCGATCGACGCCGTCCGATAACACGATGACGGCTTTGCGCCCCGATTGCTTTTTGAGGACTTCGTCGGAGGCGAGGTAGACGGCGTCATAGAGTGACGTGCCGCCGCCGCGACCTCCGCCGCGCCTCCCGGCACCGTCGTTTCTGCTTCCCGAGTCGTCACCCGGCCGCTTCAGTTCCGGAGCATCCAGGGAGTTGACGCCGGCTTCCAGGTCTTTGCGCGATGATGTCAGGTCTTTTACCAGTTCCACGTCGCGCTCGAACTGAATCAGAAAAGCGCGGTCTTTATCTTCGCGCAGAACTTGGTTGAGGAACGTGTTGCTGGCACGGCGCTCGTCGCCCAGCACCCGCCGCTGGCTCTGGCTGACGTCCACCAGCAGTCCGAGCGTCAGCGGTAAATCGGTTTCCCGCGCGAAATAGCGGATGGTCTGGGGGCGCATGTCTTCTTCCAGCGCGAAATCGTCCTTCATGAGATCGCGCACGATCTCTCCCTTACCGTTGCGCACGGTGGCCAGCACGTTCACCACTTTCACGTCAGTAGAAAATGTGGTGTCTTTTTGCGATGCTTCTTGCGCGAAGGCGGGAACGGCGCAGAACGACGCACTGATCTTGAGCCAGTCGCGTCGCGAAACTGGGCGGTCCCAATGCGCCATCAGTCCCTCCGACGCATCGCGGCCGAATTGGTTTACAAGAAAAGTTAGCGGGGAAGCGGTTGCGGCTGGGGCTCCATGCGGATCACGCCCTCGCGGTAATCGATGGTGAGCTTCATCTGGCTCAGCACCGGCATCCCCAGGATTCCGGCAAAGCCGACGCCCATGTCGTCGCTCATTTTTGTGAGATCAATGGCGATCAGGTCGGGATTGCTCTGGCGGAAGCCGGCAAATGCTAACGAGATGTCGTTGGCGCGATTGACTTCCGTCACCTTGCCTTGCACGCCTCTGACGGTGGTTCGGTCATCTTTATAGATCTTGCTAGCCTTGCGGGCAATGGCGACGTCGATTAAGTTATTGGTGGCGCCCGAGTCAATGAGAAAAATAACCGGCGGTTCGCCGTTGGCGGACGCCGGCAGCGCCATGTGGTTGCCAAAACGGAGCACGCGGAAAAAGCCTTTGGGAACGGTGTCCGCAGCGTCGGCGGGCTCGTTTTGATCGCTCAGAAGGCCGGGCCGCGCATCGAGCGTAAGCTCCAAGCCGCTGAAGTCGACTCCGATGACAAACTGGCGGAAGACGTCGGCTCCGATCAAGCCATCAAAATCAGCCGACTGCGCGCCCTTAAACACCGCGATCGGATAATCGGCGAAGGCGACGTCTCCGATGCGGACTTCCGCTGCCAGATACTCGAAAGCAGTGCCGGCCTTATCGTCGCCGATCCCTTTGGCATCGCGGCCTTCGCCGCCCAGAGCCTGCAGCCCCGCTTTTTCGGCGGCTTTAGGCGCGATGGAAATGCCGGAGGCTCCGGTGTCCAAGAGCAAGCGCAGCGTCTGCCGCTGATTGAATTGCACACGCAGGTGGACGCCGCGGCGCTTGTTCAGGCCATCCATGATCCAGAACATCTTCACTCGGGTGGATTCATAAGGTGTGATCAGGCGCCCTAATTCCCGGCCGGCCGCGGCCTTCTCGACCGCAATGCGCGCGTGCAGATTCCGCGCCTCTTCACTGGCAGGATCGAGCAGCGCGAGCACGCGCTCGAGCGCCTGGATGCGATCGGCGCCTTTGAGAGTGTAAGCATGGGCCCGCATCAACGATGGGTCATTGGGCGCTTGCGCATACGCCTGTAGCGTGAGGGCGCGAGCGGTTTTGTTTTTCGAAATGACGGAAAAAATCGACGCCATTCCTTGCAGAGCGGCGGGATCGTTGCCGCGCAGTTTTAGAGCCGCACGAAAATGGGCCTCGGCTTTCACCAGTTCGCCTTTGCGGACCAGGGCGATCCCGGCGGCGTCCTCCGTTTCGGCGTTTTGCGGCGCACGCTGCAGGCCTTGTTCGGCGTAGTTATAAGCCTCGGTGGGCCGGCGCGCTGCCAGAAGGGCACGCACCACGCCGTAATAAGCCTCAGCGTTGGCAGGCTCCTGGGCAATCTCGGCAGCGAACAGATCCGCCGCTTGCGTGAAGCGGGCCGCGGATAATGCCGCGCGCGCTTCCGCCAAGCCGCCGGACGCCGGAGCCTGAAACGCCCACGCGCAAGGAAAGGGAACCAACAGCGCTACTAGCGTCGCGACTCGCAGCATCTATTTACATCAGAAAGTGTACGAAAAACTGACCAGTGGAACAACCCGAGCGTGCAGTGCAGCATCGTTCCGTTGGGCCCGCACATGGACGACGCCAGCCGGCCTTCCAATCGATTGGCGCATTTCCGCACAAAGTTGTTGTCGGCGAATTTCGCGACGTTCGCCGCAGTGAAAGGGGAAGGCGTCGTGCTATTGGGGCACGGTGTTATTGGCGTGGGCCTGATCCAGGCATACGCCGCTCCACGCGCAGTGGAAGCACAAATCCAAAGGGCAGCAGGTGTACTGGAGTCCTATAATTGGGACGGCATGCTTTCGAATCAAGCCGCAACCGTTCGCGAGTGGCTGGCGAACGCCGCGTCGGTTGCCGTGCTGACGGGGGCGGGGATTTCGGCGGAGAGCGGTATTCCCACTTTTCGCGGTCCGGGCGGTTTATGGCGCACCTATCGCGCCGAAGATCTGGCCACGCCCCAAGCCTTTGCGCGCGATCCGCATTTGAGTTGGGAATGGTACAACTGGCGGCGCGGCATCATCGCCACAGCCGAACCCAACCAGGGACATCGAGCGCTGGCGGAGCTCGAGCGGCGCCTGCCGCGCTTCACGCTGACGACGCAGAACGTTGACGGTTTGCATGATCGCGCCGGCAGCCGGCGCATCCTTAAAGTCCACGGCGATATCTGGACTTTGCGCTGCACCGCTTGCACGCGCGAGTGGCGCGATGCGCGGCCCTCGCTGCCGGAGCTGCCGCCCAAGTGCGAGTGCGGCGCACTGGCTCGGCCCGGAGTTGTGTGGTTCGGTGAAGGGCTTCCCGAAGACGTGTGGAGCGCTGCTGTCGAAGCGGCGCGCGCCGCACAAGTGCTGTTAGTGATCGGTACATCCGCCCTGGTCTATCCGGCGGCCGGGCTGGTGCAGCTGGCGCAAGCGGCAGGCGCGAAGGTGGTGGAGATAAATGTGGCAGAGACGCCGGTTTCATCGATGGTGGATCTTTCGTGGCGCGCCTCCGCTACCACTGCGCTTCCGCAATTGATACAATCCGCCTGAATACAAGTGAGGAATTTGAGCAATGAAACACTTCCTGCCTTTTGTGTTGTGCGTGGCCAGCGTCCCGGTGCTGGCGCATCACTCGGTGCAGGCCGAATTCGATCTCACGAAACCCATCACCGTGACCGGCGTCGTCACCAAAGTGGAGTGGATCAATCCGCACTCCTACTTGTATCTGGATGTCACCGACGGGGCCGGTAAGGTGAAGCATTGGTCCTTTGAAATGGCCGGCCCTGGGGCGCTGCGCAAGGCGGGGCTCAGCCGCGCGGATCGCGGCGGATTGAAAGTCGGCGACACCGTCAGCGTGAACGGAGTGCTCGCCAAAGACGGCACCGATTTCGCGTTGATCAAAGATGTGAGCCTGCCCGACGGACGGAAGTTCACCATCTGGAGTGGCGATCCGAGCGACAGCAACAAATAGGAGGCGAAGATGTGGCAATGCTTTCTGACGGCACTGTGCGTTGCATTTGCGGTGAACGCGAGCGCCCAAGCGGACCTTACCGGGGTCTGGAACGGAACCACTGTGAATGGCCCGCACATCAAATCCGACGATCCGCTGGTTACCAATCTTCCGGCGCGCGACGGCACGCTCCTGAACTTCGAGCGCGATGGCACGCTCATCCGCCGCGCCAATCCCAACAAACCGATTTACAAACCGGAATACTGGGAAAAAATTCAAAAGCTGGACCAGAGCGAGAACGAATCCGATCCTTCTTATGGCTGCATGCCGGGCGGCGTGCCGCGCATCGGTCCGCCGGCGCAGATCGTACAGACGCCCAAGCAACTGGTGTTCTTGTATGTAAGTCCGCCGGCCCAAGGCTGGGGCGATCCTTATCGCGTGATCCCCACGGACGGCCGCAAGCACACGCCTCTGCAGGATCTCGATGGCACGTGGAAGGGAGAATCCATCGGCCACTGGGAGGGCGACACTCTGGTTGTCGATACCATCGGCTTCAATGACAGCAGTTGGCTCGACATCGGCGGCTACTTTCACGGCGAGAATCTGCATGTGATCGAGCGCCTGCGCCGCAATGGTAACAACTTGATTCGGCAAGCGACCGTCGAAGATCCCGACGTGCTGCTGAAGCCTTGGGTGATGAACCAGCGCGTACAGAAGTTGAACCCCGATCCACTGGCTGAGCTTGCGGAATCGCTGCCCTGCGTGGAGCGCGATCTGTCGCATCTGGTGACGAAGGAACATCACTAGACAATGAGCCGCTATCTTCTTGTTGCGTTGCTCCCGTGGATTGCCAACGCGCAGGATGCAGCCGCAACCATTAAGACTGCCGAGTACGCGCTCGGCATGATCCGCGGACCGCAGCGCATCGACGCCATCAACACTGTTGAATATTGGGGCACCGGAACCGTCGCCTATCATGCGAGCGTGAGCTACGCTGTCCCCGCGATGCGCGTCGACATTACGCGCGCCGGCCAGCGGCAGATTCAAGTGGTGAGCGGTGAGTATGCGTGGAACGAATCTGTCCCAGGGGCAGGATTCATCGCCGGAAGCGTCGCCACACCCGCTCCGGATACCCTCAAGTATCGTCTGCTCGAACTTTGGACCACTCCATTCGGCGTACTCAAAATGGCCGAGCGCGCAGGCGCAAACGCCAAGGTCATGCGCGACGGCGGGGTCACCGTCATCACCTTCCCGCTCGTGGACGTCACCGTGAAGGCCACGCTCAACGCCAAAAATCAGTTGGTGCGAGTGGAGACGCCGCAAACCGAAATCGAGTATTCGGATTACAAAGACCTCGGCGAAATCACCAGCGATGTTCTGTTTCCCACCTACATCGTCAAGAAGCAGCAAGGCGTAACGGTGCTCGATCTCACGATAACGAAAGTGGACGCCAATAATCCCTACGTAGTTTTCCCCGTGCCCGAAGTCGTCGAGCGCAGCCGTTGACCCGCATGTTACTCTGAAATAGATCTTGGTAGAGGAGCGAGGGCCATAAGTAGCCCGGCGCGCAATTCCGGCGAATCCCGGAGCGTCTGGTGAAAGGGGCAGCTTCGCCGAAATCGCAGCGCGGTTTTTCTAAAGGGTTCGCGCGCGGCGGTTGGGGGGTCTGGCTAATACCGGCCCACTGTCATTCGGAACGTGGAAATGCGACGGGCCGGGTGGAGCGCTATCGGGAAGCGGCAGAAGGTCTGTATATAAGGTCCGGATTCCACCGGCCGCCGCGCACCCCGCCTCCTCCTATCCCCCGAGTTTTGTTTATGAATGCTTTTGAGCTAACGCGCGCGCTGATCGACATCGATTCGGTTACGCCCAACGAGGAACAGGTTGGCGTGTATTTGGCCGAATACTTGTCGGCGCTTACCGCTCGCAGCGGAGGCCGCGTCGAGCGCATCGAGGTCGAGCCGCATCGCTATAACGTACTGGCCTACTGGGACGCGCCTGTGGTGACCTTCTCGACGCACATCGACACCGTGCCGCCGTTTTTCCCATCGCGCGAGGACGATGAATTCATTTGGGGCCGCGGCGCTTGCGACACCAAGGGCATCATCGCCTCGATGATTTTCGCGGTGGAGGCATTGCTGACGGCGGGCGAGCGGCGGGCCGCGCTGCTTTTTGTGGTCGGGGAGGAACGCAACAGCGCCGGAGCGCTCGCCGCGGCGAAAGACCCGCGCGGCAGTAAATATGTGATCAACGGGGAGCCCACCGAGAGCAAGCTGGTGTTGGGATGCAAAGGCGCATTGCGCTTTGAAGTGGTGGCGCAGGGGAAGATGGCGCACTCCGCGTATCCGCACCTGGGCGAATCGGCCATCGAGAAATTGCTGGACGCGCTGGAGCGTGTCCGCAAGATTGCGCTGCCGAGCGATGCGATTCTGGGGCAGAGCACTCTCAACATCGGCACCATCCAAGGCGGCCGCGCGCCTAACGTGATTCCGGATAACGCCATGGCCGAAGTTTTCATTCGCCTGGTCGACGACGGCAACACTACGCGCCGAGCGGTGGCCGAGGCCGTCGCCGGAAAAGCCGACGCGAAGGAAGTCCTGTGCATCCCCGCGGTACATATGGGATCGATCCCCGACTTAGAAACGACAGTGGTGGCTTTCACCACCGACATTCCCGCGTTCAACGGGGCCTGGGGCACGCCGTATTTATTCGGACCCGGAAGTATCCACGTCGCGCACACCGACCAGGAGCGCATTGCGAAGAGCGAGCTATTGGCGGCGATTGAAACGTATCAAATGATAGCGAGGCAACTGTTAAACCAATGAACGAAAAATATAAAGTCGCGATAGCAGGCGCCACTGGAGCGGTGGGCGTCGAATTCCTGCGTTTGCTGGAAGATCGCAAATTTCCAATTTCCGAACTGCGGCTGTTGGCGTCGGCGCGTTCGGCCGGCAAGACCATGCGGTTCCAGGGGAGCGATGTATTGGTCGAGGAGCTGGCCGAAGACAGCTTCGAACATATCGACATCGCCTTCTTTAGCGCCGGCGGGTCGATTTCGAAGAAGTATGCGCCCATCGCGGCGCGTGCGGGCGCGGTAGTGGTGGACAACTCATCGGCGTTCCGCATGGATCCCAAAGTGCCACTGGTGATTCCGGAAATCAATCCCGAAGCCATCGCCGGCCACAACGGCATCATTGCGAATCCGAATTGCTCGACCATCATTGCCATCGTCCCGCTATGGCCGATTCACCGGAAGAACCGCATTCAGAGGTTGATCGCGGCCACCTATCAGGCCGCTTCAGGCGCCGGGGCGGCTGCGATGGAAGAGCTGCGTGAGTCGACGCGCGCGCATCTGGAAGACCGCGAATACGCGAACACAGTCCTGCCGCATCCCTACGCTTTCAATTTATTCAGCCACAATTCGAAGGTCGATCCCGCGACCGGCTACAACGAAGAAGAAACCAAGATGGTGCAGGAGACCAAGAAGATTTTCGGTGACGCGCAGATTCGCATCAGTGCCACCTGTGTCCGCGTGCCCGTGCTGCGCGCGCATTCCGAGGCTTTGACGTTCGAGTGCGAGAAGCCCATCACGCCCGCTGAGGTCCGTGAGATTCTGGCGTCGGCTCCGGGTGTGAAGTTGATCGACGATCCCGTGAAGAATTATTTCCCCATGCCCAAGGACGCCTCCGGGCAGGGAGATGTATTAGTAGGCCGCATCCGCCAAGACACTAGCGACCCCAGTGGCAAATCGATTGCGATGTTCGTGGCGGGCGACCAATTGTTAAAAGGCGCCGCGCTGAACGCCGTGCAGATCGCCGAGCTGATGGTGCAGAAAGGACTCCTGCAAGGAGCCGCAGCAAAACGATGATTGTGATGAAATTCGGCGGGAGCTCCGTCGAATCGGCAGAAGCCATCGAGCGGATCGCGGGCATCGTGCGTGGACAAGTCGCGCGGCGGCCGGTAGTAGTGGTGTCCGCGATGGGCAAGACCACCAATAAACTTCTGGCCATCGCCGACGCCGCCGTTGCCGGGCAACGCGACGCGGCGTTAACGTTACTCGAAGAACTCCACCAGTTTCATAGAAGGGAATCTGCGGGCCTGGGCGTGGAAGATCAGGTTGACGCGCACTTTGAGGAATTAGAGGAGCTGGTGAAAGGCATCGCCGTGATGGGCGAGATGACGCCACGCGCAACAGACGCCGTTTCCGCGTTTGGCGAAAGGCTTTCGAGCATCATCGTCACCGCGCGTTTCCGTAGTTTGGGAATCGATGCGGCGCATTTGGATTCGCGCTCCGTGATCGTGACCGATCGCCGCCACACCCAAGCCGCCCCGATTTTCAGCGAGACCTACAGGCGCACGTGCGGCACCATTCCCCCGCTGGCGGCGAAGCACGTAGTGGTAATGGGCGGCTTCATCGGCTCGACCGAAGACGGCGTGACCAGCACGCTAGGCCGCGGAGGTTCGGATTATACTGCGTCGATCGTGGGCGCTGGCATTGGCGCGGAAGAGATCCAGATATGGACAGATGTCGACGGCATGTTGACCTCGGACCCCACCATCTTGCCGGGAGGCTACCGCGTGAAGCAGTGCTCCTTCGCGGAAGCGGCCGAACTCGCGTACTTCGGCGCGAAGGTGTTGCATCCGGCGACCGTGCTCCCGGCTATCGAGAAAAATATCCCCGTTCGCATTCTGAATTCACGCCGTCCGCAAGTGGAGGGGACGCTGATCACTGCGGAAGTTCCACGGTCTATCAGCCCGATCCGCTCCATCGCGTGCAAGCGCAATATCACGCTGGTCAACATCGTCTCCACGCGCATGCTGATGGCGCACGGCTTCTTGAAACGCATCTTCGAGATCTTCGACCGCTATGAAACGCCCGTCGACATGCTGGCGACCTCGGAGGTGAGCGTCTCGCTGACCATCGATCACACAGGTTCGCTTGCAGCGATCACAAAAGAGATCGAGGAGTTCGCCGAAGTCACGGTAGAAGAGAACCAGGCTATTGTCTGCATGGTGGGAGACGACATCCGCCACACCCCTGGCGTCGCCTCGCGCGCTTTCGGCGGGCTGAAAGATATCAACGTGCGCATGATCTCGCAGGGCGCGTCGCTGCTGAATATCAGCGTGGTAGTGGCGGCAGAAGACCTGAAAGGCGCGGTAGAATCGCTGCACCGGGAATTTTTCACCAATCCCGATCCGGCGGCGTTTGAAAAATGAAACTGGCGATCATCGGTTACGGGAAGATGGGTCGCATGGTGGAGCAACTGGCGGCGGAGTACGGCTTCCAGTCGATCGCAACCATCGATATCGGGGACGATTTCGGCAAAGCCGCTGGCGCCGACGCGGCCATCGAGTTCACTACGCCCGAAGCCGCCGTCAGCAACATCGAAAAGCTCGCGGCCCTGAAACTTCCGGTAGTGGTGGGCACGACGGGGTGGTTGCCGCACATGGATCGCGTGCGGGCAACCGTGGAGACAAACGGCAGCGCGCTGGTGTGGAGTCCCAACTTTTCCGTCGGCGTGAATGTGTTCCTGCGCGTGGTTCGCGAAGCGGCGAAGCTGCTGGCGGACGAAAAAGAGTATGGCGCGTGGGCCTGGGAAATTCATCACGACACCAAGAAGGACGCGCCCTCCGGAACCATGATCAAACTGGTCGAAGAGATGAAGGCTGCGGGCTACCCGCGCCAGATCGATGTCAGTTCCAGCCGCGCCGGAAGGCATCCGGGAACGCATGAGATCGGCTTCGATTCCGCCGCCGACACCATCACGCTGCGCCACGCCGCGCGGTCGCGCGAAGGGTTCGCACGAGGAGCGCTTAAAGCGGCACAATGGATTGTGGGGAAGCAAGGCGTGTTCGAGTTCAGCGACATTTTATTTTCCAAGAGGTGACTTATGTTTTCAGGATGCGGTACAGCGCTGGTGACTCCGTTTAAAGCGGATTTGTCTCTGGATGAAGCGACCATGCGTAAGCTGGTCGAGCGCCAGATTCGCGAAGGCATCGACTTTTTGGTGCCCTGCGGCACCACCGGCGAGAGCCCCACGCTCACGCGCGAGGAACATCTGCGCGTGGTCGAGATCACGGTGGAAGAGGCGCAGAAGGCCAGCCGCAAAGTTCCCGTCGTTGGCGGCGCCGGCGGCTACAACACGGCTGAAGTCATCGAACTCGCGAAGGAACTGCAACACCTGGGCGTCGACGGGTTGCTGTCGGTGACGCCTTATTACAACAAAGTCACGCAGGACGGTTTGTATCGCCATTACAAAGCCATCGCCGACGCCGTGCCGTTGCCCATCATCGTCTACAATGTGCCGGGACGAACGGGCGTGAACGTCGAAACGTCGACGCTGAAGCGCCTGTCAGAGATCCCAAATATTTGCGGAGTGAAAGAAGCCTCCGGCAACATCAGCCAGATGGCGGCGGTGTGCCACAACCTGCCGGACTCCTTTGACATTTTATGCGGCGACGACGCCCTGACCATCCCGCTGTGCGCCCTCGGCGGACGCGGGCTGATCTCGGTAGTCTCGAACCAGATCCCCGGCGAGATGACCAGGTTGGTGCAATCCGCGATGTCCGGAGATTTCGCGGGCGCGCGCAAACTGCAGCGCCAGTGGTTCCCGCTGATGGAAATGAATTTCACCGAGTCGAATCCGATTCCGGTGAAGGCTTCGATGGCGCTGATGGGCTTGCTCGAGCCGGTCTATCGCCTGCCCATGTGCCCGCCGCTTCCGCAAACGCAGACGAAAATCGAAGCGGTGCTAAAGCAAGTAGGACTGCTGGCAGGCGCACTCGCGGGGGCCGGGAGCAGAAATGCAAACTGAGATCGAACACCTGTTCGACCACAAACCACCCACTTACACTGCAGAACATTTTGACCTCTTCTATCAGTTCAAGCACAAGCTGAACTTGGGGGAGGTTCGTGCCGCGCAACCTGACGCCTTCGCCAAATTCGGCTGGCGGGTAACGCCGTGGGTGAAAAAAGGAATCCTGCTGGGCTTCCGCATGGGCGCGATCGTCGATATGTCGATCGACCGCTCGCGCCAACCGTTCTTTGACAAGGCCACTTATCCGGTTCGCCAATTCAGCGCCGATGACGCGGTGCGTATCGTCCCCGGCGGCTCCAGCGTTCGCGACGGCTGTTATATCGGGCGCGGCGTGACCTGCATGCCTCCCATGTTCGTTAACGTGGGCGCGTACGTCGGCAACAACACCATGATCGATTCGCACGCGCTGGTAGGAAGCTGCGCGCAGATCGGCGGCCACTGCCATATTTCCGCGGCGGCGCAGATCGGCGGCGTGCTGGAGCCGGTGGGCGCGATGCCGGTGATCATCGAAAACCACGTGATGGTGGGCGGCAACTGCGGCGTCTACGAGGGCACCATCATCAAAGAGCGCGCCGTGCTGGGCAGCGGCGTGATTTTGACGCGCTCGACCCCGGTCTATGACGTCGTCCGCGGCGAAGTACTGACGGCGACCGATGACGACCCGTTGGTGATTCCCGAAGGAGCGGTGGTGGTCGCCGGTTCGCGGCCCATCAGCAAAGGGCAGGGGAAAGACTGGGGCATTTCGCTATACACGCCGGTAATTGTAAAGTATCGCGATTCGAAAACCGAGGAGCGCGTCAAGCTCGAAGATTTGCTGCGCTAGTCGACAATCGCGAACGGACTCGAAGCTTCGGCTTCAGCGGTTTCGGTTTCGCCGTCAAGATCCAAAAAACGCGGGTCGAGCAGGCGGCCGGTTTGGATATTGCCCATCGCCGAAAGCAGCGTCTCTTTCAAATGCGGATGATCTTTTTCGAGTTCCCCGAACATATCGCGCAGCGTCCGCCGCACGGTGCCGGTGCGCTGCGAACAGCCGCAGGGAATGACGGGCACGCCCAACGATTCGGCGAAGCGCGTGGTCAGATCTTCCGTGACGTACACCAGCGGGCGGATTAAACGGAAATCGCGTTGTCGCGAATACGTAATCGGCGGCAGCGCGCCGATGCGCCCCGTGAACAATGCATTGCGCAGAAACGACTCGCATAAATCATCGGCGGTGTGGCCGAAAGCAATGACGTTAGCGCCCAGCCCACGCACGATTTGATAGACCGCGCGTCGGCGATAGCGGCTGCACAGATCGCAACCGTGATCGGGCTGTTCGTCGATCAAACGGATGGAAGGATTGTCGGTGTGATAAGTCCAATCCACGCCGCGCGCCTTGAGATATTCGCCGAACGGCTGAATGGGGCGTAGAAATTTCCCCTGCTCGACCGTGAACGCGCAGACGGTGAAATCGATCGGAGCGCGCTCCTTTAGGAGCAGCAGCACCTCTAGCATGGTCACGCGAATCCTTGCCGCCCGAAAGCGCCACCGCCACGCGATCGCCATCGCGAATCATCTTGAAGCGCGTGACCGCCTCGCCCACTTTCCGCAGCAGTGTTTTTTCAAGTTCCAAATCACCATTATAGGTGGGGACGGCTGCTACAGTGGAATTACATGGCGAATTTGTACGATTTAGATCCCGGCCCGGAAACGCCGGAAGTGATCCGGATGATCGTCGAGATCCCCAAGAACTCGGCCAATAAATACGAATATGACGGTAAGTTGGGCGTCTTCCGCCTGGACCGGCCGCTCTATTCGCCCCTGCATTATCCGGGCGATTACGGATTCGTCCCGGGCACGTTGGCCGAAGATGGCGACCCCCTCGACGTCCTCACGCTGATGTCTGAGCCCAGCTTCACTGGCTGCCTGATCGAAGTGCGTCCGCTAGGCTACCTCGAATTGGTGGACTCCTCTGAACGCGACCAGAAAATTTTAGCGGTTCCCAAGAGCAGCCCGCGCTACTCGGAGATCGCCACGGTGGACCAGGTGTGGCCGCACATGCGCCGCGAGATCGAACACTTCTTCACCATCTATAAAGAACTGGAAGGCAAGGAAACCCGCATCGACGGCTGGCGCGGCCCCATCGACGCGCGCAAACTCATTCTGGATTGCCGGCAAGCTTACCTCGACGCGAAAGCCGAGACCGAATAGACTGGGATTGAAGAACATGAGAAACCCAATTTGTCTCTTGCTCCTCGCGCTGAGCCCGGCGCTGTTGATGGGCCAGAAGCGCGACGATATTCTTTCGATACAGCGCGACGTGGCGCAATTGCAGGATCAGGTGAAGCAGTTGCAGGCCGCACAGGATCAGAAGATGAGCGCGCTCGAGAGCCTGATCCGCCAGGCCCTGGAACAATCGAATAGCGTTTCGGTCGCGGTTGGCACGCTGCAGCGCACTCTCACGGATCGCTTGAACGAACAGCAGGCAAAAGTGGAAGCGCCGATTGCGATCCTGGGAACGAAGATCGATCAATCGGCCGACGAAATGCGTGCAGTGCGCGAGAATCTATCGGATTTCATGCGCCGTCTGGCGACGCTCGACAACAAGCTCGCTGACATTTCGAGCGCCGTGCGCACGCTGAACACCCCGGCAGCGGCGCCTCCTCCGCCCGCAGCCAATGCTGCTCCGGCAGCCCCCGCTCCACCCGCCGGCGTTACGGCGGAAAGCCTATGGAAGAAGGCCGTCCGCGATTACACCGGCGCGAAAGATAAGCAAGCGCTAGGCGAGTTCGCTGACTTCCTGCGGTTTTTCCCGGATGACGCCAACGCCGCCGAAGGCCAGTACTACATGGGCTTGATTTACGACCACGGCGAACAATACGACGACGCCGCGCAAGTATTTCAGGCAGTGGTCGAGCGCTACCCGGACAGTCCCAAAGCCGCCGACGCCATGTACATGAAGGGCGTCGAATATCAAAAAGCAGGCAGCGATAAGGAAGCCATCGCCGCCTACCGCGCGTTCGTCAAGCAATATCCCAAGCACGCCAACGTGCCCAAAGCGCAGGCCCGTTTGCGCGTGCTCACCGCCGGCTCCGCCGCGAAATCGACAAAGAAGCGAAAACAATAGCGAAAGTAATAGATGCCGCCACTCGACCTCTCGAAGCTGTGGGAAGAACACACTCAGCATGAATTCGCCACCCGCGATACGGAAGCCACGCTAGGCACCATGGTGGAGGACGCCTATGTCAACCACATCCCTGTGATGACGGGCGGCTTCGGCAAAAGCGCGCTGCGCGATTTCTATTCGCGCGACTTCATTCCCTGCATGCCGCCCGACACCACACTCACGCCCATCTCCCGCACCGTCGGCGAAGACCAATTAGTGGACGAGATGATTTTCTCCTTCACCCATACGCAAGAGATGCCGTGGATGCTGCCCGGCGTGGCTCCGACGAACGCGCGCGTCGAAGTGGCGCTGGTGGCGATCGTACGCTTCCGCGACGGCCAACTCGCGCACGAACACATCTATTGGGACCAGGCGTCGGTGCTCAAACAGATCGGCCTGTTGACAGATCCGTCGCTGCCGGTCCGCGGTGTCGAGTCCGCCGAGAAAGTAGTAGCTGGCGCAAAGGCGGCTCCGAAAATCCGCTAGAATATAGACAGCCACCCGTGCCGGAGTGTCGGAATTGGCAGACGAACCGGACTCAAAATCCGGCGCACTTCACTGGGCGTGTGGGTTCAAGTCCCACCTCCGGCACCAAAATTCACTAGCGAGCGCCCGCCAGCCTGATCTGCGCTGGATCCACGATGCGAATGCTGAATTTGGGATCGCAGAATTTTTCCACCTGACCCGCCATTTCCATGGTCTTGCCGATCAGCCCAGAAAAATCGTTGCCGAACATTTTTTGAATCATATCCGGATAAGGCGAGCAGGCCGTGATGGTCGAGTCGGGCGATTCCTTGAAATAAATGTGCAGCCACATGGGAAATCCGTTTTTTTCCACTTCCACTCGCGCCACCGTTCCCCGCAGCACCAGCGTCTTCCCGAGCCATTGTGGATCGTAGGCGCTCACCGGGAACATCGGGGATTTCCACTTCTCCTTCTCCTGTTCGGCGAGAGCCGCTTTGATAGCCGGGTCGCTGCCCCCGCCAGGCAGCATGCGGACGCGGGCCTGCGGGGTGGCTGCCGGCGCAGGCTCCGGCGCGGGATACTTTTTCCGCAAATTCGCCAGCGCCTCGTCGAGTTGCTTGAGCGCCGTTGCGGGATCGACGGGAGGGTCTACCTTGGCGTCCACGCCGCTCGCCGTTCCCGCTGCCGCGTGCATTTCCCGATCGTTAGCGCTGGGCGAAATGTTGAGATAATAATCGCCGCCGGAGCAGCCTTGTCCCGGCAGGTTGGAGCAGGTTTGGCCGACCGGACCGAAATACAGCGCCGCAGTGAGCGGAAGAAACGGCCCGTGCCCAACGTTCACTCCGCCCACAGTCCGCAGCCCTATCGTCATCGGAGCAGGTGAAAAGTTGGCGCAATTGGCTGGCAGATCGTTCTCGACGACGTAATGGGTCTGGTCCTTGCGGGCGCAGATGCCTTTCGCGCTGCTGGTCAGCACGGGAACTACGCTGAAGAACTGGGCGCGAGTGCCGAAATCAGGCACGTGAGCAATTTTGCCCGATCCCCACTCGCCTTTTGCATCGGCAAAACCGAATGCAATGTAGACCGGCTCAGACGCGTAATTGGAATACGCTCTCTCGCAGCGCTGCGGCGCGATGGTGGTGCTCTCTACCTCGTAGTAGACCTGAAAGAGCTCATTCTTTCTTGCGGTGACCACTTCCACCGGAACAGTGCCTTTATTGCAGACATCAAGAGTCGCGGAATGAAATTCGGGCGCCTGCGCGCGTACCGGCACCGAGGTGCCGAGCAGCATCAAAAGGAGTACTGTGAGCAGTACAGGTTTGCTCCCGCGCGCTGTCATACGTTTTCTTCCATCTTCCCTAACGGCTGCCGGCCTTTGGAAACCGATTGACATCAATTGTACTCCCCAGCGGCCCTAGCGGAGCCCGCATGAATCCCAGGACTTTTGTGACTTCGGCATCAACTCTGGCGAGGGCCTAGCAAAGGCTTTCTTGGCGACCGCCGGGAATTTGCTACAATTCCGCATGCTCGTTACAGCCGAATCGAGCCAGCCTCTCAGCGCCGGATGGGAGTTGGTTTCGGTGGTGGCGGAAGTTGTCGCATTCTTCTTCGTCACGGTCGATCTTTACGGAGAAGAACGGCTGACCATATTAAACGCGAGAATCTCTTCGGGGCTGAATTCAAGTCTGCAGCGTCTGCGGGCCTTGCTAGGCCCCTTTGACGACGATCCGCGGCACGAATTTGGCACTCTCCGGGGATTTGCGGGACGAATCCTGGGGACGGCGTTTTATTCAGTTCTTCTTTTTATAATTCCGCCCGCTCACTTATTCCCCTTCTCATTCCCGCAGCTCCTTCTGGAACTGCTGAACGTTTGCGTGGCTCTTATAACGTTAGGAATGATCGTTACGCTAATGGTCGACCTGTTGTGTTTCCTTCCAGCTTTCCCTCTGTGGCTGGTTTCGAAACTGAAATTCAAGGGCCTGCTGCTGACCTTTGGCACGTGCATTTTTCTTTTCTCAAAGGGTATTCTTGCCGTGCATCTGTCCCGCGAACTTCATGGGCGGCTCCACTGGCCGCCCTAATACCGGACACATCCTTCTACGGTGTGATCAGCAGCGTACTGCTAGGCAGATCCCCCGGCGGCAGCGAAGAGAAGATCGGCGCCACTTCGTAATTCAGCGACAAGCTGATAATCGGAATCGTCGAAGTGATCTTCACGAACCCCGTGAAGCTCTGTAGCCCCAGCAGCGGTCCGATGTTCGAGGCGCTGTGTGCCAGCGGCCCCAGCGTAACGTTCCCGCTCCCCAGCCGGGCCCCCGCATTGTTATACACGGTAAACGTGATGACGGCCGACTGCGTCGCCGATGGATTCGCATAGGCGATACCCGTGGCCGTCTGCGCGAATGTGGCGAACTCAGTGGTGGCCGCCACCTCCGCGTTCACGCCGGCTTCAGCGTACGGTAATCCCGAAGTGTATTGACGGAAAAGCATGCTGGCCTGCACCGGGCCTGTGCAACTCGCCTGCGCCCAGCCTTCGATGACCGACCCCGTATGCGGGGCCGTGGTCGGGTCATGAATCGACCCGCCCGGCGCGAGCACATCGGTGCGCGTGGTTACGCTACCTTGGGCGAACGGAACCGCCAGCGGCGCGCCGTTGTCGCCATAGAAATTCGTGGTGCAGGTCACCGTTTCCGTGGAGTAGTTGATATAAGTCAGTGTGCTTTCCCAGTTTTCGGCAAAGGCGTAGTCGGAAAAGTAATAAGTATTGTTCTGATTAAATTGGGCGGTGCCCGTCGTCGGTCCCGTAATCGCTGACCCGTTTGTGATACCCACCTGCCCTACCGCGCACGGCGCCACCGGCGTACCGCTGCAAACCGCGGACTGTGTGTAAATTAATCCGAAAGTGGCGCCGTTGATGAAATTGCTATGCGCCAGGAAAGGCACCACCAAAGTTCCACTGGAGGAAACCAAGGTCATCGTCATGGTCGCATCGGAAGGGATAGAGGAAAAGCTAAAATAGTTTGAGCCTGCGGATTGCTGGACTCCCAGCAACGGAGATGTGCCAGTGCCGCTATAAACCGTAACCAGGCTATAAGTGCCGGAATCAAGACCCGGCGTGCTGCTGGTAAAAGCGCCGGATACGGTGCAGGTCGTGGTACTCGCTCCGGGCACGCAGGCGCCCAGCGTCACGATGTACGTGCCCAAACTGGACGAGTTTGGCCCGGTGCCGTTCAGCGTCACGTTTTGCGCGCTTTGGCCCAGGTTCAAGGTGACCAAAGAAGCCTGCGCGAGGAAAGGGGTCAATAGCAAGCCCCCCAAGAGCGCAAACTTCGAGCTTCTGTTTACAAGGTTCATGAATGGTTTCTCCTCCGAGATGTGTAAAAACGTGGGAACGCCCAGCGAATCAATGTTAACTCAAACTGTTCTCCGCCGGTTGCTACCATTTGAAATGTGACTAGACGCGCGCTGCTCTTAGTACTCCTCGCAGGTAGCCTCTCTTGGGCGCAGCAGGCCGTCATCCAAGTGAGCGTCGACGCCCGCGACGCGCCCCGCAAATTGATCCACGTTCAGTTGACGATCCCCGCATCTCCCGGCCCTTTGACGCTGCTTTATCCGCAGTGGATTCCCGGCGAGCATGGCCCCACCGGCCCCATCACGGATCTGGTCAGCCTGCGCTTTCACGCGAAAGATCAGGCGGTAGCGTGGCGCCGCGACTCCACCAATCTCTATGCCTTCCATGTGAACGTGCCCTCGGGCGCGGCCGCTCTCGAAGCTGCCTTCGATTTCATTTCGCCCACCGACGCCGGCGGATTCTCGGCGGGCTCTTCCATGACCACGGAGCTGGCCGTGCTGAGCTGGAATCAATACGTGCTGTACCCGCAGGGCACCGTAGCGGATCAACTTCGTTATCAAGCCAAGCTGCGTTTGCCGCACGACTGGCGTTACGGAACGGCGCTCGCGGTAGCCAAAGAATCCGGCGATGAAATCGAGTTCCGCCCCGTGTCCCTCACCACGCTGATCGATTCGCCAGTCTCCACCGGCGCACATTACCGCACCATCGAACTAGGGACGGTCGACGGAGCGCCGCACTACATGCATATCGCCGCCGACAGCGAGCGCGCGTTGGCGATCACGCCGGAGACCGTCGAGCATTACCGCAAATTGATCGCCGAAGCAGGGGCGCTCTTCGGCGCGCGCCACTACCGCAGCTATCATTTCTTGCTGACGCTCAGCGATCACGTCGCCAGCTTCGGCCTGGAACATCACGAATCGAGTGACGACCGCCTGGACGAACGCATGCTGATCGACGACGTCCTGCTGCATTATCACGCGGAGTTGCTCCCGCACGAGTTCGTGCATTCCTGGAACGGCAAATACCGCCGCCCCGCCGGCCTCGCCACCAAGAATTACGACGAGCCCATGAAGGGCGATCTGTTGTGGATGTACGAAGGCCTGACGGAATACTTAGGCTCCGTCTTAGCGGCGCGCAGCGGCCTCGAAACATCGGAACTCTTCCGCGACCGCTTGGCCTACGTCGCCGCACACCTGGCGTATGAAACCGGCCGCGGCTGGCGTTCTCTGTCCGACACGTCCATATCGGGACAGCTCTTGTTCGACGCGCGCACCGATTACACCATGCTGCGCCGAGGGTTGGATTTCTACGGCGAGGGCCAACTGGTCTGGCTCGAAGTAGACACGCTGCTCCGCAAGCTAAGCCACGGATCGAAATCGATCGACGACTTCTGCCGCGCCTTCTACGGCGGTGAGGCCGGCCCGGCGGTGAATCCCTATACGCTCGATGACGTGGAATCGGCCCTGAATCGCGTGCAGCCGCATGATTGGGCTGCGTTCTTCCGTCAGCGAGTGGACGCCGTCGAGACGCGCGCACCAGTTGCCGGTATCGAAAACGGAGGCTGGAAGTTGACCTACAACGACCGGCGTTCGGACTACTGGAACACCACCGAAGACGAAGAGAAAGTGACCGACCTGATGTTATCGCTAGGTGTGAGTGTAAAAAGCGAAGGCCTGGTCGAAGATGTAGCGATCGGCGGCCCCGTGCAGAAAGCAGGCATCGCCCCGGGAGCGAGGATCACATCCATAGACGGACGCGCGTATTCGCCCACTGTGTTGCGCGAAGCCGCCGCCAGCGGCGACCCGTTGGAGTTGATGGTCAGAAGCGGCGAACACATTAGCACGCATAAAGTGGATTATCACGGCGGCGAAAAGTATCCGCACCTGGAACGCGAAAATGGCAAGCCCGATCTGCTGGACGAAATCGTGAAGTCTGTCGTGAAGTAGTTAGAGCCCCATGATGTGGTAGCCGGCGTCGACGAACAGCACATCGCCCGTCACGCCGCGCCCCAGATCGCTCGCTAGAAACACCGCCAGGTCGGCCACTTCTCCGGGCGTCACATTCCGGCGCAGAGGAGCATGAGACTCCACCGCCTCCAGCACTTTTGAAAAATCTTTGATCCCGCGAGCAGCGGCAGTCTTCACCGGCCCCGCCGAGATCGCGTTCACGCGAATATTTTGCGGACCGAGATCCGCAGCCAGGTAGCGCACCGACGCTTCGAGCGCCGCCTTCGCGACACCCATCACGTTGTAGTTCGTCACCACCCGCGTCGATCCCAGATAGGTGAGCGTCAACATCGCCCCGCCGCTCGTCATCAGCGGAGCCGTAGCGCGCGCCACCGCCACCATCGAATACGCGCTGACATTCTGCGCCAGCAAATATCCATCGCGCGAAGTCTCGACAAACGGCCGCGTCAGATCCGCCTGATTCGCGAACGCGATGCTGTGCACCACCGCGTCCAGCCTCTCTTGCGTCGCCGATAGCTTGGCGAGATCCTCATCCTTTGTAACGTCGCATTCGAAGACGCGCTCCGCACCCAGCGCAGCCCCCAATTCTTCCACCGTCTTTTGCAGCCGCTCACCCTGATAGGTCAGCAGCAACCGCGCCCCCTCCCGCCGGAACGCCTGCGCAATCGCGTAAGCCAGGCTCCAGCGATTGGCCACGCCCAGCACCAACGCAGTTTTCCCTTCGAGCAATAGAGACATGAAATCGCATTGTACACTACGAGTAGTCTTCTCACGTTTTGGATCTCTCCACCCCACTCATGTACCTCAAAGGCGTCGGCCCCGCCCGCGCCGCCATGCTCGAGGCCAAGGGTCTGAAAGTTGTCGAAGACCTCCTCACCTACGCCCCTTTCCGCTACGAAGATCGCAGCAACGTGAAATCCCTCGCCGATCTAGCGCCCGGAGAAATGGCGACCGTGCTCGCCGAAGTCCGCACCACCAAGGTCTCCGGCTTCCAACGCCGCAATCTAGGGTTGTTCCAAGCCACCTTCACCGACGCCTCGCGCGGAGTCCTCGCCGGCAAGTGGTTTCACGGCGCCTATCTCGCCGACGTCCTCGCGCCCGGCCAAAAAGTCGCGCTCTTCGGCAAAGTGGAGTTCGACACCTACACCGGCAACCTGGCGATGATGCATCCCGAGTACGAAATCCTCGCGGAGGATGAAGACGGCGACGCCTCGCTGCACACCGGCCGCATCGTGCCCGTCTACGAAGCCGCCGGAAAAGTGAACACGCGCGCCCTGCGCACACTGATCCACCGGATTCTTGAAAGCGTCGCACCCTTCGCGGACGACCCCGTGCCCGAACACATCCGCGCACGCCTAAAACTGCCGGACCGCTGGACCGCCATTCGCGAGCTGCACTTCCCGCCGCCCGATTCCGACCTGCGCCTGCTCAACGCCTTCCGTTCGCCCTCGCAATACCGCCTGATCTTCGAAGAATTCTTCTGGCTGGAATGCGGCCTGGAATTGAAGCGCGCCAAAGCGCGGCTGCAACCGGGAATCCAGTTCGCCTTGACCGACCGCGTGCGCGAGCGCATCAAAGCCATGCTGCCCTTCAAGCCCACCGGCGCGCAGAAGCGCGTGCTGGCCGAAATCGCGCACGATATGGCCGAGCCGCATCCCATGTACCGCCTGCTGCAAGGCGACGTCGGCAGCGGCAAGACGCTGGTGGCCGCCGAAGCCGCCATCATCGCCATCGAAAACGGCTATCAGGTGGTGGTGCTGGCGCCCACCGAAATCCTGGCCACCCAGCACTTCTTCTATTTCAAAAAGCTGTTCCAGAAGCTGGACTACGTGACGATTCTGGTCACCGGCTCCACGACCGCGCGCGAAAAAGTCCAACTCAAGAAGTTAGCCGCCGCCGGACTCGCGCACGTCGTCGTCGGCACCCACGCGCTGCTCGAAGCCGACGTCGAGTTCAAGCGCCTCGGCCTCGCCATCGTCGACGAGCAGCATCGCTTCGGCGTCGAGCAGCGCCAGGCGCTGCTGGAGAAGGGAACCGACAAAGGCACGCCTCCCGACGTGCTGGTGATGACCGCGACGCCCATCCCGCGCACGCTGGCGCTGACCATCTACGGCGACCTCGACGTCAGCGTGATCGACGAGCTGCCGCCCGGGCCGCAAGCCCATCGTCACCAGCCACGTGACCGAAGATAAAGTCGAGCAGGTCTACAGTTTCCTGAAGCAGCAAATCGCACTGGGACGCCAGGCCTACGTCGTGTACCCGGTGATCGAAGAATCGGAAACGCAAGCCATGAAGGCCGCGCAAAAGATGCACGAGCACTTGTCCGAACTGGTGTTTCCCGGTCTCTCCGTCGGCCTGCTGCACGGACGCATGCCCGCCGCCGACAAAGAATCGGCCATGGAAAAATTCCAACGCGGCGAAACCAAGATTCTGGTTTCGACCACCGTGATCGAAGTAGGCGTCGACGTGCCCAATGCGTCGGTGATGGTGATCGAGCAAGCCGAGCGCTTCGGCCTCGCGCAGCTGCACCAGTTGCGCGGACGCGTCGGCCGCGGCGCGGAGCAAAGCTATTGCATCCTGGTGACCGCGAAAATGAGCGAGCTCGCCCGCGAGCGCATCCGCACGCTGGTCGAATCGGGCGACGGCTTCTACATCGCCGAGATGGACATGAAGCTGCGCGGCCCCGGCGAATTCTTCGGCACGCGGCAATCCGGCTTGCCGTCGCTGCAGATCGGCAGCATCGTGCGCGATGCCGACATTCTGGAAGTCGCGCGCAACGAAGCCGCCGCGTTCGTCGCGCATCCGCCCTCCGAGCAGGACCTGCGCCGCGCCGTCACCTTCATTCGCGATCACTGGCAGCGCCGCTACGGATTGGTGCAGGTAGGCTGACGTGCGAGTCATCGGAGGAGAGTTCCGCCGCCGCACGCTCAAGAGCCTTCCCGGCATGGACGTGCGCCCCACGCCCGACCGCCTGCGCGAAGCGCTGTTCAACATTCTAGCGCCGCGCATCGAAGGCGCAATTTTCGCCGACCTCTACGCCGGCACCGGAGCCGTAGGCATCGAAGCGCTCAGCCGTGGCGCCGCCAAAGCCATCTTCGTCGAACAAAAATTCGCCGCGGTGCGCGCCATTCGAGAGAACTTGCAGTCACTCGATATCGCGGATCGCGCCGAAGTGCGCCAAGGTCGCGCCACCGCCATCATCCCGCACATCGCAGCGGAGATCGTCTTTCTAGATCCGCCCTACGCGCTCGAAAACGAATACACCACGGCTCTTGAGCTGCTAAGCGCCAAACCAGCAACGTTGGTCATCGCCCAGCATCCGTCGCGACTGAAGCTGGCGGAGCAGTATGGAGCACTCCGCCGCACGCGCCTCCTAAAGCAAGGCGATAACGCACTTAGTTTTTACACTACGGACTAACCGGCGAAGAAGTATTCGACGACCCTACGGAATTGGTCAGTGTCACGGTCACCGTGGTGTAGGGCACCGTTTCCCCCGTCGGTCCGGTGAACGAAAACTGCACTGTCATCGTGAAGGTGCTGCCGAAGGGGGTCGAAGCGGAACTTCCGTACCAAGTAGTGAACGCGCTGGTAAGTGGCACAGTAATATCCGCCGAAGCCAATGTAGTGCCCGTGGGCGAAGTGAAATGGAATAGCGCGCTGGTCATGTTACGCGGCGTCGAACGTCCAGTCACTGAAATGCTGAACCCGCTGCTAGTCACCGCGCCGGGTGTCACGCCGGTGATCACCGGTACCGTGGAATTCACGGGGATCGTGCTGACGATTGGCGTCGAACTGAGCGAGGTGGTGGTGGTGATTGTAATTGTCCCGGCCACGGTGCCGATGATCACAGGCACGTTGGCGGTGGTGCTGCCCGCCGGAATAGTGAACTGGGCCGTGGTTCCACCGGTGCCGAACTTCGCATCGTAGGAGTTCTGTGGAATCCCGGATAAGGCCGAGAAGCTCAGCGTCATATTGCCGGTTACGTTTACTGGGTAAGTTCCGCTGAGTGGCACGGTAGCGTTAGTTTGCGTCGCCGCCACGCCGGTCGAGGGAAGCCCTTAATTGTGACCGAAGGCGCCGCGCTGATTACTATTGTGAACGACTGCGTAATCGGCGGCAATGCGGCTGTAACCGCGGCCGGAGTCGCCGAAATCGTGAACGGGAAACTCCCAGCCGCCGTCGGCATACCGCTAATCACACCTGTCGACGGGTTCAAATTCAAGCCTGCCGGAAGCGTGCCCACCGTCACCGCCCAGTTGGAGATCGCCACCCCCCAACGTCAACGTCGTCGACGTGTAAGGAATGTTTACCATCCCGTTGGGCAGCGTCGCTCGGGACTTTGGGTTCGCCATCCCGCTCGAGGACGAGTCGATGCAGGCCGTCAATCAGGTCTCGGTGGCGCCGGTCATCGATGCCGCCCTGCATCACCTGCAGGCCTGGCTCAGCGACGGCACGCCCCCGCCCGTCCAGCCCCGCATCGAATTCGCGGGCGACCCCGCGGCAATCGCCCGCGACGACCACGGCATCGCGCGCGGAGGCATCCGGCTGCCCCAGGTGGAGGTGCCTCTCCGACACAACGGTGCCCTGCAGCAGTCGCCGGACGTCTTCTCCCGCCTGGTCGGATTCCACGAGCCCTTTCCGGACGAGACGGTCCGCTCGCGCTACCCCACCCGGGACGACTACCTCATGCGGTCCGAAGCCGCCACTCAGTAGGCTCTGTCCGCCGGTGTCGTCCTGCCGCGGGAGCGGCCCTCTGCCGTGGCGGAAGCGGCGCCGCGGTACCCGCAGTATCCTAGCAGGCCGCTCCGCTAACTGGCCGACGGCGTGCTCGGCGAACTGCAGCACGTTCTTCGCCTGGTCGAAGGTCACCAGGTACACCGGGCCGAGCGGATAGGGCCGGTCCGGCGCGAACGACACCGGAGCGCCGGCTCCGGGGATGGCTGCGTTTCGCAGCATAACCGGCCTGGACGAATGTGGTCCAGGTCAGGTTTTTCCCCGCCGCCTTGGCGATGGTGGCGAACAGGTCGAGGTTCAGGCAGGCAGATTCCACCGCGTAGAAGGTCTGGTCCGAACCGGTCAGCGGGTTCGTCGGCGGGGTGATCTTGAGCGACGGGTAGGCCTTTCGCACGACGTGGTCGCACGCCTGCACCGCCGGCGTATGCCAGAGCGTATAGTTCGAGGGAACGGGACTCGTGGTGAGGACGTTCTCCAGATACTTCGGCTGGATCGAAGAGCCCAACACCGCGCTCTCCAGCCCGGACTCGCTGGTGGCGATCCAGGCCGGCAGGTAGGTGCTTTCGTTGCCTGCAGCGATTCGGGCCAGACGGTGGCACCGGTCCCCACCGCGACCACCTCGTTGACCCCCGCTTGCTGGAAGCGCTGGGCGATGAGCGCGCTTGCTGGTTGGTCGCCACCTGGTCGCCCTGTGGCGCACCGTCCACTGCACTCTGGACGACGTGCACGCCGAGCGACTAGCCAGGCCTACACGACCTTGAGCTCAGCTCCGTCGGTTTCCGCGCCGGCGAAGACGCCGACCTTCTTGCCCTTGAAGACGCCGTGCTGGGCCAGGACGGCGAGTTGGAGCGGGTCGTAGGCCGCGGCAGGTGGCTGCAGGGTGAAGTTGGGCGTGCTCTCGGCGATGCACGTTCTGGAACGTGCCGGAGATGGTCGGGACGTGGTGCTGCTGGAGGTAGCAGTCCGACTGCTGAGGGGCGATGGCGACGAAAACCTTGTCGTCTTCGGAGAGCTGGGTGCACGCCGTGATCGCCGGTCCCGTTCCCACCGGGTTCACGGCCACCAGGTAGGGCACGAGCTGGCGGCCGTTGATGCCGCCGTGCGCGTTGAGGTTGGCGATGATGGCGTTGTAGGCATCGGGGAAGCTCCCCTGGTCGAGCGTGATCCCGAACTGCCGCACTGCGGCCAGATCCACGTAGGGAATACCGACCCGGATCGTCGTGGCCGTGACCGCCTGTGCCGGAGCAGTCGCCGCCGCCGCCGGCCCGGCGCCGCACACGACACTGACCGCACCCAGCAAGAGCGTGCTGACGGTGAGGGTGGCCAGGCTTTTTCGCATTCTCCATCTCCACACCGTCAGGGCCGCCGCGGCGGCGACGCCGGGCGACACAGTGGCACAGTTCCCGGCCTGATGGCATTCGCGACGGGACGCCGCCCGCAGCCGGGTCAGGTCGTCGCGACCAGCATTTCCTCGCCCCGCGCCGTCCGCAGCCCGTCCGTCCGCTCGGGGAAGTAGCGCTCGTTCAGCGCGGGGGCCGAGACGTGCCGGGCGTCCCGGAAGCCGGACGGCGTGCCAGCGCTTCATCTCCTCGGGCGTGTAGAAGCTGATGAAAGGTGTCCCGGCGGCCGGGCGCCCTTCTCGGCCGCCTCGAACCCGGGCCGCAGCACGTCCTCGACCATGTCGGGCGGTACGAGAAAGTCGTGGCCAGGGTCGAGCCGGGCGCCAGGGCGGCGATCTGTCGCAGCGTGGCGGCGTTGGCCTCCTTGCTGAGGTAGAGCGTCACGCCGGTGGACACGACCACCGCGGGTTGGTCAGGGTCGAAGCCGTCCGCGACGAGCCGATCCCACCACGATCCCTCTCCTCGAAGTCCACCGGCACCAGGCGGAGCCAGTCGGCACACCGAAACCCAGTTCGGTCAGCCGGCGCCGCTTCCAGGCCTGCGGCCCGGGCTGGTCAACCTCGAAGACACGGAGGCGCGACGCAACCTCGGGCCGTCGCTGGGCGAAGGTGTCGAGCCCGGCGCCCAGAATCACGTACTGCTCCGACGCCCCTGCCGGCCGCTCCGTCACGAGGTCCTCGACGAAGCGAGCCCGGGCGACGATGCCGGCCCGGAACCACTTCGTGCCCTCCGGATCCATGTCCGGTCGGCGCCGCCAGCCGTCGTCGGGCGCCGCCAACCGAAGCCGACCTCGTCCTCGAGGACGTGCGGAGACGCGTCGACCTGGACATGCATGGCCCGCCACAGCGCCACGCGCACGGCGGTCCCTTCCGCTCCTCGCTGGTCCCTTCGTCAGCCATGGGCTCCTGCTCGTCGTCCTCAGCGTCGCCGGTAGCGGGCGCGACACGGGCGGCCGCGCGCGCCACGCCGCCGATCTGGGCCGGGACCGGCTCGGGATGCCCGGCCCAGGAGGGCTCCCACTGGAACCGGTCCAGGAGGCGCCGCGACGTCAACGTCATGGCGGCCAGCGAGAAGGGACGCGCCGGGCACGAGTGCCCGCCGTGCCCGAACACCGTCACCAGCTCGGGGGTGGCCAACCCGTTCGGCGTGCGCAGCCGACGGCGGTTCCAGCGCGCCGGATCCCAGTCGGTCCAGCCCGGGCGCCGCGCTCCGATTGGTCAGCGGGAGCAGCGTGGCGACGGTCATGCCCGCCGGCACCTCCAGCGGACCCTCCTCGAGCGTCCAGCGCGACCGGCGCCAGAGTGAAGCGGGCCATGATCGAGCGCTGCGCCATGCGGGTGGACTCCAGTGCACACGTCTCGGCCAGCGCGTCGTCGCCGTGGCGCACCTGCTCGGCTGCTCAGGATGCTCCAAGAGGTCCACCAGGTGCCACCCCAATGCGGCGAAAAGGTTCGACATGGAGGCCACGTGGATCAGTGTGATGTCGAGGCAGATGCCCTCGCCGCCTCGGCCGCATCGACGTCGGCCCAGGCCCGGACCACCCGCTCGAACAGCGCGTGCCGCCTCGCCGCCCCGGTGCGGTCTCGCCCGCAGCCCGAGCCCGAGCTGGGCGGTGACCTCGGCCAGGGCCGCCCGTTCGGCGGCCTTGTCGGTCGCGGCGACATGCGCCATGGCGTCGGGGTGGACGAAGGACTCCGACCCGTCGAGCTGGTCGAACGCCCCGACCAGGATCTCGAACCGCTCCCCCTCGGCCGCGCCCGGACCACCCCAAGAGGCCAGCCCGACCCGGTGCCCGAGGCGCCTGCTCAGGGCGAAGAGATCCACTTCGCCCGCAGACCCGAGTTCCTCCACCGCGGCGTCGACGGCCAGCTCGACGTTGCGCAGGTAGGTGGCGACGTCCTCCCGCCCGAACAGCTGGTGCGGCAGCACCCGGCGGCCGGCGAAGACCTCGTCGGGCAGCTTGCGCCGGAACATCCGCCAGTCGGCCACGCCTTTGCTCGCCTTCTCCTCGGGCAGGCCGTAGAGGGCAGCGACCCCAGCGGTGAGAACAAGAAGAGATAGCGGTCGTCGCCGCTGTCCACGACGAAGGTGTCCCCGAGCTGCGACGGGCCTCGGCCAGCGCGGCCACCGGGTCCTCGACGGCCGCGTCCCAGGGAAGCCGAACCCCGGAGGCGACCGCCGGCATCGGGTCCGGGCACGGCGCCCGACGGCCCGCCCGGGGTTCATGCGTCAGCCGCCGGCGCCGGCGACCGCGCCCTCCCCCGTCGACACCTCGGCCGGTCCCGGCGGAGATGAAGACGGCGCTGACGATGGCCCCCAACGCCAGGAAGCCCGCACCGACCGCGAAGGCCACCGCGAACCCGTGGACGACGCCGGCCTGGGAGGCCCCCGCGCCGTGGGCCACGATGTAGCTCGCCGTCGCGGTCGCAGCCAGGGTATTGAGCAGTGCCGTGCCGAGCGAACCACCGATCTGCTGCGTCGTGTTGACCAGCGCGCTGGCCACGCCGGCGTCGCGGTCGCGGACCCGGATCAGGGCGGTGCTGCTGAAGGCGGGGAAGGCCAGCCCCAGGCCGACGCTCATCAGGATCTCCTGCGGTGCGACGTGCAACCAGAAGTCGCCCTGCACCCCGATCTGGGTCAGCCAGGCCAACCCGCCGGCGGCAATGGCGAGGCCGACCGTCATCGGGATCCGCGGCCCGATACGTGGGACGAGGCCGGACGAGGCGCCCGCGGCCAGGATGATGCCGAAGGCGAAGGGCAGGAAGGCGAGCCCCGCCTTCAACGCCGAGTAGTGCAGCACGCTCTGCAGGTAGTAGCTCAGGAAGACGAACATGGCGAAGAGCCCGGCGCCCGTGAGCAGGGAGGCGAGGAAGGCGCCGCCCCGGTTCCGGTCCCGCACCACGCGCAGCGGGAGCAGCGGGTGGCTCGTCTTCGTCTCGACCACGACGAACGCGACCAGTAGCACGACCGCGACCAGCAAGAAGATGATGGTCACCGTGGCGCCCCAGCCGTCGCTCTCCGCCTTGGTGAAGCCGTAGACGAGGCTGACGAGCCCGAGAGTGGAGAGCAGCGCACCGGGGATGTCGTACTTGGTCGAGCCCGAGGCCCGGCTCTCGTGCACGACGGCGAGCGCGGCGATGGAGGCGAGGACGGCGATCGGGACGTTCACGAGCAGGCACCACCGCCACGAGACGTACTCCGTGAGCACGCCACCGAGCAGGACGCCGATGGCGCCACCGGCGCCGGAGACGGCGCCGTAGGCCCCGAAGGCCTGGGCCCGCTCCTTGGCGTCGTGCTGGAAGGTGATCGTCAGGATCGACAGGGCGGCCGGTGCCATCAGCGCAGCGAAGCCGCCCTGGAGGGCGCGGGCGGCGAAGAGCATGGCCTGGTCGACGGCCAGGCCGCCGAGGGCCGAGGCGCCGGCGAAGCCCAGGAGCCCGACGACGAACATCCGCTTGCGACCGGAGAAGTCGGCGATCCGGCCGCCGAGGAGCAGGAAGCCGCCGAAGGCCAGGGTGTACGCCGTGATGACCCACTGCCGGTTGGCGGTCGAGATGTTGAGGGCATGCTGCGCCGACGGCAGGGCGATGGTGACGATCGACGCATCGAGCACGATCATCAGTTGGGCCACGATGACCACGGCGAGGATCCCCCACCGCCTCGGGTCGGGACCCGTCCCGTCCGTCACGCCCGCGGACGATGCCGTCACGATGTCGCTTGACTCCACGGTGTCTCTCTCTTCCGTTCGCCCGGGACGACCGGGCAGGGGCGGCCGGGGGTCAGGGAAACCTCGCGGGAGCCGGCGTGCTCCCGTGCCCTCACCCTAACGAGACGGGTGTTCCGCGCCATCACCCGCAATGAGCCGGCCGATGGCCCGTGTCGTCTAGGCCACCTCGGAACGGCCGGAGCGGCCACGCTTCGTTTGTGCCCTGGCGGGAGCCGACCTCGTCGATGACCTCGTCCGAGTGCTCGACGTCGAACTCGTTCCCGCTCGCCCGGAGCTCGGCCAGGAGGTCGACCAGCCGCCCCCGCTTGGGCTCCGACAGCCCGATGCATTCGTAGACGGTCGCGTTGAGGTCCCGGGTGGCCTCGGTGGCGACCCGCTCGCCCCGCGGCCGTGATCACCGCCAGCGTCGTGCGGGCGTCGGAGGGGTGCGGCACGCGGCGGACGAGCCTGTCGTCCTCCAGCCGGTCGATGATGTTCGTGACGGTGGCCGGCGGGATGCGCAGGGTCTTGCTGATCCAGCTCAGGGTCAGCGAGGACTCCGGGTCCATGGCCAGCCAGGCCAGCACCTCGTACCGGGCGAAGGTGAGCTCGTGGCGCCGCATCACGCCGTTCACCTGGTCGTTCAGCAGCTGGTACGAGCGAAGGATGGCGGTGTACACCGCCATGCCGGAGGCCGCCTCGGGCTCCCAACGCTCCAGCCACACACGACGGGACGCCTCGACGACGTCGAACGGCGCTTTCTCGAAACCCCATCCCGCTCAGGCACTACGGCCCTGGCGTCCGGCTCTTCAGCTGCCCGGGCCAAGCGTGCCACCGATGACCCCGTCGGCCTCGAGCGTCGTCGATCTCTGCCGGCGTGAGCCCGAGCTCGCCCAGGATCTCGTGGTTGTGCTCCCCGAGCAGCGGGGCGTGCCGCTCGTGCATCCGCGCCGGCCCCCGGGAGAACCGCATGGGCAGGGTGCTGTAGCGGGAGGATCCGATCACCGGGTGTCCACCTCTTCGAAGAAGCCGCCGGGCTGCCAACTGCGCCAGATCGGGCTGGTCGTGGGGCTGCATGACCTTGCCGACCGGCACGCCGGCGTCCCACAGCCGCTCGACGATGTCGTCCGCCGACCGGGCGCGGCACCACTCGCCCAGCACGCGCGTCGATCCGGTCGTGCTCGCGCACCCGGCCGGCCGGTCGCCAGGTCAGGGTCGGCCGCCCAGTCCGGCTCGCCCAGGGCCTGGCGCAGCGCCAGCCACTGCTCGTCGGTGCGCGACGGCGATCGGCACCCAGCCGTCGTCCCGGCCGTGCTCGTCGGGACCGGCGACCTGTAGAGGTTCTGCGGAGCCGCGGTGGGCCCGCGGTTCCCGGCCCGGTCGAGCAGGGCGCCGTAGGCGGAGAACTCGATGGCCTGTTCCGCCGCGATGTTGAGCGCGGCGTCGACCATCGCCGCCTCGACCAGGCCGCCCTCGCCGGTCCGCTCGCGGTGCTCGAGGGCGAGCAAGAGGCCGAACAGCGCGTGCAGCCCGGCGTTCGGGTCACCGACGCAGTAGGGCTCGAACGGCAGCAGATCGGGATGCCCGGTGAGCCAGGTCAGCCCGGCGGCGTCCTCGATGACGAAGGCGAAGGCCGCCAGGTCGCGCCATGGGCCCGTCGAGCCCGAAGCCGGGCATGCGCACCATGATCAGATCCGGCCGTCACTGCCGCAGCGACTCGAAGTCGAGACCCAGCTGGTCCAGCACCCGCGGCGTGTAGTTCTCGATCACGACGTCGCAGGTCGCCGATGACGCGGCGCACCAGGTCGAGGCCGCGCTGCTCGCTCAGATCGATGGTCAGGCTCTTCTTGTTCGTGTTGAGCGCGGCGAAGATCGGCCCTCGCTCCCAGTACCGGTCCTCCGTCTGGGGCACACCGCCGACGAGGCGGGCGCCGTCGGGACGCTTGGCCGATTCGAGGTGGATGACCTCGGCACCGAGCAGCGCCAGCATGTGGCCCGTGAGCGGGCCGGCCCAGAACGACGTCATGTCCAGGACCCGCAGACCCTCGAACGGGCAGGGCGCGGGACGCGCCTCCGGGCGTCGTGCGCCGGCAGCTCGGGCGGCGCCTCCTTGATCGACAGCTCTCCCAGGCGAGGAGCGCTTCGGGCGGCCGGAGCTTGCCCGGCGCCCAGCCGGAACGGCGGGCCGGGATTCGCCGCCCCGTCCTTCGGGATTGGCGCGCGAACGTCTCCCGCTCGCGGAAGTGCTCGACACGTCGTGGCATTGGCCGCCGTTGGCGATCGGCGCATTCGGGATCCGGAAGGCCGACGCCTCCTCCAGCACCTCCTCCATCGTGTGCGCTCGCGACCCACGCATCGATGGTCGGGCGTCGAGCGCGGTGCGGTCCAGGAAGAGCGACTGGTCCTCCATCCATTCGGGGTGCCCGACCATGACGCAGAAGTCCAGCCACTGCTGCCCCGTCCCGCACCCGAGCCCGACGAGCCCGTCACTGGCGGCGCCGACACCAGGCGTGGGCACGAACCGCTTCCGGCGCATCGGCCGGCCCAGCTGGTCGTTGAACGTCACCGGGTAATAGGTGAGGCACATCGCCAGCGCCTCGAGCATGGACACGTCGACCAGCTCGCCGCCGGACGCGCCGCGCCGGCGGGCGGCCAGAGTGCCGATGGCGGCGAAGATCCCGGCGAGCCACTCCCCTATCTGGCCGCCGACGAAGACGGGCGCCCGCTCCGGTCGCCCGCGGGCCAGCCCGACGATGCCTCCGGACCAGGCCTGCAGCGTGAACTCGGTGGCCGGCTTGTCGCTCCACGGGCCCTCGAGCCCGAACGGCGTGATCGACGTGACGATCAGGTGCGGGTGGGCGCGCAGGATTTCGGCGCGGGTGCAGCACGCGGCTGCTCCGCCAGCGGCCGAGCCCGCGCGACCAGACGACGGCGTCCGCCGAGGCGAAGATCTGCGTGGAGCGCGCGAGACCGTCGGCGTCCGCGCTCGTCGACCACGATGCTGCGCTTCGAGGCGGCCAGGAAGTTGAAGAGCGCGCCGTCGTCTTCGGCTGCGATCGCTGCGCCCGAAGCCGACCACCGGCGCAGCGGATCGCCTTCAGGTGACTCGACCTTGATGACCTCCGCGCCGCCGTCGGCCAGCAGCTTCGTGCAATAGGCGCCGGCGATCCACGTCGAGAGGTCGACGACCCGGAACCCCGAGAGCGGCGGCGCAGTGGACCCCGCAGGGCGCCGCGTCGCCGCCTATGCGGGCACGTCAGTCGGCTGCGGGGCGGCGGCGACCCGATCGACTCAGCCGCCACTCGGGCGGGAACGTGGTCGTCGTTGTCCTTCACGGCGACGTTCAGGCCGGCGTCCATGGTCTCCTTGCTCAGGGTGGCCCGCCCGCCGTTGTCGTCCTCCCGGAGCTGCCCGCCCATCGATTCGAGCCAGGCGCTGAGGAGGCTGCCCATGTACTCACCCTGGTGCTGCTTCATGACCTCGAAGAACACCTTCTGCATGAACACGGTGTCGGTGGGTCGGGTACGAGCGCAGGCCTGGGCGTACTTCGCCGACTCCGCCTCGAGATCCTCGCGGGGCACGACGCTGTTGACGAAGTTGCAGTCGTACATCTGCTCGGCCGTGAACGGCCGGCCGGTGAACACCATCTCCTGGAACTTGCGCATCCCCATCATCATCGCCCACTGCCACATGCGTGGGGCATAGCCGACGTAGCGGAACGCGGGATGGCCGAACAGGGCGTCGTCGGACGAGATCACGAGGTCGGCATCGGCGGCCTGGTAGAAGTGCCAGCCGTAGCAGTAGCCCTTGACCTCGAGGATGCTGATCTTCTTGAAGTCCTGCAGGGTACGGCAGCCGGACCTCGTGTTGCCGTACCAGTGCAGCAGCGACGCGCCGGCGCGGTACGAGCGGGGCGGCGGCATGGTGATGTCCTCGTCCTCGTCGATCCCGAACTCCTCGTGCAGCGCGACGCCCGCCTCGCCTGCTTGGCCATCAGCTCGTCGAGGTCGGCACCGGTCCCGAGGTGATCGCCGACGCCCCGCACGACGAGCACCTTGACGTCGTCGTCGATGCTGGCCTTGAAGATCAGGTCGGCGTAGCGGCGACGGGCCGCGATGGTAGGGATGTTGAGCTGGTCCGGACGGTTCAGCGTGATCGTCGCGATCCGCGTGACGCGGGTCCTTCTCGTAGAGGATGATCTCCTCGGCCGGCGGGACGTCGGTGCGCTCACGTCGTCAGGCTCCTTGCTCGCGGAAGGGCGCCGAAGCCAGGACTCGGGCCGAGCTCGGTGACGACGACCGGCTCCTGCGCGTAGAGCCCCCCGACGCCTTCCTTCCAGACGTAGGCGGTCAGCGCCAGCACCATGCCGGCTTCGACGTGCTGCTCGGCGGCCGTGAGCGGCAAGACATGTGTGACGAGGGGAAGGTCGAACCCCAATCCGAGTCCTCTCGCGACGGGCATCGGCGGCGCCGGAACTCCGGCGGCGTCGTACGCGTCCAGGAGGTCCGAGAGCGGAGCCCCCGACCGACAGGCGTCGAGCAGCCGATCCCACAGTTCGCTCCTGCGCGGCCGACTCGGGTCGACGTGCGCCCTCCCCACCGCGGGGGTACGGCCAAGCTCTCCGACGTAGCCGCCGACGACCACGCCGGCGTCGAAGGCCACCAGGTCACCGGGTGCACCGGGTATCTCGATTGGCTCGGCGCCATGGGTCATGGCGCGACGTCGTCCACGCGACGTCCTGCGTGAGGGTGTCGTGACCCCCGTCGACGCCATGGCTTGCATGAAGATGCCCGTCAGCTGCCGCTCGGTCACGCCCGGCGCCAACGCCTTCGTGGCCGCGGCCAAAGCCTGCTCGGCCACGCGCACCGAGGCCC
>CAVVLH010000008.1:0-41494 GCA_963748805.1 uncultured Alphaproteobacteria bacterium | reverse complement strand
TCCTGCTGGAAGCCGCATTTCTCAGTAATCGGCCCGAGGCGCCATTGATAGAATAGACTCGGCCCAGATTTTCGTGAACCCCAGGTTATCGAAGGTGTGCCGACAGACCGTGTGCACCACGGCGGTCATGATTCCTCGGCCCCAAAACGGCTTCGCCAGCCAGTAACCGATCTCGGCACGATGGGCAGCCGGCTTGCCCCGGCCCTTCCAGGCCCACGCTGCCGATCAGCTCGTCGGTTTCGCTACGAATCGCCCAGTTCAACGTCTGCCCATTCTGCTTGGTCCGCTTTCGACCAGGGCGAACCACTGCTCGGCGTCGGCGGCAGTGTACGGAGAGGGTAATCCGCAGAGTGCGGTTATAGATTTCCCGGTCGTTCAGCAGCTCAATCAGGGCGGCCTGATCGGATCGGCCTGATTTCGGTGAGTCGGATACCGGTGGTAACTTCGAGGTTCATGGCTGAGTAGTTCGGGCTGGCGTATGTCGATTAGAATTAAGACAATGACAATTCGTACTGGGTTCGGGGGCGAGAGGCAGTTCGGTAAAAATCCTCTGTGGTGCTCCAGTGAACCTATGGCCGTTTATTTTACCGCAGTACGCCGATTCGATCCCGCCAGCGGCGACTTGTGGAGCAAATATATCGCCTGGTCGGGACTGACGCATCTGAAGGAAGTCGTGTCACTGGACGAGATTCTCTGCCCGGCCGTCGTCCAGGAGTTGATTGACGAGGATTGGCAATATAATGTCCACGAGGATAACAAGATCTTCCTATTCCATGACCTCGACTATTTGCTCGGGCGAGTCGCTGGCGAAGAACGAGTGAACGTGCTGGCAATCATGGAGAACCCAACCGCTGCCGACATGCAGCAGTTCGCCGATTCACGATTCAATTTTTGTGGGTTCGACATGATCGAAAGGCAGGGGTCCATAAGTGCCTTGGTGATGCGCGGTTTCCGACAAGGTCTTCTCAAGAAAATTCATCTCTCGGAATGTGGGCTAGTGACGGACCGACTCTCTGCAGGCGACTCAGATTCAATACCTGCTGCTGATAGAGATCCCTGAAGAGCATCACGCCGACTGTGATATCTGGGCGATTTGGCGATTGAGTTCTGTGGTAACGAGATTCACCACGTGATCTTCCCGTCGAAAAAAGACTGGCTGGTTCCTACTGAATCCTGGTCATCGCCATATTGGTGGGTAGCTCGTCGCCGGAGTGATGGTGCTGGTCGAGGGGCCCAGCTTGTGGGCCGGCATCTTACTCCTTCTCGCCGCCCCCGCTTTCATCGGCTGGCTGCTGCAATCGACGTACTACGTTGTCGGCGAGACGGACCTTGTGATTCGATCCGGGCCGTTCCGGTGGACGGTGCCGTTGGATGGGATCGATGAGATTACGCCGAGCCGCAGTCCCGTTGAGCTCGCCAGCCCTGTCGCTGGATCGGCTGTGGATCAGCTATCGGTGTGGCGGTAGAAGTGGGCGATCGAGATGATCTCGCCGGAGGACAAGGAAGGGTTTTTGAATGCGGTAGCCGGCGAGGAACTCAGGGTTGGAGGTCGTTGACGGGAAGTTGATCACGAAACGGGGAGCGGCGTAGCGAGTTGCTCCGTCGCACAACAAATCGGCTCCCGTCCGTGCCATTCGTGTTCGATCCCGCGCATCAGCAGGGCTGAATCGAACTCGACGGATTCCAGCAGGGAAGCGTTCGTGGTCCTCAAAGAAGCTCGACTCGACCGATTCGACCGCCAACGGCTTCAGCGACCAGTTCCGGCATCGACCCGCAGTCAAGCCCCTCAAACGTTCCCGGCTGCAAGGCGACGGAATATCCGAGTGAGCCCGCCTCGAAGAATTCCGACGCCGCCTGGAGCGATGGGAAACACGGAGCCCGGCGGCCAAGCGGTGGTCACGTGCCCAACGACAACCAGGCGTGTAGCGTCGTCATCGCTGGCCAGGCTGACTCGATAACGGCCATCCCGCTCCGTGCTCTCGAATCGGGCATGATGCATGCAGGCCGGAAACAACCGACCACCAACCGCCGTGTTGAACCGTGATGAAGTATCTCGCCGCGGCACGAAGACGCCCTGCCGCGTTTCGCCGTCCTGCTCCCATTCGACGGCGATCCGGTGAGCCGCATTCTCAGAGAAATGCTCAACGCCCGCGGCAAGAACCGCGGCCGGACGTGCTTGAGTCGGATCAGGCACACGCCTGCCATGCCGACGCCGCCCACGAGCTTCGGACGGAACGGCTCGGGCAGCAACTTAGCCAAAACATCGGGATCGCGGCCGATGCCGCGACGCGACGGCGGCTTCGGCGCCGGCGACGCGGGCGGGTTTTCGCGGACAGTCATCGTCACATCATGCATGATCCACCATCGCACGGCCAATCGCCTGGCGATCAGCGGGTCGGTTGAATTCGGCCACGATCCGCCCCCGTGTCATGACCCCGATCCGGTCGGAAAGGGCAAGGATTTCGTCGAGATCTTCGCTGATCAGCACGACGGCGGCTCCACGATCGCGGGCGGCCAGCAACCGCTCATGGACAGCGGCACAGGCCCGCACGTCAAGCCCACGGCTTGGGCTGTGGGCGACCACCACCGCCGGCTGCCGGCTGAATTCGCGAGATATCACCAGCTTTTGGGCGTTGCCCCCCGATAACAACGCCGCCTTTTGCCCGACGCCGCGGACGCCCTGGACATCATAGGCGATGACGGCCTCGGCGGCGTCGCGGCGCATGGCACCCCGGTCGATCAACCACGGCGGCCCATAACGCCCGGACTTGATGGTGGCGACCGTAAAATTGTCAGCGATAGACAGCGAGCCGGCCAGCGCGAACGCATAACGATCGGCAGGTATCGCGGCGAGCCCGGCTTCCCGACGAATGGCGGGAGGCCGCGCGGCGACATCGCCCGGCCCTTCCAGCCAGATCTCGCCGGAAAGCGGCTCGCGCGCACCGATCAGCGTTTCGGCGAGTTCCGCCTGTCCGTTGCCACTGACACCGGCAAGACCGTAGATTTCTCCCGCCCGCACGAAGAAACTGGCGTTGGATACCATCACCTGGCCGTCGTTGCGCGCGCAATGCAAGCCACCCACGTTGAGGCGGGTCTCTCCGAGAGGACGCTCGGCGCGGACGGGCAGCGGTGCGGTCTGTCCTACCGTCAACTCCGTCAGTTCAGCCGTCGAAGCCGTGCGCGGATCAGGCGTCGCCACCGTTCGTCCACCGCGCATGATGGTAACGGCATCGGCGTGGCGCTTGACCTCGTTAAGTTTGTGAGTGACGAGGACTACGGCGACGCCGCTGCGGGCGAGACGGCGAACGATCTCGAGCAACCGCTCCGCTTCGGCATCGGTCAAGTACCGCTGTCGGCTCATCGAGAATCAGAATTCTCGTGCCTCCGATCAGCACCTTGATGATCTCGACCTGCTGCTGTTCGGCGACAGAAAGATCTCCGACCCGCCGTTCGGGATCAATATCGAAACCGAGCCGCTCTGCCTGTTTGCGAACGTTGTCGCGAACGTCTCTAATTCCGGAGCGATATGCAGGCTGCGGATTCGCCAGCAAGATATTTTCCGCAACGGTGAACGGTTTCACCAGCTTGAAATGCTGGTGAACCATTCCAATGCCGCGACGGCGGGCGTCGGCCGGGCCAGACAGCGCAACCATTTCGCCGTCCACGGCGAGGGTTCCGGCATCCGGCACGTAGAAGCCCGCCGCGATGTTCATTAGCGATGACTTGCCTGCTCCGTTTTCACCGAGCAGCGCGTGAACCTCCCCGGGTTTCGCCGAGAAAACGGCACCGTCAAGCGCGACGACGCCGTCAAACGTCTTCCTTATTCCGGAGAGCTCAAGCGCAAAGGCCATCGATCAGTCCAAACGTATCACTATTTCTGAGCGATGACGCCCGGCACGTACCAGGTCATCTTCCAAAGGGCCCCGTCGTCGATCGGCTTGCCGGCCGCAAGGATCTCCTTGCCCGTGGTGTCGCTCATGGGCCCGGTGAAGATTTGCTTTCCGGCAATGATTGCGGCACGCTCGGCCATCACCTTGTCTGCGAGTTCTTTCGGCACTGCTGGGCCGCAGCAAGCGATATCGGTGCCGCCATCCTTGATGCCCGGGAATGCGCCGTAAGGACTAGGCTGCCAGTTACCCGCGGCAACCTTCTTGAGTTCCGGAGACAGGAACTTGTCCCACGTCCAGACTGACGAGCACAGCGTGGCCTTCGGTGCGAACTCGCGCAAATCGCGATGATGACCGGTGCCGTAAATGCCACGCTCCTGCGCCACGATCTGCGGTGTCGGGGTGTCGACGTGCTGGCCGATGACGTCGATGCCTTGATCCGCGAGCGCAGACGCCGCAGCGCGTTCCTTGACCGGATCGTTCCAGGCCCCAGTGAAGATCACCGTCACGGTCGCCTTCGGATTGATCTTCTGAGCGCCGAGTTCATAGGCGTTGATGGTCCAATTAACCGGACCGATTGGGTGAGCGGCGACAAAGCCAAGCTTGCCGGATTTGGACATTCCGCCCGCGATCATGCCGCAAAGATACTGGCTCTCATAGGTCCGTCCGTAAAACAACTTGAGATTCGGTCCGTTCGTGGTGCCCGATGCATTAAGGAAGGCGACTTTCGGATACTTCTCGGACAATTCCTTGAAAGTGTCAGAATATCCAAAGGCCGTGCCGATGATGACGTTATAACCGCGCTGAATGAACTGCTCGGCGGCTGGTTTGATCTGACCGGCGACTTCGGGCACCTTCTCCACAAACGGGATTTTCATGCCAACGGCTTGTTCGATTTTCGGACGAGCTTCGTCAAAAGCCTGGGTCCAGCCGCCATCGTTCTTTTGGTCAAAATAAAGAAATGCGATTTTTGCCGGTGCCGGAAGCGTGAAGCCGGCGGCGTAAGCGGCCATAGCGCCGCAAGAAACCGCCGCGCCGGCCGCGGCGAGCATGGTCCAGTACTTTCTCTTCAATAACAACTGCTGCATGACTTCAACTCTCCTGTTAACCCCAGAATGCAGGGCGAAGACATCGTTCCACGAACGAATAGTTTCAAAGCGCGCGAAAAATAGCGCGCCCAATATTTGCGCAGATAGAGACGCGATAGTGGGCAAAAAAGCACGTCGGCACCACCGATTTTGCCGACCGAACGACCAAGTGGAACGTTCATCGGCAGACAACCTCCGTAGCGATACGAAAGCTCGATCTGAACAATCCCTGATTGAGCAGGGGCTGATCGCATTGTGCCGCTGATGAGCTGCCAGAAGGGCTCTGCAATTTTCGACGCGCCAGCCTTGCTTTTGTTTACACTTGAATTTCTTTAACTCTATCAAAAATTCGATGGAGGACAATAGTGTTTCGGCGCGTGGGCGTGGCCGCCTGTTCGGTTCGGCGATGGTGGAATCTCTGAGTACAGCCTGGCTCTAAAGGCCCAATTGTCCGAGCCGGCGAGATGCGAAGCGACGACGTGTTTCCAGCCTTCCACAGGAACTATAAACTCCCGAAGCAAGGACTTTGCAGCTCGCATAAATCGAGTATCGAACAAGATTTTCATTGTCACTTGGACGCGACGTTGAGATTTTCCGGCGCATCCCTTGCGGTATCCTTGACCGGCGAGATCTGACAAACGGAAGAGCGAAGACCGATCGAGCCGCTGATGGGATCGGCATGCCGATCCGATATCAGGCGATTATAATTGGCGCCGGAATCGGCAAGCAAATCGAAAGCTTGCAGGCCAAGCTCTTCATTGCCTTGCCACCAGCCATATTGTGCGCTGACCACCCGCGGATCCAGGCCGGGATCGAATTTGGCGCGCATGCGGGCTTTACCATTTTTGGTTTGAATCTCGACCCAGTCGCCTTGGCTAATTCCTCTTTCATCACCGGCCTGCGGATGCATGCTGACCTCAGGCTCCGGCGAGCGGCGACGCAGTGACGGCACGTGGCGATGTTGGCCGTGACAATAGTGAACGACCTTGGCGGAGGTGAGCACCAGCGGAAAATCGCTTTCGTCTTTTCGATAAGGCGACAGAGCCGGCTCGACGAACCGCGGCAATGGGTTCTCACCGGCGTCGCGAAAAACTTCCGAAAAGATTTCAATCTTGCCGGTCTGCGTCTTAAACCCCTCATGGCGATAACGATAATAATCAGGCTCGCCGGCCAGGCTAATTCCACCCGGTCGCGCGCGCAGATCGTCAAGCGACAGTTTGAGCGGCGCAAGGATCGCATCAAGACCGGCATTGATATCGCCGTCCCAGAATAAATTGCCGAATCCGAGCCGGGTCGCGAGTTCGAACACGAGACGGGCGTCCGACCTGGACTCGCCAGCGCTGGAAACGGCCGCCTGCCGCAGCTGAATCAGATTTTCCGCCGCCTGGCTGCCTTCAAATCCAACGCGTAACGCTTCCCTCTCCCACGGCGTATTGACGGGGAGAAAGATATCCGCGAACGCGGCGGTTGGCGTCATGACGACGTCCGAATGGACATGAAATTCAAGCTTCGCAAGCGCCCGCGCGGCCCGATCGCCGTCGGCGTGATTGACGACAAAGTTGCGGCCAAATCCGAACAGGCCTCGAATGCGATAAGGCTCGCCATCCTCGATCGCCGCATACAGGGCGTCGGTCCCTGTCCAACCGTTTCGGCCAGGCCCGAGCGTCGAGCGCTTGAGATCGATGCATTTGGCACGTTGCCCGGCCGTGAGAAACTCGCCACCGGTGACGTCGTATACAGGTGGTCGCGCGAACTGGACATTCCCGCCCGGTGCATCGAAGCTGCCCGTCAGGGCCATCAACGTCGATATGGCGCGATCGGTCTGCGTCGCGTTGGTATGCTGCCCCACACCCGACCACATGTAGTAACTGACAGGACGAGCCTCGAACAACAGTCTTGCGGTTTCCGTCACCTGCCCCGCCGGCACCCAAGCTACGGCTTCAACCCGATCCGGCGGGTATTCGTCGCACAGGTCGCGATAGAGACCGAACGCCGACCGACAGCTGATGGGCTCGCCGGCCGGAGATAAAAATTCGACCGAGACGTCAAGCTCCGGATTGAGCGGCCGAAGGTAAGCGCGACGGGACAACGAGTAGCCGACGGCCTGCTTCCTGTCCGCATCCCATGCAACAAGATCGTCGGCTGTCGCACCTGAAGGCGGTGCCGCGATATCTGTGGCACGCAGAAACCGATTGGTATCCCTTCTGACCAGCAATGGGCCATTGGTCCAGTCGCGGACAAATTGAAGGTCGAACCAGCCGTTGCGGATCATCTCGCCGGCGATGCCGAGCGCCAGGGCGCCATCTGCGCCAGGACGGACGCGCAACCACTGGTCCGCACGGCCGGCAAAGCCCACACGACGAGGGTCAACCACGATCAGGCGCGCACCCCTTACGCGAGCCGACCTGGTCGCCGTCGCATGATCAAGCCAGGTTGCACTTGGATTGTGTCCCCACAGCACGATGCATCCCGACCGTTCAAAATCCGGAGACGCGATCGAGCGGCCGAACGTATAAGCGTGCGCGTAATCTTTATGCCAATTACAGATTTCGGTGCCATACGCGACGTTGGGGCTGCCGAATGCGTTGATGAAGCGCTCGATCCATTTGATGTCATCCGATATCGGCGTGCCGCTCGGAGTGGTCAGACCAAACGCAACTGCCTCGGGGCCAAACTCCGAACGAATTCGATTAAGTTCCGAAGCTGTCCTATCGAGCGCTTCATCCCATGTGATGCGCTTCCAGCCAGGATCCTTGTCGCCCTTGGGGCGGGTTCGCTTCAATGGGTAGAGTTGACGCTGCTTGTTGTAGACGATCTCCGGTGCAGCAAGTCCCTTCACGCAGAGCGCTTTGCCGGTGGGATGTTCCGGGTTTGGCTCCTGGCCGACGAAACGTCCCTCGCGCGTCACCATGATCGAGCCGCAACGTGACTTGCACAACGCGCAAAATCCCGGCGTTCTCGTTTCTGATCCGGTTTCGTTTGTTGCCAGCTGTATATTCCTACTCAGTGCAGGTTCCGTAGAGCGGCTATCGTGCCGCTTAAGAGAACCAAGCACAAGCTTTGTAACGTTCTTCGACCTAGTTCGGCGAATGAGCGTGCAACTAACACCGCGCTTTCATTTGCAGACTTTCACCAGGTCGAAAATCGGCATTTGCCTTATATCGGAGCAACGCTCTGTTCACGGAAGGCGTGCAGATCTGGTTTCCGACGGCAAAACAAGATTCAACAAAACCGCTGCCAGGGTGCCGACAACCATACCGTCGGTTGCGATGATCCTGATGGAAGGCGAAATAGCCTCGAACACGGAAGCTGGCGCAAAATTAGTTAACATGCTGAGACCGACCGATATTGCAATCAGCAGAACGTCTCGTTGCCGAAGCGCCGTGGTCGAGAGAATCTTGATGCCGACCACAAATATCATCCCGAACATGAACAGTAGCGTACCTCCCAGAAGAAAGGGAGGTACCACACCAACGACCGCTCCAAGTTTTGGAAAGAACGCCAGAACGATCAGAATAGCTCCGGCGGCCGCCACCACAAAACGGCTCGCGACTCCCGTCAGGGAAATAGCCCCGACATTCTGATCGTACGAGATCAACGAAACCCCGCCGAACAACGCAGCTACGATCGACCCAAGACCGTCACCGGCGACAGCCCCTCGAACTCTGCGATTTGATTGCTCGATGCCGACCATCGCACACAGCGCGAGCGTAATGCTCATCGTGTATATGGCGGCGACAAGGTGATCGACCAGTATCGTTGTCAGCCCGGCAGTATCCGGCCAGGCGAAGCCATAGGGAAGAACAGTCGGAAGCCGGACCCATGGCGCAGCATCAATTGCCGCCAAGTTTCCGAATCCCATCGCTATGCCTACGAGATAAACCAGGACTACCGAGAGCAGCACCGAAAGCGATCTAATCTGCCTGTTTGCCAGATTGGCAACGATGCCGATCAGAACCACACTTCCTAAAAGGAAAGCGAGCGTTATCGGCTTGCCGTAAAAGGGTGTGTTGGCGCCGAGCGCGACATTTGTCGCGATTCTCATCAACGCTATCCCGGTCACGACCAGGATGATTCCAATGACGACCGGAGGAAATAACGAACGAATCTTTCCAATAATCGGGCTGATGGCAAGCAACATGAGTCCGCCCATGAGCATCGCAACGGTGACCGCTCCCAGGCCCTGTGCTTTCCCGATCGCGATAGCGGGACCAAGATAGATGGTGTAGGTGCCGAGCAACAGCGGAAGCCTGGCTCCAACCCACGACACGCCGAGCGATGAAACGACGGTTCCGACACCACAACCAAGCATGACACCGGAGAAAAGGGCATAACGGGCCTCTGCGGGCAAATCCAACGCCTGGCCGATAACCAGTGGCGTGACCATCACGTTGGAAAACATGATCAGGACATGTTGCAGCCCGTATAACATCAACTGCGGCAGGGGAAGCCGGTCGTCGATGCCGTAGCGAAGCTCGAGAAGTTCTCTGGAGCCGAAGTCTCCCTCGCCTGCCAGACTTTCCCCGACACGTTCGTGAACCAACTTCTCCATTTGCAACCCGTCCTGATACCGAGAGCAACACCCCAAAATTGATTCAGCGGTCGCGAAAGCGATCCATCAGCGCTTTGTCCTGCCCACCATCGATCTCGATCATGGTTCCGTTGACATAATGCATCAACGGCGAAGCCAGCATGGCGACGAGATTGGCGACTTCCAGCGGCTCGGCAATTCGCCCCATAGGAATAGCGGATGGAGCGAGCTTGTCGGCCTCCTCGTAGGAGATTTTCATGTCTCTCGCCATCGCTTTCACCAGACCGTCCCAGCGCTCCGTCCGGACCGGGCCAGGATTGACGGCCACAAAAGAAATTCCGTGCTTGCCATACTGTCCAGCGAGTGACTTCGTCAGGTTTTGACCTGCGGCGTTTGCAGCGCCCGGCGCTACTTCCCAATAGGACGGCTTCACGCCGTCGTTTCCGATCAGGTTGACCACGCGACCGCCACCCTGCTTGACCATGATGGGCAGCGCGTAGCGGAGACAGCGAACGTAGCCCATGAATTTGAGTTGAAGGGCCTGGCTCCAATCCTCTTCCGAAAGCGTCTCAATGACGCCGCCGGGTGCCGAGCCCGCGTTGTTGATCATGATATCGATACGACCAAGCTTTTCGGCGCTGATCCGGACAAAATCCGCTGCGTCCGCATCCCTGGTCAGATCGGCCGGTATTGCGACCACCTTGCGACCGGTCTCTTTGCTCAGTTCGTGGGCAACCGCCTCAAGCGGCTCCTTGCGTCTGGCGCAAATCGAAACGTCTACACCCTCTTTTGCCAGCACCTCCGCAATCGCGCGACCGATGCCCTCGCTGCCGCCGGTGACGAGCGCCGTCTTACCTTTGAGCTGAAGATCCATCTCGATTTTCTCCTACGATCTGGTGAACCCCTACGTCGAACAGCCTCTCTTCTCGGATACGGTCCGCAAACCGCGTTCTCACCCGGCGCATTCTTGCACAAAAAAGCGGGCCCTTTCGACTGCTCGAAAGGGCCCCCTCACCTGATCGTCCGATCCGTCATTGTCTCAGCGGCCGTCCGGGCCGCCCGACATCATGCCGGACGGAATTTGCCGCGGCCCGAATATCGCCTTTGCAACGTCCCCTACGGCCTCGACGTTTTCTTCGATGCCCTGGAAGCAGACGATCCGGCACGGGCAGGCCTCAAGTCCTTCGTAGCGCCAGGGAAAGGCGCCGATCACCGCACGCTGGTTCAACATCAACTCGATATCGCCCCCGACGTTTTCGGCGTGAATCAGCCCTTCCTGGAACGCTTGCGAATGGAACGGAAAATAATCCTCGACGACCTTCCGGCCAGATCGCTTATGCGTGTACTCATTTTTGCCGAAAAATTCATCGCAGCTCATTCCGATCTTTTCCTCGAACTGTTTTGCGAGATCGGGGCGCATGCGCCGAATGGTCGTGTTCATCGCATGATCGCCTGAACCGCAGTCGATTCCGAACCACTTGATCTTCTTCTTCAGCATCCAATCGAGGAGTTCCTGCTTCCCACCGGGATGCATGCAGAAATACTTCACCAGATCCTGCTGCGGCTTACCCTCCCAATATCGATGCCAGCCGGTATGAATGATGAGGATGTCGCCGTCCTTTACCTCGACCGGCGCGCTCTCGATCATCTCGGGTGTGATGACAGCCCAATCCTCCATGTGCTTGGACACGTCGACCACAGCGCCGGGACCAACGAGGAAATCCAGCGGATAGGAGGCCATATCACCCATGCCGTCGGTGCCGTGCATCGCGCCATCGATGTGGGTGCCGACGTGAAGCGCCGAATCGATCCGCTGCGCGACGATATGAATCGTCTGCAAATTCTGCGCATAATACATCTTGTTGCCGGCGTATCCGACCCAGCCCGGCGTGTGCACATTCATCAAGTGCGACAAGTCGACGATCTTCATCGCGGGTACTCCTTTTTAGGTTGATTGATCTAGGCGGGTTTCTTCAAGAGCGATTTCAGCCAGCTCTTCAAGGCCGCCCAAAACAGCGAACCGGTATTGAGCGGTTTGACCGAACTGGCACCAGGCGAGGCTTGCGATATCGGCTTGGCCGATGCATCTGCCTGAGAATTATCGGTTCCCGCCCCGCCATTGCTCCTGTTGCCGAGCTCGGTTTCGGCGTTTCTCACGAATTCAGCAACCAGCTGATTGGCGATCTCGGTCAGAAGTCCAGTTCGGCCGAACTGAGCGATGCTCCCGGAAAGCTGTACATCCGCAGTTACGTCAACCCGGGTGGCATTCCCCTCGGCAAGAAGCGTGCAGAGCATCGACATTTTCCCGCGGCTGGCGCCCTTTCGGTCAACGCCCTTGCCGTCGAACTCGACCTTCTTGGCATCGTCGTCATATCTGACCTTCGCCTCACCCTCGAAGCTTGCCTGGAACGGGCCGACCTTGGCCGAAACTTTTCCGCTGAGCGAGCCATCGTCCTTTGTACCAAGATATTCTGCCCCTGGAAGGCACGCGGCGACGCTCGGCACATCGTGGAAAAAATCCCAGACTGCTGGAAGCGGCTGCGACACAACGAAGTTTTGTTTGATTTCCATGGCTTCTCCGAAAGTCTCAGAGCATGCGGCCCGGCGATCTTACATCGCAAACATCTGCCTGCCGATCGTCCGGGCGGCTCGTTCGCAAACGGTTCGAGCTGCTCGTATCTGCCTCTGTCCCTGGCCGAAAAGCGCCGCGATTATTCGAACGCGTGAAAGATATGGCGGCAAATGAGACAAGATTGATTTTCACCGACCTGGAGGCTCCGCGTCCAAAGGCAGTGCGCCGACTTTTTTCAGAAGCGGAACGTCAGCCGGCGCGGGCCCGCCGACGCTGATGATTTCGACGCCACGGTCGGCGGCAATCGCATGCTTGATGCCGGCCGGCACGTGCACGGCACAACCCGCATGGAAGGGCAGATGAACATCGTTGGTATAGTCGTGGACCGTGCCTTCGCCCTTGAGAATGAAAATCGTATCTTCCGATAGGGTGTGGATGTGCGGGACGTTCGCCTCACCCGGCTCGAGCACGACGTAGTTCAGGTTCGCGGTCCAGGCTCCGGTGCCAGGCCAGATCACGAAACGTGCGTCCTTGGAAATCAGCGGTAGACGCAAGGTCGGATGGTCTCTGTGAAAAACTCTAATCGCCATTCGTGCCTCTTCAGGTCTTCAAGCCCGCATAGAGTGTGAGATCGGCCGGACAGGGGCCACCGAGCAAGTCCATACCAGAGGAACTCGCCACGAACTGATAGCGATCCCTGGCATCGATATGGACCATCCCACCTTCGCCCAATTCATGCGACTGCCCGGTCCCGATATCGAAGACCCTGCCCTGTCCCTTGAGGACATAGTACGCGGCGTCACTCTCCGGATGACACAGTTGCACCGTTTTGGAGTTCTCGCCGAGATTAATCACTTGAAAAGTACGGCAGCGAGCTCCCATCCCGGGCCAAATCACGACTTTGGCGTTGCCGATACCATCTACGATAGGTATCTCTTGGGAGTGAACAGCGTCGACGACCTGGACCAACTCCTTCATATCGATTTTGCCCTCTTCAACTAGGTTCAAACCTATATAACTGAATTGAAAAACGCAATCCCAGTTGGTAACAGCGATTAACGTTTTTTGCGCTGAAAACATGGAAAAGGTTGGTTCAAGTGGCTCGCACCAAGAACGTCGCAGTCGAGACAATTGAAGAAACGTCGAATGCGGTCGTGGCCGCCATCGGCAATCGTTTGCGGGGCCTTAGGCAGGAGCGCGAAATGACGCTTCAGGAACTGGCCGACGCCACTGATCTAAGCCCCTCGATGTTGAGCCTGGTTGAACGCGGCCGGGCCGCTCCGTCAATCCAGTCGCTGATTGTCATCGCTAACGCCCTTAACGTTACGATGTCTGATCTGATTGTAACGAACCCGCCGGACGAAGAACGGATCGTCATCCGGGCCGGCGAGCAGCCATTTGTGAAGACCGCACAAAACGTCATCCGGCGCGTGTTGCGAGAAGATCGATCGCGAGGTATTTCGCTCGCCATCAACGAGTATGAGCCGGAAACCGGAAGCTCCCTGAAGCGCGGAGCCCACAGCGGCTTCGAGTACGGTTTTATTCTTGAGGGCACGCTGACGATCGAACTTGAGAATGTCACTTATCAGCTCAAGACCGGGGATCTTATCGCGTTTGAATCAAAGCGCCCTCACAGGTTCTGGAATAACGGGTCGAAGCGCGTCAAGACACTCTGGATCAACCTCAAGGGCGACTAGAGCCTGTTCGGTTCTGGTTGAATTAGAGCCGGGCTCGAGTTTCTTGTTTCGACGAGTTTTCCTGACGCGAACCGGTTTCCACCCGTCTCCGCGGGGGGGTCCGCCGGGCCACCGGCTCACTCGGCCGCCGAAGCTTTAGCGAAGGCGGCTTCGCTCGAAAACGCCATTGCCGTCTCCAGTTGGCGCTGGGGATATTGGCGGATCATCGCATGCAATTTGCTGGGTCCGATGGGAAGACAATCCACCAGTCCGGGTGACTGCAACGCATCGTCAACGGCTGCGCCGATCGCGGCTCCGACGGCGGTCAGCCCGCCCTCGCCCGCCCCACGCACGCCGAGCGGATTCAGAGGGCTGGGACAGTCTTCGCGAAGAAACATTTCGATGGTGGGCGTTTCATTGCTTGTCGGCATAAGATAGTCGGCGAAGCTCGTTGCCAACGGCTGCCCGGCCTCGTCGTAAACGAACTCCTCCAGAAGCGCTCCCCCAATGCCCTGGACCGCGGCTCCGGCGATCTGACCATGCACAAGCATCGGATTGATCGCGCGCCCGATTTCATATCCGACGACATACTGCTCGACCTTGACACCGCATGTCTCGGGATCCACGCGTACCTTGGCGACATGGATGCCGTAGGGATAAGTCATGTGATCGGCGTTGAACCAACCCTCGGCTTCGATAATTTCCGGCGTCTGCTCGGCGATTTCAGTCAGCTGAAGCGTCGTGTTGGAATCCCGGTGCCGCACGATGCCGTCGATCAGTGTCAGCTCATCAGCCTGTTGCTGCATCAGGCTCGCCGCTGCCTCGAGAATCTTGTCACGCAAGGCCCTTGAGGCGATTTGCGCGGCGGATCCCGTCATCACCGTAACGCGGGACGCAAAGGCCCCTAGCCCGACTTCGATGCGTGAGGTCTGTCCGTGTACAACACTGATCTGTTCGATTTCAACCGAGAGCGCGTCAGCGCATATCTGCGCGACCACGGTCTCGACTCCCTGGCCGATCGAGGCAACACCCGTGATGACCTCAATCGAACCGTCTTTCAGCAACCTCGCCCTGACCAGATCTCGAGGCCCCAGACCGCTCTTCTCGATGAAGAACGCGAGCCCTACCCCGACGCGCTCTCCTCTGGAGCGGCGGTCGGCAGCCTCGGCCCGCAACGCGTCGTATCCGACATGAGCCAGTGTCTTCGTCAGAAGATCGTTGTATTTGCCGGCGTCGTACACGACCTCAGTGCCAAGTGCGTCGATATTCCTGTCATAGGGCATGCGATCTTCAGGAATGAGATTGGTACGCCTGATCTCCACCACATCCAGGCCTAGACGGTGAGCGATCGCGTCCATCAGCCGCTCTCGAGCAAACGTGGTCTCGTACCGGCCGGGCGCACGATAGGTGCCGGCCGGGGTTTTGTTGGTCAGGCGGATGTGCCCGTTCGCGCGATAGGCCGGAATGAGATAGGGGCCGGGCAAAAGCGCCGCCGACAGATCCGATACCGTACCACCATGGGTACGCACGTAGGCGCCCTGGTCCGTGAAAAACTCGTCTTCCAAACCCAGAATGAAGCCGTTGTCATCGACCGCGGCACGCATCCGGTGCACTTGATCCCTCGCATGGTTCGCGGCGAGAAGATGTTCTCGCCGATCTTCGATCCACTTGACCGGCCGGCCGAGGCGGAGCGCGCCCGCGCACACCAGTACGTCCTCCGGATATAGTTCACCCCGGATACCGAACCCGCCGCCGACATGCCCCTCGCTGAGCTCGATCGCGCCCTTTGGCAATTGCAGCATGCGACCGATCGCATCGCGATTGTAGTGAGGCACCTTGGCCGCGCCGTACATCGTCAATACGCCGGTGTCGCGATCATGCACGGCCAGCGCGCCGCGCGTTTCCATGGGCACGCCGGTGTGACGTCCAACCGCAACCTCTAATTCGACGATATGCTTTGCCTTTGCAAAGGCTGCATCCAGTTCGCCATACGACTTCGAGATGACGGCCGGCTCGCTGAGAACGCCGGGCAGCGTGTGCGGCATGAATGCAACCGGCGAGGCGATCGCGTCGAGGTGAGCAGCGTCCTCCTCGATGTCGCAGAACACCTGATCCGCCGCATCCTCGGCCTGATAGACGTCTTCGGCGAAGACGACAGCGACGGGCTCGCCGACGTAACGCACATAATCTCGCGCCAAAACCGGCTGCCGATACGGCTCCAGCCCCTTCACGCGCGTCATCCGGAAGTCAATCGGCGGGATATCCGATATGTCGGCCGCGGTCCAAATCGCCACCACTCCCGGCATCGCTCGGGCATCGTCGGCATCGACAGATAAAATTCGCCCAAACGCGACCGGCGAACGGACGACCCGCATAATGAGCTGTCCCTCGAAGCGGTAATCAGCTGCAAATCGGCCCTGGCCCAGCAGCAGCGGCCTGTCTTCGATCCGCTTCAGCGATTTGCCGATAGAGACTCATTTACGCATCTCGGCCGCGGCCAGCCTCACTGCCTTGATGATGTTTTGATATCCGGTGCATCGGCACAAATTCGACGAAAGAACCTCGCGCAGGCCCTCTTCGGTCATATTGGGATCCGCTTCCAGAGCGCCGACGGCCAGCATCAGAAAGCCAGGGGTGCAGAAGCCGCATTGCAATCCGTGGTTTTCCCAGAATTGCCGCTGCATGGGATGGAGTACATCGCCATTGGCCAGTCCTTCGACGGTGCGGACCTCAACATCGTTGGCCTGGACCGCAAACATCAGGCAGGCGCGCACCGGCTTGCCGTCGACCAGCACGGTGCACGCTCCGCAGACTCCGTGCTCGCATCCCAAGTGCGTCCCCGTCAGGCCGCAGTCCTCGCGCAGGGCGTCGGCAAGGCTTCGTCGCGGTTCCACAGAGATCGGATAAGACGACCCGTTGACCCGAAGTGTCATGCTGACCTTATCAGTCATGTCGTTCGCGTGCTCCTGATATGGTCCAGAATTCGCTGCGGCGTCGCCGGCATTTCGAAGATTTCGATACCAAACGGCGACAGCGCATCCACGATAGCATTGATGACGCTGGCCGGCGCACCGATGAGGCCGCCTTCCCCTACACCTTTCGCCTTGGTGATCGTCGCGTCCGACAACGTGCAACTGTGTAAAATTTCGATGGTCGGAATTTCGAGCATTGTCGGCGGCAAGAAATCCGCAAGCGAGGTCGTAAGACAATTGCCAAGTTCGTCGTAGACAATTTCTTCGTAAAGCGCGTTTGCGATACCCTGGGCGACGCCGCCATGGATCTGGCCATCCACGATCATGGGATTGACAAGAATTCCGGCATCTTCAGCAACGACAAAGCGTTCGATCTTTACCTGGCCCGTTTCGATGTCCACTTCGACGGTCGACGCATGGCAGGCGTTCGAAAACGTGCCCGCAGGATCGTAAACCGCGTTCTCGTGCAACCCGGGGCTTAAACCGGCAAACCTGTGGCTTTGATGGTAAGCCGCGCGCGCCAGTTCCGCGATCGGCATGCTCTTGTTGCTGTTGCGAACCTTGGCAAGGCCGTCGTTCAGATCGATATTGTCGGCTTCAGCTTCCAGAAGAACCGCCGCGATCACCTTCAACTTTACCGCGATCTTCCCGGCCGCAAGCTTGCTGGCGCCACCCCCGATCACCAGCGATCGGCTTGCGAACGTACCCCAGCCATAGGGTGTTGCATCGGTATCGCCAGCGATGACCTTGACACTCTGCGGCACGACGCCGAGTTCGTCGGCGACCAGTTGCGCCAGGCTCGTCTTCAGACCTTGACCATGCGGCGACGAGCCGATCCGGACCTGCACATTGCCTGACGGGTCCATGGAGCAGTCGACGATCTCATAGCCCGGCACGATGTCCATGCCGCGGGCGGCATAGGCTGGCGTTCCATAGCCTGTCCGCTCGTTGAAGACCGACAATCCAAAGCCCAGATAGCGGCCGTTTTCCCAAGCCTGCTTCTGCCGTTGCCGGAAGGCCGGCAAATCCATCGCATTCACGGCGAGCTCCATGGTCGCCCGATACGAGCCTTCGTCGTAGATGAGACCGGTCGGCGAGCGATGGGGAAACGTATCGACGAGGTTACGCCGGCGGATTTCGACCGGATCAAGCCCGAGGCGCCTTGCCGCGACATCCATCATCCGCTCCATCGTGAATGTGAGCGTCGGTCGGGAAACACCGCGATAGGGAGCCATCATGCAGGTGTTGGTGGTGACCCCGCGCGATCGGGCCCCATACTCCTTGAAATCATAGGGCCCGGGCAACTCCGCAAGCGCCATCAGGGGCTCGACGCCACAGGTCACCGGATAGCAGGAGAATGCCCCGACATTGCTGCGCATGTCGGCCTCTACACCAAGCAGCTTGCCGTCTGACGAAAAAGCGCCCGTTACCGTGAACGCCTGATCCCGGCTGTGGGTCGCGGCCATGAGGTTTTCGCGGCGGTCTTCGATCCAGGCGAGGTTACGCTTGAGGCGCCTCGCCAGCCAGACCAGCACCACATATTCGGGAAACAGCGACATCTTCTGACCAAAGCCGCCGCCGACATCGGGGGCTACGACGCGAAGATCGGATTCCGGAATTCCCAACACGTCGGCAATTCCGGTCCGCAGCATGTGCGGCATCTGGACGGAGGCGAAAAGCGTGACCCTGCCGGTCGCCCGCTCGTACTGCGCAACGCCGCCGCGCGTCTCGAGCGGCATCGCCGCCTGACGCCGCGACCGAATCTCCATCGTAACGGTCGCCGCCGCCTGCTCCAGCGCCGCATCGAGGCCGGAAGTCCGCACCTTTCCTTCGACCAGAACGTTACCCGGCGCCTCCTGGTGAACCACCGGCGCTCCCTCGATCAAAGCAAGATCGACGTCCAACGCGGGATCGACGGGTTCGATGTCGATAAAGACTTGCTCTGCAATATCTTCAGCCGCGGCGTGATGCTCCGCGACGACAACGGCGACGGCCTGGCCCGCGAATACGACTTTGTCCTTTGCCAAAATGGGTTGCTCGACCGGAACGTAATCCGGCCGATGCAAGATCGGCTTGATACCTTTGACACCATCGAGATCCGCGGCCGTAAAGACAATCCCTTGCTCGGGCTTCTCGATGTTGAGGATGATTCCGCTCGCGACCGGGCTCCTCACAAAGCGCACGGACGCGGCGCCGCGAGCGACGTCGGCAACGTAGTTGCCGTCTCCTCTGACGAGAGTGGGATCCTCCAGTCTCGGAAGAGAACGACCAATCCAGCTCATGCGGCCGCCTCTATGAGCGCCCGCGACAGTACGGCTTTGATGAGATCCTTGCGATATTCGGCCGTCCCGTGAATATCACTGGTGGGCGTGATCGAACTGGAAGCTTCCGCAGCTATGGCCTTGAAGGTGGATTCCTCGGCGTGTTGTCCGACCAGCTTGGCTTCGAGCGCAGGCAGTCTCAGCGGTCGATCGGCCACCCCGGCAAGACCGAGGCGCGCCGCCGTGATGCGCGATCCGTCGCATTCGAGCGCAACCAGCGCCATTGCGAGAGCGAAGTCCCCTGCCCTGCGGGAGAATTCATAAAACCCTCCTTTGATTGCAGGACTTCCCAGCGGCAGCCGAATATGGGTAAGAAGTTCGTTCGGCTTCAACGCGGTGGTGAAGGTGCCCCTGAAGAATTCCCCGGCCGGCACACGCCGTTTGCCCGCTCGGCTCTCGATCAGCATCTCTGCATCGAGCACCGCCGCCACCAGGCACCATTCCGAAGCCGGATCGGCATGGCAAAGACTGCCACCAAACGTACCGCGCTGACGAATAGGATAGTGGGCGATAAACCGGACCACGCGCGAGAGCAGATGGCCGATCGGATGATCCACGACCGGCTCGTGGAACATCGCGTGTCGGGTCAGGGCGCCGATCACCAGGTGATTGCCGTCGATCGTGACGGCAGAAAGGTCCGGAAGATGATTGGCGTCAATCAGCATCGAGGGTCGCGCAAGACGGAAATTCATCGCCGCGACCAGGCTCTGTCCGCCCGCGAGAAATCTTGGCTTCGTCGCCGTGCTCGTCAAGCAACACCAGCATCTCGCTGACGCTCGTGGGGCGGTGGTAAACGAATGGGGCGGGTTTCATCGATCCATGATTTCTGCGTTCGAGCTTACGCTATAGACCCACCCACAGCGGCGATCCACTTCTGCACCTTCATGGCTGTCCCCACGCTTCTGGCGACAACAACTTTCGCACGGGACAGACACACCACGGTGGGCCGCGTTCTGCCTTGAGCGACTTCGGAGCCACCCGGCAATACGGTCAGCCCTGCGCCGTCTCAAGGCGGGCATCGAATGCTGCCGACGCCGCGTGAGGAGGCCGCGAAAGGCCGAGGTGGCCGCGAAGCGTCGTCAATTCATAGTCGGCCCGGAAAATGCCGCGCTTTTGAAGGATCGGAATGACGCGATCGACGAATGCGTTCAGCGCACCAGGAAAATAAGCGGGCATAATGACGAAACCGTCCGCCGCGCCTGCCTCGAACCAGCCCTGCAATTCGTCGGCAATGCGTTCCGGCGTACCCCAGATCAGACGATGCCCCTGAGCTGCCATTGCATAATCGCGAAGTTGCCGAAGCGTCATTTTGTATTCCTTGGCCATTCTAGCCAAGTTTACCGAGTGTCCCTGCATCTTGGTAGACGGCGGGAAGGTTGGAGCCGGCTCGTCCAGAGAATAGCCCGAAAGATCGTGACCGATACGCTCCGAAAGAACGCGCAGCGCCGTCACCGGGTCGGCGAACTGGCCCAGCTTTTCAATGATCGCCTTTGCTTCCTCCTCGGTGTCGGCCACGATCGGCGATACGCCCGGCAGGATCTTGACGGAGCCGGGGTCGCGCCCGAAGCCTTCGGCACGGTTTCGCATATCCTGGCGAAAGGCCTTGGCCGTCTCAAGGTCCTGCTGCACGGCAAAGACCACCTCCGCGACCTTTGCCGCAAAGTCGCGACCCGTGTCCGAAGCGCCTGCCTGGATAATGACCGGATAGCCTTGAGGCGGCCGCGCCGTATTCAAAGGACCTTTGACCCGATAGTACGAACCATCGTGATCAAGCACGTGAAGCTTCGACGTATCGAGATACTGGCCGGTCTGCTTGTTTGCGACGAGCGCGCCGTCTTCCCAACTGTCCCACAGTCCCTTGACGACGCTGAGGAACTCATCCGCCATCGCATAACGTGTTGAATGGTCGGGGTGTGGTGTCTTTCCGAAATTGTCGGCGGCCTCCGGAAAAGCTCCCGTTACGACGTTCCAGGCGGCACGACCGCCGCTCAAATGATCGAGCGAGGCAAAATATCGGGCTAGATTGTACGGCTCGGTATAGGTCGAAATAGCGGTCGCAGCCAATCCGATGCGGCTGGTGACGGTCGTCAGCGCGGCGAGTAGCGTGATGGGCTCGAGCCGAACGATATAGGAAGGATGCTGGCTGGTCGCCGCGCTCAACGCATCGGCCAGAAAGAGCATGTCGAACTTGCCGCGCTCCGCGGTTTCCGCGATCTGGCGGAAGAATTGAAAGTCGAGAGCCCCCGCCTTCGCCTCCGGCATCCTCCAGCCGGAAACGTGGTGTCCTGTACCGATGGCAAAAAGAGCAAGGTGCATCTGGGATTTGTTATCGGCCATGCGCGCTCTCCCTGAAGTCTTTCAACGCGAGGCGACATTGCGGCGCCTCGGCAAGCCATAGCAAGTGTCACATCGAACTTCCTAACTTGATCAATCGAGTGAGACAAGAAAAATTTTAATGTAGCCAAATATTTTGCGGGCCCTACGTCGACGGTCGTTGATGTCTTTTGTCGCACCACAACGATTCCGCGCGCTCGTTCGTTTGACGCATTTCTCAATATTTTAAGGCATTTGAGCCACCTTTTCTTATACGGCGCGGACTTGCGGCGGCCTTCCCGCGAATGTTTTTTGGGCCCGGGCCGGTTTGGGACCGTTGAATTAGGCTCAATTATCTTCCAGACTGCGCCCTGCCGGTTTGACAGGGGAGACGCGTCATGGACCCGTTCGGAAAGTCACTATTTTCGCGCCGACAAGTGTTAGGCGGAACCGCTGCGCTGGCAACGACGGCCTTCACGCAGCCATCCTTTGCGGACAGCAGTGGATTCGTTTCGACGATTTTCGGCGGGGTCTATGAGCGTGAATACCGCAAGGCCTTCGTCTCGCCCTTCGCGAGCGCCAACAGCGCCGATGTTCAGTTAAAGCTCGGGAGTTCCAGCGAATGGTTGACCAATGCGAAGGTCAACCGGAGGAATCCCGAAATCGACATGCTGCTCCTGCCCTTCCCGGACAGTATCCGAATGACGATGGAGGGATTGAGCATACCCCTGACAGCCGACGACATCCCAAACATCAAGGACGTCAATCCGCTATTTTACGAAACATATAAGAGAACCGGTGTAGCCGTGAGCGCCGTCGGTTACGGTATCGCCTACCGACACGATCTCGTCCCAAGCCCGATCACTGATTGGGAAGATCTCTGGGACCCGCGCCTGGCCGGCAAAGTGGCGATCCCGGAGATCGGTGTATTCGGTTCCTGGGAGTTTCTCGTTCAAACGGCGAAGCTTGCCGGCGGCAGCGAACAAAACCTTGAACCCGCCTTCAAGAAACTCAAGGAGCTCAAACCCAATCTCAAGCAATTCGTCAAGAGTGGCGCGGACGTCGTCAATCTGCTGGGTTCGGGAGAGGCCTGGGTCTGCCCGATGCAAACCAACATTTCTCCCTACGCCGTGATCGACGCCGGCAAACCCGTCACGTTCTTCTATCCCAAGAGCGGAGCCATGGCCGGCGCCGCATCGCTGCATATCGTCAAGAACAGCAAGAATATCGAGCTGTGCAAGAAGTTCATCAACTTCGCCCTCACCAAGGAAGCGCAGGAAAACTTCAGCCGCGGCGTCGTCGCGCTTCCCACGAGCACCAAGGCGGAAATAGATGCCCGCATCGCGGCGCGTATCCCAAGGCCAGAACAGCTGCATCTGGTGGACTGGGAAAAGATCGTGCCCCAGATGACCAGTCTCACGGAAAAATGGAATCAGTCGATCGGCTTCTGAAGATTCCTTATTGTTATTGCGCAAAAACCCTCACGTCTTCGGCGGCCCAATGCGCCCATACCTTCGAACCGACCGACCGATCCCCCGATCGGCGGTCGTTCGTTTCCAAAGCGACCATAGTCTCACCGTTTTTCAGCGAAAGCACGATACGCGAGGCATCCCCGTGGTAGGTGACCTGACGAATGGTCCCTTCGATCGCCGCCGGCGCCCCCGCGGCCGCGAGCATTACTTTCTCCGGCCGAACGGCAAACGTCACTTCAGCGCCACCTGAGATACTGGCGAGTCCCGGCGTCCGCACGATCGTCTCACCCATCGAAATATCGAGACCGTCGCCGTTCCGACCGGCGACACGCCCCCGCAGGAAATTCGTCATACCCATGAAATCGGCGACAAAGCGCGTGGCAGGCGCGGCGTAAATCTCCTGAGGTGTACCATATTGCTCGATCCGCCCCTTGTTCATGACGGCAATCGAGTCGCTCAGCATCAGCGCCTCTTCCTGATCATGCGTCACGAAAAGCGCTGTAATCTTCATCTCACGCGTCAACTGATGCAGTTCAACCTGCATCGCCTCCCTGAGTTTGCGATCCAGGGCGCCGAAAGGTTCGTCCAATATCAGAATGCTCGGCTCCACGGCGATCGCCCTTGCAAGCGCCACCCGCTGTTGCTGGCCACCCGACATCTGGGAGGGATATCGATCCGAGAGCAGGTCGAGCCGGACCATCTCGAGCATCTTCTTGACCCGCTTTTCAATCGCCGCGGCTCCCACGCCTCTCATTTTCAGTCCAAACGCGACATTCTCGGCAACCGTCATATGCGGAAACAGCGCCAGGCTCTGAAACACCATGCCGATCTTACGATCGGCCGCATTCGCGGCCGTGACGTCGCGCCCCGCAAAAAACACCGAGCCGGAAGTCGGCTTCATCAGGCCGGCGATGATGCGCAACGTGGTGCTCTTGCCGCAGCCGCTGGGACCCAGCAACGTGACGAATTCGCCGGAACCGATAGTCAGGGAAATATCGTCGACTGCCAGGAAATGCTCGTAGCGGGCAACAATGTTCCTCAGAACGACCTCTGCCATATTAACCTCCCGCGAACAGACGCTTGAGACCAAAGAGCCGCTCAAGCAAAAGCGTGCTGACGAACGTGATGCCAATCAGAAGCGTTGAAATGGCGGCTACCGACGGATCAAAGCTGAATTGCAGATACGACATGATCGATATCGGAAGCGTGGTGGTCCTGGCATCGACCAGAAAAAGCGAAATGTTCACGTCGTCGAAGGAAAGGATGAAGCCGAAAACCATGCCGGCGACGATGCCCGGCCGGATGATCGGCAGTACAACCTTCCACAGAACCTGGGGCGGCGACGCACCCAGCGTCTCGGCGGCTTCCCATAGACTTGGATTGAACTGCGCGAGGCTCGCCAGCGTCGTACGGATGACGTATGGCAGCACGATCAGGACGTGACCGCAGATCAGCTTGACGTTTCCGGCGGATTCGTCGGCCGCCGTGAGCACAATGAGCAGGGAGATACCGGTTACGAGACCGGGCACGACGATCGGCAGCGCAAAGAACGCGTCAAGAACAGCCTTATAGCGGGATTTGCTTTTCCACAGCCCGAAAGCGCCCAGCACGCCAATCGGCGTAGCGATGATCGTGGCGACCGTCGCAACCACAAGACTGGTCAACGCGCCACGCACGAAGTTCGGGTTCCGGAGGGCTTCGCCATACCAGCGTAGCGACCATTGCAATGGCGGCACGCTTTGAACCGATTCCTGATTGAAGGATGCCAGGATGACGCAAATCAAGGGCGTGACGATAAAGATGTACAGAAACGCGCTCCAGATCCAAAAAATCCGTTTTTGAATCACTGCGATCATCGACCGGCCATCCATCTTCGTGTTCGACGGCTGGTTTCGAAAATGAGCAGCGCGACGATTCCAAGCGACGTCGCCAACAGGACGGCGACCAGCGCGGCGCCAAACTGCCAATTATACGTCACGACGAATTGCTGGTAGATCAGGGTTGTCATCATGCCTGAATCCGCCCCGCCCATCAGCGCCGGCAGGATGTAGGACGACATCGACAGGCTGAAGACCATGGTGATTCCGCTGACAAGCCCCGGACTTACCATTGGCAATAGTATTCTGACGCCGACGGTTAGCGCGCCGGCGCCGAGAGAACTTGCAGCTTCCGGGATGTTGCGATCCACCCGATCGAGCGATGTGAGAATCGGCAGTGTCATCAATGGAAGAAAGACGTGAACCAGCCCAATAACGATCGCGAAGTTGGTGAACATCATGCGGAGCGGCGTCGCGATGATACCGAGATGAATGAGAAGGTTGTTGATGAGGCCATAGTCTCCCAGAACGACCATCCATCCGAACGCCCGCGTAACGATGCTCACCAGCAATGGCGAGATCAACGCGAGCACGCAAAGGCCACGCCATCGCGGAGACGTAAGCCATATGGACACCGCAAGCGTGAACCCGAGAAAGGCGCAAACGACTGTCGTTGCCGATGCCACCCAGATCGTTTTCAGCAGGACGTTCCAATAAAAGGGCGACGTGAAAAACTTCACGTAGCTGGCCGCCGTGAATTCGGTGGTCAGTGCGACCTCGCCGGGATCCGGCGCCTGAACGCTCAGGATCAACATATAGGCGAGAGGCAGCACCACCCCTGCGGCAATCACGATGCATGCCGGCATGGTGAGAATTGCCGAAGCACCGAATGCGCTCGAAATGCGACCGGCGGCTCGCCCGCGTTCTGGCACTGTCGCTTGCAACGGATACATGGTCATCGGCCCGATCTTTCCCCTCTATCGGAAGAAGGTCGCGCCCACTCTGAAATAATATCCGATGCTGGCCGGACCAATCCAAAATAGGTTCCAAGCGCCTCGAGCGTGGCCCGATGGAGATCCGCCAGATGATCCTTCACGCCGACGCAATCTTCGACGACTATCAGGCTGAATTCACGCATGACGGCTTCGCGGGCTGTCGTTTCCACACAGCAATTGGTCGTCACCCCGGCGACGATGAGGCTCGACAACCTCCTGGCGCGGAGGAGCTGATCGAGCCCGGTGCTGGTGAACGCCCCGAAGCGATGCTTGGTGATAACAGCTTCTCCCGGCTCCGGGCCAAGTCCCTCGACGAATTCCGCCCCCCACGTGCCCGTGCGGCAGACTTCTGTTTCATCTTCGTCGAACCAGCGGTTGGTGGACATATCGGATGCCGATGCGGTCCATACCGCGGGCTCTCGCCTGCCCTCCACGGGAAAGCGATATGGCGAGCTCGGCGAGCGCCAGGGCTTTCCGTATTCCGCCCGCACGTGAACGATGAAAAAGCCATTTTCCCGTGCCGACCTCAGCAATTCACGCGAACGGCGAACAGCGGCGTCGATCATTCGCATAGGCGCGCCCGTGCGCCCTGTTGCGCCATCGGGGGCACAAAAATCGTTCTGAAAATCGATGAGAAGCAAGGCTGCGTTTTCGGGCGATAGACGGGAGGCGAAATCGCGCTCCAGCGGCGAGGCTTCGCCCGTCGATCCGTTCGTCTCGTCAGGCGAACCAAGCCGAAACCCGTAGCCGTATGCGACGGCAAAGCTGCGCATACCATCGATAAAGGAATCCGGAGCGTCACCCATAAGGAAGATGTTGCGAATCCGATTCGCGCTCAACAACTGGTCCAGCGTTGCCGAGAGATAGACACCTTCAGAATCGCTTCGGGCAAAGAATTCCCCGCCCTCCGCTCTTGCAAAAATTCCACAGCCATTCGGCGAACCGGGCATGGCGGCGCCCATCCACGGGCCGTTCTCCGTTTCAAGGAGTTCGACGTCGAGGGTGAGCCAATGTCGAAGGTTGGCCTTTTGTCTCAAGCCGGCTTGCGCACTCTTCCCGCCGCTGCCGACAAACAGGAGACACGTGCCAGTCGCCGTCTGATCACTCATTCGAGCCGATCGTTCTGAAATGCCTGAGCGCTTCGAATTCATTGATATTTTACGATGTCCGAGAGCCGTTCAAGACCTATTTGGGTGCGGCGATCATCACGGAGTGGCAATCAACCTTCCGCATTCCTTGGCAAAACGGCCTGGGTGAACGGGATGGAACTGTTTTCCAACGTCGGTCGTACCGGCCGCGGATGTCCCATCAGCGTATCAATCGCGATCAAGCCCAACGAGGCTTTGAAATGATGTACCGCTTCGCCAAGCGGCATAGCCGTTGCTTCATCGAGGATAACGTCATCCCCCTGCACTGTAACATCCTTCTCCGGGATGAAATGGCTCTGCACGATATGCCGCGCGCCCATTGATTGCAGTACGGGCCGCAAGCCATAGTCCAGCGCAAGGACGTGGGCCACACTTCCGCCTGTCGCAATCGGCAAAATCGCTTTTCCGGCTAAAGCAAATTGCGGCAAAATATCCAGCATGCATTTCAAAAGACCGGAATACGCGGCTTTGAATATCGGTGTGGCGAAAACGATTCCGCTCGCTTGCTCTACGGCCGCGAGCGCTTCGGCGATCTGGGGCTCCTGGATATTTCCTCGCAGCAATGCTTCCGCGGGAAGATCCCTTACCGAAAGAAACCTGGTTTCAAGATTTTCGGCTTGCAACAGACCCAATATATGCCGGGCTACCAGCGCTGTCCGCGATTTCGATGACGGGCTGCCGGAAATAGCCAGGACGATTTGCCGTGTCATGAGATGCTCGCTGTTCGCCAGATCGCACGATCGAGCATGGCATCATTTTGAACCATACTCAATAATATTCGTTATATTAAAATTATGGAAGTCGTTTGCCTCAGCCGCTGAACGCGTTCAGGGCGGTCATGGTCTTTATTGTTGGGAAACCATGGTCCCGTCATCCGGCGGGAATGGCGGCCATCACATAAACCTCGTCGCGACGGACTGTCATGTAATAGACGAGCACGTGGCGATCAGGCGCCCACCATTTCGTGCGCTCGCGGATCGGCCCGCCCTCGCTGGCGGGAATGGTGCCGCTGTTGCCGCTGATGTTGCGCAAACGCTAGGCGCGGACTACTGCTTCAGCGGCAAGCGTTATGGGCGATTGCTCAGAAGGTCGCCTTCAGGCCGGCATAGAAAGCGCGCGGCCGCGCCGGGCTGAGTGACTGCGGGTTCATAAACTGATTGCCTGTGTTGAAGTTCGGCACTTCGGTCGTATCGAAGAACCCCCCATACGTATAATACCGATTATCGAAGACGTTATCGATGCGGCCGTAGATCTTGTAGGTCTTGTCGAGCTGATAGGACGCGTGGACGTTGAAGACGGCGTAAGACGGCAATTGCGGATACTGGTTGGATTCATCGCCCACCAGATATTGGTTGCTGACCCACAGAGCGTCGCCGCCGATCTTGAATGCGTCGGTTACCGCATAATCGAAGCTGGCCTTGATGCGATGGCGCGGGATCGCCGGGATAATGTTGCCCGGCGAGACCTGGATGTTGCCGTTCGCGTCGACGAACGGGCTGTTCGAACCAAGCGTTAGCGAGTCAAGGAAGCGCGCGTCGATGAAGGCATAGCTGGCGTGAAACTGCCATCTTGACGATTTGAGGTTCGCTTCCGCCTCGAAGCCTTGCCGGCGTGTGTCGCCGACGTTCTGGAAATAGCCGAAACCCTGCACCAACGAGGGGATCGCGAGGATGTCGTCGGTATTGGTGGCGCGAAACCCGCCCACTTTCCAATCGAGCGTACCAAAGCTCAGATCGTGGGTACCCCTGAAGCCGGCCTCGTACGTGTGAGACACCACCTGCTTTAACGGTGGATCGGAGACCAGGAAGGTCGCGATGATGCAGGGCATATTCGGATTGGCACATTCGAGTTCCAGCGGGGTTGGCGCCCGGTTGGCTTCCGAATAGCCGGCATAGGCCGTCAGACCTGATGTGATCTTGTAGGTACCGCCGATCATCGGATTGAAACGGTCAAAGGCTTCGTTGCCGTTGAGTGCGGGTGCGCTGCCTGTCTGGTCCTGCAAGGAAATACGGGCGTCATTGAAGCGGCCGCCCGCGGTGATCGAAAACGCCTTGGTGACGTCGAAGGTGTCCAGCGCGTAAAGTCCGGTATACTGGTTTGTCGAACGTAATCCGACCGGACCGTCCGCGATGGGCATGCCGGATGTACCGAGAAAGATACCGCTGCTGCTGACGACATAGTTGGTATCGATCGTTCCGAGCTCCGCACTGGCGCCGAAATGCGTGACGCTGGCGTCAAAGCTTGCGCCGACGACAAAGCGATTGTCATGGCCGAACAGTTGATCGCTATTCGTCGCCTGGAGCGAGAAGCCACCGGTATTCGAATTCGTGAATGTTCGATCGTTTTCGCCCAAAATCGCACTTGCGGGGAACGGATTGGAAAGCTGCTGCCCGTTGAGCCCGTTCGCCGGCGTGCTGCCATCCCCATAGCAAAGCAATGTCGAGTTGGCGTCGCAAGGCTGGGTTCCCGTCGGATTGCCGTCCTGCGTCCGCTGGCTTAAGGCGCGATAGTGAGCGATAGCGTCGATCGTCCAGGTGGGCGTAACCTCGAACTTGCCGGTCAGATTCAGGTAGCCGACCTGGTTGGCTGATGTCTGTGGCGTGGTGTAAGTCGCACCCCAATATTGCTGCAACAGTTCAACTGGCGTCGTCGCAGCCGCGCCGAAATTGTTATCGGCAGCGCCCATATTGAGATGGATTTCATTGCCATCGTATCGATACCCGATATCGCCGTAGAAGCGTCGGACATCCGAGGTGCCGAAATTGCGGTAGCCGTCGTCGTGAACGCCTTCCAGAGCCCCGTAGACCGCCCAGTTGCCGATCTGATTGCCCCACTGCAGGGAACTCTGGAGGCGGCCGAATGCGCCCCCCATCACGTCAACCTCGGCGCCGTGATAGTTGAAGCCATCCTTCATCTGGACGGTGACGGCGCCGCCAAGCGCATTGAGACCATAGGCCGGATTGTTCGTCACCACGGCGATCGACTTGATCGCCGCCGTCGGAATCAGGTCCCAATTGACGGTATCGCCGAACGCCTCGTTGATGCGGACACCGTTTTGATAGACCGCCAATCCCTGTGGCGTACCCGAGACAGGCGATGCAACAAAGCCGCGGAACTCGATATTCGCCTGAAACTCGTTTCCGGCAACGTTGCTGATGTTGACCCCCGCCACGTTCTGCTGGAGAGCGTCCATGACGTTCAGGGAATTGGTGCGCTGGATCTCAGGCGTATTGACGAAATTGATGCTGGAAGGAACCTTGTCGACGGCCAGCGCGGTGCTCGGCGTGGAAGCCGGCGTTGTTGGATAGACCCGAAGCCTTGTCACCGTTGTGGAGCGGGCACCTGTGGACGTCGTCGGGAGGTTCGTGGTTCTTGTACGCCTGGGTGCTGGCCTCGCTGCGGTTTGGGCTGGCGTGACTTCCACGGGGGGCAGCTCAGTGGTGTAGCTACCTTTGTTTTGCGCATCTTGCGCGCGAGCTTGTTCGCTTTCGGCGACAACGGTTGCCGCCGCTATCGATGCGATAAGCAGGCCCCGAACACTCATCTACTACGCTCCCCATTCCGGCTGGTCTTATCGCCGGCCTGGAGCCTCCGATAATAATGAGTGATACGTCGCGCGCACCTGCAAAAGGTCCCGAAGCGTTCGGGAAAATTCCCGAACCACCTTCAAAGCACGTGGGTGGGAACCATCGCCTCGATGGTGACACCGCCCTCACCCGAAGCGACCGTCAGCGTTCCTCCCAAAGCCAATATCCGCTCCCGCATTCCGGTCAACCCGAAACCGAATTTTTCGCCAGGCTTCAGGCCGCGGCCGTTGTCACGCACCCGAACCAGCGCGTAATCGCGGTTGCCCTGTGCTCCGGCTGGCCGCCCAGCGGGCTCGATGCTGACATTTACCGCTGTGGCCTGAGCATGGCGGAACACATTGGTCAGCGCCTCCTGCACGACGCGATAGATCGTCAGATCGGCGGTTTCTCCGGTTTCGCCAAGCGAACGTGAAATCGTCGTCTCGATCTCGACCTCGGGATGGGATTCGTTCCACATCCGCAGGAGGGCGCCAAGCGCTTCGCGCAGTCCGAGTTCGGCGAGGCCCACCGGACGCAGCCTTTCCAGGATCCTGCGCGTGAATTGCTGGAGATCGTTGATCTGCGCCAGGATAGCGCCGCCATGTTTGCGCACCCCGTCCGCGTTAGCCACCCCGGCCTTCGCGAGCCGCATCAACGCGCCGGCGTGGACTCGCAGGGTAAACAGATACGGGCCAAACTCGTCGTGCAGTTCGCGCGCGATCTCCTCACGTTCGACATCTTGTAACGACACCGCGCGCTCGGCGAGCCGTCGCTTTTCCTCAATCGCCTCCCCCAAGGTTTCCGCAAGGCAATTCATTTTGGTGCAGATTGCGGCAAGTTCGGGTGCCCCGCCCGGTTCGATGTGGACGCTGTAGGAACCGGATTCGATTCCGCTCATCGCCCGCGAAAGTGCTTCCAACGGCGCCAGCGCCCGGCCGACGACGATCATCGTGACCAGAAACAGGGCCAGCGCAACCGCCGAACCGACCGCAAGCTGCGTCAATACCCCATCCCAGATTTCGGCGATCTCGTCGTTCGGAATCGAGGTGATGACAAGAGCCGTTCGCTTGCCATGGATCGAAACCGGTACGCTGACGGACGTTGTTCGGGGGTGCACAAGCGTCACAAACCAGCCAGGCACGGAGCTTGCCTCGTCCTCCCCCTCGTGAATGTCAGCCGCAGCGCCGGTATCGGTCTGCCAAGTGATGTTGACATGGCGCAGCCGCTGGAGATCTTGAACAATCTGATCCAGCCGCGCTTCGGGGTTGGGTGCTTCGTTCAAGCTTCCGACAATGGTTTCAACAAATTCGCGCGCCAGCCGCGTTACACTTTGGGCTCGACCGGTTCGGCGAGGCTTTTCCGGACCGCGTGTTCGACGTCGGCATCGCCGAACAGCATGCGGTGACTTTCGCCGCAGGCCTCGCGACCGAGGGCTTCAAGCCGTTCTGCGCGATCTACTCGACCTTTCTGCAGCGCGCCTACGATCAGATCGTCCATGACGTCGCGATCCAGAATCTGCCGGTTCGCTTTGCGATCGACCGCGCGGGACTGGTCGGCGCGGACGGGGCGACCCATGCGGGATCGTTCGACATCGCCTATCTCGCCTGCCTGCCGAACATGGTGGTGATGGCCGCCGCCGACGAGGCCGAGCTCGTGCACATGGTCGCCACCGCCGCGGCCTATGGCGGCGGCCCGATCGCGCTGCGCTACCCTCGCGGCGAGGGCGTCGGCACGGAAATGCCCGAGCGCGGCGTGCCCATCGAGATCGGCAAGGGCCGGGTGCTGCGCGAGGGCTCGCGGATCGCGATCCTGTCGCTGGGAACGCGGCTCGGCGAAGCGATCAAGGCCGCCGAGGATCTGTTCGCACGCGGGCTTTCGACCACGGTCGCCGACGCGCGCTTCGCAAAACCGCTCGACCGCGAACTCGTGCTGCGCCTCGCCGCGACGCACGAGGTTCTCATCACCATCGAGGAAGGCGCGGTCGGCGGTTTCGGCTCGCATGTGCTGAGCCTGCTCGCCGAGAGCGGCGCGCTCGATGCGGGGCTGAAGGTGCGCGCGATGACGCTGCCCGACGCGTTCCAGGATCAGGACAAGCCCGACCGCCTCTATGCCGCCGCCGGCCTCGATTCCAAGGCGATCGTCGCCAAGGCGATCGAGGCGCTGGGGCCGAGCGTTGGGAAGGCGAGCCTGACGGCGTGAGCGAGCGCGAGGCCGAGGACGCCCAAGAGCGCGAGCACCGCACCTTCGTCAACCTCGCCGCCGCGATCGCGCTCCTTATCCTTGCGATATCGATGATTTGGCTGCTCGGCTTGCTCGACGAGAAGCGCAAGCTGCAAGCCTGCATCGAGGCCGGCCGGCGCGATTGCCTGCAGCGGTTCGATCCGGAGGCCGCAGCGCCGAGGTGAGCGGCGGGGCGCCGCCAAATTTTCCAAGCTTTTCTGCCAAATTTCTCCAAATTTTCCGCTTGTTTTGGCTCTTATAGCGTTAGCTGTTGGTTTTTATGATAGAATTCTGCTGTGATTCGAGGGGGGTGTCGATGGACAGCGGGGAATTTCTGCTTTGGCTGGGCGGAATTGGAAAGCTGAGCGAGGCGCAGCGGGCGCAGGCGCTAGCATCGTTGCGCGAGGGCGGCGGCGTTGATGGGCAGGCTTCGAGCGAACGGGCTGATGCCGGAAGGGGCCGGGATCGTCTGGATGGGCTGGGCGAAGCCGGCCACGTCAAAGTGGAAAATCAGGGATGTCCGCATTGCTCGGGGCGAAATCTCGTTTCGTGGGGACGTTCGAACGCGCTGGCTCGCTACCGCTGCAAGGATTGCGGGCGCACGTTCAACGCCCTGACGAAGACGCCGATGGCGCGGTTGCGCAAGAAAGAGCTTTGGCTCGCCCACGCCGAGGCGATGCTGGAGGGAACGAGCGTGGCCAAGGCCGCGCAGAGGAGCGGCGTCCATTACACCACGGCGTTTCGCTGGCGACACCGGTTTCTAGGGGCGCCGGCGCTGGACAAGCCCAAAAGCCTGAACGGAATTGTCGAGGCGGACGAGACGTTTATTCTGGAATCGTTCAAGGGTCGCCGCTCGGGTCTTGCCCGGCCGCCGCGCAAGCGAGGCGGCAAGGCCAAGCATCCCGGCTTCTTCTGCGAAAACATTCCCATTCTCGTTGCGCGCGATCGCCGCGGCGCAACGATTGACGCCGTGCTGCCGCAGGTGGACGCCGCCTCGATCCGAACCGCGATCGAGGGCGTCGTCACGCCCGCCAACCGGCTGGTTTGCGATGGCGGCCTGGCTCTGCGCGCCTTCGCCCGAAAAGCCCAAATCCGGGTTCACGTTCTGCCCGCGCCCGGTAAGCCCAACCCCAAGGCACCGAACATCCACATCAACAACGTCAACGCCTATCACGGGCGCCTGAAGGAGTGGATGCGACGCTTCCACGGCGTCGCCACCAAGAATTTGCCCAACTATCTGGGCTGGCGACGGGCCCTCGAGGCCTGGGGATATCAAGCCACCCCCGAAAATTGGATCCTCGGAGCCATCGGTGAGGGACCATACCAACAGCAAACGCTATAAGAGCCAACTTTCGCCAAACCGTGTCGCTAGCACATTCTATGGTCGTTTTCGCCTTGTCTTTGCGACGTCGCCTCGTCGGCGTAAGCTCGCCTCAGGCCGAAGGCCGAGCACGTCCAGGGAGAACGCCCAATGCTGAACCGCCGTCGCTTGTTGCAGGGAACCGCGGCGCTCGCCTTCGCCGCGATTGCGCGAACCGCCTTCGCCGACGATCAATCAAATATTCCGATCGTATTCGTCGCATGGCGACAGCGATTTCGCCGCGACCTGGCAGACGCAGATTTGGCGGTTCGAGAGCAACGGCTATCCCGCGCGACCGGCTATTCGCCATCAGTTTCACCGACCCGCAGGCGCGCGACGACGACGCGGTCCCGCAAGCCAACCGCTCCTCGACGCAAGACCAGATCCGCGAACTGACGGCGTTCATCGACGGCTCAAGGCCAAACCGGCGCGCCGAAAGTCGCGCTGGTCGCGCTGTCGCGCGGCGGCTACGCGACGCGCGAATATGTCGCGGCCGATCCGGCGGCGTCGCCGCGGCGGCGCTCGGCGGCACGCCCAACCACGGCGTGTTCGCGATCGACGCTTTGCTCGGCAGCGAATACAACGGCCGCGGCGCGTTCCTCGAAACTCGATCGCCGGCGACAGCGAAGTGACGGCCGGCGTGCCGTTCATGACGCTGCGCAGCGACGGCTTCGACCTCTATGCCCAGCCCGACGGCGCGATCGTATTCGGCAAGCCCGGCATGCCGCTCAACGTGACCGCGGACGGCCCGGCGCTGAAGGGCGCGACCAATCTTGCTGCTCGACCATGTCGATCATCGCGAGACCGCCCTCGGCCCGGTCGCTTTCGCCGAGATCTACAAATTCATCACCGGCCGCGCGCCGTCGCGCATCGCGATCGCGCCGGAGCCGGAAGTCATGCTGAACGGGCGCGTCACCGGCGTCGTCGAGGGCACGCCGACCAACCGTCCGATCGAAGGCGCGAAAGTGGAAATCTATCGCGATTTCCGCCGAGACCGGCGAGCGGCAAGGGCGCCGCGCTGCTGACGAAGACGACCGGCGCCGACGGCGTCTGGGGGCCGCTGACCACCGACTCTTCGACGCCGCTCGAATTCGTGGTCGCCGCGCCCGGCGCGCCCGTCACCCATATCTATCGCTCGCCGTTCCCGCGCTCGTTCGATCAACTCGATCTGAGGCCGGCTGCGCCCGCGAAAGAGGACGCCGACGCGGCGGCGATCGTCCGCATGGACCGGCCGCGCGGCTATTTCGGCCTTCCGCGCGACGTCGTCTGCTGGACGGCAAGGAGCCGGCCGACATTCCGCACGGCGTCCCCGCCGTCTGGCACACCTATTTGAAGCTGCCGTCGTTCGAAGACCGCGCGATCGTCGGCGAGTTCAACCAGGAGCGGATCGTCGCGCGCCCCTGGCCGGCGAAGGACGGACATGTGACGATTATAGAATTGACGGATTGAGGGAGATTTTTCCCGCTGCGCGTTTGCGCCAACAACCGCCTGACCGGAGCACTCAGCGAAAGGGCGGCGTTGCAGGGGGAAGTTTACGTTTACGACTACGCCGCGACAAGCACCCGGCGCCCACGAACGACGAAAGCCAAAGCGAAGGCGGCGCCGGTAATCGTCATTGCGATCGGCAGGCCGTAGCCGAGCCCGCGCTCTTCCGCGAATAGGTCGCCGACCGGCGTTCCCGCCGCGCACTCCGCGAGCACGATGCACCAATAGCCGAGCATCGAGGCCGGGGCGATGAAGGAGCGGGCGCCGATGACAGCGGCGAGCAGGGCGGCCAGTCCGACAGACGCCGCCGCCAGGCCGACCGAATGGGAGACGAGGTCGCCGCCGACGGTGCCGAATGCGCCGCCAATGAACATCGCCAGCCAATAGCGCATGTCGATCCGCGGCGACGCGTCCGCTCGGCCCGCGGCGATCGTGAAATAGCCGGCCGCCAGCGTCGCTAGCCGAGGATGAGGGTCGATACGAGACGGCTTACACCAAGGTCGTCGGTAAGAAAATCGCCGACGTTGGTGGCCATCGCGCGCAGAAACACGATCGCGAGCCAGAAGAAACTTTCGGTGGAGCGGCCGAACCGGAGATCGCCGGTGATCAGCGCCGCGCTGATGACCGCCAGCGAGGCGAACGACGTAAGGAGTCCCAGCGAGAGCGTATCGGCCCAGAAGTCGCCGAGGTTGGTCCCAAGCGCGCTGGCGGCGAACATCGCAAGCCAGAAGACGAGCGAAGGCCCGATCGCCCGCGTCTCGGGCCACGTCGTGGCCAAGGCGGGCGTCTTCGCCGTCAGAACTCGTCTGTCATCAGTCCACGCCCCTGCGCGCTACGGCAGGTTCCTCTTAGGCGCGGCTTTTGACAGTCCGGTTACGCTCTCGCGGCCGTGAAACTTCGCGGGCCTCGCGCATCAAGAATGTGCGCTAGCCAGCAGCCGCCGGACCTTATCAAGTTGGCGTTGCGTCGTCGACGCCATCCACGGCGCGGGCGCGCTCGCGATCGCATTCCGCATCAGCTGATCGCCAGAACTGTCGCCAAGCGCGATAAGCGCCTCCGCGTGGGTGGCGGCAATCCAATATTTCTCATCTTGCAGCGTCGTATCCTTCAAGGTCGCCAGGGCGCTGGCTGTGATGTCGACAACCTCCCGGCGAATGCGATCAGCAACGACATTGTCGGCAATTCTGTCGTTGCCCGACGACTTCGACGCCCTCACGTTCAAGAGAAAGGCGAGGTTGGTTCCGTTGTAGGAGTCGCGCCTGATGACGAAGCCGCGCTCGGCAGCCCGGATGGCGATGTCGAGATCCAGCCTTTGCTGGTCGGGCGATCTCGTCGCAATATCGGCCCTTTGCTTGTGGATCGCGCTCCACAGGCCGAGCGTCTCGGGATCGGTGGTCGTCTCGACGTCGAGTTGCCGCAGCAACGCCTCCGCGTCGGAATAGCCTTTCAGCGCTTGCTCGTCGCTCTTGGGGTCCGCCTCGCCCACTTTATAGGTCGCGAGCGCGAGCTGTTGGACGATGAAGGGTCGGGCCGGTTTCGGCTTCCCGTCCGCCCCGGGAGCAGTTTGATCGTTATAGATGGCCTGCAGAATTTTCTTGGCATAGCCGAAATCGCCGTCCTTGACAGCATCGCGCGCCATTTGCAGCTTGGTGGCGTAACTGTCTTCGGACGACTGCGGTTGAGCTGCGGGGGCAGCCATGCCCATCTTCCTCGCGGCGGGGCGCGTTGGCATCTGGAGATCGGGCAGAACCGTATAAACGGGACTGTCGACAGCGGCGCCGCCCTTGAGGGCGCTGGCGAGCGTCGTCAGTTCCGTCCGCATGCGCATGACCTCATCGAAGCCGATGTCCGGTCCGAGATGTTCATAGTGGCGAACCACGATGTGACTGGCGTCAAACGGAATGGTGAACTTGCTCTCCGCAATGATCACTGTCGTGTGCGGCTTCAGCGCGTGGCGCACGCCCAATTCGAAGATGGCGTTCAGATTGGCTGTGGAAAGGTCCGCGACCACGAGGTCCGCCGCGAAGAGCATTTCGTACATCGGCACGTCGATGACGCCGGAGTGTTGAATTTCGTCGGCTCTGACGCAGTCATAGCCGGCGGCGATCACCGCGGGCTTGATCATGTTCTTGTAACTTTTGTCGAGATCGAGCACCCGGCCGGTCGCCAGATCGGTCTTGCGCCCAAAGCCCATGATGACGAAACAAGTTGGCATCGCCGCCCCCGGCTCCGGACCCCTGTCGTCGGTTCCCTATTCTCCAACAGCGAAAGGGCTTTTGCAACTCATTCGCGGGCGATGGTTGGGGTCGCGCCGCAGCCCGCGCGCTATTCCGCCGCCGCCCTGCCCTTCTTCGCCGGCCGCTTCGCCAGCGCCGCGCGCAAATACGCCGCGGTGTGGCTGCGCGGGTTTTTGACGATCTCCTCGGGCGTGCCCGATCGCCACCACCTCGCCGCCGCCGTCGCCGCCTTCGGGGCCCATGTCGATGATCCAGTCGGCGGTCTTGACGACTTCGAGATTGTGCTCGATCACGACCATCGTATTGCCCTGATCGACCAGCTCGTGCAGCACGTCGAGCAATTGCGCGACATCGTGGAAGTGCAGGCCCGGTGGTCGGCTCGTCGAGGATGTAGAGCGTCCGGCCGGTGGAGCGGCGCGCAAGCTCCTTGGCGAGCTTGACGCGCTGCGCCTCGCCGCCCGAGAGCGTCGTCGCCTGCTGGCCGACCTTGACATAGCCGAGGCCGACGCGCTTCAGCGTCTCCATCTTGTCGCGGATCGACGGCACCGCCTTGAAGAGATCGGCGGCCTCCTCGACCGTCATGTCGAGCACGTCGGCGATCGACTTGTCCTTGTAGCGCACCTCCAGCGTCTCGCGGTTGTAGCGCTTGCCCTTGCAGACGTCGCAGGTGACGTAGACGTCGGGCAGGAAGTGCATCTCGATCTTGATGACGCCGTCGCCCTGGCAGGCCTCGCAGCGCCCGCCCTTGACGTTGAACGAGAAGCGCCCGGCCTGATAGCCGCGCGCCTTGGCCTCGGGCAGGCCGGCGAACCAATCGCGGATCGGCGTGAAGGCGCCGGTGTAGGTCGCGGGATTCGAGCGCGGCGTGCGGCCGATCGGCGACTGGTCGATGTCGATCACCTTGTCGAGATGTTGAGGCCCTCGATGCGGTCGTGCGGCGCCGGCGGGTCGCTCGCGCCGTTGAGATGGCGCGCGACCGCCTTGTAGAGCGTGTCGATCGTCAGCGTCGACTTGCCGCCGCCCGAGACGCCGGTGACGCAGGTGAACAGGCCCGAGCGGAATCGTCGCCGTGACGTTCTTCAGATTGTTGCCGCGCGCGCCGACGATCTGTCAGCTCGCGCCCCGGCGTCGCCTTGCGGCGCTTGGCGGGCATCGGCACGAAGCGCTCGCCGGAGAGATACTGGCCGGTCAGCGAATTCGGGTCGGCCATGATCTCCTCGGGCGTGCCCTTGGCGACGATCTCGCCGCCATGCACGCCGGCGCCGGGGCCGATGTCGACGACATAGTCGGCGGCGAGGATCGCGTCCTCGTCGTGCTCGACGACGATCACGGTGTTGCCGAGATCGCGCAGGCGCCTCAGCGTGTCGAGCAGGCGCGCGTTGTCGCGCTGGTGCAGGCCGATCGAGGGCTCGTCGAGCACATAGAGCACGCCGGTCAGGCCCGAGCCGATCTGCGAGGCCAGCCGGATGCGCTGGCTCTCGCCGCCCGACAGCGTGCCCGACGCGCGCGACAGCGTCAGATAGTCGAGCCCGACGTCGCTCAGGAAGGTCAGCCGGTCGCTGATCTCCTTGAGGATGCGCTGCGCGATCTCGTTGCGCTTGGCGTCGAGCTTTTCCGGCAGCTCGCGCGCCCATTGCGATCGCGGCCTTGACCGACAGCGTCGCTGACCTCGCCGATGTGCTTGCCGTCGATCTTGACCGCGAGCGCTTCGGGCTTCAGGCGATAGCCGTGGCAGGCTTCGCAGGGCGTCGCCGTCATGTAGCGCTCGATCTCCTCGCGCGACCATTCGCTCTCGGTCTCCTTGTAGCGCCGCTCGAGATTGGTGATCACGCCCTCGAACGGCTTGCGCACCTCGTAGGCGCGCATGCCGTCGTCATAGGCGAAGCGGATCTCCTCGCCGCCCGAGCCGTACAGGATCACGTCGCGCGCCTTCTCCGGCAGTTCGCTCCAGGGCTTGTCGAGCCGGAACTTGTAGTGCTGGCCGAGCGCCTCCAGCGTCTGCAGATAATAGGGCGAGCTCGACTTCGCCCACGGCGCGATCGCGCCCTTGCGCAAGCGTCAGCCGCGCGTCGGGCACGACCAGCGCGGGGTCGACCGTCAGCTGGCGAGCCGAGCCCGCCGCAGGCCGGGCAGGCGCCGAACGGATTGTTGAACGAGAACAGCCGCGGCTCGATCTCGGGGATGGTGAAGCCGGAGACCGGACAGGCGAATTTCGACGAGAACAGCATGCGCTCGGGCGCGCTCGCCGCTCGGCCGGCGCATCGGCGAATTCGACGATCGCCAGGCCGTCGGCGAGCTCCAGCGCCGTCTCGAAACTCTCGGCCAGGCGGCTCGCCATGTCGGGCCGCACGACGAGGCGGTCGACCACCACGTCGATGTCGTGCTTGAGCTTCTTGTCGAGCGCGGGCGCGTCCGCGATGTCGTAGAACTCGCCGTCGATCTTCAGGCGCTGGAAGCCGCGCTTCATGAATTCGGCGATCTCCTTGCGGTATTCGCCCTTGCGGCCGCGCACGACCGGCGCGAGCAGATAGAGCCGCGTGCCCTCGGGCAGCGCGAGCACCCTGTCGACCATCTGGCTGACGGTCTGGCTCTCGATCGGCAGGCCGGTCGCGGGCGAATAGGGGATGCCGACGCGCGCCCACAGCAGGCGCATGTAGTCGTGGATCTCGGTGACCGTGCCGACGGTCGAGCGCGGGTTCTTCGAGGTCGTCTTCTGCTCGATCGCGATCGCCGGCGACAGCCCGTCGATCTGGTCGACGTCGGGCTTCTGCATCATCTCCAGGAACTGGCGCGCATAGGCCGACAGCGACTCGACGTAGCGGCGCTGGCCCTCGGCGTAGATCGTGTCGAAGGCCAGCGAGGACTTGCCCGAGCCGGAGAGCCCGGTGAACACGACCAGCTTGTCGCGCGGGATGTCAGATCGACGTTCTTGAGATTGTGCTCGCGCGCGCCGCGCACGACGATCGCGCGGCCGTCGAACAGCTTCTCGACCGGCGTCGGCGGGCGGCGGATTTTGGCGGATTTGACGCTCGCCATGCGGCCTTTGCCGAATGCGCGCGAATCGCGCGGCGGGGGCTTGCGCCGCGCGTTGCGACTAAGCTAGAACAAAAACGGAACAAAGGGAAGCGCCCCGCGCTTATTTAGTGCGGAATGCGCGCCGCCAAATGACGGCGGCGAGCGGGCTGTGGACAAGTGACGCGAGGCGTCGGCGCCCTGCGCGCGCGGGCGGCCGAGGGTTTAGGCGGCATCGGCGGCGAGCGAGCGAGGCTACCGCCGTTCCGACGAGCCGGTGACGATCAGCGTCTAAGGAGAGCATCATGGCGGGCAGCGTCAACAAAGTCATTCTGGTCGGCAATCTCGGCAAGGACCCGAAGGTCGCCAACCTCAATTCCGGCGATCGCGTCGTCAGCTTCACGCTCGCGACGTCGGAGACCTGGAAGGACAAGAACTCCGGCGAGCGCCGCGAGAGCACCGAGTGGCACAATATCGTGATCTACAACGAGAATATCGGCCGCGTCGTCGAGCAATATTGCAAGAAGGGCACGAAGGTCTATCTCGAGGGCCAGTTCCAGACGCGCAAATACAACGACCAGTCCGGCGCCGAGGCTATATCACCGAGATCGTGCTGCAGCGCTTCCGCGGCGAACTGACGCTGCTGGATTCGCGCGGCGGCGGCGAGGGCCGCGAGAGTTTCGGCGGCGGCGAGGAACGCGGCCGAGCTTCGGCCGCTGCTCGCCCGCCGAGCGCCGGCCGGCGCTGGTCGGCGGCGGCGGCGGGGGCCGCGCGATCTCGACGACGATATCCCGTTCTGAGCTGTTTTCACGCGCGCTGATT
>CAVVLH010000007.1:0-40489 GCA_963748805.1 uncultured Alphaproteobacteria bacterium | reverse complement strand
CAGCAATACGCGTTCGATCGCCAGCGCGCCCTGATCGACCAGCGCGTCGAGCAGGCGCCGCTGATCCGGCGTCAGCAGAGGGCCTGCCTTGTCGTCGTCGATACCGATGACGCCGATCAGCCCGCGTCCGGTTCGCATCGGCAGAAACAGCCGTTTGGCGCCCGGCAACGTATCGGAGCCGCGTCCCGCCGGGCGGTTGTTGCCCCAGGCCCAGTTGGCGGCGGCAAGATCGGCCTTGTCGAGCTGATCCTCCGGCGGATAACCCGCCTTCACCGTCAACACGCCGTTCTCCGGCAATAGCAGCACCACGCGTACCTTCAGCATCAACGCGGTCTGATAGGCGCTTGCCCACAGCACGTCATCGAGGGTGGCGGTGCCGGCCAGTTTGCGGCTGAAGGCATACAGCAATTCGGTGGTTCGGATACGGCCGATCGCCGAGTCGGCCTGCGTGCGCACGCGCGCGGCAACGTTGGAGACGAGAATGGCGATCAGCATGAAAAAGAAGAACGCCGCGACGTTGGTCGGATCGGTGATCGTGAAGGTGTAGATCGGCGGCATGAAGAAGAAATTATAGCAAAGCGACGCTGCAATACTGGCAAGGATCGACGGCCACAGGCCATAACGGACCGCGACGGCCACCACGGCGGTGAGAAACACGAGATCGACATTCTCGATCCCGCCAAACAGCGGCTGGACGAATGCGGCGGCGGCCAGCCCGACTGTCACGATCAGAAGCGACATCAGATACGGCATCGGATTGAACGGCTCATGCCGCTCCGCCGTCCGCACCGTCTTTTTGGGCATCGGATCGGCTGCAAGCTCCTCGCCTGCGATCACATTGACGCTGATATTACCCGCGCGGCGGACCAGATCGTGCACCACCGATCCGCGCATCAGTTCGAACCACCAGCTCCGGGTGGATTTTCCGATGATGATCTGCGTGATATTATTGGTCTGAGAAAAGCCGATGATGTCGTCGGCAATCCGCCGCCCGACGGCCGGAATCGTCAGCGCCTCGCCGCCGAGCGCTTCCGCCAGCCGCAACGTATCGGCCAACCGGTCCCGCTCCTCGTCGCTTAAACGTAACGAACGCCGCGTCTCGATGCTCACCGCCGTCCATGGCGCGTGCAGCCGGTCGGCGAGCCGCTTGGTGTAGCGCACAAGCCCGGCCGAGCGCGGGTCTTCGCTGATACAAACGAGTATGCGCTCGCCAGCGGCCCAGGGGCCGGCAATGGCGTTGGCCTGCATGTGGTTGAGCAACTGTTCATCGACGCGCTCGGCGGTGCGTCGCAACGCGAGCTCGCGCAGCGCGGTCAGATTGCCCGGCGAGAAATAATGCTCCAGCGCCCGCTCGGCCTGCTTGGGGACGTAAACCTTGCCTTCCTTCAGCCGCTGGATCAGATCGTCCGGCGTGAGGTCGATCAGCTCGATGCCGTCGGCGCGGTCGAAGACCGAATCCGGCACGGTTTCGCGCACCCGCACATGCGTGATCTGCGCGACCACGTCGTTGAGGCTTTCGATGTGCTGGATGTTGACGGCAGTGTAGACATCGATGCCGCGCGACAACAGCTCTTCGACGTCGAGATAGCGCTTGGGATGACGGCTGCCGGGCGCATTGGTGTGAGCGAGCTCATCGACCAGCGCGAGCCGCGGCCGGCGGGCGATCAGCGCATCCAGGTCCATCTCCTCGATGACCTGGTCCTTGTAGGCAATGCGCTTGCGCGGGATGACCTCGAGCCCGTGCAAAAGCGCCTCCGTCTCCACCCGCCCGTGGGTCTCGACAATGCCGACCACGACATCGACGCCGGCTTTTTGCCGGGCGTGGGCGCTTTGCAGCATTTCGTAGGTCTTGCCGACGCCGGGAGCGGCGCCGACGAAGATCTTCAACCGCCCCGCTTCGCTGTTCTCGCGCCGGGCCGCCTCCAGCAAGGCTTCCGGCGAGGGGCGTTGTTCGGGATCACGGCGCGGCTGCTGAACCATAGCAATAATATAGTCCTCGCGCCGGGCTCGGCCTAGAGCACCTAAGGCTTGGCAGCCGCGTCCAGCGCAAGGTTAAGCGCCAGAACGTTAACCCTGGGCTCGCCGAACAGCCCGATCAGACGGCCGGAGGTGTTCTCGGCGACCAGCTGCCGGACGCGATCCTCTCCCATGCCCCTTACCTTCGCCACTCGCGGCACTTGGAAAAGCGCGCCCTCCGGCGAGATATCGGGATCGAGCCCACTCGCCGAGGTCGTGACGAGATCGAGCGGGACGCTGGCGGACGGATTTTCCACTTTCAGCGTGTCAACGTCCTGCTTGATTCGGTCGTTGAGGGCCTTGCTGGTCGGGCCGAGATTCGAGGCGCCGGAATTGGCGGCATTATAGGGCGCGCCCACGGTCTTGCTCGCGTCGGCCGGGTCCGGCGCCGTCGTCGCCGACGGACGACCGTGGAAATATTTGTCGCCCTTGAATTCCTGCCCGATCAGCGCGGAGCCGACCACCTTGCCGTCGCGCTCGATCAGGCTGCCTTGCGCTTGTCGCGGAAAGATCGCGCCTGCGACTTCCGTCATGACGAGCGGATAGGCCAGCCCCGTGATCAGCGTGAGCAGCAGCAGGACCATGATCGCCGGACGAATTTCTCTAAGCATTTTCAGTCTCCACCGTCTCCGTCATTGCGAGGAGCAAAGCGACGAAGCAATCCAGCCTGCTATTGCGGCGCCATGGATTGCTTCGCTCCGCTCGCAATGACGGCTCTCCATTAAGCCAGATGCAAGGCAGCAACGACGAGATCGATCGCCTTGATGCCGATAAAAGGGATGATGATGCCGCCCAATCCATAGACCAGCAGGTTGCGTCGCAACAGCGCGCCGGCGCCGATCGGGCGATAGGCGACGCCCTTCAGCGCCAGCGGAATCAGCGCGACGATGATCAGCGCGTTGAAGATGATCGCCGACAGGATCGCGCTCTGCGGGCTCGCCAGATGCATGACGTTGAGCACCGCCAGTTGCGGATAGAACGCCAGGAACATCGCCGGGATGATCGCAAAATATTTCGCGACGTCGTTGGCGATCGAAAACGTCGTCAGCGCGCCGCGCGTCATCAAGAGCTGTTTGCCGATCTCGACGACCTCGATCAGCTTGGTCGGGTTGGAGTCGAGATCGACCATGTTGCCGGCTTCGCGCGCGGCTTGCGTGCCGGTGTTCATGGCGACGCCGACGTCGGCCTGCGCCAGCGCAGGCGCGTCATTGGTGCCGTCGCCGCACATCGCCACCAGCTTGCCGTTGGCCTGTTCGTCACGGATCAGCTTCAGTTTGTCTTCGGGAGTGGCCTGCGCGAGAAAATCGTCGACGCCGGCCTCCGCAGCGATGGCCGCCGCCGTCATCGGATTGTCGCCTGTGATCATCACGGTACGGATGCCCATGCGGCGCAGTTCGGCAAAGCGCTCGCGAATGCCGCCCTTGACGATATCCTTCAACTGAATGACGCCGAGCAGGCGGCCATCCCTGGCGACCGCGAGCGGCGTGCCGCCGGACTTGGCGATTTCATCCGAGATCGCGGTAATTTCGCGCGCGGCGTCCGAGTTCAAGGACGGCTGCAAGGCCCGAACGGTGTTGCCGGCCATGACCTGGGTTGCCCCACCGACATAATTGAGGATCGCCTCAACCGCGCCTTTGCGGACCGACGAGCCGCCGGCATCGATGCCGCTCATGCGGGTCTGTGCCGTGAACGGAACGAAGGTCGCTGCAAGCTCCCCCATGTCGCGGCCGCGGATGCCGTATTTTTCCTTGGCCAGCACCACGATCGAGCGGCCCTCCGGGGTCTCGTCGGCGAGCGAAGCCAATTGCGCCGCATCCGCCAATTCCTCTTCAGAGACACCGCGTATGGGGCGAAACGCCGTCGCCTGGCGATTGCCCAGCGTGATGGTGCCGGTCTTGTCGAGCAGAAGCGTATCGACGTCGCCGGCGGCCTCCACCGCCCGGCCGGACATCGCCAGCACATTGAAGCGCACAAGCCGGTCCATGCCGGCGATGCCGATCGCCGACAGCAAGGCGCCGATGGTGGTCGGGATCAGCGTCACGAACAATGCGACCAGAATGATCACCGAAATCTGCCCGCCGGCATAAGCGGCGTAACTTGGAATGGTCACGGTCGCAAACACGAAGATGATGGTGAGGCCTGCGAGCAGGATATTGAGCGCGATCTCGTTCGGCGTCTTCTGTCGCTCGGCGCCCTCGACCAGTCTGATCATCCGGTCGATGAAGGTCGAGCCTTGCGCCGCCGTGATGCGCACGCGAATCCAGTCCGACAACACCTGCGTGCCGCCGGTCACCGCCGAGCGGTCGCCGCCGGATTCCCGGATCACGGGCGCGGATTCGCCTGTTATCGCGGCTTCGTTTACCGAGGCGACGCCTTCGATGATTTCGCCGTCGGAGGGTATATTGTCGCCGGCCTCGACCAGCACGATATCGCCGACCTTGAGACTCGTGCCCGGCACCAGGCGATAGTCCCTGCCCGATCCAGCCAGAAGCTTGGCCTGACTTTCGGTGCGGGTCTTGCGTAGCGATTCGGCCTGCGCCTTGCCGCGGCCCTCGGCGACGGCTTCCGCGAAATTGGCAAACAGTACCGTGAACCACAGCCACAGGACGATCTGAAAGTCGAAGCCCAGACTTTCGCCGCCGGTTGCGAGATCGCGCAGGAAGATCACGGTCGTGAGCGCGGCGACGACTTCGACCACGAACATCACGGGATTCCTGGCCATCGCTCTCGGATCGAGCTTGACGAAGGCCGAGCCGATCGCGGGCCACACGATCTTCGGATCGAGCATGGTCGCGACGGGCTTCCGCTTGTTGGCTTTTTGTACGACTTCCATGGAAGTGGCTCCGAGTGACCGGTCAGAACAAGGTGTTGGCGTTCATCGCGAGGTGCTCGACGATCGGGCCGAGCGCGAGCGCCGGGAAGAAGGTCAGACCGCCGATGATGAGGATGACGCCGACGACGAGACCGACGAACAGCCCGCCGGTCGTCGGCAGCGTTCCGGCCGAGGGCGGGATCGATTTCTTGGTCGCGAGCGAACCGGCCATCGCCATCGCCGGAATGATCATGAAGAAGCGGCCGACGAACATCGCGCTGGCGAGCGTGAGATTGTAAAAGAAGGTGTTGCCCGAGAGCCCGGCAAAGGCCGAGCCGTTATTGCCGGTTGCCGACGTGTAGGCGTAGAGCACTTCGGTAAAACCGTGTGGTCCGGCATTGTTCATCGCGGCGACGGTCGACGGCAGCACTACCGCGACCGCAGTCCAGCCGAGATACATCAACGGCAGCACGAGAATGGCGAGCATCGCCATTTTGACCTCGCGCGCCTCGATTTTCTTGCCGACATATTCCGGGGTGCGGCCGACCATCAGCCCGGCGACGAAGATCGCCAGCACGACGAACAACAGCATGCCATAGAGGCCGGCGCCGACACCGCCGACAATGATTTCGCCGAGTTGCATGTTGATGAGCGGGATCATGCCGCCGAGCGCGGTGAAGCTGTCATGCATCGCATTGACCGCGCCGCAGGACGCCGCCGTGGTAACGACGGCAAACAGGCTCGAGGCGATGATGCCGAAGCGGACCTCCTTGCCCTCCATGTTGCCGCCGGTGAGCCCCAGAGAGTCGAGCGCCGCGGTGCCGTTGGCTTCCGCCCAATAGGTCACGGCAACGCCCGCGATGAACAGCACGCCCATCACGGCCAGGATCGCCCAGCCCTGCCGCTGATTGCCGACCATGCGGCCGAACACGTTGGTCAGCGCCGCGCCGATCATGAAGATCGACAGCATCTGCACGAAATTCGACAGCGCGGTCGGGTTCTCGAACGGATGCGCCGCATTGGCATTGAAGAAGCCGCCGCCGTTGGTGCCGAGCATCTTGATCGCGACCTGCGAGGCCACCGGGCCGACCGCAATCGTCTGCCTGGCGCCCTCCAGCGTCGTGGCCTCGACATAAGGCCCGAGCGTCTGCGGTATGCCCTGCCAGACCAGAAACAGCGTGTAGACGACGCAGATCGGCAGCAACACATAGAGCGTGGTGCGGGTGACATCGACCCAGAAGTTGCCGACGGTGCGCACCGAGGCGCGGGAGAAACCGCGGATCAGGGCGATCGCAAGCGCAATGCCGGTCGCAGCCGACAGGAAATTCTGATGCGTGAGGCCCAGCATCTGCACGAGGTAGGACATCGTGCTTTCGCCGCCGTAGTTCTGCCAGTTGGTGTTGGTGATGAAGCTGATTGCGGTGTTGAAGGCGAGGTCTTCGGAAACCGCCGGCTGGCCCGCCGGGTTGAACGGAAGCGTGGCCTGGAGCCGCATCAGCGCATAAAGGATGACGAAGCCGCCGACATGAAAGAACAGCATCGCGAGCGTATAGGTGACCCAATGCTGCTCGCGCTTCTCATCGACCCCGCCGACCCAGTAGATCGCGACCTCAATCGGCCGAAGCAGCGGCGATAATAACGTCCGCTCGCCATCGAACACGCGCGTCATGTACCAGCCAAGCGGTTTGGTCAGCGCGACGATAACGGCGCAGAACAGAACAATTTGAATCCATCCGATGGCGGTCATGGGCGGGAATGCCTTTGAACTGAAGTTCGGGAATCGTGACGGCTTTAACGCGAAGGCCTTACGCGGCGATCAGAAGCGTTCGGGGCGCAGCAGCGCGTAGGTCAGGTAAAACAGCAGGCCTGCGGAGACGAGGCCCGCGAGAGCGTAATCGAACATCATGGTCATCTTCCTTCGAAGCGCTTCGGATCATCCATTCGGCAAGGCCTTCAAAGCCGTTCACAGGCGTAGGTGTAGCCGATCGCAGCGGCGAAGAAGCCGAGGCCAAGGGCCAGCACAATGATGTCCAGCATGGAATTCTCCTGACGGTGCCCGCTCGCATGCGCAATCTGGCGCAGGCGCGAACAGCCGGGTTGCGACAGATCAAACCGTATAAGCGTAAGACCCGCTGACTCTTCGCCGATTGAAGTGCCATCCAGCGCATAGGTTTTCGAGGCGAGCGGGATCGCGACGTTATAGGAATCTCATAAAGACCGGTGCTCGGGCTGGGATCCCACAACATCCCTATAACAAGGCGCGGGGCCTCATCCCGATATCCTATTCGGACATCGCTATGTTGATCGCGGACGCCAGCGTTCCTTGCCGCACACAATCAAGCGCGCGCACGAGCGGTATAAGTCTTGCTCGTGAACGAAGCCAAAGAATGGAAGTTAACCTACTGCGAGATAAAGATATTATTTTTATATTCGGGAAGCGACAAAACGATATGCCGATCGATCTCTCCAGCGTTTTCTCCTGGCTCGCGTTCTCCTGGTTCGCGCGCAATGGCGTGACGAAAGCGCGCCGTGGTGCCCTGACGGTTTCGATTTTGCTGACGGCCGCATTCGCTGGAGCGGGTTGCCTTTCCGCGCATGCGGAAGATCCCGGTATCGCAAGCCGCCGCGCCGCCGAGCGGACTAATTTCTCCAACGACGAAATCAGAGAGGGGTTTTTCAAGATCGCGTTCGGCGCCGAACTGCAACTCGACAAGCCGGCCGGCCGTGTCCGCAAATTCGACGAGCCGGTAAGGATCTTCGTGGAAACGGCAAGCGCCGACCGGCGCGGCGAACTGGCCAATGTGGTGGCCGATATTCGCATGCGGGTGAATCATCTCGACATCGACCTCACCAACGATCGCCGTGTCGCCAATCTGGTGGTACGGCTCGTTCCCGAGCGCAAGCTGAAGCCGACCATCCGCGCCTTGTACGGCAACGACAAGGCAAAGCGGATCCAGCAGACGCTCAACCCGGAATGCCTCTCGGGTATCGGCAAGGACGAGCGCTTTCGGATTCGCCGCGCAGAGGTGATCCTGCCGATCGATGCCGGAAATTTCACGTTCTACGATTGCGCCTATGAAGAGCTGCTACAAGCGCTTGGCGCCATCAACGACGACGCCTCGGTGCCGTGGACGATGTTCAACGACGACGTCCAGATGGGCTTCTTCGACGTCTACGATCAGTATCTGATCAATATTCTCTACGATCCGCGCGTCAGGCCTGGCATGACCAGGGACGAGGTCGATGCCGTCCTGCCCGACATTCTGTCGAGCACGCGAACGTGGGTGCATGATATCAACCCGCCGCGGCGGGCCGAATCAGACGATCATCAGATCGACCGTAACTGGTGACGTCGCCGTCAGTCAGTGCGAGCGGTTTCGCGCCGACGACGACGAATATTCGGTGATCCCGAAATCGTTCTTCGCCGTGTGTTGGCTCGACTGTTGCGCGGCCAACTGACTGGCGCGGGTATTTTTCGACGGCGCGCTGGCCGACGCGCCGGCTTCGGCGCGGCCGGTTAAAGACACAGCGGCAAACAGAATGGTGAGCGTGACGGCTGCGAGGCGTGTGGTCATGGTTTCCTCCGATGATCCCAAGTGCCTTTTCGATGCGCCTTGATTCAACGCGCCTTGATTCAAGTGCGTTGATTTCAAGTCCAACGATCCAAGACAGCGGAGCCTGGTTTGAGCGTTTTCCACCGATGATTGAGCTCGACACCTGAACGGCGCCTTGTTGTCTTGTTGCAAGATCATGATACCGAGCGTCTTCACACGCAATAAACATTCGGCAGATGCATAAAAGATCAGCACGCCAAGGTGGCCGCTGAAACCCTCATCATCTTCCGGTTAACGCATGGTTTGACCGCCGCTGTCGCAGTTTTGGGCAGCGCGGAGGCCACCGGGATTCGAGCGGCGACCAACGCCGGAATCACGGGCGCAGTGATTCGGTCGAGCAATAGCCAAATCCTAATTCGGTTTGCCCGACGATTTCGCTGCCGGCTCGGAATCGTGCACCTGACCCCAGGGGTCATACGGCTTTTTCGGCATCGGAATGCGGTCGAGCGCGGCCTTGTAGGCCTTCTCGTCCACTTTCGGCCTGATGTCGGGGGTCGGCGCCGCATGACTGCCCTTCTTGCCCATCTGGGCGTGAGCCGCGGGCATGGCGAGAAACAGCGCCGCCATTCCGGTTAGCGCTATTCCAGCCGTTTTCAGCCTGCCTGACATGCGTTGTCACCTCCCTTGCACAACGGCATTGAACTCTAGATCTATTGTCGAAGACACTCCAATTTGGCTTGCCTGAGGGCGAAAGGCCGCTTTTGGGGGCCTCGCAAAGGGCCGCAAAGCAGTGCCTGGAAAAAGCGTCAGGGTTACTGCCGTTTGAGGTTGTGATAACCAAAAAATAGCTACTTGCCGCTGCAACGCGATAAGAGATATCGTTTTAGGCGGTTTGATGCAGGATTGTGCCATGCGCACCGAGACGGACCTCCCAGTGAACCAGGCGCGTAGGGCGGAAATGACGAAACTGCCTTCCCATATCTGGGCCGGCGGCGTCGCGGTTCGCACGATTTTCCTGGTCGTGCTCATCGTTCTCACCGCGCGTGTCGCAAGTCCACAGATCGAACGCCTCTCCTCAATCTATGAAACGCCGGGCGATCTGATTCGCGTGATAATGGGCGTTGGCGTTTGCGCATGGTTTGTCGTCAACGTTTTCAAGCTGCCCAGGGATGCCGGCGCCTATCGCACCTGGATGTATATGGGCCTCGCGCTGTTGCCGCTCGCGGCGCTCTGCGCCTACGTGGTCTGGTAACTCTTCGCCGTTGTTTTGACGGCCTGACGGAAGCGGCCGGTATTCAGCCGAACTGACCGCGTTTTGCTTCCGGTGGCGTGATCAGTTCATTCCCAGAACGTGACGAGCAGGCCGCCGACAATGATCAGCAAGCCGCCGAGCAAGATTGGCATTCCGGGCGGACTGCGAAACACGATCAGGTTGACCACCTGCCACACGACAAAAAGGATCGCAATATACAGCCCGACCACACGGTTGAATTCGATCGGCGCGAGGTTGAGCGAGAGGCCGTAGCCAAAGAGAAGGACGGCTCCGCCAACAAATAAGGCGCTGCGCTGCAGCCATGCGGTCTGGCCAATCCCGATACGAACGACCGCGTCGCCGAAAGTCTCCAACGATGTCGCGACGATCAAGAAAAGGAAGATTCTATAGTCCATGCTACTCCTTGCCCTCACGCATGGCGGAAACTCGCGCTGTCGGGGAGACGACAGCTGAATGGATGCTCGCGTTGGATTGAAGCGATTGAGAGGTTCGCAACAACCTGGATTTGCGGACGGCTACGCCTCATCGCGAGCGCCGCCAATAGAAGCGCCCCATCGCTCCAGGAATCCGCCGGTTGTCCAGTCGCCACCACCGGCACGCGGCTTGACATCTCTTAACGCGGGGGGTTCGGGGCTTGTTCTTGATCATCGGAGCAAGGCACGCGCTACCAGCGCGGCGGCCCGACCATCGCTATGCCTGTCGCTGCCCGATGCAGCGAGCACCCGAAAGTGGTTCTACACAATAGCGGCGGGAACGCAAGGCGCGAACATCGCCGGAAGGCCGCCGCAGCCCGTATTGCTGCGGCGGCCTAAAGCATGCTCCGGAAAAGTGTGAAGCGGTTTTCCCTCGCGACAAACGCCGAAGGCGATCGAGACTAGTATTTCGCGACCACCGCACCATCCCAGTGGAATTTGTAATTGACGCCAACCCGCACGGTTTGTGCGGTCTGCTTCACATTGAGAACTTCACCGGGAGGAAACAGACCCGGCGCGGCCGTGAAGTGTTGTCCGGAGGTATCCTCGATCCACATGTAGTTGTATTCAGCGAACGCCGACCAGTTGGGCGTGAACATCCACTCGAAGCCAAGGCCGGCCGTCATTCCAGGCAAGGTGAATTTGGCGGATTCAAACAATGCCCCGCCGGGCTGAAACACCTGATTCCTGTCCTGCATCCAGGCCATGCCGACCTTCACGTATCCGAGAAAGGAAGGCGTGTAGAGATAGCCCATGCGGCCCGTCGCCGTGTAAACGGCCTTCATACTGTTGGCCTCCGAGAAGGTCGGGAGGTCCGTAAGCGCGTGCGAACCCTTGACGTTGCCGAAGTCGAATGTGCCCTGGACGCCGAACACCAGGTTGGTGGTCTGGAAGTCGCAGCCTGCTTGACCGCCGCCCATAAAGCCCTTGTCGTCTTCGCGGCCATAGTTCGCAAAAGCGGCGCCTATCGTATCGATCGATGCTTGCGATGTGTCGATTCGGGTCCATGCGCCGCCGACATCGCCGCCGACGTAACAGCCCGTCCAATTGTAACCCGGCGCCGCCAAAGGCTTTGCCTTCAGCGGCATATCCGCGGCTGTCGCGATATTGGTGGCACCCAGTCCCACCAACAAGCCCGCCAGCGCCAGCTTCACGTTTCGAACCATACTAGCCCCCATGACTTTGTGCATCGCTGCGCGCTAGTGGAGTGGATTTGACATTCGCTACCCTTTCGCCGGGAACGCCTAATGCGAATCTCAAATCCAAAACTCCACTAGAAAACATATTTGCTAGTGGTCCTTTGATTCCAACATTTGCAAAAGTGCCTGCCGGATCGGGATGCAAATGTTGGAATTGGACCACTAGGTCAGTACTTGGCGACCACGGGACCACCGAACTTGACGTCGAAGCCGACCGTCACCACGGAGTAGGTGCTGGCGACGCTGTAAGGCAGCTGACCATTCGGCGTTAGCGGGTTGCCGGCGCGGCTGTAAGTACCGAAATCGTAGTAGCGGTACTCGAGCTTGCCGATGACGTTATTGGTGATCGCATAGGCAATGCCGCCACCCGCTGCGAGACCGCTCCGGTGATTTGTGAATTGATCGACCGGAAATCCCACAGCGGTGCTGGTGTGCTGGATATCGCCGAACGCCCAACCGCCGGTGAAAAACAACAGCCAGCGGTCGATGGCGATACCGCCGCGGGCACGAAGCGTGCCACCCCAGCGCAAGCTGCTCTGATCGACGACGCCGAGCGCCTGGCTGGCGTCGCCTCCCTTGATGCCCGACCAGAACCCGTCTGCTTCGACACCCGTCAAGTACATGCCGCTCTGCCAGTTGTAACCGACCTCGCCGCCGCCAATGCCACCGGTCGAGTTATAGTTGACGGTGAAATTCGCAAAACCGGCAGGACCGTTGGCGTTGTTGTAGTTGTGATTGCCGAAGCCGCCGCCTCCGAAGCCGCCGACATAGACGCCGGTCCAGTCATAGACCGCAGCTGCCGCCGACGGCGCCTTGGCGTAAGGCAGATCCGCCCCAAGCGCCGGCGATAGCAGACTTAACGTCCCCAGAGTGACTGCGGTGAGAAGAATTCTTTTCATTGTTAGCCCCTGTCGAATTGTTTTCGGTGAAGGGTGCAACGACCCTGGTCGTCACCCTGCTTCGCCTCAGAAGTGGAGGATGATGTCTGCCGCGCCGACGAGGGCGTAGTTTCGAGTAGCGGGGATGCCAAGGTTTGAATTGCCGTTGAAGGCGAAGCCGTTCAGCGACTTGTAATAGGTGAACTCCGGCCGGATCTCGATCTGCGGCGAGAACCAGTGCTGCCAGCCGATGCCGGTTTCGAAATAGGCGGTCTTGGTGCCGGTTCGCTGGCCCTGCATGTCATCGTAGTATTCGAGCCGGTAGGAAATGTTATCCAGCGGCCCTGGGCGGTAGTTGATGTAGGTCACCGCCGTGCGCACCTCGGCGGTACAGGACAGCATGATGGTGTTCGCGCACTGTGCGAGGCCAGGCGCGTTGAACGGCATGTATTGCGGCGAGAACGGTGTGCCGCCCAGCGTCCAGAGGCCGGCAGGCCCTGTGACCGCAGGGTTGAGCGCATTCGGCACGTTGTTTTCATGCAAGTCGTAAGTTTCAAACGCGATGTGCCACTGATCGTTGAACTTGTGATAGTAGGTCAGCCCATACCATTGCAGGTTGTTGTAGCCCCACTGCCCGCCGTTAAGCGCATCGCCGACAATGTTGATGTCGTCCTTGCCGTCGTCGCTGGTCCAGCGCACGCCGAGCGTTAAGCTCGGTACCGCACCCGGATCCTTCTTCATCGTCAGCCCCGGATAGAGCGGGTTCGGGAACGGATTCGGTATCGTCGCGCCGGCGTGCCAAGGCAGCGTATCGCTGCCGACCGAGACGCCAGCTTGCAGGATCCAGTTCTTGTTCAACGCCGTCGTGGTCTGGATGCCGGTGTTGGTGTAGTTGTCGAACGTATACGTCATCGAGTGCGTATACATGTAATTGTTCGGCGCGAGCTGCGCCTCGATGTCCGGGATCGAGATAAAGCGGCCGACACGAACGATCATGCCTTCCCCGACCCATGGAATGAAGACCTCGCCATAGGCCATCGGCAGGTCGTAGCCGTAGTTCTTGTTCTGGTTCAGGAGCTGGTAGCTCCAAAGACCGAAGGCCGTGGTGTAGCGATAGTTCTCGCCGTAGATCGGCGAGAGACGAAAGCCCCAGTCGATATGATCCTTCTGCACGGTATCGGGGAGCCGTTCGATATAGACAACGGCCTGGTCGAGCTGCACGGTGTTGGGGTTGTAGTCATAGGCGGCCGGCGCATTGCCGCCACGAACCGTGTTCGTCGACAAATTGCCGCCGGCGTTGACCCAGCCGTAGACCTGGATGTGATTTTCGTTCATCCAGCTTCCGACGCTGGTATTGCCGAGCGCCGTCATCAGCGGGCTATCGACCGAACTCGGCCGCGTCACGCCGAGGTTGGTGGTTCCGCCATAGGGCCATTCGGTGAAGGGATAAGGCGGGATGCTCTCGGGCGTCGGAGGCCACTCGCTGTTCGAGCGCCGTGATGGCGGCGCCTTGGGATCGGCGGGCGCCGCATCGTGGCCCCATTCGAGCCGGTAGTAATTGTAGAAGCGCTCCCAGAACGTCGTACCGAGGTAGGCATCGAGACACGCATAGTTCTTGTAGGGATCGATCGCGCCCCTGCACGCCGTCGGTACTGGCACGTTCGCGTCGGCCGCCTGCGCAGTATTGAACAGGCCCATCGCCGTGAACGCGACACCCGTCAGCAAAGCTCTCTTCATCGAAATCGCCCCAACTGTTGCGAGACGCAGCACGCCCCCGCGCGCTTGTTCCGCGTTTGTTAACGATCGATTTCTGTCACAGGCGCCCGACAAAGATCGATTGGGGGAACCGCGCCAATTAATTGGAATAAAATAGTGTCGAGGTTGATTTGGCTCAAAAATGCCTACACTTGCGTCACTTGCTTGCGGCAGTGCTCAAACTACCGGCGTGCGCAGCCCTATTTTGGCTAAAGTCGGTGATTTGCTGCGTTAGTTTTTCTGACAGTGGGACTTTTTTGCCATACTTGCCGAGGCAACAGCGTCGCATTTAACCGCGGTGTAAGCCGCAGGTAAGTTTCCGCCTATTTTTTTCCTATAAAAAAGCACCCCACTATCCATCGAAGATATATGGCCGGGCTCGCTATGCTGCGTCGCGTTGAGCAAAATTGATTGCCGCGTGCAGGACAAATCGATGGACGGGGTAACACAGGAAAGCGCCGCAAGCGACGATACGCCTTCGGACCACAACGGCAGTCCCGACTTCGGCTTTCTCCCGCAAAACCTGCGCAACCAATGCCGAAGCCTGATCGAAAGCTATCACGGCCTGCACGGCTATGGTTGCCTGCCGGACATCCTGTGGAAGGCGGGGCTTGGCCCTTTCATCGAAACCCATCGTGAATTTCGCCAGCTCCTCAAAAAAGCTTCGACGACGCGAAGCGCCAAAAAATCCAACGAGGGCTTTGCGCAAATTGCGACGACGCTGCTCTCGCTTGAGATCCTGGCGAGCAATTTTGCCGGCTGGAGCACCATCTATCCGCTAGCCGCATCCACGTCGAAGTCGATTTTGAAACGGCATGCCCGCCTGCCCTCGACCCCGTTGATGGAATCCTATCTGTATCCGCCGAAATATCCCAGTTCGGCGGCAATTGCGACGCTGGCCGTTCCCACAAGGCGCGAGGTTGCCGAAACCGGGGCTTCGAGACCCTCGCCCCTCCCGGACGATCTTGACTCAACGAGCCGGCAAACAAACGTGATTTTGCCGATATCCGCTTTACCCGTGCCGGGCTGAGGCATGGGCGCAACACGCTTCACGTCCAGCGTTGCGCTCGGCCCTCGCGAACTTCCGCACGCCGGCGCATGGGTTTGGCGGCGCATGATTTTGGACGGTGGCTTGCCGCTCGCGATGTCGCTTGCGCTGGTCGGCGCCGCGACCGCGGGACTGCTTCTGATCGGGCGCTTTTCTCCGGCCAATCTCGCACCTATCGTCTATCTGATCCCGGTGATGGTGGCCGCCAGTTGGTGGGGCACCTGGCCTGCGATCGTTGCCGCCATCGCCGGCGCCGCGGCGGCAGATTTCTTTTTCTTCCCGCCGTATTACAGCTTCAGGCTCGACGGCACCCAGGCCGCGATCGATCTATCGTTGTTTCTGCTGGTCGCACTTGTCAGCGGCGACCTTGCGTCGCGGCTGCGCCGCGAAAAGGAAGCACTGCGGCGCCGCGAAGACGAACTGCAATACCTCTATGGCTTCTCGCGGCGGCTGGCGGCCTGCCACACCGTCACGGACCTGGTCGAAGCCATTGACGACTATCTGGCCGAAACATTCGGCCGGCATACCGCGTTTTTTATCCCCGCGTCGACGGCGGCTTCCCGGCCGGCGGCCAGCGACACCGTGTTTCCGGCCATTATCCGGAACAGCGTGGCGGCCATGATGAAGCCGGGTGAAGCGCCGTTGCGCATCGTTCGGGACGAAGAGAAAAACGATATCTGGCTGCTTCGAACCGTCACCTCGGCGGACATCCCCCGCGGGGTGATTGCCGTCGATATCGGCAATGAGCCGCGCACGACCATCGACAGGCGAAGGCGTCACATCGAGGCGATCCTTGGCGAAGCGTCGCAAACGCTTCAGCGACTCGATATCGGCGGCGCCATGGAGAAAGCCTCGCATCGCCTGAAGGACCAGCTGTTACGCGACGCGTTTCATGGCAACCTGTCACACGAGCTCCGATCGCCGCTCGCGGCGATCAAGGGATCGGCGAGCGTGTTGGAAACGATGCCTTCGGTCAGGGACGAACATCAGGCTTTGCCGCTGGTTTCCACCATTACCGACGAGGCCGAACGTCTCGACAGTTTTATCGGCAACCTCCTGCACGCGACCCGCGTCGGCGCCAGCGATATCCGGCCACATCTCTCCTGCGCCGATCCGCGCGATGTCGTCAACGCCGCCATCCGCCAAAGGGCTCGCCAGTTGGTGGCGCACCAGACCACGGTCCGCTTCGACGACGACCTGCCGATGATCAACGTGGATTCCGCGCTTGTCGAAGAAGCGTGCGGCCAGTTGCTGGAGAACGCGGCGAAATATTCTCCGCCGGGCTCGACCATATCGGTCGCGGTCCGCTCTGGAATGGAGTGCGTCACGGTGTCGATCGCCGACCAGGGCGCCGGCATCACCACCGAGGAACGCGCGCAACTCGGCCGCCGGTCGTTCCGGGGCGAGCGTCATCGTGAAACCGTCCCCGGCGCCGGCCTCGGCTTCTGGATCGCTTCCACCTTCATCAAAGTCAATAACGGATCGATCGGCATCGAAAGCCGGGGCCTCGGACACGGCACCACCGTCTCTATTATTCTGCCGGAGGCCGTGATCGACGAGGATGATGCGGGTTCAACCGATGAGTAAATCCACCAATCTCGTGCTGTTGATCGACGACGAACCCAAGATACGGCGGTTCATTCGCGCCGGCTTCGAACTCCACGGCGGTTTCACCGTGCAGGAAGCCGAGGACGCCGCCAAAGGATTGCACGCAGCCACCTTCAACACACCTGACCTCATCATTCTGGATCTGGCATTACCCGACCGCCGCGGCAACGAAGTGCTCGATCTGATCCGCTCCTGGTCCAACGTCCCGATTATCGTTCTCTCGGTCGAAGCCAACGAGGAAGAGAAAGTCCGGCTGCTCGAGGCCGGCGCCGACGACTACGTGGTCAAGCCGTTCGGCATCGCCGAATTGATCGCGCGCAGCCACGCAGCTCTACGGCGATATTTCAAGGGCGAGAAGGAAAATCCTGTGGTGGTCACAGGTCCGCTCTCGATCGACCTCGTCAACCGGACGGTGCTGTTGAACAACAACCAGATCAAACTGACACGAAAGCAGTATCGGCTATTGCACGTGCTGGCGACGCATCTGGGTCTCGTGGTCACGCATGATCAATTGCTGGACGATATCTGGAGCGGCAGCGTCCGGAAAAACATCCAGTACCTGAGAATCCTGGTTCGTGACTTGCGGCAGATCATCGAGCCCGATCCCAATCACCCCAGGCTTCTGATCACGGAGTCCGGGGTCGGCTATCGCCTGCAATCGCGATTCGAAGATATTACGCTGGCTTAGTCGTTGTTCTGACGGCTTGGTCTTTATTTGACGCGTTTTCTTAACGCGAACCGGTTCCCACTTCGCTCGAAAACGCTGCGGGCCGCTATTTGGCGTCCACAGCCGCCACCACCTCAGGCTCGGGCGCTTCACCCAGCGCACATTGACGCCAGTCCGGAACGGTGCAGTTCGAAGGCCAGTTGCCACCAAGCGCCATGAACAGAGCGGCGGTATCGGCAATGCGATTGGCCTCGGTCTGCACCCGCACCACGGCCGCGGTGAGGTAGGTTTGTTGCGCGTTGAGCACGGCCAGCTGATTGACCTGGCCTTCGTTGAGCTGCTTCTCGACGATATCGAGGCTGGCCTTGGCGGTGTCTTCCGCGCGGCGCGCTGCGCGCATCGCCTTGGCATCCGACTGCAACGCCCGCAGGGCATCGGCGACGTTCTGGAAAGCGGTGATTACGGTGGCGCGATATTGCGCCTCGGCCTGTTCCAGCGCCGCCTCGGCTGCCTTCTGCTTGTGGTAGAGCGTCAGGCCGTCGAAGATCGGCGCCGCGGCGGCGGCGCCCAGCGTGAAAAAGCCGGTGCCCGGCGCAAAGGTCTGCGGCCAGTTGAACGCGGCCGAGCCGCCATTGGCGGACAGCGTGATATTGGGCAGCCGGGCCGCGATCGCGACGCCGATTTGGGCTGCCGCAGAATGCATATTGGCTTCCGCCGCGCGCACGTCCGGACGTTGATCGACCAGTTTGCCCGGCAAGCTGATCGGCAGATTGGTCGGCAGCTTCAGATGCGCCAGATCGAACTTCTGGCGGATTTCGTCGGCCGCATATTGCCCGGCCAGCGCCGTCAGGAGGTCGCGCTGCTGCGCCAACTGTTTCTCGAGCGGCGGCAGCAATTGCTCGGCTTGCGCCAGCGCGGCATCCTGCGCCAGCACGTCGGCCTGCGCGGCCTGACCGAAGCTTTGCTGCCGTTTCAGGATGTCCAGCAGGTGTCGTTCGATCGCGATGATGCGCTGGGTCGCCTCGATCTGCCCGCGCAGCGAGGCCTCCTGAATTGCTGCGGTCACCACATTGCTGGTCAGCGTCAGATAGGCGGCCTCGAGCTGGAACAACTGCTGCTCGGCGGTGGCGTCCAGGCTCTCGACGGCGCGGAAATTACCGCCCCAGATGTCCGGCACAAACGACACCGTGAGCTGATTGGTCACCAGCGCGAATTCGGATTGCGGGCCCACGGTCGGAATCGGGGGCACCTGCTGCGGATTGGCAACCAGGATCTGCTGGGTTGACGAGTTGCCGGTCACCTGCGGGAAGAACAGCCCACGCTGGGCAAGCGCGTTATAGCGGGCGATCTTGATCGCGGCTTCCGCGGCTTGAAGATTGGGATTGTGATTGACCGATTCCCTGACCAGTTGGTTCAGCGGCTCGGATTTGAATGCGGCCCACCAGCGCGTCGAAACGTCAACGCCGCTGAGGAAACGCTGCCCGGGCACGGACGGCGGTCCCTTTCCCGGATCGGCCGATGCCAAGTTCCCTTTGACGTAACCGGTCACGTCGGGCTTGTCCGCCGGACTGAAGTTCGGCCCCACGGCGCAGCCGGAAACAGCAAGCGACATCGCGCCCATCGCGATCGCGCCGGCAGCGGACCGGAGTTTCTGTCGCACCATGCTGACGCCGCTAGCCATCGGGATTGCCTTCGGTGACCACGGCGGGATCGCCGGCGATCGCAACCTCTTCGGCGTCTCGCGAGAGGAAAATCTTCCGCAGCGCCGGCGCCACGACCAATAGAAGCAGCGGCCCGATGAACATACCACCCACGACGACGGTTGCCAGCGGCCGTTGCACCTGGCTGCCGATTCCATGGGATATCGCGGCCGGGAACAGGCCGACCCCGGCCGACAGCGCGGTCATCAGCATCGGCCGCATGCGCTGCTCGGCGCCGTGGAACACCGCTTCGGCGATCCCCATGCCTTGCGCGCGGAGTTCGCGGAAATAGGTGATGTTGAGAATGCCGTCCATTACCGCGACGCCGAAAAGCGAGATGAAACCGATCGCCGCCGAAACGGAAAAATCAAGCCCGGCGAAATAGAGCGCAATCAAACCGCCCCCGATCGCAAAGGGGATGCCGGCCACCGACAACAGGCTGTCGCGCAGCGAATTGAACAACCCGTACAACAGCACGAGGATCAACAATAGCGTGATCGGAACCACGATCACCAGCCGCTGCTTGGCGGCCTGAAGGCTGTCGAACTCGCCGGCCCAGACCAGTTGATAGCCGTTCGGAAGCTTGATGGCCTTGCCGACCCGCTCCTGTGCTTCCGCAACCGTGCTGCCGAGGTCGCGGCCGCGGACGCTGAATTTGATCGGAATGTAGCGCTGGCTGCGCTCACGATAGATGAAGGAGGCACCTGTATCGAGCGTGATATCGGCAAGCTCGCTGAGCGGAACGTAGCCGTTGGTGCCCGAAGGGGTCGAATAGGCGACCTTGACGGCGCGAACTGCCTCGATGCTGCTGCGATATTTAGGATCGAGCCTGACGGCGAGATTGAACTGCCGGTCGCCTTCCAGGATCGTGGTGGCGGTGGTACCGCCGAGCGCGGCCTGAACGACGGTGTTGACGTCGCCGGTATTGAGCCCGTAACGGGCGGCTTTTTCGCGATCGATCTTGATGTTGAGATTGGGCTGTCCGAGCAGATGGAAGATGCCGAGATCGGCGACGCCGCGGATCTTCGCCATCTCGTCCATCACCTGGGTAGCGAGCTTCTCCAGCACCTCAAGATTGGGGCCGATCACCTTCACGGAATTGGCGCCCTTGACGCCCGACAGCGCCTCCTCGACGTTGTCCTGGATATATTGTGAGAAGTTGAAGCCGATGCCCGGTAATTCGTCGGCAAATTCCTGTTGCAGCTCTTCCGTCAACTTTTCCTTGGTCAGATTCGGCGGCCATTCGTCGAACGGCTTGAGTGGCGCGAACAGTTCCACATTGGAGAACGGCGAAGCGTCGCTGCCGTTGTCGGGACGGCCGTGCTGCGACACCACGGTGACGACTTCAGGGTGGCGCAATAATATCTCGCGCATCTTGCCGGTGACGGCGGTGCCGGCATCGAGCGACATCGTCGATGGCATCGCAGCGCGGATCCAGAAATTGCCTTCTTCCAGCGCCGGCAGGAATTCGCTGCCGAGGCGGGAGGCCGCGAGCACGCTCAAGCCCAGAAACACGAGGCCAACCGTCACCGAGACCTTCAGGTTGTCGAGCGACCAGCGCAGCACCGGCGTGTAGCTCTTGCGGAGCAGCCGCACGATGACGGTTTCGGTCTCCTCGATGTGCTTGGGCAACAGCAGCGAGGCCAGGACCGGCGTCACCGTAAAGGTCGCCAACAACGCACCGGCGAGCGCATAGCCATAGGTTCGCGCCATCGGCCCGAAGATCTGGCCCTCGACTCCTTGCATCGTAAACAGCGGCACGAAGGCGGTGACGGTGATCGCGGCGGTGAAGAACACGGCCTTGTCGACCTGGAGCGCGCTGACGAAGATCATGCGCAGCCGCTCGTTCCACTTCGGGGTGCCGGAGGTCTGATTATGCGCGGACGTGGGATCGGCGCCCCAATAACCTTCCGACAGATGCTGAAGCAAGGTCTGCCGGCTCTCGGGTGAGGACTGAAAATTGCGGTAGATATTTTCCATCATGATCACGGCGGAATCGACGATGATGCCGAAGTCGACCGCGCCGAGCGACAGCAGGTTGGCATCCTCGCCTTGCAGCACCAGAATGATGATGGCGAAGAACAACGCAAACGGGATGTTGGCGCTGACGATGATGGCGCTGCGCAGATCGCCGAGAAACACCCACTGAATGATGAAAACCAGGAGACAGCCGAAAATCAGGTTGTGCAGAACCGTGTGCGTGGTGATGCCGACCAGCGAGCTCCGATCGTAGTAGGTAACGATCTTGACGCCCGGCGGCAGGCTGCCGTCGCTGTTGAGTTTTGCAACCTCGGCCTGGACTTTCGGAATGATGTCGTTGGTATGCTGGGTTCGTCCCATCACCACGATCGCGGTGGCGACGTCGTCGTCGTGGTCTCTGCCGCCGATGCCGAGCCGCGGCACATAACCGACCGAGACGCTGGCGATATCCTTGACCTGGATCGGCAGGCCATTCACCTGCGTCAGGACGACATTCTCGATGTCCTTGACCTTGTAACCCTTGGTGACGTCGTCGGAGCCGCCCGAGTCGACCAGCCCAACGCCGCGGATGTTGACCGATTGCTGCCCGATCGTGATCTCGCGACCGCCGACATTGATGTTGGCGTTGCCGAGCGCGGTGACGAGCTGCGGGATCGTGATGTTGTAGGCTTCCAGCTTCTGCAAATCGGCGTCGACATTGAACTGCTTGGTCGTGCCGCCCCAGGCGTTGATCTGCACCACGCCGGGGATCGTCAGGAAGCGCCGGGCGACGACGTAATCTTCCAACGTGCGCAGATTGGTCAGGCCAAAATGCGGGGGCCCGACGACCTGGTAGCGAAATATCTCGCCGACGAGGCTCGATTGCTGGATTTGCGCGACCTGGTTGCCCGGCAGGTTGACGTTTTGCTGCAAGCTGATCGAGGCCTGCGTCAGTGCGAAATAGAAGTCGGTGCCGTATCTGAAGGTGACGCGAACGAACGACAGGCCGTAGAACGAAGTCGAACGGATGTTGACGACGCCCGGCGTGGGATAAAGGCCGACCTCCATCGGGATCGTGTAGTATTTTTCCATTTCCTCGGCGGAAAGACCGGCTGCCTGCGCCGTGATCTCCAGAATGACCGGCGCAGGATTAGGATAGGCTTCGATGTTCAGCTTCGAAAACGCGACAAGCCCCGCGGCGCAAAACACCACAAGGCCCAGCACGATGATCGCACTGCGCGTCAGGCCGAACTCTAGCAGGGACTTAATCAACTGGTACCGCCGTCTGTACTTGGGTTAACCGATAGCGTCCGCTCAACCGGCATCGCCCAACAGGAGCTTGTTGCTCAGGAACACCGCGCCATCCATGACGACGGTCTCGCCGGGTGTGAGTCCTGTCAAAATCTGCGTCCAGCCATCCTGCTGCAATCCGGCCTTTACCGTCCGCTTGACGAAATGGCGGTTGTCCTTGGTGGCCCACACCGACATCGTGCCGTCGCCTTCCCGCACCACGCCTTCGGCCGGCACCGCCAGCGAACTGACGGGATCGCCGACATGAATGACGAAGCTTGCGAACATTCCCGAGCGCAGCAGGTGCTCGGGATCGTCGATTTCGGAGCGCACCAGTTGCCGGTGGGTATTAGGGTCGATCATCGCGCCCAGCGCCGTCACACGGCCGGTGAAGATCTTGTCCGGATAAGCGGGCACCGTGACCTGGACCTGCTGCCCGAGCTTGTAGGCCGGCGCATCGGTTTCGATGACATTGGCCAGCATCCACATCGTCGAGAGATCGGCCACCGTATAGGGAGCCGGCGCGTTGCCCGGCTGGACCAAGAGCCCGGGAGCCGCACTGCGCGCCACGATCCGCCCCGAGATCGGACTTGGAACCAGCAACGTGGAATTGACCTTGCGGTCGACCACGATCTGCTCGATCTCCGCATCCGTCTTACCGAAGATGCGCACCGCATCCTTGGCCGCCTTGAAGTTGCCTTCCGCGGTCTGCTGGTCAGATGTCGACTGGTCGACATCCTTTTGGGCGCTGCCGCCCGCCTTGAGCAGGTTCTGCACGCGCGCGAGCGTCCGCTTTTGCAGTTCGAGAACGCCGGCGGCGGCCAGCAACGTCGATTCTGCCTGAAGCAGGTCCGGGCTGTCGATCGTGAACAACGCGTCGCCAGACTTAACTTCATCACCGATGTTGTAGAAGGCTTTGAGAATCTTGCCCTGATATTGCGAGAATACCTGAACGAGCAGATTCTCGTTGAAGTCGATGGTGCCGACGGCCGTCTTCAAAAGCGCGAAGTCGCGCGAGGCGATCGGTCCGGTCTTCAGCGAAGCGGCCTGCTTGTCGGTGAGATCAACGGCCTGCTCGTCGCTTGCCGCAGGCTTGACGGGTTCGACCGAGGCAACATGTTCCTTGCTGCCGGATTGCCCGTCAGCGAGTCCGATGAAACCCCGGCCCCAGAACAGCGCGGCGCCGCCGATCACAATCACGGCGAGCAGGATCGCACGGGATCTCGACAGCTTTGCGAAAACACTCACGCCAAAGTCCCCAACTTCGCCACCCGTTTTATGACGCTGTGTGACAGCATCCCTTGTGATGCTGTGTAACAGCATCTTGATCATGCTGCGTTACAGCATGCCGCTTAATCATGCTGCGTTACAGCATGCCGCTTACACTAGCCTTACGCATTGTTCGAATTGAACAATTGTTTTAAGACGGTTTCATATAATAAAAATAGTCAGAACAACGAGATAACGGCAGATTTGCTCAGATATTCTTCGCTTGCCCGGGCCCTGTGCAGGCAGTTGCCAAAGATATCAACAACCAAAGATGCGGACTCTCCCAGCTCCTTGCCCGAATGCCTGTTTTGCTCTGTGCCCCCTCGCCGCCGTTTGGCTGATGACGCGAGCCGGCGGAAGCCGATTCTCGCGATTCAGACGTGAATGATCATATCGGCGGCGGCGATAATCGCGAAGTTTTTGTTGGGTGCGATGTCGAGATTGGCGTTGCCGTTGAATGCAGGTGCATCCAGCGACCTCTAATAGGAAACTTCGGGCCGGATTTCGACCTGGGGCGAGAATTCGTGCGGCCAACCAGGCGCGCGTCATCCGGATATCGCATTTGAATAACTAATTCGCGGCGGGCGTGCGCCAGGACGGAGACTTTGGTCCGCCATAGTAGCGCATCGGGCCAAGCCCCGGCGGATGCTCCGATGAGACCGAAGGAGCGGCCGCCAGCCATTGGCTGCGGCCCGCCGCTTGACGCGGCTGGTTTGGGTTGCGTGCGCCAGCGGCTGCGGGGCTCTCGTGGGAAATTCCGCAAGCAACGACCGCAGCAAGCAGCGCGATCGCGCCGGGCCGCACGCACCTCGCGACCATACGATACATCTCAAGCCCCCAACCTCACCCTCGCGCGGAATGAATTCGGCGTACCACTCTCGGCGATCAGCTCGGACGCGGCTTCAGCAGTCCGTAACGTCCTCGCTTTGCGAATCCATTCGCGCTCGGGTTGATCTTTCATTACGGGGGCGATGAAATCGATACGCTCTACCGCACCGTTTCATTAAAAAATAATATCGTTCTTTCGATTCACGCGAGGTTTGCGTAATGGCGCGCCAATGACCCCGCAGCGTGCCGCGATGGTCGGCAACCTGATCGCGATCGGTTATCTCGGCACGAGATGGCCGCTGCTTGTGCCGAACGGTGCGGCAGCCCACAGCCGCCGTTTAATATTACTTTTATATCTCTTTGACCGACAAACGGCATAGATTTTATACGTCGATCTGAAGAATGCTGCACCTGCCGGGTAGACGACATTGGAGCAACGATTGATTGAAACGGCCGGAATATTCTCAGGCACACACCTCAGGATTGTTTGACCTGACGGCCCCAATTTTCGCCGCCACCTGATCGCTGGCTGCTGGGGCACGATTTTTGCTGTGGTCTTTGAGCCCAGAACTTCCTTTGAGGCCAGAGCTTCCTTTGAGCCCAGAGCTTCCTTTGAGCTTGAGGCTTTTGGCCGAGACAACGATCGATCGATGTCCTCCCTACGAAGGCACGCGCTCTTGCATTCACCTCTGCCGATCGCATCGAAGCTCGCCAGGCCCGGACTTTCCGGCGGCAGGCATCAAGACATCGCGGCAGCGTCGAACACCTTTGCGCCGCAAAGCTTCCTGCAAACCGAAGTGGTTCCTCTGTTGCTGTCGTTCGGCAGCGTCAGTCTGGTCACAGCGTTATTGTTGCTGTTGGAGCAGACGCTCGCCGCGAGCCTGGTCCCGATCGCCTATCTCGTTCCCGTCATCATCGCCGCCACCCGATGGGGAATCTGGCCGGCGACGCTGGCCTCCATCGCCAGCATGGCGGAAGCGGACTTCTTTTTCTTTCCGCCCATCTTCAGTTTCCAGGTCGAGGATCCGCAAGAGGTCATCGACCTGTTGCTGTTCCTCGTGGTGGCGCTCGTCAGCAGCAATCTCGCCTCCCGCCTGCGCCAGGAGACCGAAACGCTGCGCCAGCGCGAACGGGACATTCACAATCTCTATGATTTCTCGCGGCGTCTGGCCGCCTGTTTCACCGTCTCGGAACTGGTCTCCGCGATCGAGAACTATCTCTCGCAAACGCTCGGCCGGCCGACGGTCTTCTTCGCGGCGAAAAACGACGGCCAGCTGGAGCCGCCGAGATCCGGCAAGGTGCCGAAGGTGGTGAAAGACCATGCCTGTTCAGCCATGACGACAGCCGGTCACTCGGTTCGTTCCGTGATCGACGCCCCGACGCAGGATGTCTGGCTGTTGAGGATGGTGAGTTCGGAAACCGCGATCCTCGGGCTTGTCGCCGTCAATATCGGCGTGGGTTCGGTGGAAAGGCTGGAAGCCAGGACGCTCCGCGTCGAAGCGATCATCGAGGAAGTGTCGCTGACATTGCAGCGGATCGATATCGAGAAGGCGATGGAAGACGCGCGGCTGCGCCTGCAAGCCCAGCTCTTGAGAGACGCATTTCACGGCACGCTGTCGCACGAGCTGCGCACACCGCTGGCGACGATTCGCGGCTCGGCCAGCGTGCTCGATTCCATTCCACTCATTCAAAACGACGGCCGAGCCCGTTCGCTGGTGGAGGCAATATCCGACGAGGTCGCCGAGCTCGACCGCTTCATCCAGAACCTTCTCAACGCCACGCGCGTCACCGCGGGCGGCGTGACCCCGCAGCTCGAATGGGCCGATCCGCGAGACATCGTCAACGCCGCGATCAAGGCGCGCTCGCGCCGGCTCGCCGCGCACCGAGTCGAAACCGAATTCACCGATGACCTGCCGCTGATCCATGTCGATTCCAGCCTGATCGAGGAATCCTGCGGCCAGTTGCTCGAAAACGCCGCCAAATATTCTCCATCGGGCTCGACGATCCTGGTCAGTGTCAAATCCGAACAAGACGACATCGTCCTGTCGATTACCGATCAAGGCGTCGGCATCACCGCCGACGAGCGGCCCCAGCTCGGCCGCCGCCTGTTCCGCAGCCAGCGTCACCAGGCGACGATTCCCGGCTCCGGCCTCGGCTTCTGGATCGCATCCATTTTTGTCGGAGCCAACGGCGGCAGCATCGACATTGCGAGTCCGGGACAGGGGCAGGGCGCGACCGCGTCCATCACCCTGCCCCGCTCGGCGACAAAACAATCCGATATCACGGTGGCATCCGATGAATAGGCCCGCCAACAATGTGCTGCTGATCGAGGACGAGCCGAAGATAAGGCGCTTCCTGCGCGCAGGCTTCGAATTGCAGGGCTATTCGGTGATCGAGGCGGAAAACGCCGCCGATGGCCTAAAGGCGGCGACTTTCAGCGCCCCCGACCTCATCATCCTCGATCTGAACCTTCCGGACCTTCACGGCGCCGAGGTACTGGAGCGGATCCGCTCGTGGTCGAATGTCCCGGTCATTATTCTGTCGATCGTGTCGAGCGAGGACGAGAAAGTCCGGCTGCTACAGGCGGGCGCCGACGATTACGTGGTCAAGCCGTTCGGCATGGCGGAGCTCTTGGCACGCAGCGAGGCGGCACTTCGCCGCTATTTCAAGAGCGCCACCGAAAATCCGGTCGTGGTGGCGGGTCCCCTTTCGGTCGACCTGGTGACCCGGACGGTGTCGTTGAACAAGAATCCGATCCGGTTGACCCGGAAGGAATATCGGTTGCTGCATATCCTGGCGACCCATGTCGGACTTGTGGTGACGCACGACCAGTTATTGAAGGACATCTGGAGTGGCAATCAGCGGGACAATATCCAGTATCTTCGTATCCTCGTGCGCAAGCTGCGCCAGAAAATCGAAAGCGACCCCAACCGCCCCCGTCTTCTCGTGACCGAATCCGGGGTCGGCTACCGCCTCCAGGCCCGCTTCGAAGACATCGCCGCCGACTGATTTGCCCGGGCCTAGGGCCTCAATTACTGAATGAAAATATAAAAATAATATATTTTTGATGCGGTAACGCCTATCTTCGCCCCGAAAATGGGAGCGCGGGGGCGTTGCACTTTCTCATCGAGCACTTTTCCTTTCTTGGCTTTCACGGCCAATACTGGATGATCCTGGTTCTTGCGATCGTCGCGGGCTTTGTTCTTCTCATTCGCGGCACCCGCCGCCGGAACTGATTTTCCGGGATCGCGTAACTTGATTTTGTCGTGCTGCGCACGCAATCTTGCTCCCACACGATCACTGATCCCCATCACGGAACAAGCCAATATCACGGAACAAGCCGGTGGAAACGACCATGAAGTCTGCTATCGCTGCGGCAACCGTGATCCTGGGCGCGACCTTGGCAAGTGCGGCTGCGCATGCACAAGGGGCAAGAGCGGCGTTACGCCCTTGCACCGCGCGCGTGGTTTATTCCGAGGAGTTGCCGTTTGCGCCGATCGACAGCTGGCTCGTCAAGGTGACGCTCGAAATCACGCCGCCAAACGGCGCGCCCTACACCACGACCCTGCACGACCGGATGCCCTGGCAGGGCCCGCCGCCGCGGCGCGGACAAGCGTTTCGCCTATGGTGCGATCCGGCCAATCCGAGCCATCTACAGCTTGCTTCCGGTGCCGTCGTCAAGTCCGCATTCTGATCGCGGCAATCGGTTCGATTGAAGCTGATGCGGCTCGCGGCGAGTGCGGTCCGCCTCCTTTTCCTATATGAATAATTTATATTTTGGGCCGCGAGCCAACCTCGTTTTCCAATGAGCTTTTATCCAGATTCAAAGCTCCGCTGGTTGTAGCGAGACCGAGCCATCAGAAAGCTCACATCTGGCCCGGGCTTTGCAAGCTCATGGTTCACGAATTCCACTTTCGGAAAATCCAACTATGCTGTCGTTCGTCACAAGCCGCGCCCGCCAACTGACGCTGACGTCGAAATCGACTCAGGTGATGCTGCGCTTCGGTCTGCGCATCACCGCTATCCTTGCGTTCGCGGCGCTCGGCGGCATCGGCTTCGAACGCGGCCTTACCGTGATGCTGTGGATGTCGACCATCCTTAGCGGCGTCATCGCGGCGTTCGATCGTGAAGAACCGCTCGATGCGTCCCTCAATCACTGGGACGAAGCCATGGCCTTTGCGGCGCTGTGCTGCCTCGCCTGCACGTTCGGATCCCCCGCGCAATTTGGCTGAAGCGGCTTTATGGATCTCATATGAGATAACAGGCGCGCCGCCCTCGAATTCATATCAGCCACCGAAGATATTGGCGGCATGAGTCAAGCTTTCTCCCATTCGGGCCGGCGCGCATATAAAGCGCTCACCACCTGCCGTTCTGCCGCGACAATTTTTCATAACGAGTACCCGGCGTGCCGCAGCAGCCAAACGCGCATCTGACGCACGAGGCGCAGTCGATGCGGGTCATCATCCGCTTCTGGCTGCGGATGGTCATTCTCCTCGTATTCGCGGCGTTCAGCAGCGTCCGGTTTGATCAAAGCCTGATGCTGTTGCTGCTGATGTCCACCATCCTGAGTGCGGTGCTGGCAACGCTGAAGCGCGAGCAGCCGCTTGGATCCGTCCTTAATCACTGGGACGAGGCGATCGGCTACGCAGCCCTGTGCTGTTTGATCGTTTCATTCGACTTTCATGTTCTAAGTTGAACACCTCACCCGGTCTTATGCTGCACTTATGAGATAGCCGGCTTGCCTCAATCGAATTCATATCCGCTCCCGCAGATATTGGAAGCACGAGTAAAGCCAGTCCCCGGCTGCTGGTCCCAGCCTTTTCGCCCAACGGCGAGCGGCAGCGGAAAGCCCAAAATCGGGAACAGACTTGCTCGCCACCAACAAGGAATACCAACGTGAAACTCGCCGAACCTCCCTCGTGCAACTCTGCATCGACTATTACGTTTATTGGCAGGAACCGTCGTGGCAACTGGGTCGCCCAGGAACAACACGGCCTCTATGGCGGACTGTTCGTTAATCGCGCTCAGGCCTTCAAATACGCACTCTTCGAGAACGGCCACCATCCCGAAACCATTGTCGAACTGGCGCGGGAAATCGAACTCGATACCAACGGCGCAGGCCAGATGACCTGAAAGCCCGCCTGAGTCATCGACCACCATCGTCCAGGAGAGCAATATGGCTCAGCTTCATTCCACTTCAGATCAGGCGCAAGTCCTCGACACGATGATCGCACTCACGCGCCTGTCTCACATACAGCGCGCAGTCGTCGCCGGCGGCCGCGGGATGGAACTTTATCTTGGGCTTCGGCGCCGCGGCTTTATGCGAGTAGCCCCGATTTCGACGAGCTGGCTTCCGCGGAGACACCATGCCATCGGCCTGCTCGCGGACCGTAACCCGGCCTCCATGGAAAGGGCTCTCACCGACATATCGCCTTTTCTGTGCACCAACGCGATGCTCGCCGTTCTCATCGATTCCTGCGGGCACGGCTCGAGCCTGGGCGTTCGGACCAAGCTTCAACAGATGGGGTTTCAGATTGAGGCTGGCGTGAGGTGCCATCAAGGACTGGTGCTGTCGGCTTTCCGTCAGGGTTTCAGTCAAATCGAAAACGCCGCGTGACGCGATGGCACCGTTCGCAAATTCGACGACCTGGCTCACCGGCTATATCCCGGATATTCCAACCCCCTTCGATGAGGCTGGCGCGATCGATCTCAACGCCATTGCGTGGCTTTGCGAACGACAGATACGGGCAGGCGTCACGGCGATTGTCGTCGGGGAAACCGCCGGCGAATTTTCCACCCTGACGTCGGCCGAGTACGACGCCATCGTGCGAACCGCAGCCAATATCGCCCGCGGCCGTATTCGCATCATCGCGGGCGCGGGCTCGAACTCGACCGGTCAGGCGGCGGAGCAGGCCCGGCGGGCAGAATTGGCCGGCGCCGACGCTCTCCTGTCGGTCGTGCCTTATTATAACAAGCCGATGCAGGCCGGTATCGAGGCTCACTTCCGCGCCATCGCCAATTCCACCGCGCTGCCCGTCATACTGCATGACGTTCCCGCACGAACGATCCGGGGATTGGCAGACGACACGCTTCTGAGGCTTGCCGAGTCGCCTCAATTCATCGGATTGAAGGATTCGACAGCTGACCTCTCGCGTCTATCACGTCTTCGCTCGACGGTGCCGGCGCAATTCCGCCTGATATCGGGAGATGACCCGACTGCCCTTGCTTTCCTGGCAGGCGGCGGCGACGGCTGCATTTCGGTCGTATCGAACATCGAACCATCGACCTGCCGGGAGATCTTTTCAAACCTCACGCAAGGTCGAATGCAGTTCGCGCAACGCCTGCAACAGCGGCTGTTACCGTTAGCGATCATGATTGCGGACGAGAATCCGGCCGCGGTCAAATATGCGCTGAGCCTGCTCGGTGCGATGCGGCCGGACACCCGCCTGCCTCTTGTCGGATTGTCGGATCAGGCGAAGGCCAGAATTGCCGATGCGATGGCCGCGATCGGGGAAAAAGACTTTACACTGGCCGGGACGAATGCTTCTCACGCCACTTCGGCCCGGGACCGCGCATATAGTGGCGCTCCGGGCGGTACTTCCTGACTTCCCACGGGCCGAGCGCGCCCGCGATCTTGCGGATGCGGGAGGCGAGAGTTGAAACGAGAAATGAAAATGACCGCATCGATTGCTCCGTGAGCTCCAGGGCTGGGAGAAGCGAAACATGCACGAACAGCGCATAGGAATTCGAGACCGGCGCCCGCGCGTTTTCATAGACGGACAATAAATAGCTGCGAACGGCGTCAATCCGCACAGGCCTCGCTCGCTGATCTTTATTCCTTTCTTATGAAATGCCGGGCCGGGCCGTCTCGTAATCCTACGGCCATCAGGGGCAATCTGACTTGCGTCGTTTCGTCAGTGCACGATTTCCGTCCCGCGTTCACGAGCGCTACAGCCTCCGGCCACACCATGACCGCCATGTCGCTAGCCTATCCCGGATTTGCAAAACCGCTGGCCCCAAAGCCCGCAGCTTCGCCGGCGTGCTTTCAGCCGCTCGACCCCGGCATCATCAATGCATCGATCCCCGCCTTCTTTGTCGGCCGCAACCGCGACGGCTTTTGGCTCGCCCGCGATGCCAAGGGCGAGAACGGCGGCATCTTTCTGTTCAGGAGTTCGGCGCTCGCCTTCGCGCGACGAACTTGCCGGCAAGCGGGCTGTGCGATGATCTTTCCGTCGGAGCGGTTCGAACTCGACGTGGAGAACCAGGGCAACCGGCTCGTCGACTACCTGAAGCCTTTGCTGCGGCTCGTGGCCTCCGCCGGCAACGGCACGGCTGAACGTGAGGTTTACTTCCGCTCCATGCAGTCTGCGATATAGAACCAGCGATCGTCGCCGGTCAGCCCCTTGGCCTTGACCTCGGCGCGACAGGCCCTGAGCTTGGGCCGGTTCGCCAGCCATTTCGCTTTCATATCTCTCAGTTTTTGAACCGTGAGCTTCATCCTCGAAGGCTTGGTATCGGTGGCCTGTGCCGAGGCGTGATGAACGCTGCCCACGACCAGAGAAGCGGCAACGAGGCAGGTTGCAAGACGAAGCATGAGAAATCCCCTTGGGTGAATTCTTTGGTTATTGATTAAGGAGAGGCGTCGCGAAACACGATGAGCGTTTCGCGACGCAAGTAGCAAGCGTCAGAAGATCTTGGCCGCGCTCTGGAGCGTCTTCCAGACGCCCCAGGCGAGCGGAATGCCGACGAACAGCCAGAACAGCGCTGCCTTCGTATCAAAGCCACCCTTGCCGATGCCGAACGACCCCGAAGGAGCCGCCACACCCGTGGCGGCGTTCCTTGCCTGCAATTTCGCGACTTCCGCTTCGCTCATGTACCACTTCGGATCGACAGGCTTGATCAGATAATTGCAGATCAGGCCCGCGACCAACATCGCGCACAGGATATACATGGTGGTGTTGTAGAGCTGATCGCGCGGCACGCCGGCAGCCAGCTGGAATTCGCGGATGTAGTTCACGACCACCGGGCCGATGATGCCCGCCGTCGACCACGCCGTCAGCAACCGCCCGTGAATGGCGCCGACGAATTGCGTGCCGAACATGTCGGCAAGATAGGCCGGCACGGTGGCGAAGCCGCCGCCGTACATCGACAGAATGATGCCGAAGCCGAGAACGAAGAGCAGCTTCGAGCCCATCGCCGCGAAGGTCGGCGCCAGCGCATAGAGCGCGATGCCGAGCAGGAAGAAGCAATAATAAGTGTTCTTGCGTCCGATATAGTCCGACAGCGACGCCCAGAAGAAACGGCCGCCGATGTTGAACAGCGACAGCAGTCCTGCGAAGCCCGCCGCAATTCCTGCGATCACCGTCTTCTGCTCGACCGACAATTGGCTGAAGGTCAGATCGGGGAAGCCGATCAGTTTGCCGGCGAAAATCTCCTGGAGCATTGGCGAAGCCATGCCGATCACGCCGATACCTGCCGAAACGTTCAGCGTTAGCACCCACCAGATCAGCCAGAACTGCGGCGTCCTGTGAGCGTTGTCGAGATGGACGTGATGCTCGGAGATCATCGACCTCTTTTCGCTCGGCGGCGTCCAGCCATCCGGCTTCCAGCCATCCGGAACGACGCGATAGGCGAAGGCGCCGATCATCATGAAGGTGAAATAGATCACGCCCAAGGTGGCAAAGGTTTGCCAGACCCCGACGTCCGTCGACGTCTTGAAGTAGTTGATCAGAAGGTTAGCGAGCGGCGCCCCAATCATGGCGCCGCCGCCGAAGCCCATGATCGCCATGCCGGTCGCCATGCCCCGACGGTCCGGAAACCATTTGATCAGCGTGGAGACCGGCGAGATGTAACCGAGACCGAGACCGACACCGCCGATCACGCCGGACCCCAACCACATGATCCAGAGCTGATGCGTATACACACCGAAAGCGCCTATCAGGAGACCGCCGCCCCAGCACACTGCCGCAACCGCTCCGGCCTTGCGCGGGCCGGCGCGTTCGAGCCAGCCGCCCCAAATCGCGGCGGAAACACCGAGCACGACAAAGAACAGGGTGAACATCCAGCCCAGGCTTGCGACCTTCCAGTCGCAGGTGGTGGTGAAGAGCTCGTGCCACAGCGAAAGATCCGGGCACGCTTTCGGCGCGGTGAGGCCGATGGCACGTGAAAGCGGCAGCCAGAACACCGAGAATCCATACGCCATGCCGATGCACAGATGAATGCAAAGCGCAGCCGGTGGCACCATCCAGCGGTTGAAGCCGGCTTTCGCAATCGTGTGCTCGCGATCGAGGATTCCCGATCCGGCGTTCGACGCCGCGCCTGCGCTGCTGATTGTCGTCATTCAATCCTCCCTGCAGCTACCCTTTTTGCGAGTATGTCTGCGTTTCCTGGTGGCTCTATAAACCCCGCGAAAAGCCTAGCCTTCCGTTGTGCTCTGCACAATTTCCCGCTGTACCTGTCCCGCGCGACACGTCGCCCGCCAATAATTGGGGCAGAAGCTTGCCTCTGTGTCGATAGGCAAATGGTAGAGATCGCCACCTGTAAAGGCGATCGGCCGCTACGAGGGGTGCGATGAATTGTCTCGACTGCGGTTAACCTTCGACCGACGAGGCATTGGCATCCTCAATCGAACGATTTGTTTTTTCGATAATGAAGACAATCCGCTGCTCGCTGCGCTCGGACATCTCGACCTTGTCGCCGGTCTGGCGAACCAAATGAGGGATATCGATCACCGACAGCGGATCGGTGCAGTGAACCTCCAGCACGTCGCCCGGCGAGAGCGTCTTCAGCGCCTTCGCCGTCATCAGCGCCGGCAATGGACATTTCAGGCCCGTGAGATCCAGCTTGGTCGGATTCATGCCGCCTCTCTCGTGTCCCGGTTCTGACATTCGTATCCTATCGCGGCGGCCCTGAAAGGAACGTCAGTGTCGCCACACTAGGCCTTGTTGAGGCTTGCGGCGAACACATCTTCCACCGCGATCGCATAGGTCTGCATCATCGTCGCCACCGCCGGGATGTCATCGAGATGAACCACCGGAAGCGTGGTTTCGACCGCCGCATCCGCAGCGATTCCGGCAATCGCGGGATCTTGGGGGAATAACGACGGCTTGCCGCTGGCCTTGCGATACACCTCGATCTTGCGGTGAGGCTCCGACTTGAAGCCTTCAATCACCACGAGATCGACCGGCGACATTTTCCTGAGCAATTCCGTCAGCGGCGGCTCGGCCAGGCCGCGCAATTCGTGCATCAGCGCCCACCGATTGGCCGACGATACCAGCACCTCCTCAGCGCCCGATTGCCGATGCACCCAGGAATCCTTGCCCGGCACGTCGACGTCGAAATCATGGTGAGCGTGTTTGATCACGGAGACGCGCAGTCCCTGCTCACGCAGATAGGGGATGACGCGCGAAATCAGGGTGGTCTTCCCCGCGCCGCTCCAGCCGGCTACGCCGATCACTTTCATCCTGTGCTCCGAAACCGGCTTCATGTGCCGGCGACCTTGATGGGAAAGCCTTATATCGGCTGTGACCGAATGTCATGCTAACCTCCCCGCGATGGTGAAGATCGACCAGGCCCCGAACCGCACGCCGCCAACGCCGGGCATCCTGCTCGCCGGCGGTCTCGCCCGGCGGATCGGCGGCGGCGACAAGCCAATGCGGCTCATTGCCGGCCGCAGCATCCTTGAGCGCGTCATTGCGCGGCTTGGTCCGCAATGCGATCCCCTGGTCCTCAACGCCAACGGCGACCCGGCCCGGTTTGCGCGATTTGGCCTTTTGGTTGTCGCCAACTCCGTCGCCGATTTTCCGGGACCGCTGGCTGGTATTCTCGCCGGCCTCGACTGGGCGGCGGCGCACCTGCCCGAGGCGCCTTTCGTGCTGACCGCCCCCGCCGATTGCCCATTTCTGCCGCGCGATCTCCTTGGGCGCCTGCATCAGGCTCGCGTCGAACAGAATGCGCAAGTGACGGTCGCGGCGTCCGGCGGTCAGACACATCACGTGATCGGATTGTGGAGCGTCGCACTGCGCGAGGAACTTCGCCATGCGCTCGTCGGCGAAAATATCAGGAAGGTCGAGCTTTGGGCCGCGCGCTATTCCCTCGCCACCGTGACATGGCCGACCGCGCCGCTCGATCCGTTTTTCAACGCCAACACAGCCGATGATCTCGCGGAAGCCGAGCGGCTGGCGGCGCTGGATGGCGGATAAAACGCGCCGATGCGGCACGCCATGTGATACTGGCAACGCCAGAATAGACGTGAGGAGAAACGAATGTCGGCCAGGATCCTGATCATCGCTTTGACCATCGCGATCGCGCCGGTGGTATCGCGCCCGGCGTCGGCCCAAATCTCGGACGACGTCGTCAAGATCGGCGTTCTCACCGACATGAACGGTCCGGCCTCCGCGGCAACCGGCAGGGGTTCCCTGATCGCGGCCCAAATGGCGGTCGACGATTTCGGCAAGCAGGTCGCCGGCAAACCGATCGTGCTGATTTCCGCCGATCATCAGAACAAGCCCGACATCGGCGCCACGCTGGCGCGGCGCTGGTATGACGTCGAGCAGGTCGACCTGATTGTGGACGTGCCAGTGTCGGCGGTCGGGCTCGCCGTCCAGAACGTCGCCAATGAAAAGCACCGGCTGTTCATCACGCAAGCGACCGGCACGTCCGATTTCCATGGCAAATACTGTTCGCCCTATGCGATCCAGTGGGTGTTCGATACAAGAGCGCTCGCCACCGGCACCGCGCAGGAAGTGGTCAAGCGCGGCGGCGATAGCTGGTTTTTCCTGACCGACGATTTTGCTTTCGGCCACTCGCTGGAAAAGGACGCTTCCGCCGTCATCGCGAAAAATCACGGCAAGGTGCTGGGCTCGGTTCGCCTGCCCTTTGCCGCGGCCGATGTGTCCTCGTTCATCCTGCAAGCCCAGGCCTCGAAAGCCAGGATCATCGGCATTGCCGCCGGCCCGCCCAACAACATCAGCGAGATCAAGGCCGCCGGTGAATTCGGCATCTTCAAAGGCGGCCAGCAGATGGCCGGCCTGCTGGCGCTGATCACCGATATTCATTCGCTCGGCCTTCCCGCAGCCCAAGGCCTGTTGCTGACGACGTCGTTCTACTGGGACCTGGACGACAAGGCGCGCGCCTGGGCCAAGCGCTATTTCGCCAGGATGGACGTCATGCCAACGATGTGGCAGGCCGGCGTCTATTCGGCGGTGACGAATTATCTCAAGGCGATCGAGGCGAGCCGCACAGATGAGCCCCTCACCGTTACGGCCAAAATGCGCGAGCAGCCGGTCGAGGATTTCTTTGCTCGCAACGGGCATCTGCGCGAAGACAATCTGATGGTTCATGACCTGATGCTGGTGCAGGTAAAGACGCCGGAAGAGTCACACTACCCGTGGGACTATTACAATGTGCTGGCGAAAATCTCCGGCGACGACGCGTTCGGGCCGCCGGACCCGGCCTGTGCGATGGGGAAGCGGTGAGGACCTCGTGTCCCGGACGCGTTGCAATGATGCGATGCAGATCCGGGACCCACAATAGGCCACGGATCTGCAACGCATCGCCATGGCGCGTCGAAGACGCATGTGAATCCGCGTGTGGCGTTGCGTTGCGTCCGGGGCACGATACCGCCTTCGTCACTTCACCACGCCGATTTCGCGATAGTACTTCATCACGCCGGGATGGATCAGTGCAATATCCGGCACGGCCGCGACGGTGTTTGCCGCGGTGGTTTCGCAAGCCTGCTTCAGCTTCTTGCAGAACGCGCCTTCCGCGCCATGCAGTGCCTTCGCCAGGCGATAGGCGACGTCGTCCGGCAGATCGAGCCGCGTCAGAACGAAACTCCATGAGCCCAGCGAATGGATCGGCGCGGTCTGGCCGGGATAACTTCCGGCCGGAATCGTCATCGGCTTCAACAGTGTATATTTCGCGCTCATCCGCGCGATCTCGTCGGCCGTCGGCGCAATGAAGCGGACGCCGGATGGGCCTTTGGCGAGTTCGAAGAATCCGGGATAGCCGATGCCGGCGCCCCAGATCGCGTCAGCCCGCCCGTCGAGCACCATCTCCGGCCCTTCGCCGGCGTGATCGAGCAGGATGGATTTGAAATCCCCGTCCTGCTTCAATCCGATGCCGTCCAGCATGTAGCGGCCGAGGATCGGAATGCCCGACCCCTTGGCGCCGAAGGCGACCGTCTTGCCGACCAGATCCTGAATGCTGTGATAGGGACTGTCGCCGCGCACCGCAAACATGCCGGCGGTGCCATAGATCGCGGTCAGGATCTTCAGCTTGAGCGGAGGCCGTCCGATCCCTTGCAAGGCCTGGTAGAAGGATTCGCCGGCGACGAGGCCAAGGTCGAGCTGGCCTTTCTCCATCAGCGGCATGTTCTCGCTGGAGCCCATGGTGTTGCGGGTCTCGATCGACAGCGTCGGATCGGCCTCCGCGATGATCGCCGCAAAGGCGTTGCCGTACACCGGAAAGCCGCCGCCTTGCGTCGCCGTGCCCATGACGAGCGTGGTTTTTTCTTGCGCCGCAGCACTGCCCGCCAGACACAGCAAGGCAGCACACGTCATAAGCGTCATTTTCATCTTGTCGTCCTCCGACGGCGTTGGGTGCGTCAAATGCCAATGTAGGCAAATCCCGCTTTGTATGAAAGCATAGCTCGCAAAGAGCGTTGGAACGGAGTGGCTGTCATGAGAAATTTGCGGGCGGCAATCATCGCCGTCGTCGGTATTGCCGGCCTCATCACAGGCACCGTAACGGCGCAGGCGGCCGATTATCCGAACCGCCCGGTGCACTGGCTGATCGGCTTTACCGCAGGCGGCCCGGTCGATGTGGTGGCGCGCATCATGGCCAATTGGTTGTCGGAACATTTCGGCCAGCAATTCGTGGTGGAGAACCGCGCCGGTTCCGGCGGCAATATCGCGGCCGCAGCCGCCATCAACTCGCCGCCGGACGGCTACACGCTCTTGTTCGTCGCGCCCAACAATGCGATTTCGACCTCGCTCTACAAGCATCTCAACTACGACTTCATCCGCGACACCGTGCCGGTCGCCAGCATCATGCAGCTGACCAACATGCTGGTGATCTCCAACACGATGCCGGTCAAGACCGTCAAGGAGCTGATCGAGTACTGCAAGGCCAATCCGGGCAAGGTCTCCTTCGCGTCGTCCGGCTACGGCACCTCGGTGCATATGTCGGGCGAACTGTTCAAGGCGATGACCGGCTGCAACATGCTGCACGTGCCCTATCGCGGATCGACGAACGCCTATCCCGACATCATGTCGAACAAGGTGCAGATGATCTTCGACAATCTGCCGGGGGCGCTGGAGCAGACCCGCGCCGGAAACCTGCGCGCACTTGGCGTCACCTCGCCGCGACGCTGGCCGAGCGTGCCGGATATTCCCGCGATCGCCGAAACCGTGCCGGGATTCGAGTCGGTCGGCTTCTACGGCATCTCCGCGCCGAAAGGCACGCCGCCCGAAGTTGTGGAGACGCTCAACAAGGCCGTCGCCGAGGCGCTGAAGGATCCCAAGCTGATCGAGCGGCTTTCGGCCGTCGGCGGCATCCCGAAGCCGATGACGCCCGCGCAATTCGGCAAGCTGATTGCCGACGAGACCGAGAAATGGCGCAAGGTGGTGGCGTTTGCGGGTGTGTCGGTGGATTGAGGACCTCTTCCGTCGTCCCGGCCTAGAGCGCAATTGCGCTCGGGAGCCGGAACCCATACGCCGCGGCCGCTAGTCCACTCGTCATGGCCGGGCTTGTCCCGGCCATCCACGTCTTTGCATAAAAAGGAAGTAAGACGTGGATGCCCGGCACTAGGCCGGGCATGACGAGCTAATTTGTCTCGACGTCTCGATTCCACACACCCCCACCTTCTCGCCGCAGCAACCGCGCGAGTTTTGCGAAAATTCTTGGCCCTGGCAAACAGAGGGCGCAGGGAATGCCGGCGCGCCAGGCGCACCCGCAGCCTCGCGTGGTGTAAAAAACACGCGAGTTAGTCACCACAGGTTCGCCGATCACTCCGGCATTCCCTGCGCGATGGTTTGAACGACTTATTCCATGCTCTTCCCGGCGATCGGGCTTTTTGTCACCGTCGCCGGCGTGAAGCGCCAGCTTCATCGCCGGCTTAACGTCAGCATCGAGACGTCAGAACCACATGGCTTCGTCGTACGCCCCGCATGCGCTCGTCCGTCGCATGTGAGGCGTCCACCGCATCCCGCGCCCAACGTCCGTGACGATCGCGAAACGCCCCTCGTAAGGAGCGCGGGATACGAATCGGATATTCCTGTTTCTACCCGTCCGTCAAGCAGATTTCGGAAAATCCGAAGTTTGTGGCGAAGGCCAACCCCGGCATTGCCGGATCGGCTGGCGCATTGTAAGGGGTCAGTCGCACCGTTGCCTGCCGCTTTGCGGCCAGCTTGCGGCGGGGCCTGTAGCTCAATGGTTAGAGCCGGCCGCTCATAACGGTCTGGTTGCAGGTTCGAGTCCTGCCGGGCCCACCAACCAAATCAATTGCTTAGTCAGGGATTATCTCGCCGCAGCGGGATGACCGCACCAGAAACCGCACCAGATACGTGCGCCTTTCGTTCGTGACCGGGCGTGCGCATCGCGATTTTCTCGACTGCATCCGACAAATAGTCAGGGTGATGGTGGCCGTAGGTGTTGAGCAGAACCTCAAGTGACATTCCGAGATAGCCGGCGGCCTGCCACGGGTCCGCGCCCTTTTGCATCAGCCAAGTCGCCGCCGTGTGCCGCAACGTGTGAGGCGATATACCGGGACCGAGCTCCGCGAGCCTGACGGCGCTTTTGAACGCTGTTTTGACTGAACTTACCGGCTTGCCATTGAATTCGACAAAGTGCTTTGCCTCCGGATCGATCCGGTGCCAACGCCGCAGATGCGCAAGCAGGCGCAACGGAATTGGGACCGTCGGTTGACGCTTGTTCGTTTTCGCGCTGCCCTGCTGGCGCCGATAGTAACGTCCGCGCTCGAGATCGACAAAAGAGCGGCCGACGGCCGGAATTGGCGATGCGGATGCGATCGCTCCCGCGCGCGTCCCGCTGTAGATCCCGAGCAAGATGAAGCGAGCAAGATGTCGAAGCGGGCGCTTCGCGGTCGGAGCCTTCGCATCGTCCATCGGCCGACGTGATCGCTTCTGCATTTCGCGATA